>NZ_JAEHBK010000001.1:0-776257 GCF_016483685.1 Bacillus cereus group sp. N8 | reverse complement strand
CCACCCCCCCCTCTCGCGCCCCCCCACGGCGTCCTGGGAACGCGGCCGCTACTGGACCTCAAGGTGGTCCAGGTAACACGGGTGCTACTGGACCTCAAGGTGCTCAAGGTAACACGGGTGCTACTGGGCCTCAAGGTACTCAAGGTAACACGGGTGCTACTGGACCTCAAGGTACTCAAGGTAACACGGGTGCTACTGGTGCCACTGGACCTCAAGGTGTTCAGGGTAACACAGGTGCTACCGGTGCCACTGGATCTCAAGGTGTTCAAGGACCAACGGGTGCTACTGGTATAGGAGTTACCGGACCTACTGGACCTAACTTCCCAGTAGCGACAATCGTTGTAACAAACAACATCCAACAAACAGTACTCCAATTTAATAACTTTATTTTTAGCACTGCAATTAACGTAAACAACATTATCTTTAACGGCACAAATACAGTTACTGTTATTAACGCTGGTATTTATGTAATTAGCGTATCTATTTCTACAACTGCGCCAGGATGCGCTCCACTTGGAGTAGGAATTTCAATTAATGGAGCAGTTGCTACTGACAACTTCTCTTCAAATCTAATAGGCGACTCACTTTCATTTACTACAATCGAAACATTAGCTGCTGGAACAAACATTTCTGTCCAATCTACTCTTAACGAGATTACGATCCCTGCAACAGGAAACACTAACATCCGTCTTACTATATTTAGAATCGCTTAAATTTCACTATTTATTGTTTAAAGCAAATAAAAAAAGAGCGAGAAACTCGCTCTTTTTTATTATGTACAATAATTCATTACTACTCTAATTCAATTGAAACATTTTTTTGAGGTACAAATGTAGAAATTGCATGTTTATAAATAAGCTGTTGCTTACCTTCTGTTTCCAGTAGGACTGTAAAATTATCAAATCCTTTAATTAATCCACGAAGCTGGAAACCATTTAATAAGTACAGCGTAACGAACGTATTCTCTTTACGGAGTTGATTTAAAAACTGATCTTGAATATTGATTGATTGCTTCATGTCGAATCCTCCTCTTTTTCTCTACTTAATATTATTCGACTTTAGTTGTAACTTTCCTTCTATGTATCGTAAAATTTCTGACGTTTTTTCACCATCCGTAACATCAAACCATGCGACATCCATTTTATTGCGGAACCATGTTAATTGACGTTTGGCATAACGGCGTGAATTCGTCTTTAATTGTGACACCGCTTCTTCTAAAGAGACACGATTCTCAAAATAACCATATATCTCCTTATACCCAATCGCTTGAATAGATTGACAATCTCGCATCCCTCTATTATACAGCCCTTCTACTTCCTCTAATAAACCTTGTTCCATCATTAAATCCACTCGTAAGTTAATGCGATCGTATAGCATTTCTCGATCCATTGTCAAGCCAATTAATGAAACATCATATAATAACTCGTTTTCTTGTTTTTTAAGTTGATCACTCATTTTTTCGCCCGTCGTGTGGAAAATTTCTAACGCACGAATGACACGTCGCACATTATTTGCATGAATACGCTCCGCGCTTTCTGGATCTACTTCTTGCAATTTTTTATGTACATATTCCACACCACGTTCTAAAGCTAACTTTTCCATTTGTTCTCGGTATGTAGCATCACCAGCATCATCTGTAAACTGATAATCGAATAAAACAGATTGTATATAAAGACCGGTTCCCCCAACTATAATTGGTAATTTACCACGCTTTGTAATTTCTCGAATATGTTTACGAACACGTTCTTGAAATTCCGCAACTGAAAATGATTCTTCCGGATCTTTTATATCGACCATATAATGTGGAATTCCATCCATCTCTTCTTTTGTTACCTTTGCAGTTCCAATGTCCATCGTGCGATAGATCTGCATGGAATCACCACTTATAATTTCACCGTTCAACGCTTTTGCAAGATCGATACTTAACTTCGTCTTCCCAACAGCAGTGGGTCCAATTATGACAGCAACTTTTTCACGTTGCACTTCTCCCATATCATTCAACTCTCTTTATGTAATGTACTCCATCTAATCATTATACCCAATCTTACCAATTTTAATGGTGTGATTGCAAGTTCTTTGAATTCGGTACATGAAATTATATATATAAAAAAAGAACATAGTTTGTCCAATTTAGCATATACATGATTAAAAATAGCTCGGAGAGGGTGCAATGACTATGAAGCAAACCACTATCGCTTTTTCATCATTAATAAAAGAGCTCATTTTAGCTACTGCTACAAAAGAACAAAATTGTTCACAAGAAGAATTATACTTTGCCTTAAATTGTTTACTACGTTCCTTTCATTCTACCCTTCAAGAAACGACGTTACATCCAGAAAATAAAAATGTTGAGTACATGCAAACTCAATTTTGCAGCGCGTATAAAATTATTACAGGTAAAACAATTTACCCTTTTTAATAATCTTTAATAAAAAAATGGCTGCTTAGACATTTTCAAGCAGCCATTTTTTATTTTAATACAGCTAAATTATTGTATAACTTTCACTTTAACGGATTTACGACCCCAACTATCCGCATTACTATCTGAACCAACTAAAACATCAATACGGTTTCCTTTAATCGCGCCACCAGTATCTCCAGCAATTGCTTCTCCATACCCTTCTACCCATACTTTTGATCCAAGAGGGATTACTTTCGGATCAACAGCAATAACTTTCATGTTTGGATTCGCTGTTAAATCATGACCCATTGCAGTTAACACTCGACCACCATATGTGCCATTTTCACCTGGATTCGCTGTGTACGCTGTCGCTTCTACCGTTATTTCACGACCACCAGCCGGTGCACTTGTTTCAGTAGATTTCGCCACTGGTTTAGCTGCCGGTTTAGCTGTTTGCTTCGCCTGCGCTACTGGTTTACTTGATTCTTCACTCTTAGCAGGTGCTTTCCTGTTAACTGCCGTATCATTTTTAACCGCCGTTTTCACCTTAGTTGGTGCTTCAGTTTGAGCTGGAATTTCTTTTCTTTCAACAACAGGTGCTGTACCTGTTAAAAATGGTACGTGAACATATGCCGCTTTCCCACCATATTCGAATTGTAACCATTCGTTTTGCACTTGATTTGTCGTTTCAATCACGTCATCTTTTTTTAGCGTGCCAAGAATTTCTGAATCCGTATTTGCACCAGTACGAACGTTTAATACGTTTGCTGTTACATAGTAAGTACTTTTCGTAAACTCAGTACTTACAAACGCTTCTTTACCGTCTAATTTAATTTTTGACCATCCGTTTTCTGTATTTATAACATCTAATTTATTTCCACTTAACATTTTACCTACAAGTTTTGATTCTACAGTTGGGTTTTCTCTAACATTTAATACATCCGTTGTTACAATCGTTTCCGCTTTTGCAGAACCTGCAAAAATCCCAAGACCAAAAACTGCTGCTGTTGCTATACCTAATAATTTTTTCATGAATAGCCTCCATTTGCTTTGTTTTCGTATTTTCATTATAGCAACAGATTTTGGGGATTTTTAGAAATCACACAATTACAAAGCATTCGTAATATATGATTAATGAGCTGTAACATAAATTTCCATATTCATAAAGTGCATTTCCAATAGAATCCCCAATAGTTTTCATATATTTTCCACATAGGAGCATGAGAATCTTTTCCAGAAAAAATTACAGTATTACTGTTTTGTTACAAAAAAATCACGTTTCATTACATCTTTTACCAAAATTCATCATTCTCCAACTATTAACCTACTTTTTTGTAATAAAAAAGGAACAACTCCTATTAGCTGTCCCTTTTATCATTTATTTAACTTTCTTTTTCCAAACACCTATCATAACCGCTGAAACAATCGTTCCAATTAATATAGAGAAAATATATAGCAACGGTTTATTTACTAATGCTATAACAAACAACCCACCATGTGGCGCCGGTAATGTAATTTGGAATAACATAGATAACGCACCCGCAATACTTGAACCAACAACACAACTTACAATTACTCGAATCGGATCTGCAGCTGCAAATGGAATTGCACCTTCTGTAATAAACGATGCTCCCATAATATAATTTGTTAAACCAGATTTACGTTCCGCTTCTGTAAACTTCGATTTAAAGAATGTAGTTGCAAATGCAATTGCAAGTGGAGGTACCATACCACCAGCCATAACAGCAGAGTGCACTCCAAAGTTCTGCGCTTCTATTGCAGCAATACCAAATGTAAATGCCGCTTTATTAATTGGACCACCCATATCAATTGCCATCATACCACCTAAAATAAGACCTAGTAATATAGCATTTGTACCGTTCAAACCATTTAACCATCCTGTTAACATTTCATTTAATGCTACTACAGGTGGATTTACTACTTTTTGCATTACAACTCCTGTAATTAACAACCCAAAGACTGGATATAACAAAACAGGTTTAATTCCTTCTAACTGTGCCGGTAATCCTGAAAATAATCTTTTCAATCCTAAAACAACATATCCAGCTAAGAAACCAGCAATTAATCCACCTAAAAATCCAGCATTCGCATGTGCCGCTAAAAATCCTCCGACAACACCAGGCATAAAACCAGGACGATCAGCAATAGAACTCGCAATAAATCCAGCTAGAATTGGTACAAGGAATAAAAACGCCCCTGTTTTCCCTCCACCAATAGACATGAACAATTCAGCTAATGGACCTTCCGCCTTTATACCACCAAACGAAAACGCTAGCGCTATTAAAATTCCACCGCCAACAACAAACGGAAGCATATTACTTACACCGCTCATTAAATGCTTATAAATTCCTAATCCTTTTTCTTTCTCTACACTTTCTGTCTTCCCATTCTCTTCTACACCTTTAAAGATTGGCGCATCTTGTTTTACAGCTCTATTAAGAAGGACTTCAGTTTTTCTAATACCATCAGCTACTGGCACTTGAATGACACGCTTTCCAGCGAAACGGTTCATTTCTACTTGTTTATCTGCAGCGACAATAATTGCTGTTGCACGATTAATATCTTCTTTCGTTAAACCGTTCTTTACACCTGTTGATCCATTCGTTTCAACTTTAATCGCAATCCCTAACTCTGCTGCTTTTGCTTTTAAACTATCCGCAGCCATATATGTGTGAGCGATACCAGTCGGACAAGCTGTAACAGCTAATACGTATGGTTCATTCCCTTCCGGCTTTGCTACTTCAACTTCTTCTTTTTCATTCTCTTTTTCATCAAATAAACGGAGAAGTTCATCCTCATCCTTCGCTTCTAACAATTGCTTGCGAAACCCTTCATCCATCAATAACGTAGAGAGACGAGATAACGTTTCTAAATGAGTATTATTTGCCCCTTCACTCGCAGCGATCATAAAAAACAGATGTGCCGGCTGTCCATCAAGCGATTCATAGTTGATACCGCTTACACTTCTACCAAAACAAATCGATGGTTGCTTAACTGCCCTCGTCTTCGCATGAGGTATTGCAATACCTTCCCCAATTCCAGTCGTACTTTGGGACTCTCGCTTTAAAATAGCTTCTTTAAATTCAGCCTTATTATTTAAACGATCGGCACCACTTAATTTCTCAACTAATTCATCTATGACAGCTTCTTTATTTGAAGCTGTCAAATTCATAATGACTGTATTCCTTTTTAATAGTTCTGTAATTTTCATATGTTGCTTCCCCCTATCGCTTTGTAACAATTACTTGCGACAATAATTCTTCTACTTTTTCCTTTGTACATAAATCTGCTGAAAATGCTGTTGCACTCCCTGTTGCAACGCCATATTGAAATGCCTTTTCAATATCTTTTGTTTGTTCATATTCCCCTACAAATCCTGCAACAAGAGAATCTCCTGCCCCAACTGAGTTAATAACAATGCCTTTCGGAACAGTCGCCTCATATATACCTTCTGCCGTAAACAATAAAGCTCCATCTCCTGCCATTGATACTATAACGTGCTGTACACCTTGTTCGATTAATTTTCTTCCATACGGTAAAATGTCTTCTACTGTTGAAATCTCCACTCCAAATAACTCACCAAGTTCATGATGATTTGGCTTTATTAAAAACGGCTTATTTTTAATTACATGCTGCAGCGCACTACCACTTGCATCTACTACTACACGAATACCTTTTTCTGCTCCAAACGCTGCGATTGATTCATAAAAGGTATTTGGAATAGAAGCTGGTACACTTCCAGCTAGTACAACACAATCTCCAAATTGCATACTTTCGATTTTTTTCATTAACTGCCCAAATTGCTCATCTGTCACACTAGGACCCTGTCCGTTTAATTCTGTTTCTTCTTGTCCTTTTATTTTCACATTAATTCGAGAATCTCCGTCTACTTGGACGAAGTTTGTTGTTACACCTTCCGTCTGTAATACATCTTTAATAAATTGACCGGTAAATCCACCCGTAAATCCGAGTGCTACATTTCCAACACCTAAGCGATGAAGAACGCGAGAAACATTAATCCCTTTTCCTCCAGGAAACTTCATATCTTTCTCTGCTCGGTTTACTGTTCCTAAACTGAAAAAATTAACTTGTACTACATAATCAATAGATGGGTTTAAAGTAACTGTATAGATCATTGTTTATCAGCCTCAATTACATTTGTTTGTCTTTTATATTTTTCTAAATCAAGTTCTAAATGGTTTGTAATAATGCTTGCCTCTTCAACATTTGCAATTTTCGCAAACGCAACTTCTGAAAATTTACTTTCATCAATTAAGAAATACCCTTCGTTTGCTAATGTTAATGCCATTTGTTTCAAGAGTGCTTCTTCTGGATCTGGTGTTGTATACCCTAACTGTTCATGTACACCATTAGCTCCTAAAAAGCATTTATCAAAGCGGTACTTCTGCATACTTTCCTGTGCCATGGCACCAATTAAAGCTTTCGTCCTACTCTTCATCATTCCGCCTAGTAAATACGCCCGAATGTTATTTTCAACTAAAGCTTCAATATGCATAAGACCATTTGTAACAACAGTAACATCTTTATTTATTAAAAACGGAATCATTTCAAAAGTCGTACTTCCTGCATCTAAATAAATACAATCACCTTGTTCAACCAAGTTTGCCGCAAACCTTGCAATTTGTTGCTTTATATGAATGTTTTTGGATGATTTTTCAACCATCGTTGGCTCTTGCCCTTTTCCAGTTAATATAGAGGCACCGCCATGAACTCTTTTTAATAATCTTTGTTTTTCCAATTGCGCTAAATCACGACGAATTGTCGATTCAGAGCTTTCCGTTCTTTCAACTAATTGCTGCAATTTAACAATTTTCTGTTCCTTTACAAGTTGCAATATCATTTGATGACGTTCAGGAGTTAACATTTTATTCACCTCTCCTTTGATTACAGTATAATGAAAACGATCACAAAAATCAACCACAAACAACCAAAAATAATCATTAACAATCACAAACAGTTATAAACAACAAAAAAGAAACCTATTTGATACAATAATCAAATAGGTTTCTTCTCTCGATTTACTTATAAAGAAGCTTTATAAATTGCAAGAACATCGTCTTTATTTAATTTTTTAAAGTTACCGAATTCACCATAAGCCATCGCTTTATCCGCCATTAAGTCAATTTCATTTTCTCCAATAGCGTAATCAGCTAATGTTACCGGTGCTTCAATTGAAGTCCAAAATTGACGTAACGCCTCAATTCCCTCTAATGCAACCTCTTTATCTGTCTTCCCATCTGTTTCTACATCGAATACACGAATAGCGAACTGTTTAAAACGATTCACATTCTCATCCACAACATGCTTCATCCAGTTCGGGAATAAAATCGCTAGGCCACCTCCATGTGGTATATCATGAATTGCCGAAACTGCATGCTCAATATTATGAGTTGCCCAGTCTCCTTTTACTCCCATCGCTAAAATGCCGTTTAACGCCATAGTACCGCAATATAAAATTGTTTCCCTATGCTCATAATTTTCTAGATCACTTAAAAGCTTAGGAGCTGTTTCAATTACTGTTCTTAAAACAGATTCACAATAACGATCTTGTAGTTCTGTATTTGTTCCATGATGAAAATATTGTTCTAATACGTGTGACATGATATCTACCATACCGTAAATTGTTTGATCTTTCGGTACAGACGCAGTATGAACTGGATCTAAGATTGAAAACTGTGGGAAAGTAACCGGGCTACCCCAGCCATATTTTTCATTCGTTTCCCAGTTTGTAATTACAGATCCTGCATTCATTTCAGATCCTGTTGCTGCAAGAGTAAGTACAGTACCAAACGGTAACGTCTCACTTGCAAATGCTTTTTTCGTTACAATGTCCCATACATCTCCATCGTACTTACTACCAGCGGCAATTGCTTTCGTACAGTCGATTACACTTCCTCCACCCACTGCTAAAATAAAGTCGACTCCATTATCTTTACAAATTTGAATCCCTTTCTTTACAGTTGATACACGAGGATTCGGTTCAACACCTGTCAACTCAAACACTTCCGCATTTATATCCTTTAAAATAGAAACTACATTATCATAAATACCGTTTCTTTTAATACTTCCTCCTCCATATACGAGAAGAACTTTTTTACCGAACTGTGGAATTTCAGTTTTTAACTGCTCTAATTGTCCTTTACCAAAAATAAGTTTTGTTGGATTGCGAAATACAAAATTTTGCATATACCTTTACCATCCCTTCCATATAAAAAGCAACTATACTTTTGTATACCATATTTTTTAAATTTCACAAACAAATTTGCTTAACAAAAAAATCCCAGCCCTCAGGCTGGGATTTTTTATTGATAATAAGGTGAGATCATTAAGTAAACAATAACACCAGATAAGCTTACATATAACCAAATCGGCATCGTCCAACGTACAATTTTACGGTGACGTGTTAATTGATTCGTAAAACCAAATACAAGTGCGAACAAAGCAAGTGGTACGATAATCGCTGCAAGGATAATATGTGTAATTAAAATGAAGAAATACACATATTTAATGAAACCTTCTCCTCCAAAATGCGTTGCTGGTGCCAAGTAATGGTACGATAAATATGACACACAAAATAATAAAGTCGTTGTAAATGCTGCAAGAATAAAACCACGGTGCATTTTTACATTCTTTTTAATAATAGAGAATAAAGCTGCTAATAAAAATACAAACGTAAAACTATTAAAAATTGCATTTAACATTGGTAAGATAGTTACATCAAAATGTAATTCTCCTTCATAGCCAACAGGTCCAAAGAACAAAAATAAAATAATCGCGTTTACAATTACAGAAAGCGTTATCACAATAGGAGCATAGCTTTTCTGATTTGTTGATTGATCCACCAAATTGGTCACTCCTCTTCTTTCAAATATGTATAATTAACCTCACTATTTTAACATATTATTCACGGTGTAAATGTGACAATAGTTTGACACAGTAAGACAAGGCAAAGAAAAAACCCTTCTTAACAATACTTCTTAAGAAGGATTTTATCGCTTTATTATTCAAATAGCAATGCAATTAGTTTTTGTTAAAAAACGTACTGCTATATGCTTGAAAAATTTCAGACACTTGATATCCCATTAATGTAATTGCTGTTAATGAAAAGAAACCAATCATAAGAAATCGAAACCACATGTAAATCTCCTCCTTGTATTTAGCTTAAAAAACGTTCGCTATATTACAAGTTGAGTGGCACTCTTCATCGTCACTTTCCTTTTTCTTTACAATCGCTGTTATAAAACGAATCATAAAGAAGATAACAAAAGGAATTTGTTCATCATTTCTATTGGCATAGTTTAGCAACGGCTCACGTTGCAACTCGAACGGGGATGAGAAGGAATAGAACATACCTTGCTCTTCCACATATACGATTATAATTTTCATACAAAATACTATCCCAAGAAACGAAACAATATCTTGCCATTCTGTCGTATATAACAGGTTATACAGATCTAATACGTACTCTTCCATCATCATCCCCCCTTCCTTTTTTACCATTTTGCTCGCCTTCGTATAAAAAGTCAAGAAAAAAGTTTATATTCACTATGACAATAGTAATTACTCTTTTCTTTACTTAATATATGAATCTTTTCTAGCAATGATTGGATATACCTTTCTTCGAAAACAAGAAATTAGAATTGAACGGGTTCTTTATCCCCACTTTTAGGATTCAAAACCGAACTATTTTTATTTCTATTAAAAATAAAATAAGAAACTATAATAAGAACAGTAACAAGCATCGTTAAAAGTGCTTGTGAACGTAAAGATTCAATTGCAACCATTGCAACAAAAACTGCTATAATAGCGGCAATTGTAACATACGTTACATACGGGAAAAGCCACATTTTCACTTTCAAATTTTGTTGTTCTACTTTCCCCATTTTTTTACGTATCTTGAAATGTGAAACTGCTATAACGAGATAAACGAGTAACGCAATCCCGCCAGATGCATTCACTAAAAATAAAAATACTTTATCTGGAGATATGTAACTAAAAACAACTCCAATGTAAGCAAAGAAAGTTCCAAATAAAACCGCCCGAACTGGAACACCACTACTGTTCAATTTCAAAAATGCCTTTGGCGCATCTCCTCTTTCTGCCATTGAAAAAAGCATTCTTGAGTTCGTATATAAGCCCGAATTTAAACAAGAAAGGACAGCTGTTAAAACGATAAAATTCATAATTTGTGCTGCCGCTGGTATTCCTATATGTTCAAGCACCGCTATAAATGGACTTTTTAGTATGTTTGCTGAATTCCAAGGAAGGAGTGTAACAACTACAGCGATAGATCCAATAAAAAATACGAGAATACGCCAAATTACACTATTTGTTGCTGTTTTTACTGCTTTTACAGGTTCGGCAGATTCACCAGCCGCTACTGCAACAATCTCTGATCCCATAAATGAAAATATAACGACGGTAATTCCAAGCAGCACCGAACTTATACCATTTGGCATAAATCCACCTTGCCCTACTAAATTTGAAGTGCCAGGTGCTTCCGTTCCTGGTACAAACCCTAAAATCACAGCAAGACCAAGGCATAGGAACAAAACAATACTAATTACTTTAATAAATGAAAACCAATATTCAAACTCTCCAAATGATTTCACTGAAAAAACATTCGTCAACGTTAATAAAATTGTTAATAGTAAGCTTAATAACCATAGTGGGATTTGTGGAATCCAGTATTGAATGATACCAGCCCCTGCTGTAGCTTCTATTGCAATAACAATTACCCAGAAGAACCAATATAGCCACCCAATTGTATAACCCGCCCAGGGACCGATTGCTTCTCGTGCATATGTTGCAAACGAACCACTTGTCGGATTAATAGCTGCCATTTCCCCCAGCATTCTCATAACGAAAATAACTAGAAGTCCTGCTAATGCATATGAAACGATAGAACCTGGCCCTGCTGAATGCACAACTGCACCACTTCCGACAAACAAACCAGCTCCTATTACGCCGCCAATTGAGATCATTTTAATGTGGCGTATTTTGAGATCTTTCTTAAGATTTTTATCCAACTCTTGTACATCCCCTTCCAAACTTGATTTTGAAATTTATGTAAGAGTATTATGCGAAAAACCTTGTCCTACACTTCAAAATATATCAAAATATTCTGAACTTTAAAATTGCAATGCAAGCTCCTACAGAAATTATTACATTAGGTTTAATAATTTTCCATACAAAATTGTTGAGAAAATTATAAATCTAGATAACTTTTTGTATAGATTATATTTCGATACTATTTCCACGCAAAAAAGAACAATAGATCCCTTTACAACCTATTGTCCTTTTTATTTATGCAAATTAATTTATCGTATTCACATCTAAAGTCTCAAGAAATTCTTTTCCATCTCTTAAATAACTATTCACAAGACTTAAAAGCAACTTACCACCAACCAACATCGCACGTTCATCAAAATCAAATTGAGGATGATGATGTGGATATGTTGCCCCTATTTCTTCATTACCGGCACCTGTGAAGAAAAATGCTCCTGGAACATGTTCTAAGTAGTATGCAAAATCTTCTCCCCCCATAATCGGTGGTACTTCAATGACCCTTTCTCTTCCAAGATCTCGTTTCGCAATCTCCATAAAATGACTCGTTTCATCTAAATGATTTATTAATATCGGATAGCCGCGTTTATATTGAATATCAACTTCAGCATGAAGAGATTGACAAATCCCCTCAACAACTCTTTTAAATTCCTTCTCCATAAATTCTCTCACTTCAGGATCCATCGTCCGAATTGTCCCTGTAAATATAGCAGTATCCGCAATAATATTATCCGCTTGACCAGCCTGGAACGTACCAACTGTTAATACCGCAGATTGAAGCGGATCTATTTTTCGACTCACTAAAAGTTGCAACTGATTAATTACTTGTGTTGCAACGATAATAGCATCAACAGTATGATGCGGCATACCACCGTGACCGCCTCGCCCTTGAATCTTCACTTCAAAAGTATCAGCTGCCGCCATCATTGCTCCAGCTTTCGCTCCAACAACTCCTAAAGGCATCTGAGAAGATAAATGTGTACCAAAAACAACATCTACTCCTTCTAAACAACCATCCTTAATCATAGCAATTGCTCCGCCAGGCTCTTTCTCTTCTGCATGTTGATGTATAAGAACTATTTTGCCAGAAAGCTGTTCTCTATGGTCACTTAATATTTTTGCAACGCCTAAAAGTGTTGCTGTATGTCCATCATGGCCACAAGCGTGCATTACGCCTGGAATCTTTGATTTATATGAAACTTGCTTTTCATCTTGGATAGGTAGTGCATCAAAATCAGCACGTAGCGCTATCGTCTTCCCAGGTTTTCCACCTTCAATTACGCCAATTACACCTCTTCCCCCAACGTCTGTTGTCACATCAATATGAAAGCTTTTTAAGATTTTAGCTATTTTTTTCGGTGTTTCTATTTCTTGAAACGATAGCTCTGGGTATTGATGAAAATCTCTTCGCCACGAAACCATTTCGTTATATAAACTTTCCAATTCTTTATGCCATGTTTCTATCATAGAAATTCTCCTTTCTTTTTTAACACTTTAAATAAAAGTTACATAATATTCTGTGTTTAATCAATAAAAAAGAGAACTTTCTCTGAAAGTCCTACTACTCTAGAATAGTCTAGTTGCTATTTTGCTTTAACACAAATACTGAAAGTTCAGGTACACTCCAAAATCTAACAGGCATTCGGGTTGTCCCAATACCACGATTTACGTATAAATGTAACGGCTTATTCTTCCCTTCTAATTCATACATACCTTCCACATAGCTCTCAGCTAGTTTTGTAGTAATTAATGGACCTATAAAAGGAATTTGAACTTGTCCTCCGTGACTATGGCCTGACATTTGAAAATCAACTGGGTAACGAGCTACTCTATCTACAACATCCGGCTCATGTACTAATAGCATATTGAAATCTTCTTGTCTCACATGTTTTAAAGTCGAGTCTATTTGCGGCTTTCCTAATAAAAAATCATCCAAACCTGATATTGTAATATACTTTCCGTTTTCCGCTTTAATTTTTTGCACTTCATTTACTAACACAGAGAAACCGGCTTCCTCCATATACTTTTTATAAAATAAACTACCTCCCCCGCCCCTATCATGATTCCCATACACTGCATATTTCCCTAAGGGCGCATGTATTTTTTGTAAAATACCTTTCGCTTCTTCTCTTTCGGCTTTATATGATCCAAACTTATCTATTAAATCCCCTGTAAAAACTACTACATCTGGATGTAACGCATTCATCTTCTCCACCAAATTTTCTAGTTGTTTCAGTGTAAATTCTGGTCCTAAATGCACATCTGAGAATTGCAATATCTTTTTATTATTAAACTCTTTAGGAATTGTCGATGTTTCTATTTCATTCCACGTAACTGTTACTAGTTTTCGTTCTATTTCTGTCGCATAGAAATACAAACTTACTGAAATCATTACTATACTTATGAAACTGATTATAAATATTTTTATGATTGATTTTTTTTGTTCTTTTTTTACATGATGCGTATTCATGTTCTCACCTCTAGAAGTACTTTAAAGCCTTATTGTTACATTAATGTGACAACATGAACAATGTTAGCTATATCTAATTCCATCCCTATTCACTTTTACAATTTTATACAGAAGACATAACATATTTTTATAATACATAGATTCTTAAAAATGTTCCTTCTATTCATTCTATCATTTTATTAAGGAGAGATTATTCATGTCTGTATTTACACCCGAAGAAATTACGGAACTTGCTGCGAATTCCGGAAGAAAAAAAGCGCATTTATCATTACTCCCTATGCTAATTCTCGGTTTTTTTGGCGGTGCTTTCATAGCATTAGGGTATTTACTCGATATTCATGTTATTGGAACAATGCCAAAGTCTTGGGGATCATTTACTAGTTTTCTAGGCGCTGCTGTATTCCCTATCGGTCTTATACTCGTTATTCTTGCAGGTGGTGAATTAGTAACTGGCAATATGATGACCGTTTCAATGGCGTGGCTCCACAAAAAAATTGACTTATTTCACTTCATTCGAAATTTAGTCATTGTTACGTTTAGCAACTTCATAGGTGCTGTATTCGTTGCTTATTTTTTCGGTCATATCGTTGGATTAACAGAGGGTGCTTTTTTAGCGAAAACAGTTTCTATTGCGCAAGCTAAACTACAAGATACCCCACTGCAAGCCTTCATTTCTGCAATCGGATGTAATTGGCTCGTTTGTTTAGCTGTTTGGCTCAGTATGGGAAGTAAAGAATTTATCGGAAAGATTATCGGCATTTGGTTCCCTGTTATGACTTTTGTTGCGATTGGATTTCAACACGTTGTAGCCAATATGTTTGTCATCCCAGCTGCAATTTTTTCTGGTCATTTAAATTGGATTGAATATTTTCCAAACTTCATTTTTGTTTTCTTCGGAAACTTAGTAGGAGGTATGTTATTTGTAGCGTTACCTTATTTCATATCCTATAATAAGAAACTATCTTCCAATAAAGAGCAAACTGAATTAAAGAAAAAATCTGTATCCGCTTAAATAAAACGACTATACAGATATCCTGAAAAATATTACAAATTTCATTTTTTTTGCGAATATATGTACGTACACTTGTTCTCGAATGTTTTATACGTTATAATAACAACTTAAATAGCATTATTTACATATGAGGTGAAAAACATGAACAAAACAGAATTAATTAAAAACGTAGCACAAAATGCTGAGATTTCTCAAAAAGAAGCTACTGTAGTTGTACAAACTGTAGTAGAATCAATCACTAACACTTTAGCTGCTGGTGAAAAAGTACAACTTATCGGATTCGGTACATTCGAAGTACGCGAAAGAGCTGCTCGTACAGGCCGTAACCCACAAACTGGTGAAGAAATGCAAATCGCAGCTTCTAAAGTACCTGCTTTCAAAGCTGGTAAAGAACTTAAAGAAGCTGTAAAATAATGAAAAAATAGCCTTCTCGTTTACGAGAGGGCTATTTTTTCATTATATAATTAATAAAAATCTGACCATTATGCTGTTTCTTTTGTTCCTTTATGCAAATAAAACCTTTCCTTTCAAAGAAAGGTTTTGCTGTAATACTCGCTTCTGTATTTATCTCCCTATGCCCCAAGTTCACTGCTTCTTTTTCTAACTTCTGTAGTATGTATGAAGCTATCCCTTTCCCTTGATAGTCTTTATGCGTAAATAAGCGATCTACATAATAATCATCATTATAATCCCCAAATCCCACTATCACACCGTTATGATCCGCTACATAACTAATATTCTTCTCTAAAGACTGTAACCAACTTTCTCTATCTAGTCGATCTGGTGCCCATGCCTGTAGCTGTAACACGTTATAATCTTTTGCATTAATTGTATGAACTGTTTCATAAAACAACTGTAATACTTGTTCTAAATCCTCTTTATGGAATGTTCTAATGATCGTATCTTTTAACATATATGAACCTCCTTACTAAACTATCATTTAACTTTTCTATCATCTAGTATTCAATATTTCTGCTTTATTATATCTTTTTTCTTTCTATATAAACAAAAAACAATACTTATTTCAAAGTATTGTTTTTTGTTTAAAAGCATATTCAATTACCCTATAGATTTAAATTTCATTATTTTAATTTCACTCTTTGCAATCGCAATGCATTTAATACGACCGATACAGAACTAAATGCCATCGCCGCTCCTGCAACCCAAGGTGCTAAGAAACCGAACGCTGCAATCGGGATTCCTAAGCCGTTATAAGCTAATGCCCAGAATAAATTTTGCTTAATATTTCTTATAGTCATTTTACTCATAAAGATTGCATCAGCAATACTATTTAAATCACCACGGATTAACGTAATATCTGCCGCTTCCATCGCTACATCCGTTCCGGTTCCAATTGCCATACCGATATCCGCCGTAGCAAGTGCAGGAGCATCATTTATTCCATCCCCAACCATTGCTACTTTCTTACCTTGAGCTTGAAGTTTTTTCACTTCTTTTGCTTTTCCTTCTGGTAATACTTCTGCAATTACGTGATCAATACCAACTTGCTTAGCGATTGCCTGAGCAGTTTGTATATTATCTCCTGTAATCATAACAACGTCTAGACCCATTTTCTTAAGTCTTGCAATAGCTGCTTTTGAAGTATCTTTTACAGTATCCGCAACAGCAACAATTCCAGCATATTCCTTATCTATCGCAATAAGCATTGCTGTTTTTCCTTCTCGCTCTAGTTCTTCCATTGATTTAGAAACTTCTTCAATATCAATATTAAACTTCTTCATTAATCGGCGTGTACCAATTAATAATTGTTTTCCTTCGACAACCGATTCAATACCAAATCCCGGAATTGCTTCAAACGTTTCTGAACTTGGGATATCAATTCCCTTTTCTTTAATTCCTGCAACAATCGCTTCTGCAAGTGGATGTTCAGAATTTCTTTCTGCTGCACCGACTAATTTTAATATTTCCTTCTCTTCAAATCCGTCTGCTACAATAATATCTGTTAATACTGGTTTTCCATTTGTTACTGTACCCGTTTTGTCTAAAATAATAGTATCTAATCGATGCGTTGCTTCTAAATGCTCTCCACCTTTAAATAAAATACCATACTCAGCTGACCTTCCTGATCCAGCCATAATAGATGTAGGTGTCGCAAGACCTAAAGCACATGGACAAGCAATCACAAGTACTGCAATCATTTTCTCAAGCGCTCCGCCAAAATCACCAGGTGTAACAAATATCATCCACACCGCAAATGTAATAATAGCAATCACAACTACAACTGGTACGAAAATACCAGAAATTTGATCAGCTACCCTTTGAATAGGCGCTTTCGATCCTTGAGCTTCTTCTACTACTTTAATAATTTGAGCTAATGCAGTATCTCTACCTACCTTAGTAGCCTTAACTTTTAAAAATCCATTTTTATTCATTGTAGAACCGATTACTACATCCCAAATTGTTTTATCAACTGGAATACTTTCACCCGTTAACATCGATTCATCAATCGCTGACTTTCCTTCTACAATCTCACCATCTACTGGTATTTTTTCACCAGGCTTTACATAAACGATATCACCAGCTACTACCTCTTCGATTAAAATTTTCATTTCCGTTCCATCTCGCACAACTGTAGCTGTCTTCGCTTGTAAACCCATCAACTTTTTAATTGCTTCTGATGAACGTCCTTTTGCTTTTGCCTCAAATAATTTACCTAAAATAATTAATGTAATAAGTACTGCGCTCGTTTCAAAATATAAATCTGTCATATGTTCCGAAGAACCAATCGACCTAATGCTTAAATACACACTGTAGAAATACGCTGCAGAGGTTCCAAGTGCTACGAGAACATCCATGTTGGCACTTTTATTGCGTAACGCTTTATAAGCACCAATATAAAACTGGCCTCCAATTATAAACTGTACTGGAGTTGCAAGGGCTAGCTGCACCCAAGGGTTCATAAGCATATCAGGTAAATAGATAAACGATGTAAATGAGAAGTGGCTCACCATTGCCCATAATAATGGGAATGATAAAATAAACGAAATAATAAACTTCTTCTTTTGTCGTTCAATTTCTTGTAATCGATGATCCGTTGATGCATCTTGCTCATCTGATTTCACTTCTAATTGATATCCTAGCTTTGTAATCGCACTCTTCATTTCATTTACATTGACTTCATCAGGATTAAAGTCTACTGTTGCCGATTCTAAAGCGAAATTTACTGTCGCTTTATTCACACCCCCCAGCTTATTTAAACGTTTTTCTACTCTATTCGCACAAGCTGCACATGTCATTCCTGAAACAGTAAACTCAGCTTTATCACTTACAATTCCATATCCTAACGATTCAACTTTTTCTTTAAATTGTTGCGGATTTGTTTTTGTCGGATCGTACATTATTTTTGTTTTTTCCAGTGCAAAGTTTACATTTGCATCATGAACACCTTCTACTTTTTTCAGACCTTTTTCAATTCTATTTGCACATGCCGTACATGTCATTCCTGATATTTGAAGATTGGCCTCTTTTTGTTCATTCATGTCTCTCACCTCTATATACCCTTATGAGGTATAATTATTAGCAAAATAAATCGTACTTCGTTTAAAGTACGATTTATTTCCATATCTAAAAATAATTATTGAACATCGTATCCTTGATCTTCGATTACAGCAACGATATCTTTTAGTGTTACGGCAGACGAGTCGATAGTAACTTCAACAGTTCCTTCTGCTAATTGAACCTTCACTTGTTCAACACCGTTTAGCTCTTTCACACTGCTTTCGATAGAATTTACACAATGGCCACAAGACATACCTTCAACTTTTAATGTTAACTGTTCCATTTAAAACCCTCCTCTTGTTCATTCATTGTTTGTTAATCACAACCCTATCTTACCATACCCCCCTAAGGTAATCAATGGTTTTGTATCATGATTTTTCAATTATTTTCTAAAAATTTATTTTATACACAATTTTTCACATCAATACACCTAAGTTCTATATGCGGATAAACAAAAAAACAAGCCAGTTAAATACTAGCTTGTTTTTACGCTTTTGAAAAACGTTCAAATACTGTCATTAATTCTTCAATTGCTTCGTCACCATTACCATCTTTAATAGCTCCTGAAACACAATGACTTGTATGATTTTTGAGAACACCCATTCCTACTTTTTTCATCGCTGCATTAATCGCTGAAATTTGCACTAAAATATCAACGCAGTACCGATCATTTTCAATCATGTTTTGAATACCACGGACTTGCCCTTCAATTCGCTTTAATCTATTTATAATTTGTTCTTTTTCTTTTTCTGATCTATGTGTTACTGATTCATGCTCTTTATGATCCATATTATCACCTTCTCAAAATTTTTCTTCAACCAATAAAACAATTATTTTTACGAGTATACCAATTATAGCATCAAACATCTATGTATGATACCCCACATGAGTATATTTCCACTTTATGATTATTCTTAACAATTTATTGACTTCTCAGTCCCCATTATCATTATACCCTGTCCTTTTTAAAAAAAATCATTACATCTTCCATCAAAACTCAATAAAGAAAAACTTTAATCAGAGGGAGTTTTGTCCATCCCCCTCTGATTATTTTTCCTAACGAATCGGGCTTTTACGGGCAGTTAATGCGGGATAAAATGAAACATTAATAAGCGGGGATTGTCCATCCCCGCTTATTATTCGCCCACAAATGTAACAGTCTCAATCTTCACATATTTAAATTGAAACTTTTTTCTTCCTATATATAATTATTGTTGATCACATACTTTTGTATCATTCACTACAGAAGTTCCTTCAACGGTTACCGTATGAAAACAATCCTTTACTCGGACAGTAACAACATTGTCTTGTCGATCAATGATATGATATTCATTAAAATTTTTATTCAGAGCACTGCGAATTTGTTCTCCTTCATAAATTGGAATACCATGTGATAAAACCCAAATAAGCCCAGCGATAGCAAGAATAGTTTTCATACGATCTACCTCCTTGAGAATATAGTGAACTTTTAATCCGCATTTTTTTAGCTCTACTAATCATGAATTAAATTAACCAAGCTTTTTTAGAAATAAGTTCATTTCGTCTATATTATGTTTATGCTAATTGTGACTGAATTGTGACAACTTTTTGTCTCTTTAGACGAAAAGTTGAAACAAAACTTTCAAAAAGGACAATTCTGCTTACAAAAACAAAAGGCTATGAGGAATTTCCCCATAGCCCTTTCTTTGCATTTTATTAAACAATCATTACATGGACGCTTAATGCATCTAATCCCGAAGTAATTGTCCCAATATGAAGATTATGTATATCGCGTACACCTTCTACACATGACTAATAAATCGTAACCCCTTACTTAAAGAAGTCGGCACAACAGATGCATGATTCTCTCCTTCAGCTTCATAAAACTTATACCTAAACTTCTCATGTTTTAATTGAAGTAGACGTTCTGATAATACATTTGCATCTATAACCATGTGCTCTCGTTCCAATGAGCCAACTGTAAGGAATACTCCCGTTTCAAACTTAGCATTATTTAATTCATTTGTAATGTTCCCTTCTTTTTCAAGCACGGATCGGTTATTCCACCAAATAGATGGACTACTTATAAAATAATTTTGAAAGGCATTTACGTTTGTGAATAGTATATGTAAAGCAAATAGACCACCTAAAGAATGTCCAAATAACGTTTGCTTTCCTTTATCAATCTCAAATTCTTTTTCAATTTGTGGTTTCAATTCTTCTTCAATAAAAGTAAAGAAGTTATGCGCTCCCCCTGTTTTAGGCCACGGTTTACCGTCCGGTTTTAACGGGGCATCTTTTGAAATTACACTAGGCGTAAAATCATAGCATCTTTCTTCTCCTGAAAATGCACCTTCAATCGGATAACCAATACCGACTATAATGGCTGGTGAAACACCTGTTTTTTCTGCTCTAACTGATTGTATTTTAACCGCTTCATGGAATGTTTGAAAAAAGGCATTGCCATCTAAGACGTATATGACAGGATATCCTGACGTTGCTGCTGGTTGCTTCGGCTTTGAAATATGAATTTGATATTCTTTATCTTCTAATTTCGAATACATTTTCCACTGTTCTGTATTAGATGTAATAATCTGCTGTTTTTCAATAGTAGTATTCACCCTATATCCCCCCTTTTTAACTTGTTACATATATTTCTACTTTTTCTTCTTGCGATACAACGCTATCGTAGCCGAAACAAACGGGAGAGCCGTTATACGGATCAATCATGACACGCGCATCAATATGAAATACTTCTTTTAATACTTCATTTGTAATGATTTCTTCCGGACTACCAGTTGTAACAATTTCCCCTTCCTTCATTGCAATAATTTCATCTGAAAACCTCGCTGCATGGTTAATATCATGTAGTACCATTACGACTGTACAATTATGTTCTTTATTTAATTTCTCCACAATTTGTAATACATCTAATTGATGAGACATATCAAGGTATGTAGTTGGCTCATCTAACAGCAATACCTCTGTCTCTTGTGCTAAAGCCATCGCTAACCATACCTTTTGTCGTTGACCACCCGATAAATTTGCAATTTGTCTCGTTCGAAATTCAGAAGTTTTCGTTATATCTAGTGCCCAATCAATCATCTCTTTATCTTTTGAAGTTAACTTATTTACGTTATTTCGATGAGGATAACGTCCATAAGAAATTAATTCTTCTACTTTAAGCTCTCCTGGTGCAATTGGAGTTTGTGGAAGTAAAGCTAACTGCTTTGCAATTTCTTTCGTCGGAATTGTATTTAAATCTTGCCCTTGCAAATACACTTTACCGCTTTTTTGTTTTAAAATCCGTCCCATTGTCTTTAACAAAGTTGATTTTCCGCACCCATTCGGACCTATAATTGTCGTTACTTTTCCTTCTTGTATTTCCACATTTAAATCGCGAAACACGGTAAGCTTTTCATAACTCGTTTCTAAATTTTTTGCACTTAAAATACTCACTTTTATTCCCCCTCTTACGCTTTCGCCTTATAAAGTAAATATAAGAAATACGGTACACCGACAATAGAAATAACAATTCCAACTGGTAACTCTACAGGTGTGAAAACTGTTTTTGCAATAAAATCTGAGGCAATTACAAGAAACATTCCTATTACTCCGCACGTAGGAATTATATGCTTATGCTGAATACCAACAAGTCTTTTCGCTATATGTGGTGCCATTAGTCCGATGAAACCAATACTTCCTGAAACAGCAACGCATGCGCTCACAAGTCCGATACTACTTAATAGTAAAATAGATTTCTCTCTTTCTACCGAAACACCTAAACTTGTAATGCTCGTTTCTTCCAATTGGAATAAATCTAATAGATAAGCTTTCTTTTGTATAAGAGGAATTAATATGATAAGCCACGGCAACATCGCAACAATATACTTCCAGTTCGCACTATATATACTTCCAGACACCCATACTGCAGCCATCTCGAAATCAGTTGACTTCATTTTGAGTGATAAATACATAGAAAAGGCTCCAAATCCTGATCCAATTGCAATCCCTGTTAATAAAAGTCGCTGCGAGTCTAGCTTACCGTTTTTCCAAGAAAACAGATAAATCATTATCGCTGCACCTAATCCACCTATTAAGCCAAACATCGGCATCATCATTATAGAAACCCAGTCTGTGCTCTTTAATTGCCCTTGAAAGAAAAACATAAAAATTACGATTGCTGTTCCTGCACCTGCATTTACTCCTAAAATACCTGGATCCGCCAAGCCATTTCTCGTAATCCCTTGAATTACAGCACCCGCAACGCCGAGACCTAATCCTACTAATCCAGCAATTACTATGCGCGGAAGACGAAATTCAAAAATAACTAAATCATGGTCTGGTACTGGATCTATCCTAAGGAGTGTTTTAAATACATCTATAATCGTAATATCAAACGTACCATTCGTTAAACTAATATAAATAGCACATAGTATTAAAAATATAATAATCCCCATCGTCATTCCAAAACGTTGACTTGAACTTTTAAGCATGTCTCTCTCCTCCTCTTGTACGGATTAAATAAAGGAAGAAAGGAATCCCAATTAAAGATGTTACGACTCCAATTGGCGTTTCAAATGGATAATTTACAAATCTACTTAAAACATCACATAACGCTAAGAAAACGCCACCAATAACACCTGCACATGGCAATATCCACTTATAATCTACCCCAATTAAAAAGCGAGTAATATGCGGAATAATTAAACCTACAAAACCAACTTTCCCCACTAAAGCAACTGCTGTTCCCGTTAAAAAAATAACTGATAAAATAGCCATCGCTTTAACTAGCTTTGTACGCTGCCCTAGATTAATAGAAACTTCTTCTCCTAAAGAAAGAATAGTAATAGATTTTGATATTAACAGCGCTAAAACTATTCCAATTATCCCAAAAGGTATCGTGATTTTAATAATATTCGGGTCCACTTGATCTAATTTTGCATTAAACCAAAAGCTAACATTTTGAGAAATTTGGAAATATGAAGCCATTGCAGCAGATACACTACTTAAAAATGTTCCAATAACTGTTCCGATAATTGCTAACCTAACTGGTGATAAGCCATTTTGAAGGAGCGAACCAAAGCCAAACACGATACCGGCTCCTAGTGCAGAACCAATCATTGAACATAAAACCATACCAATTGATGACATTCCCGGAAGAAAAATCATACAAATTGTAATAACAAAGGCTGCCCCATCCGTCACACCCATAATAGAAGGGGATGCAAGATAGTTTCTTGTCATCCCCTGCATAAGTGCTCCTGATATGGCTAGAAATGCTCCGACTAAAAGAACTGCAACTACCCTTGGTAAACGTGAAGTAATAATAATATTATGATTTACATCACTTGAATCAAAATGAAATAATGCATTCCACACTGTTTCAGCATCAATGTTTTTCGCACCATATAAAACAGAAAGTATAACGATAATTAAAATCAATATGGGTGCTATACATAAAATGGTTACTGGTACTGCATTCGTTTTCTGCATATCATTCAACGCACCTTACTTATTGTATTATTTAGATAAATTTTTCACTGCTTCTTTTAAGAATGCTGTTTTACTCCAAGCTGTACCACCTTGTGCCATTGGATCTACAACGTTTACAAATACTTTCTTTTCTTTCGCAGCATTCATACTTTGCCAAATTGGATTGCTTTCAATTTCTTCTAGCACTTTCGGGTTTTTATTTTCACTTGCCTCATATTGTAAGAAAATATAATCTGGGTTAAGTTCAGCAAGTTTTTCAAATGAAATTTTCTCTTGTGCTTTTACAGCTTTAAGTTGTTCTGGAGCAGTTAGTCCAAGATCTTTATAAATCACAGGGTTAAAGTATACTCCTTCTGGATATAGGAATAATTCGTTTGCTCTTAGTCTTATAACAAGTACTTTTTTATCTTTTAACTTATCTCCTAGTTTTGCTTTTGCTTTTTCAGCGTCCGCATTGTAATCTTTAATAATTTTTTCTGCTTTATCTTTTTTACCAGTTAGTTCTCCCATTAGCTTTAAGTTATCTTCCCAATCTGTTGAAACATGTGATACTGGGAACGTCGGAGCTACTTTCGTAAACTTTTCAGCTGTTTCTGCTGGAAATTTCGTACTAGATGTAATAACATCTGGTTTTAATTGAAGCAATGTTTCAAAGTTCGGTTGCATCTTTTCACCTACAGATTTTGCACCCTCTAATTCTTTTTCAAGATACTTTGGTAATTTACCGCCTACAGTAATTGCACCAACTGGTTTAATTCCAAGTACTGCCGCATCTTCCATTGACTCTAAACTAGCCGTCGCAATTTTATCTACTTTTGCTGGTACTGTATATTCTTTACCTAAATATGTAATTTTTCGCGTTTCATCTTTTTTCGTTTCCGTAGCTTTTGTTTGTTGCTTTTGTTCCCCAGAAGTGTTGTCTGCACTATTACATGCTGCCAAACCTACACTTAAAACTGTTACCATCCCTAATGTAAATAATTTCTTGTTCATATTGATATATCTCCTCTCGAAATCTTTAAATATATTATTCCAACAACTAAACTTAATTATATGAAACATAACCTTCATCTATATTTCACATCATTAACAAATCTATGTAAAATGAAGATTCATCCTCGTTCACTTCCCCTAGTATGAAATTATTTGCCGTTCCCACCAACGATAACTATTATCATTGATAATGATTATCGTTATTAAGTATATATTTAATATTTAATTATTTCAAGAATGATTTGAAAAATTTTAACAAACTGAACAAAAAAAGAAGTATCTCCTTTTCTCAGGAAGATACTTCTTTTTTTAGAAATCCATATGTAATTCAACCGGACAATGGTCGGATCCCATTATTTCACTATTAATTTTCGCATCGGTAATTTTATGTTTTAGCCTTTCAGAAATTACAAAGTAGTCTAAGCGCCACCCGATATTTTTCGCTCTTGCTCCCATACGGTATGACCACCATGAATATGCGCCTTCTTGCTCAGGGTATAAAAAGCGATATGTATCAACAAAGCCTTCCTCTAAAATATTTGTAAACTTCTCTCTTTCTTCATCCGAAAAACCAGGATTTTTCCGATTGCTTTTCGGATTTTTCAAATCGATTTCTTTATGGGCAACATTTAGATCACCACAGAAAATAACTGGTTTCTTTTTATCTAATCGCTTTATATAGGCCCTGAAATCATCTTCCCATTTCATTCTGTAATCTAAACGTTCTAATCCCCGTTTTGAATTTGGTGTATATAGCGTTATCATGTGAAAATCTTCAAATTCTAATGTAATAACGCGTCCTTCTTGATCATGTTCTTCAATCCCTAAACCGTATGTAACAGAAAGCGGTTCTTTTTTCGTGAAAATAGCCGTTCCTGAATAACCTTTTTTCACAGCATAATTCCAATATGTATAATATCCCTCGGGATTTAAATCAATTTGTCCACTTTGTAATTTAATTTCTTGTAGACAAAATATATCTGCATTGGATTCCTCAAGATATTCTAAAAAACCACCCCTCGCGATAACTGCACGCAAACCATTTACATTCCATGAAATTAACTTCACTTATAGTCCTCCTCTTGATGTTCACTTTCAAAGTTCATGCTAACACAAAATAGATAACCTATCATAGTTTCATCTTTGTAATCTTGCTCTTACATTTATGAATACGTACATACGCACATGATTCAGGTTATACTAATTTCAGAGGTGATGATCTTTGCAAAATGAAGAGTTTACGCTAACAAGTGAGCATTGGCAAGCTATTATTCATAATGATTCTTCCTATGATAACAAATTCTTTTATGCTGTGAAATCAACCGGGATTTTTTGCCGGCCATCATGCAAATCAAGAATACCGAATAAAAACAACGTACGAATTTTTCTAAACGCAGAGCAGGCATTGCATGAAAACTTTCGTCCGTGCAAACGTTGTAAACCAAATGGGATTGCTTTGCCTAATGAAGAGTGGGTAAAACAAATTAAAGACTATATTGAAAAGCATTATGACGAAGAGTTAACTCTCGACACACTCGCAGAAATGTGCCACGGTAGCCCATTTCATTTACAACGCACTTTCAAAAGATTGATAGGGAAAAGTCCAATAGAATATTTACAGCAAATCAGGATTGTTAAAGCGGCAGAATACCTTTCACATACAAATCAATCTATCAAGGAAATTAGCACTGCTGTTGGGATAGAAAACCCAGAGTATTTCGCAACTTTATTTAAAAAGAAAACCGAATTTACTCCTACTGAATATCGAAAAAAGAACGGAACAAAAGAGGTATGAAATAATGAAACCATATGAAAATAAAACTATATATTGGACATTGCTTATTCATAAACATTGGCGTATGCATATTGCAGCTACTTCAAATGGATTATGCTTTATCGGATCGCAAAATGAAACTTTTGAAGAACTAAATACGTGGGCTAGCAAAAAACTGCCACAACATACATTCATCCAAAATCCAGATTATCTGCAAACATATACAAAAGAACTTATCGAGTATTTGGAAACCAAACTAGAAACCTTTACAATTCCTATCGATGTTTACGGAACTGCATTTCAATTATCTGTTTGGAATATGGTACGTGAAATTCCTTATGGAAAGACATATTCTTATTCAGAAATCGCGGAAAGCATTCAAAAACCTACAGCTGTGCGTGCCGTTGCTACTGCTATTGCCGCCAATCCCCTTCTCATTACAATTCCTTGCCATCGTGTTATAGGAAAAGATGGAAAACTGACTGGTTTTAGAGGAGGATTAGAAATGAAGAAAGAATTGCTTACATTAGAAACGTTACAGGTGGAACCTATATGACCGAACTTAGCTATGACTCATTAACTTTAACTGTTCCGAAAGAATTTAGTTTTCAAGAAAACTTGCGCTATCTATCACGTTCTAACAATGAATGTATGTTTCACATTGAAGATGACAAAATCTATAAAGTCATCCCTGTTCAAGATGTAAATCCTTTAATTGAAGTTAGCATGAATACTGATGGCAATATTCAAGTACGTTTTTTAGGAGAATTATATATCTCTGAAAAATGGATATGCGATGCTGTAGCTAACTATGTAAAAGAGTGGTTTGATTTAACTACTGATTTAGCTCCCTTTTATAAATTAGCTATACATGACCCACTCCTTCAAGGTCCTATTCAAGAGTATTATGGGCTTCGCACATTAGGTATTCCAGATTTATTTGAAGCACTTTCCTGGGGAATTATCGGTCAACAAATTAACCTCACATATGCCTATACTCTAAAAAGAAGATTAGTCGAACAATTCGGAAATTATGTAGAATGGCACGATAGAAAACATTGGATATTCCCATCACCTGACACAATTGCAAATCTACATGTAGAAGATCTCAAAAAATTAAAAATGACAACTAGAAAATGTGAATATTTAATCGGTATCGCGGAGCTTATTGCAGAAGGGAAACTATCAAAAGAATCTTTACTACAAACACAGGATATAAAGATTGCCGAAAAACAATTAACTGCTATCTATGGTATAGGACCGTGGACTGCCAACTATGTTTTAATGCGCTGTTTACGATTTCCTTCAGCTTTTCCAATTGATGATGTTGGTTTGCATAATGCAATTAAATTTATAACAGGTTCCGAAAGTAAACCGACTAAAAATGAAATAAAAGATTTTGCAGCAAATTGGATAAACTGGGAGTCTTACGCCACTTTTTATTTGTGGCGAATACTATACTAAACAACCAAGTAGCACATCCGTACTACTTGGTTGTTTTTTTAAGCTTGTTCTTCAAACCTTCTTGCGATTTCTACAATAACTTGAACGGCTTTTTCCATAGTATCTACCGAAACATACTCAAATTTTCCGTGATAGTTTTCACCACCAGTGAAAATATTCGGCGTTGGTAATCCCATATACGATAATTGTGATCCATCTGTTCCACCACGAATTGGATGGATGTTCGGTTCGATATTTAAACTTTTCATCGCTTCATATGCAATATCAACAATTTCTCGCACTGGTTCAATTTTTTCAAGCATGTTATAGTACTGATCATTCATCTCTAAAACGATCGCATCTTCACCGTACTTCTCTTTCATGTTTTTCACAATATCTTTAATGTTATTTTTACGCGCTTCAAAATGATTACGATCAAAATCTCGAATAATATAGTAAGCTTTACTTTGCTCGACATCACCATTTAAAGAAAGCAAATGATAGAATCCTTCATAGCCTTCCGTATATTCTGGTGCATCTTCTACTGGTAAATGCCCATTAAACTCCATAGCAAGTTTAGTTGCGTTACGCATTTTATTTTTCGCTGTTCCAGGATGTGTATTCGTTCCGTTAAACGTTAACTTAGCACCTGCAGCATTAAAACTTTCATACTCTAAACCACCTAATGGACCTCCATCCATCGTGTAAGCAAATGATGCACCAAACGCTTCTACATCAAAATGCGCTGGCCCACGACCAATTTCTTCATCCGGTGTAAATGCTACTCTTATTTTCCCGTGCTTAATTTGCGGATTATGTATTAAATAGTTCATTGCAACCATAATTTCTGTAAGACCAGCTTTATCATCTGCTCCTAGAAGTGTTGTACCATCAGTTGTAATAATGGTATGTCCTTTATATGATGGTAATTCCGGGAACTGCTCTGGTGTTAACACAACATTTAACTCTTCATTTAACGTAATTGCATTACCATCAAAATTTTCATGAATTTGTGGTTTTACGTTTTTCCCTGTAAAATCTGTTGCTGTGTCTAAATGAGCTAAAAACCCTATTACAGGAACATCCTTATCTGTATTAGCAGGCAGTGTTGCCATTACGTAACCATTATCATCCATCGTCACTTCTGATAACCCAATCTCTTTTAACTCTGTCACTAATAACTTACCAAACTCAATTTGCCCTGGTGTTGTAGGCACTGTATGACTTTCTTCATTTGATTGTGTATCAATCTTTACATATCTCGTAAATCTTTCAATAAGTTCTTGTTTCAAATTCGTTCACTCCTTTTATAGTTCTCTCTCTATTATAATCCTTAAAACGAAATATTTTAACTTTTTTGACTGTGAAAATATATATCCATTTACATTTTTAATAAATTATAAAAAGACATAATATTTGTACATTGAAATTCAAACATGTAATATACATCATTATATATTGGGAGGTTTTAAAGATGAGGCTAACTCTCTTTCGCTATTTTCTTTTTTTCCTAGGATTAATTTTCTTTGGACTTGGAAATGCTCTCGCAGTCAAAGTTAAATTCCTCGGTTTACACCCTTGGGAAGTTTTAAATATGGCTCTCTACCAACGATTTGGGTGGACAATTGGTACGTGGAGTGTCATATGTGGATTATGTCTCGTTCTTATCTCTTTACTAGTAGATCGAAAATGTATAAACGTGGGCACATTTTTAAATGCACTACTTATCGGTCCCATTATGGACTTTTTCTTACAATCAAAAATCCTTCCAAACGCTAGTGATTATTTATGGATAAACTTACTCATTTTATTTTCTGGTATTGCAATTACAGGAATTGGGGGCGGCATGTACGTTGCAGCTGGTATTGGTGCTGGACCCCGCGATGGATTCATGCTTACCATTTCTGACAAAACTGGGTTATCTATTAGCCGTGCTCGAATCATTGTAGAATGCTTTGTACTAGTCATTGGATACATGCTAGGAGGTCCTGTTTTTATCGTAACTTTTCTATACACTTTTATTCAAAGTCCAATATTCCAGCATTCATTTAAGGTATTTCAAAAATTCTTACATACTTTAAATAACAAAAACAAAGAACATATTAGTGAAAATATTTAAAACTCAACTTAATACAAAAGAGTGTGTTTTAAAGGTAATTTTTAAAACACACTCCATATACCCCATTTCATTCTTCTTTCCATACTCTCTCTACATTCATTAATTGCTCTTCTTTAAATTCTAGCTTATATATATCCGGTTTGGATGTATTCATTAAAAATTCAAGTCCATATTGATTATCAAAATAGTTCATCATTAGTGTCATTACAAGCCCATGTGTACCAATTACAATTTTATGTCCTTGAAAATTCATTAATATTTCTTTTAACACTTTCACTACCCTTCTCTGACAATCCGCATATGACTCTCCATCCGTCAGTGCATATTTTGGATTAAAAAACATCTCCTTTACAAGTGGGTACACTTCCTTATCCGATATAATTTTATCTTCATTTGAAAACTTACACTCTTTAAGATTTTCATATACTAATATTTCTTTTTCATGGAGATTTGCTGACTCTTCTATCGTTAACATAGCCCTCTTATACGGACTTGAAATGAAAGTATTAATTCCCTCTGTTTTTAATATCTCAGTTACTCTTTGAGCATCTAAAATTCCCTTCTCAGTTAATCCACGTGTTCTTTCATTTCCTTCTAATTTTGGCGATTCACCATGCCTAACCATATAGATATATGTATTCATAATTCCTCCTTAAAAATATTTATAAGTTAATTACTTTAATCTTTTCCGTATCAAAACTTGAATACAATCAAAATATTAATTTATTCTTTTTTTATGAACTTTGCTGAGCAGTTCGTCTAACCCACTCCGAAACTAAACTCTCAAATAATTCAGGCTGTTCAATTTGCAAATTATGTCCCGCCATATCTAATACCGCTAATGTCGCTCTTGGATAATCTTCAATGATTCCTACAATATCTTGATAACCTACCAATATATCTTGTCTTCCGGCCAATAAAAGAACTGGCTTCTCATATTTTCTACAATGAAAATTCATAGTAAGAGAGTAATTCTTTTGCAACCTTTCAATAAATTCATAATTAGCAACATCTAACCCTGGCTTAATTTCTTCTTTAAATCGCGTATATGTATATTCATTTGCTACCACCGCTAACTCACTAAATTCTTCTCTTTCGGTAGAAGTTAGCGTATTTAAAAACTCCTCATCTCGTACAATTACCTGTTTATCTGGTAATTGTCTTTCTTTTTGCTGTGCTACGACAACAGGACATACTAATAATAATCCATTCACTCTCTCAAACACCTTTGAAAGTATCCCTCTAGCTAAATATCCGCCGAAAGACTCTCCTACCAGTAAAAAATCTTTCTTTTGAATGATTTCTTCAATAAATGTAGTTAACACTTCTAATATATGATCTGAACTATTTATCCAATCTGGAGCGTTCGACTTTCCCATACCAGGTAAATCAATATATATTCGTTGATAACCTTCATATTTCTGAAATACCGATTCCATACATTTCATCATTAACCTATGGTCAGGAGCACAGCCATGTATGATAAGTACTGGCTTTCCTTCTCCAATGATTTCATAATATAATTCTGCATCCCTAATCCGGCATATCATAAAAAAAACTCCCTATTTTTATATTCACCTTTAAAAACAATCCTCTCAAACTCAAAAGAATACACGTTCTCATTTTATATCTTTTCAGAAGTTAATTTCAAATCTTAATTTTCAGATTACAAAAACAAAAAATCTTCCCTATGAGTGTATCTCCTCCAAGGAAGCTTTTTTATATTTTCTTATACTCTATCAAAATTCGAAACTTCTCTAGCCTCATTCTTCTATTTGCATCAATACAATTCTCCAACCATCTGGGTCCTCTATAGTAATCCCCTTTTCTTTCCAATATGGATTTTCCGGTTCTACTTCATCGTATCCCATTGCATGCAGCCTTTTACTCACTTTTTCTATTTCTTTATATTCTCTTATATAAAACACAAGTAAATTATCCTTTGTTGGGGCTGGACATGGGCTTCCATCTATATGTCTTGTAAATTCTAAATGATATTCTTCATCCGGTAGACCAAACATGACTCCATCATAGCCATCATGATCATAAAACTCACCTATACGTTTTAAGCCTAATCCTTCTTCATAAAACGCTATAACCTCTTCAAACTTATCCGTTGGACGTGCTATTCTAAACTTCACCCATTTCATCATGATTTTCCCTCCATCTTAAAAATTAATTACTGTATTACATATTATTGTATATAATTAACACGTTTCTTTAATCCCTCATTAGTATGAGAATAGCTAAATACAAAGGTCTTAATTAATACTCTATAATAGCGAAAAACTCCCCTCATCTAGAGAGAAGTTCCCATCACTTTATATGCAATTTTACATCTCCTCTTGCAAATCACTAAAAAACCTTTAAAATCTAAAGGATGACTAAATATACAAATTCTATCTGCATTCCTTATAATCTAAAAATTATTGAACTCAATACTTTTTCAATTTTAAGAAATATTACATTCTTCATTTTTTCTTATAGGCATGCTTTTTATAAAGAAATCTGATACAATCTTTTAGTAATATTATTATGTATAGATATTACGAATATAGTGCATACTTTAAGAAGGTGATTTTATTGAGATTAAATAAAAATTTACAACTATGTATATTAATTACAACACTAATATGCTATTCAATCTATTTTATGTTTTTCTTTCTGTTCCCTACTCATTTTTCAAATTTCAATGTACGCTTCGCTTCACTCATCGTTGAAGCCATTACATTTGTATCACTAATATACTCTATATATTCTAAAAGAGTTAGTTCAAATCCTTTTTGGATATGTATTACAATTGCAATTGGTAGTTTTTTATTAGGAAAAATAGTATATACGTATCAAGAGAATTTTTTCGAATTTCCAATACATCGTTTTACTGTTTCTGATGTATTTTACATGTTTTTTCTATTCTTCTGCCTTATCGCTTTCTGCTATAAAATCTTAAAAGAGTGCAATAAATGGGAAAAAGCGTTCTTTATTTGTGATATATGTATAGTACTTACTTCCATATTCACATTAGAATGGTATTTATTTAATCAGCCAAATTTAAATATATTTTCCCTTTCACTGGGAGATATTTTTCTTTCCTTTCTTTATCCAATTGCAGACCTATTATTTCTTCTACTAGGTGTTAGTCTCTTTTTCCGTCCAACTGTTTTTAATTCCAAACGGAAAATTTATATTTTTATTTTTGTATTAATAAGCTCTGCAACTTTTAACTATATTTATTTTTACTTACATAACCATTTATCAACTGACACGATAACATTATTACGTCTTTTATATAGAATACCTATATTACTTATCGCAATAGCTGGGGCTATTTCCGAAGATTATAATAGTCATAAAAATTATTTCATTGTAAACCATATACTAGGAAAAAAAGTATTAGTTGTATTTCCATATCTTGCTGTTGCAATACTAATCGGGTTTACATTAAAAGAACAAACAGCATCTTCAACTCTCATTACAGGAAATTGTATTACTTTTGTTTTCGTACTCATTCGTCATTCTATTGTACGTACGCAAAACAATTCCCTAACAAAACGTCTACAAGCATTTAATGCTCAACTAGAAGAAAAAGTTACTTTAAGAACCTCTGATTTAGTCCAAAAATCAGAGGCTTTATCTCAAAAACAACAAAAATTGAAATCTTTATATGAGTATCATCCTGATCCTATTTTTACGATTGATTTAAATGGAACATTCTTAAATGTAAATAAAGCAGGAAGCGTATTACTCGGAGCACCAACGAACGAGTTACTCGGTGAAACATGTTTTTCGATTATTTTAGATGAAGATAAACATAAACTAGCATCTGCATTAGAAAAAGTTAAACAACAAGAATCAGCATCCTTACAACTTAGTTCTCAATATAAAGATGGCTTTACTTATTTTTTATACGTTACCATCGTTCCTATTATGATAGATGGACAAATTTCAGGAAGCTATATTATGGTAAAGGATATTACCGCACTAAAAAAACAACAAGAAGAAATAAAATATTTAGCATTCCATGATACGATAACGAAAATTGGGAATCGAGCTTATTTTCATAAAAAATTAAAGAAGGCTATAAAAAGAGCACAAGCAACCAATAGTGAATTTGCATTATTGTATTTAGATTTAGACCGATTCAAAGTTATTAATGATACACTTGGACACTCAACAGGCGATTACATATTAGGAGAAGTAGCAAAACGTTTCCAATCATGTCTTCCATCACATACTCATCTGTCAAGAATCGGTGGCGATGAATTTACAATTTTAATCGAAAACTATACGGACCATGATTCCTTATTCAAGTTATGTAACCAATTATTTGAAAGCATGAAAAAACCGTTTCTCATACATGAGCATAAATTAACTTTATCACTGAGTATCGGCATCGCTATTTATCCACATTCTGGAATCGATACCGCTACACTTCTGAAAAACGCTAATGTTGCAATGTATGATGCAAAGGCAAAAGAGCTTAACTCTGTCTCTATTTATGACGATGTAATCGCTAAAAAAATCGAAAGACGATTACGATTAGAAAAAGATTTACCAAACGCAATACAAAATGAAGAATTGTTCCTTTTGTATCAACCTCAAGTTGATAGTGAATCTAATAAAATTATAGGTGCAGAAGCTTTAATTAGGTGGAATCATCCTGAATTAGGTGTTATTTCTCCATACGAGTTTATTCCAATTGCCGAAGAAACACTGCAAATTATTCCAATTGGAAAATGGACATTACAGCAAGCCTGTCAGCAAATGAAGCACTGGCATGCATCTGGCTATCCTCATTTAAAAATAGGGGTAAATTTATCTGCTAAAGAATTTGAACAAGAAGACTTTGTAAAATCTATTTCTTCTACTTTAGCAAATACAGGCTTACAAGCAAGTTCCCTTGATCTAGAATTAACAGAACGAATTGCAATGATGGATGAGAGAGAAACATTGATAAAACTGCGTACACTAAAAAGTTTAGGGGTTCACATTTCAATCGACGACTTTGGTACAGGCTATTCTTCATTATCATATTTACCTTTATATCCAATCGATACGTTAAAAATTCCGAGAGAATTTATTACAATGTCTGAAACGTGTGAAGATGGAATGGAAATCATTAAAACGATCATCACATTAGCAAATACATTAGGAATGTCTGTCATTGCTGAAGGTGTAGAAACGAAAGAACACGTAAATTTCCTTCAAAAAAATAAATGTCAGTTTATTCAAGGTTATTATTTCAGTAAGCCTATTCATGCCGATTCATTTTCTATTCTGCTGAAAAAGGGAATTCACACATAATAACTTTACATTATAGTTTCTAATACAAAAAAGGAAAGAAGAGTCAGCCTCATCTTTCCTTTTTTCTATACTTTTTAACTTTTCATTTCCCTCGCATATCATTTATTTAAGCAATTATTAATACATTTATGATAACAGACTTGAATAGGAGGTAATGAAATGTACCAAGATAACCAAAAAAATAAACTTTACAAAAACATCCCTCTGTCCCTCTTCTCTATAAAAACAGAACTAAAACAAAAATGTATTAACGCAAATAGCTCCCCTTATACTCTTTCTAAAGAGGAAAAAATATTAATCTCTACAATTAAAGAACGAACTAAATTATTAAATCAAAACAACGTTACAAGAACACGTGCTTACTATCAATTTTACAAAAGATATCCTGAAATACATTGGGCACTGCTTGGACATATGGTATCGCGTAACGGCGGTTGGAACATGACAGATTTAAAAGGTGACTTATATACGAAGTTATTATCTGAGAAAGATCAATTTACTTTCTTTTCTTTTTTAGAGCGAGGAAATTGGCTTATTTTTCAAGATGTGTATCCACAATTTTTATTATATGAGCAAAGTTTAAAAATATCCCGAAACCTCTTTCACCTTCTAGCGTCCCTTAATGTTTCAACATTTATGGAAACGATGTGGAACTTTTTTTGGAAAACTGGAAACAAAAAAATATTAGCAATTGCGACGATTATTAATGAACAAAACTACTTAGAAAAAAGAGTGATTCAAAATACACACTTCAAAAAAACAGTACTAAATAGTATTGGTTTCAAACTTTTTGATTTTTTTCAATTTAATCATATCCTTTTTCCCTTCTATGAAGAAAGTTCCAAACAGAAAGCAATATTAATTGGTGATACAATGACACATTTTACTTCCTTACACGAACGACTTTTGCTCGGAAAAAGATTATATGCATTATTATTTCATGATGAACATGCGTTAGCTCGTATACTACAATGGGTTGATACTCATCCACACACTGGCTCACGAAAAGATTATTGGCCACATTTATTTTCAAGTGTAAATGAATCTTTCTCAAGAGAGTTTTATAAACGAAGAATAAAGAAATGCCAATTAAAAAATGATTCCTACCGTATATATAGCCCTGCACTTATGTACGCATGGAAAAATATAAAACATGAAGAAACAGTACATGAAGATTGGTTTAACGACTGGCAAGTCATACATTATTTAACTGATAAGGAGGAAAGCATACATGGACAAATTACAGAAGAATACTGTAAAACACTCGAAAAAATTGAACTCGCAATTCTTGCAAAAAAAAATATTCTCCTTCGAGAAGAAGAATGATTTTCTAGCATTGGTAGTTACAATCTTTCTCTCTTCTATTATTGGAACTTGCTTAGATGCTTTCTTTATTCATAAACAAATATATTCCTTTCCAGCTAGGCCCTTTTCCTCCACATTTTCGGTTAATATAGCTTTTACATTGTTCGTACTGCCAATTTTAACAGCTACCTTTATGCACATTTCAAAAAAATTATCTAAAGTCTCTAGAATTCTATTTATTATTTCAATAGGTATTTGCGCTAGTATTTTTGAACAAATCGCGGAAGGTTTAGGTTTATTTGTACATAGTGCAGATTGGAACCATATATATTCTTTATTTGGTTATATGATTTTCTTTTCTTTTATTTGGAAAGTGTATAATTTAATACAAAAATAAAGAGACCATTATAGGTCTCTTCTTAAGCATAATCTTCAGTTATGGCTAATGGTGCAAGAGTTTGAAGACTTTTAGAGCGCAAACGATAGGCAACGACTTTCTTCTTATATTGCTTTATTACATCAACATGTTCCTCATAGCTATATAGAGAAAATCTAATATTTTTATTCCCTTTCTTCGTATCAATGACTATTGGTGTTCCTTCACCGTGCGGCGGAAAATAATGTTTATCCAAAAATAAGGCCTCATTAAATTCGTTAATAACTTGTAGTTTCATTTCTCCCTCTATATTTTTTCCATCTATCGATATAGAGGTATTCTCCTCCTCAAGTTTTTGATGTAATTCAAATCTACTAATAATAGATTCTACAACAGAAGTTGGCATACTAGAAACTAGTACTTTAAGAGAACCAAAAATAAATAATGTAACTATAAACCATGTTGTCACTTTTATCATCTCCATTACATTTTAAAATATAAATTTCGTTCCATACGGTATGAATATACTAATGAGTATTCCTGTTACAATCATCGTTACCGAACCGATAGTCGCTTCTTTCTCGCCTTCCTTCACTAGACGACTCACACCGATAATATGTGAGGCGCAGCCCATTCCAACGCCTTTTCCAATCGTACTTGTTATACGGAAAAACTTAAGTACTGTTGGTCCGATAATAGCACCTGTTATTCCTGCAACAACTACAAAGCTAGAAGTCATAGATGGAATACCACCAATTTGATCCGCTAATGAAATGGCAATTGGCATTGTCGCTAATTGCGGGAGCGTTGTTAGTATCAGTTCCTTATCTATATTTAAAATTCTACCAAGTGCTACATTCATAATCGTTAAAGCTACTATACCTATCAATACGCCAATTAGTATCGATAAAAAGTTTTTTATCAGTATCTTGCGCTCTTTAAATAGAGGTATAGCTAACGCTACAATTGCAGGGCTCAAGAAGCCTGAAAGAATGTCTCCTCCATTTTCCTTATACTCATGATGAGAGATTCCGAAAATAAGGAATAAACAAATCATAATTGTTGTAACTGTTAATACCGGTAACGTAAATGGAAACGTATATTTTTTATACAGCTTTGTCGCGAATAAATATATTACTACAGTAATAATAATAAAGACCATTTGAATAGCGCACCTTGTCGATTTTATTTTTTTGATGTTACTAACAATTGACTTACATACCCTGAAACAATCAATGTTACTATCGTACTTGCAACAACTAAAAGAAATATAATACTCCCCTTACTAAAAAGAAAAGACCCATATTCCATTAACCCAGTTGTCGAAGGAATTAGAAATAATGGTAAAAATATTATTAACTTTTCTGCACCTACCTCAAACCATTTTAACGGTAAAATACGAGTGGAGAGGAGCAAGAACAGCATTAACATCCCAATTAAACTTCCTGGCATCGATAGATGGAATACTCCCTGAATCCACGTTCCAGCTAAGCTAAATACATATAGCACGCCTACTTGAAGTAAAAGCGTCACGTACTTCATTTTTTTCCCTCATTTCAATATCGAGCATCACTATTACGAAATCTCATTTAACGTTTCTGCAAACCTCATAATTCCCAGTTGAATTTGTTCTACGTCTACTCTCCCAAAAGTAAAACGAATATATTCACTTTTAGAACCTAAAACACTTCCCGGAACGAATGCTACACCATTTCGTATCGATTCACCTAACAAATGATATTCATCAAACGTTCCTTGCACTTTGCACCATAAATGTATTCCGCCCTCCGGAACGAAAAATTCAACTCGGTCCCCTAATAATTCTTCAAGCTTTTTAATTAACTCATCTCTTCTTTGTTTCAATTGTCCACGAAGCATTGTAATATGCGCATGAAAATCTTCTGATTCTAAAAATTGATTTGCTACCCACTGTGTAAATACACTATGACCAAAATCAACTTGTTGCTTCGCATCTGCTAAACGTTCTATTACGCGTGTAGGACCAATTACCCAACCAATACGTAATCCTGATGCAACAATTTTTGATAATGAACTTACATAAAGAACATTCCCATTTTGATCCATTGATTTTAATGTGGGATTCACTTCTCCATTAAAAGAAGTTAAGCTATATGGATCATCTTCAACAATCGGTATACCGTATTCAGAAGACAGTTCTAGAATTTTTTTACGTCTCGCTACTGAAAGCACAGTACCAGTTGGATTTTGATAATCTGGATTCAGAAAGACCATACGAATACGATACTTTTTGTGCAAATCAATTAAATCATCTGGATTCATTCCGTGCTGATCAACAGGTAAATGGAATATTTTTAAACCAGCGGATTTAAACATCGGAAGTGAGAAACAATACGACGGATCCTCAATTGCAATCGCATCACCAGGTTTTAATAAACATTGAACGATAAGATTCAGCGCCTGTTGTGCTCCAGATGTAATAAGTATAGAACTTGAATCTGCTTCAATTTGTTTATATTGCTGAACATGTGCTGCAATTGTTTTTCTCAACATTTCATTTCCAAGTGGATGGTCATAACCAAGGTTTTCCATAAATGTTTTCTCCGACAAAATCGTTCGGAATCTATCACTTGGAATTAATTCCGGTGACAATTCACCACTCGCTAAATTAATTAAGTCATCTTTTTGTGTTTCCGTTCGAATTTGTTGAACAAGTGGTACATTAGGTAAGAACGATCCATCCTCAACGTACCTACCCCAGTTCGGTATTCGTTTATGTGACACACCCCATATGTCTGTATTTACCCGTGTTCCGCTTCCTTTTTGCCGTTCTACTACTCCAAGTGATTTTAATTCTTCATATGCAGCTACTATTGTGCTCCGGTTCACTTGTAATTCCTTTGCTAACATACGCTCAGAAGGTAACTTACTATCAGAAGGAAATTCACCTGAAGAAATACCTCTTTCAATATAATCAGCAATTTGTTTATATACAGGTGTCTTATCTGCACGATTTGGTTTCCATTCCATATAGTTGCCTCCTCTCAAAACTAACTATACCTTACTCATTAATAACAGTATTCACTGTAACAATAGTATTAATTAAGCGCATGATATAAAAATGTTTCTACTGTCATATTAAAGCTAGTCGGCTGTTCTAAATAAGGCAAGTGCCCGCTATTTTTAAACTCAATGAAAGTTGTATTTTTTAAATACTTTTCAAACACTCTTACATATTTTTCTGGGACAAAATCATCATTTCTCCCTCTTATAATTAAAGCAGGACATGAAATATTTGAAAGAAACAGTCTTTGATCATAATCAACTAATTCAGCAAATAACCTTTGAATATGCACCGTGTTAATAGACTGTAAAGATTGATAAAATCCTCGAACGATTCCTTCATTACCTTCTACTCCCATCGCCTTCAATAATGTATCCGCCCATGTTTTTCCGTTATCATGTAAGCTAAGTAAATCATATACTTCAAGTCGTTTTTTCTTATCTTTTGGTTCCAAATAGGGAAATGCATTTACAACAATTAAGCTAGAAACAAAACTTGGATATTGAATGGAAAAATCGATACCGACTCTAGCCCCTTTTGAAAGGCCGCAAATGACTACTTTTTGTAACTTTAAATAATTGCATAACTCATACAAAACATTTGAGTATTCTTTAAAGCTAATTTCTAGTCCTTCAGATTTCCCATGTCCAGGTAAATCAATTGAAACCACTGTCCAACTTTTCTTAAAATATTGCCTTTGATATAGCCAATTGTTTGAGTTTCCTCCAAGGCCATGTAAAAACAATATAACAGGACCAGATCCTTCTATATTGTAAAAAACCTTTCGATTATTATATTCAAAATACATATTCATCACCTTCAGCTGTCGTATCACTCATTCTTATCTTTGAATGGATATATCCAAAACGGTTCTCTTTCTAACCACTCGACTGTGCCTGAAATACCGTCTTCATACTCTCTTTCCAGCTCATCCACTTTAGTTGTAAATTGTGATGCATGTGCTCGTAATGCTTCCAATTTTTTCGGAACATATTTTTTCACTTCATTTTTAAAATCTGGAGGTCCTATTTCGTCTTCATGATTTTTCGAAAAAGCTACAGCATAAAAGGCTGGTCGTTTACTTTCTGAAATATTAGCTAAGGCCTCTACTACTGCTTCCCCTGTTGCATCGTGATCTGGATGAACTGCATACCCAGGATAGAAAGAAATAACTACAGAAGGATTCAATTCTTCAATACAGTTTTGAATCAAGCTTTTTAATTTTCCAGGCTCTTCAAATTCAAGAGTTTTATCACGATATCCCATCATACGTAAATCTTCAATCCCTAAAATATTTGTAGCTCGCTTTAACTCTTTTTCTCTAATAGTATATAAAGATTCACGAGTTGCAAAAGGTGGATTCCCCATCGCTCTCCCCATTTCACCAAGCGTTAAGCAAACGTAGGTAAGAGGGACTTTCTGCTCCGTATAAGCCAAAATTGTTCCCGCCACACAATACGACTCATCATCTGGATGCGGGAAAACAACTAAAACATGGCGCTCATTTTTCATCAATACATTAACTCCTCCATCATATACACACTCTATAAAATAACGACCGCATACCAAGTAACTCCCACAAGAAGCCCTAAAAGAAGAATGATATAGATAGCAGATAAGTTTTTTACATTCCTCTTTGTAGACTTACCGTAATTCTCTTCTACATTTCGTGCGACTAGTACGGTCCCAAATAGTGATACAACTACAATAATAACAACTAGTGAAATCGCAAAACTCATTGTCTTTCACCTCTCTAAGGCCAGTCTATTTTAAAGCATGAATAAAATACTACCTTTCTTCTCTTATCATAATAGATGTTTGTAAAAAACGGACCAACCACTTTTGTGTTTTTTTGCTCATCCACTTTAAATATAAAAAGCAACTGCTCACTTAGGACCAGTTGCTTTTTTATAAGGCTACTTATATTCATTTTCAATTAAAATTAATTCGATTTAAAAGTTTGGTCTTTTCATAATGAAACATTGATTGAGATAGCTCGAAAATTGTTCCATTTACAAGATAAACTGTATTTTCAATAAGAAGCGCTGGATCATAGTACCAATACGTTTCATATTCATTCGCATGATTTGCTGCTAGTACATTTTCTTTTTAATCATCCACACTATAAGCAGGCAAGTAAACATGCGTAAATGTTAACAGACTTATTCTTCAATAATGAATTGTGAAATTAGCATTTCTAAATTTTCGACTTTCTTTTTCATTTCATTAGATTTCGTCGTTATTTCTTGAATCAATGTGGCTTGTGCTTGAATTGATTGTACCGTTCGATTCGTTTCTTGTGCGACTTGTGTTGCAGTTTCAGAAACTATTGATAAAGAGGCATTCACTTCTTCTGTCCCAGCAGACATTTCTTCTGTGGCAGCAGACACTTCTTGAATTTGGGACGTTATTCTATTAATATCTTGCATAATAGATGAAAATGCGAGTTCTGCCTTATGTACTGCTTCTTTACCACCACTAGCCTGTTGTTGACCTTTTTTCATTACATGAACTGTATCCTGTGTATCTTGATGTATAAAGCGTAATAAATTATTTATATCATTTACAGATGTTTTAGATTTCTCCGCCAGACCTCTTACTTCAGCTGCAACTACTGCAAATCCTTTTCCATTTTCTCCGGCGCGTGCTGCCTCAATTGCTGCATTTAATGCAAGTAAATTCGTTTGTTCCGCAATATTAGTAATAATATCTAGCGCTTCTTCAATTTGTTGTGTACGCGTAACAAGTCTATCAATGACCTTAGAAGTTTCTTCGACAACTTCATTCACACTATTCATTTGACGAATAGATTGTTTTATAACTTCACTACCAAAATTTGCTTGGTCTATTGTTGCAACAGCAACTTCAGCAACCATCGCTGAAGATTCAGCTACTGTTTGAACTCCAGTTGCAATTTCTTCCATCGAAGTTGAACTTTCTTGAATACTAGTCACTTGTCCCTCTATTTCTTTATTTACTTCAGAAGTAGTTCGAACAACCTCGTTTGATATATGTGCTGCCGTTTTTATCTCTTGTAGCATATTTTCAGTTGAAATAATTACTTCTTTCGCTGTAACCTTCACCTGACCGATTAATTGTTGCAAGTTATCTAACATACTATTAAAGGATTGTACAATACGGCCTAATTCGTTCTCGGATTTATAAGAAGTTCGAATTGTTAAATCTCCAGCAGATACTCGTTCCATATCTTTTTGTAATAATACAATTGGTTTTTTTATAGCATTTTTTATTATAAAACCAATAAAAATGATTATTATGATTCCAACAAATGAAATAATTACAAATGTTATTATTGTATTTCTCACACTATTAATATTCTCTTTTTGTAGTTGTTCAGCCGCGGTATTATTATGTAAAATAAGTTCACGAATAGACTGAATTGTTTTTCCCATATTAGGTTCAATTTCTTTTAAATAATAGCTATACGCTTCTTCATTATTAGTCAGTCCCAAGTCCTGTGCTTTCTCCATTTGCATTCTTAAATCTTTGAATTGACTTTGAAATGCATTATACAAGTCCTTTTCTTTATGAGAACTAATTCTAGCTTCAAATTGTTTTAATAACTCATCACTTTCTTTCCTAGTCTTATCTATTTCTGTTATTAGTTCTTTCATTCTGTTTTCATCTTTCGATATCATAATCTCCATAAAATTCATATTAGCATGGTAAAAATTTGATTCTACAATTCCTATCCATTGAATTGGTAATAGCCTTTCGTCATACATACTAGAAGATGTATTTTCACCTTTTTGAAGCCCTAAAAACCCCAGTGAAGATAACATGATACAAGCCAAACTCGATATAATGACTAACACATTTAATTTCGTTCCAATTTTACTATTTTTAATAAAAAACAACAAATCCACTTCATCTGTATATTATGTTTATATGTTTTATATTACAACAATAATCGACATTTATCGACATTTATTTCGTATCAATCTTATAATTGTATTAAGTTATTATATTAACTATATAAACCTATTCAAAGAACTTTGATTCTCATAATATCAAATACTAAAAAGTCTTATGGGAATTCTACAAAACTTTTAATAGAGTTACATTGTTTCTATGAAATTATGGTGAAAATGAAAGTGACTTATTAGTACTTATAACTTCTTGATAGAGAATCGGTAACCACGTCTTCGCTAAATAAGATTTGAAATCATTAACAGACCTCTTCACTTAAAAGGTCTGTTTTTTTATATGTAAGATTTTATTAATCATATGACATAGTGATCATTTAAAACTATTTCTTCTTTCAAATAAAAACATTTGTATTTACTCCACCACTCGGAGAAATTAAAAAAGCATCAAGTTCAAAAACGCCCTCTTTATTAATAAAAGCTATTTCTTAACTTCATAAAAGTGTTATACACTAAGAAAATAAAAAACAAACTATTCGTTAGCAGGTGAAAAAATATGTATGACATTACAATTGTCGGTGCTGGAGTGAGTAGCATTTTTATGGCTTATACATTAGCTAAAAGCAACAAAAAGGTTTTAATTCTTGATAAAGGTAAAGCGCTAGAAGATCGCCATTGTCCTTTAGACCAAGGAAAAGTGTGTAATTGTACTACATGTGATAAATATTTTGGATTTGGTGGTTTAGGAAAGTCTGAAGGGAAATTTAATTATACAAATGGATTTGGGGGCGAACTCGAGCAAAAAGTAGGTAAAAAAGCTTTTATACAACTCATGGCTGAAGTAGATGAAATTCTATGTCAGTTTGGCGGAAGTTCAGTTTCAAAATATTCTACAGAAAATCTAAATCTCACTAAGAGAGCAGAAGCGTGTGGTTTACAAATGCTAACAACTGAAGTAAGACATCTTGGTACTACACTTTCAAGTAACATTTTCCAGCTGCTCTATGAATTTTTACTTACGAAAATAAATATCCAATTTCATATAGATGTACAACATATCAGTAAACAAAATGATCATTTTAAAATAGAAACAAATCAAGGAACAGTTCATTCTAAGCAACTAGTATTTGCAACAGGGCGTTCCGGGGCGGATTGGTTAAAAGAAATGTGCACTTCTCTAAATATTTCTCAAGAGCAAACTCGTGTAGATTTAGGTATTAGAGTAGAGATGAAAGAACACCAATTACGTTCTATATTAAAAGATACATTTGAGACGAAACTTTCTTATCAAGGCGAAAACTTCACAGCAACTACTTACTGTATGAATCCAAAAGGACGTATTATTCGAAAGTACGAAGACGGCTTGATTATGCCTGACGGTCAAAATTTCCGAGAGCAAGAAACTGGCACTTCTAATTTAAATTTCACTTTATTTATCCCGCGCTATTTTCTAACTCTCAAAGAAGCAAATGTATACGCAAGTTCAATTATTAAAAGCATTAACCAAGGACGAGATCGGATTGTTATACAGCGCTTAGAGGACTTAATAAAGAAACAACCTACTACGGAAAAAGATATGACACATAATCGTATACAACCTACACTACACGGAGATTATGGAGATTTGCATAAAGAAATTCCTCCATTATATATTGATGGACTCAAAGAATTTTTATTACGCTTAGAACACTTTACCCGAGAACCTATCGATCAAGATACTTTATTATATGGAATTGACGGAAAGTTCTATGCTCCTACAATAAAAACCAATAACCATTTTGAAACAAGTATAAATGGATTATTTTTAGTTGGAGATTGTTCAGGCGTCACTCATTCATTATCTCAAGCAGCTGCAAGCGGTCTGTATGTTGGAAAATATTTATCTGCCCTTTAAACTCTTTAATTAAGATGCCAGTCAAATATTTTAAGTTTCACCAACACTTTACTTATTTAGTAATAACGTTAATGAAATTTTTATCTCTCTCTGATGATTAACCCAAAAAAAATCAGTATTTTATGGGATACATGAAATATATACGAAAAACTACATTCTATATAGAATGTAGTTTTCTACTAATTCATATAATCGCTTCGTTACACTCCCCTTTCATTTAAATTCTAACTACCTGAATTTCAAAAGTATCTATTCATCTTCACTTTCATTTGTTCAATATTTTGTAACATCATCATAGTGTTTAATATGTTAGGATGTCTATAAGTCACTATAACTATGACTTTTTTTGCTCCGTTTCTAAACAAGAGTTAGTTTTATGTTACTTCGCTTTAAAATCCCCCATTGTATGTATATGAATACTTCAAATTATTACCTTTAGAAAAATATAATCTAAATGGTTCACCACACTCTAATAGTTATAAAAATATAATATATAACATTAGTTAAATAAACTGTATAAAGAAGGTGTAAAAATGAAGAATAAAATAAATTTACAAATGCAAAATATAAGCTTTGTTATAATGATTGCTTTAGCAGTATGGTTAAAAACATATCTTATTACGCGATTCAGTTTTGATTTAAAAATTGAGTCTTCTACACAAGAACTTATTTTGTTTATTAGCCCTCTCGCTGCATCGTTAGCATTTGTTGGATTAGCATTATTTGCAACCGGTGAAAAGAGAAATTATATAGCGCTATGTATTAATTTCTTATTAACAATCGTACTTGTTGGGAATGTAATGTTCTATGATTTTTATAATGATTTCGTTACGTTGCCAGTACTTGGACAAACATCAAACTTTGGCCAATTAGGCGGCAGTATTATAGAAATATTGAACTACAAAATTATACTCGCATTCGTAGACATTATTTTCTTCTTTATTTTATTAAAAAAGAAAGCAATAGTCTTTAAAACAGAACGTGTAACTCATTCTGCACGCTTATTATATTTTCTTTTAACGATTGGTGTATTTTTTGCGAATCTACATCTTGCAGAAAAAGAACGACCTGAATTATTAACGAGATCCTTCGACCGCGTAATGCTTGTGAAAAATTTAGGACTATACACTCATCAAGTATATGATTTAACACTACAAGTAAAAGCAGGATCCCAAAAGGCACTTGCAGATAGTAGTAAATTACAAGAAACTGAAAACTACGTAAAAGCAAACCAAAGTGAACCAAATCCTAATATGTTTGGTGTAGCGAGAGGAAAAAACGTAATTGTCGTTACTCTTGAATCCTTGCAAACCTTTTTAATAGGTGCATCCGTCAATGGTCAAGAAGTTACACCGTTCTTGAATGAATTCATAAATGAAAGCTATTACTTTGATAACTTTTTCCACCAAACTGGGCAAGGAAAAACATCAGATTCTGAATTTCTAATAGATACATCGTTGTATCCATTAAATCGAGGAGCTGTATTCTTCACGCACGGTAACAACGATTATACTGCGACTCCAGAAATTTTACGTCAGCAAGGCTATTTTACTTCTGTATTCCATGCGAATAACGCAACATTTTGGAATCGTAATATCATGTACTCTGCTCTTGGTTATGATCGTTACTATAATGAACTTGATTACAAAATTACACCCGAAACAAATTTAAATTGGGGATTAAAAGATATCGAATACTTTGATCAATCAGTAGATATATTAAAAACTGTTGATCAACCATTTTATGCTCGTTTCCTTACTTTAACAAATCATTATCCATTTACGTATGATGAAGATACAAAATTCATTGAACCATACAACTCTGGTAATGGCGTATTTGATCGTTACATCGTAACAGCACGTTACTTAGACGAAACAATTAAAAAATTTATTGAGCGTTTAAAAGCCGAGGGAATGTATGATGATTCTATTATTGTGTTATATGGTGATCATTATGGCATTTCTGAAAAACATAATCGCGCAATGGCACAGTTTTTAGAAAAAGATCAAATAACAGAATTTGATACTTTAAATTTACAACGCACACCTTTATATATTCATATCCCTGGCCAAACAGAAGGTCAAACTATTTCAAAGCCTACGGGACAAATCGATATGAAACCTACTATTCTAAATTTATTAGGGATTGATACTACTAACGATATCCGTTTTGGCCATGATATGTTTTCAGATGAATATACCGGTTTTGTTGTTTTACGTGATGGTAGCTTTATTACAGACAAGTATGCATACAAAAACAACACTTTCTATGACCGCATAACAGGTGAAATTGTAGATTTACCAAAAAAAGAAGCACAAGCACTCATTAACCGTGCACAAAATGAGTTACGAATGTCTGACAAAATTATTGAAGGCGATTTATTACGTTTCTCGGAAAATAATAAAATTAAAACTGGAGAAGTAAAAACTAAAATTAAAGAAACTGAAAAATAATCTATATATATGGAAAGGGAGCACCCCATTACGGTTGCTCCCTTTTTACTCTCTTATAACACATGATGCAATTTGATATAAAAAAAACCTGACATACTATACGGATGTAAGCAAAAAAACAACTCCAAAATCCACTTTCATTATATAATTTGGAGTTGTTTTACGTTTATTCTATAGTTGTTTCTACAGTTAAATCTGTATAGGCATGTTCCACACCTATATTTAAGATTACTTCACATTGACGTAATCTTAATTCAAAGAGCGTTATAGAATCATGATAGACTTCAGGATTTGATTTCATTTTATGTAATATCTCTTGTTTTTCTTGTATTTCTAAATGAGTATTTTCTATAGCTTGTTTCAAGGAGATAAATGGATTCCTAAAGAACATATTAATATCTCGCTCTTGCGTGTTTTCAAACAGCTCAAATTGCAAGAAAAATTTATTCATAATAGAAGCCGTTACTTCCGTATAATCTTCATTTTCTACATACTGTTTGTATTTGTTATATAGCATAGCTCTATTCTTTGGAAGAACCCCAAATAATTTACCGGCACTTTTCAGTAAAAATTGTGCTGGCGTAAATCGGCGTAAAATATTTACTTCTTCCATTTGTATTCTAGTCGTCATTCTATCAGTATCTCTGCGCCAGTCATCCAGTACTTTAAAGTCACATTCTAACTGTATTCGATTTTCTCCAAATAAAGAATTAAGTCCTTCACTGAGCTCTTCTAAGTACGATTGACTTTGAAGGAACTCAGTATTAGAAGTTGCAATCCAATTTTGCATAGAACGAGCAAGGTTAGGTAATACAGTTTGTTCTAAATATTTGTGCACTCTTTCGTTCATCGCTGTATTTAGTTCCGTATCAATGTGTCCGAAATCGCTTTCTTCACTAATTAAATCGGAACAACTCTGCAATAGTTTCGGAATATGTTCTGTAAGATCATTAGTAATTTCGTTTTTCATTGTACGATATGATTCTGTAATGAAATGAATTTTTTCCTTCTCAAATGCAGTAAGGTTATTAATGCTACCATTTAGTTTAACTAACATCTCCTCATTCCACTTAATAGCATCCACTATATTGTTTTCCTTCTCAACACGTTTATCCAAAAGATATGTAATTGTTTTTCGAATGAAAAACACTAACTTTTCAGTACGTTCTGCATCGATATTTTTATGGTTAAAGTTAAAACGAATAAACTCAGTTAAATCATTTAGTTGTTGACTACTTGTATATAACGAAGAGTAAGGGAAAATTCTCGCATGCGGGAAATATGCGTTTATTCTCGCTTGCGTATCATGTAAAACCCTTTTTATTTCTGCTTCACTGTAAATGTTATCGATTTTATTTAACAAGAAATGAATTTGTAGATTTGGTGTATGTTCTTGAATACCTAATAGAATATCACGTTCTTTATCAGTAAAAGGTGAATCCGCATTCAATACGAACAATAATTCATCTACTGAATTTAAATATTCAAATATCTCATCCCTAGTATCGTTATTCCTATTAAATCCAGGTGTAACTACGAATGTAAGTTTATTTTTACTTAAAAATCTACATGGTAATTTAAATTCAACACATGCTCTATCTCTATATGTTTGATGGTGCACTGCCATCATATTATGGTAATCATAGAAATTTTCAGTTGTTGTAATGGCTGAATCTGTTATAGCGTTAATTTCTGTATGGGCATCATTTTTTAAAACTACTACATTTGAGATTGAGTTTTCTAATATATTTTCTCCTAATATAGAGTTAATAAATGCAGTTTTTCCGTTTCCTGACGTTCCCGTTACTAAAATACGATTTGTTTTTAAATCTGCAAGCTCGCCAACTAACCATCTAAATCTGTGACCCATTTCTATTTCATGCTTTTGTGCCCACTGTGTAATAGATTCAAAAAGATGTAAACTATACTCTAAGCCATTCACATGATTAATAGAATATGACAGTAGGTCTTCCGCATGCTTTATATTTGCTGAATCTATTTTGGAAGGAAAAATCTCATTCCATGCCAATACAGCTGCTGATGGAAATACAGCATGAGACGGATTGACTACCTTTAACCAATTTGTTAACAGATTTGGAATGATATCGTGTAATTGTCTAAGCATATATTGACCTTGAATTAATTCAAAGTACGTTTCTTCGTAAAGAGAAGAAATTTTGTCCCATATATCGGACGAATGTATTTCGATATGTATGAAAAATTCATTTATTGTATTAAGCCATAATAAGTAATTTTGTTCATTTTTATAACTGTTCCAAAGTGATGAAACCATTTGCGTAAATTGCACTTGATCTACATTATTTAATGTAACTAATACTTCATAAAAATAATCTGGTGAAATATTTTTAGTAAATCCTTTATCGATATATCCTTTTAGCACCTCAAACCACGGATAAGATTCTGTTCGAATTAACTCATTCACAGCAAGCTCTACTGCACTATCAAAATCTTGCTGTTCCTCATAAAAGGAACGGGCAATGATTGTGACATTTGGATAATCAGGGTTTAAAGAAACCGCTTCTTTAATAACAGTGAAAGCTGAATCAAAATTATTCTGCTCGATGTAAAGAGAAAGTAATTGCAGTCCAATTTCAGTCATCAATATTTTATTATCAGTAGTAATGGAAGTATACACATTTTCAGCAACTGATAATCTGTTAAGTTCGAAGTAAGCATCCGCAATATTTTTTTGTGCCCATGGTGCTAATTCATTACTAACTTTCTCCCATTTAAAAATAGCTGCTTCAAAATCTTGATGATGATAATAAAATTCACCCTGTGCAAAACGAATATAAGATCCATCGGAAATTTCATTTTTTTCTTCATTTACATAAGCTTCTCCAAGTACTTGAAGAGGTGGTTGTGTTTCATTCTCCATTAGGAATGTTTCATAGTACATCTTTTTTATTAATTGTTTTTCTAATCTCATCTTTTCCCCCACCATATCTTGAAATTACATTTTTGAGATATGTCAATACTTTTTTGTATGTATGCTTTTTATCTTAACAAAGAATTCCTGTTGGAAAATTTCATTTTCCTTTCATTTTTCAAGTAAGATTGAATTTTTATGAGAAAAGTTGCAGTTTTTTTTCAATTCCCTTTCAGTTGTGAAACAACATTAAATGTTCCTAATAACCTAATAACAATATAATATTCCACATTATATTATCAGGAAAACCCCATATAAGTCATATTATAAAAACAATCTATAACGAATATATATGCATTATTTACTTTATTGATAAAGTAAAACTTTAATCAGTGTGGTGTCCATCCCCTACTGATTATTAGCCTATACCAATTGGGTGGCAGTTGATCTCCCACTTAACTTCTTTGCTTCAACCGAATTACTTTCCTTTAAAATATTTCAGTAGTTATGTAATTAAATTCCTCTAACCTATATAAATAACTAGTCCCAAAAAAATCTATATGCATATCATGTTATAGTAAAGAATTTAGGAAATCCTAAAAAGGAGGCATTTTCATGTTTGAAGATAAATCTAAAATAAATTACCCATATGAATTTACAGAAACTACAACAGTTCCTCTAAAGAACCCCATTGATAAAAAATTCAAGAACGGCACAGATACACATAATTTCCCAATTAAAAAACACTACAAAGAACAGGTGCTCTATACTGAAAAAATTAATAATAATAATAAAAATAAATAATTGTATAGATCCTTGTAACAATGTGCCAAATAAGAATCTATATTAGACCTTGCATAGTTATGTTTTTAGTAATGTATAAATCTTTCTTATACAACTCATGTACTTTTAAAAAGTGCTGATCTACAGCGCTTTTTTATACATAGATAAATTTAAGCTAACGTAGCCAAGAAATAAACTACTTACAATCTTAAGTATGATATGCTCAAATTTAAATAAACTGCAAAATTACTCCGCCATATTCTCGTTTAACAATTAATTCTACATATTAAAAGGGAGCAACAGTAAATGTTGCTCCCTTTTGAAACCTAGTTTTATTAACCCTACATAACCCTCTTAAACATCTTCTCCAACTCATAAGTAGAATGATGCACAAGAATCGGTCTTCCGTGCGGGCATGTATACGGGTTTGTTGTTGTGCGAAGTTCTTCAAGTAAAGCAAATATTTGATCGTTCGTTAAATATTGATTTGCTTTAATCGATGCTTTACAGCTCATCATGATGGCAGCTTCTTCACGCAACTTTTTAATATCTACTTTTTTTAGTTTAACAACTTGCTCCATCATTTCATCAATGATTTCTGTTTCTTGTCCTTTCGGGAACCACGTTGGGTGTGAACGGACGATAAAGGATTGATGGCCGAATTGCTCCAAGAATAGACCGACTTTTTTTAGTTCTTCTAGTTGCTCTTCGACACGTAAAAATTCAGTAAGAGATAAATCGATACGGTACGGTACAAGTAGCTCTTGTACTTCTTGCGCTACTCTCCCCACTTTATCACGGAAGTATTCATAATTGATACGTTCTTGCGCTGCATGTTGATCAATCATATATAGCCCATTATCATTTTGAGCGAAAATATATGTTCCGTGCATTTGTCCAATTGGATAAAGCGGTGGTAAGTCATTACCGTTCATTTCAATCTCTTTTATTTCGTGAACTTCTTCTTCCAATTCCTCTAATTCAAAATCGTCACCGTTGCTAGTCCATTCCTTTTCCTCTCGAACCGTTTCTTCTATTACCGGCTTAGAGGATGACTGCCAACTTTGCTCTTCTCTTACTAGTGACTGTGGTGGTTGCCATTCTTGCTTCGGCGGTTGCCAAAGTTGTGCCGGCTGTTTCACAGTCGTTAGTTCTTCTTGCTTTTCATCCATACCAGTCGGTAAAACGATGTTAGGCATGGATGATTCTCTCGGTTTTGTATGCTCAAACTTGAACTGTTCTTGCACACTTTCATCTTTTTCTTTTTTCTTTGTTGTTACACCAGCATCTGGAATGAGTTGTATTTTTTTGAATGCAGCTTGCAATGTTTCTTCGATCAGCTTTAGCAACTCTTGTTCTTTACTAAAACGAACTTCTAATTTCGCTGGATGTACGTTAACATCAACAAGCATTGGGTCCATTTCAATCGATAAGAAGCCGATTGGGTATCGTCCGACTGGCAGTAATGTATGGTATCCTTGCTGAACTGCTTTCATTAATACAAAATTTCGAACGTAACGACCATTTACGATTGTTGACATATAATTACGAGACGCTCTCGTTACTTCTGGTAATGTTACATACCCTTTAATTGTGAAGTCTAAAGATTCTGCTTCAATTGGAATTAGCTTCTTCGCAACTTGAATGCTGTAAATCGCTGCAAGCACTTGTCTTACATCACCATTTCCTGATGTATGAAGCAATTTCTTTTCATTATGAAACAGCTTTAACGATACTTCTGGATGTGACATTGCAATACGATATACAATATCTGTAATATTCCCAAGCTCTGTATGAATCGTTTTCATATATTTAAGACGCGCTGGGGTATTAAAGAATAAGTTTTGAACTGTAATATCTGTTCCTTTTCGGCTCGCTGTTTTCTCTTGTTTTATAATGTCTCCACCTTTAATAATAAGGTGTGTACCAGGCGCATCACCTGTGCTTGTAATTAATTCTAATTCACTTACAGAGGCAATACTCGGCAGAGCCTCTCCGCGGAAACCGAGCGTTCTTATACGAAATAGATCATTTTCATCTTTAATTTTGCTCGTTGCGTGGCGTTCAAATGCAACGATACAATCTTCTTCTGCAATGCCATCTCCATTATCAATGATGCGAATTTTCGATAACCCAGCTTCTTCTAAGTGGATTTCAATAGATGTACTATTCGCATCGATGGAATTTTCCACGAGTTCTTTTACAACTGAGGCAGGGCGCTCTACTACTTCCCCTGCCGCAATTAAGTTAGAGAGTTGATCATCGAGTTTGCGAATTTTCCCCATCTACTTACTCATCCTTTCTTTAACTTTTTTTGTAAACGATACAGTTCGTTCATCGCTTCTAAAGGTGTCATATCGAGTAAATCAATTTTTTTAATTTGTGTAAGTACTGCCGTTTCTTTTGCATCTAGAACTAGCTTGTCTTGTTTTTCCAAAGACTTTTCTGCACTAAAGAAAGATAGTTGTGATTCTTCTTCAGTCTCTACTTTCGTTTCTTGTATTTCTACAGGTTCTTCTTTTACAACTACAGGTTCCGGAGCAACTTCTTGCACTTTCACTTCTGTGCGCTTTGGAATAATAATTTCTTCTTGTCCTTCTAGCTGCGCTAACACTTCTTTCGCACGAGCGATTAAGCTATCTGGCAATTCAGCAAGTTGCGCAACGTGAATTCCGTAACTTTTATCGGCCGCTCCATCTTGAATTTTATGAAGGAAAACTACTTTTCCATTCTCTTCAATAGCTGAAACATGTACATTCTTTAGTTGGTCTAAACTTTCTTCTAACACTGTTAATTCATGATAATGTGTAGAGAATAACGTTTTTGCGCCAATTTGGTCATGAATATGTTCAATAATTGCTTGTGCAAGTGCCATACCATCATACGTAGATGTACCGCGTCCAATTTCATCGAATAAAATTAAACTTCTTTCTGATGCATTTGCAATTGCATTTTTCGCTTCTAACATTTCAACCATAAATGTACTTTGACCTGAGATTAAATCATCCGCTGCACCAATTCTCGTAAAGATTTGATCGAAGACAGGTAATACTGCTTCTGTCGCTGGTACAAAGCAACCAATTTGTGACATAACAGTAACAAGTGCTAATTGTCTCATATACGTACTTTTACCAGACATGTTCGGTCCTGTAATTAAAAAGACATCCATCTTCTCCGGCATAATACAATCATTCGGTACATACAATTTCCCGTTCAATACTTTTTCAACGACAGGATGACGACCATCTTTAATAAAGATTTCGCGCTTAGTTGTTAAAACAGGTTTTACAAACTGCTCTTCTTCACTAACTGTCGCAAAGCTTTGCAGTACGTCTAGCTCACTAATTACTTTCGCTAAATGCTGTAATTTCGGAATGAATACTTTGACTTCTTCGCGAAGTGCTGTAAATAAATCGTATTCTAATTGCACAATTTTCTCTTCTGCTTCTAAGATTAATGTTTCTTTTTCTTTTAGTTCATCTGTTATGAAACGCTCTGCATTTGCAAGTGTTTGTTTTCGCTCATAGCGCCCTTCTGGAAGTGCCGCAAGATTTGCCTTCGTCACTTCAATGTAGTAGCCGAAAATACGGTTGTATCCAATTTTTAATGATTTAACCCCTGTAATATCACGCTCTCGTTTTTCAAGCTCAGCGATCCACGTTTTCCCGTTTTTACTAACGTAACGATATTGATCAAGCTTGTCATTATAACCGTCTTTAATAATATCTCCATCTTTAATAGAAAGCGGTGGGTTTTCTTGAATACTTCTTCCTAGCAATTCTGTTAAGCTCTCACATGGATCCGCACCTTGAATTAATCTAGCTGCATAAGCATTATCTAAAAGACTAATCGCTTCTAAAATAGCTGGTACTTGAAGTAAAGAACGTCTTAACTGTAATAAGTCCCGTGCATTTACATTACCAAATGCAACTTTCCCTGCTAAACGCTCTAAATCATATACTTCTTTTAACTTTTCTTTTAAATCTTCACGTAAGAAGTAATCATTTACAAACGTTTCAACCATTTCTAAACGCTCTTCAACTTTTTCTTTCTGAATAAGCGGACGTTCCATCCACTGTTTTAACATACGACCACCCATAGCTGTTTTCGTTTTATCTAATAGCCATAATAATGATCCTGTTTTTTCTTTTGTTCGAAGGGTTTCTGTCAGTTCTAAATTTCGCTTTGAATGCACATCAATTTTCATAAACTGGTTCGTATAATAAATTTCCACTGGTTGCAAGTGATCTAACGAACGTTTTTGTGTTCTTATCACATAGTTAAATAAGCGTCCAATCGCTTTAATTAACTTTGCTTGTGAAACATTTTTCACAAGCTGTTCTAACCCTTCCGGAATAGTTGTTGCATCTTCATACGAAATCGTCATTTTTAATGTTTCAGTTAATTTATTTAATTCATCTTTTGAAAATGTAGAATCTACAACAATTTCTTTTGAACCAGTTGCATACACTTCTAATAAAATATCTTCTACTGAACCCGTTAACAACGTCACTGTATTTTGTCCAGTCGTTAAGTCATTGCAAGCTAGCGCATAAGATCCATCTTCGAAATGTGTTAATGCTGCTAAGAAGTTATTCTCTTTCTCGTCTATTGTACGCCCTTCCATCATCGTTCCTGGCGTAATTAGTTGTACTACTTCACGACGTACTACACCTTTAGCTGTTTTTGGATCTTCCACTTGCTCACAAACAGCTACTTTATATCCTTTTTCAACAAGTTGTTCAATATAATTTTTAGCTGCATGATGCGGTACACCGCACATCGGTATACGATCACTACTACCACCATCTCGGCTCGTTAATGTAATTTCAAGTTCATGAGCTGCTTTAACCGCATCTTCAAAGAACATTTCATAAAAATCACCTAATCGGAAAAATAAAAAGGCATCTTGATAGTCTGCCTTAACCTTTAAGTATTGCTGTATCATAGGGGTATATTGCGTCATGTCTTTCCTCCATAATTCTTACATAATAATCTATATTCATATATGTCACACTTCACGGACACCCATATCTCCTATTTCAGGAGTCTTTCCTCATTATAGCACATTTCATAAGAAATCATGTTCATTCAGCACCACTTATGTAATGTAAAAAGCTAGGAAGAACTTCTCCCTAGCTTTCTATTACTCTTCTTCTGCATCGACGATAAAGTTCGGATCTAATTCTTCAAACTCATCATCATCGATTTGAAAATCCTCGTCTGATTCTACGCAACCTTCAGGATTTACACTTACACAAATTTTCGTTTCTCCAACTACTTCTGTTACAAATTCACGTTCTACCGTCACAACAATTTTATTACCATTTGGTGATACAAGAGCTTCTAAACAATTTGGCGGTTGAATTACACGAGCAATAATTTCTAAATCGTCACCCGAGAAGTTTTTATCACGATACCCAATGCTTACTTCGTCAGTGTAGTTAACACGCTCTGTTACAACTTCGGTCTTTGTGTTTCCATCAAATGAATACCAAGTGTTTACATCATAGAAACCTTCAATTTCCACATGTTTTCCATTCTTTCTCGCTTCGTACGAATGGTTAATTACCCAGCACCCTAAAATACTTGTTGGCTCATTATTCGATTCACATGTATGCGTTGACTTTGTATACTTACGTCCTTTTCCAACCACTGCTTTTGTAATAATCTCTCTAAATTCGGACATTCGTAACCCTCCTCAATCACTATTCACTTAATCATATGCGTGACAATAGCGGAATGTGTCATTCTTTTTTTGAGAAGAATTTACGTTATAACCCATAAAAAAAAAGAGATGTCAATAAGACATCTCTTTAACAACCACAATTTCCTTTTTTACTTTCTACTGCTGCACCAGTTTCACCCTTCAACACATCGCCACCAGTTGAAGCTAATACTTCATCTGTTACATTGTTAGAAATCGTACTAGCAACTAGCTGCAGTAAATCATTTACATATGTTTGTGAAGATTTAAACTCCTGCACAACTGGGATACTATCTAAATTATCTTGAAGCGCATCAATTTCAGCTTCTACTTTTTTCAAAGCTTCCCATTTTCCATAATGTTGTAAGTTAACTGCTTGTTTTTGCAAAGCTTTAATTTCATCAATTGCTCGCTTTACATTTTCATTTTTATGAATTTGTGCTTCTGCTCGCTTAAAGAAGTCGACTTCTTCTGTTTCAGAGATCATTTTCGCTAATTCTTTCGCTTGCTCAACAATTTCATCTTTCGTATATACTTTCATCTATTATTTCACCTCAATCGGCTCCTTAACCAATTCCCCGTTAAGTGACCAAGTTTTTGCTTCCGTTACTTTTACTTTCACAAGCTGACCAATTAAAGATTTTGAAGCAACGAAGTTTACAAGTTTATTCGTACGTGTATACCCCGCAAGTACTTCAGGATTATTTTTACTTTCTCCATCAACTAATACTTCTACAACTTGCCCTATATAACGCTTATTCTTATTAACAGCATATTCATTCACTAGTGTATTTAAGCGTTGTAATCGCTCTTTCTTCACTTCCATCGGCACATTATCTTTCATTTTTGCAGCTGGTGTACCCTCGCGCGGGGAATAAATAAATGTAAATGCCGTATCAAATCCTACTTCACGATATAGCGACATCGTTTCTTCAAATTGCTCATCCGTTTCATTTGGGAAACCAACGATAATATCCGTTGTTAGGACTGCATTCGGAATCGTTTCTTTAATTTTTCGTACAAGCTCTAAATAATGCTCACGCGAATATTTACGCGCCATAATTTTAAGCATATCTGTACTACCAGATTGAACTGGTAAGTGGATATGTTCTACGAGGTTACCACCTTTTCCAAGAACATCAATTAAATGATCGTCAAAATCACGTGGATGACTTGTTGTAAAACGAATACGTGCGATATCGATTTTACGAAGTTCATCCATTAAATCGCCAAGACCATATTGTATGTCTTCAAAGTCTTTACCGTATGCGTTTACGTTTTGTCCAAGTAACGTAATTTCTTTATAACCGTTCGCTGCTAAATGGCGAATTTCTTTAATAATATCTTCTGGACGTCTGCTGCGCTCTTTTCCGCGTGTATACGGTACAATACAATATGTACAGAACTTATCACAGCCATACATAATATTTACCCAAGCTTTAATATCACCACGACGTACTTTCGGAAGGTTTTCAATTACGTCCCCTTCTTTTGACCAAACTTCAACCACCGTCTCTTTTGAGAACATTGCGTCCTTTAAGATATACGGTAATCTATGAATATTATGTGTACCAAACACCATATCTACATGCTGATTTTTTTGCATAATTTTATTTACAACAGATTCCTCTTGAGACATACAACCACATACACCAATTAAAAGATCCGGGTTTCTTCGCTTTAATGATTTTAAATGACCAAGTTCACCGAACACTTTATTCTCAGCATTTTCACGGATTGCACAAGTATTCAATAAAATGACATCGGCCTCTTCAGTTGAAAAAGTTGGCTCATATCCAAGTGTTGTAAAAATCCCCGCCATTACTTCAGTATCATGCTCATTCATTTGGCAGCCATATGTACGAATGTAAAACTTTCTTCCTGCGCCAAAATTGCGGAACTCTTCAGGTAAGCCAAAATCTCGTTCAATTTTAACTTCTTCTTTCCCACGCTTTTTTGCCTCTTTCAAGGAAGGTGGTTTGTATACACTTTCAAAGTATTTACTATAATCTTTCTCTTCTTTTTTCGTAGAGGAATTTGCTTGTTGACTTGCTAATCGTTGTTGCTCGTTCATCGGTAATCTCCTTTCACCCTTAACTATACACACTCTGTAGTCCATTTTAATGCGCTTAGACCCATCTCAATGATGTTAGATAGCTTGAGAGATAACTTGCCCTTTGAAACTTGAGTAATCGATCTAATCATCCGTAAGAATGAAGTCTTCCCCACACCAATAGACATTCCCTTTTTAGTATTTCACCTTGTCCTACCCAAAAGCATATTGCTTTATCCCTATACACATTATCATAGTATAGAGCCTTTAGCCAATTTTAACGAAGAAGCATTCTTATCCTATTTTACATTTTACAGTTAATGAACATGCTATTTCTATACAACGATTTATATATTATTTTATCATTCTGAATTTTCTAAGTAAACAAATCTATTCATTATTTTTATTCATTCAAAAAAGGTTGCCAAGTGGCAACCTTTTCTTTTAGCATTACATAAATTCAGCAACAAGCTCATCAAACATTTTCTGATCCATATTCAAATCAGCTTGCACTAAAGGCTTTTCGCTATAGTCTTTTACAAGCTCTTGGTAAGAAGGCTGCTTTGTATTTTGATAAATTAAACCAGTTACTAACCCGTTCTTTTCCATTAATGTTTGCATAGCCATCATGCGGTTAGATGGATCATATCCTTCTACTGTACTTAGTTTCGTTAAATTCTCTTTAAACCAATCATAAGTATTTACTTTATTGTAAGTAACACATGGACTAAATACGTTAATTAATGAAAATCCTTTATGATTAATACCAGCTTCAATAATTTGTGTTAATTCTTTTAAATCACTTGAAAAACTTTGCGCCACAAATGTCGCACCAGCTGTTAAAGCCATTTCCATAACATTTAGTGATGGTTCAATTGAACCTTGTGGTGTACTTTTCGTTTTAAATCCAGCTTCACTACGTGGTGAAGTTTGACCTTTTGTCAATCCGTAAATTTGGTTATCCATTACGATATACGTAATGTCAATGTTACGACGAATAGAATGGATTGTATGTCCCATACCAATCGCAAAACCATCACCGTCACCACCTGATGCGATAACTGTTAAATCACGATTTGCCATCTTCACACCTTGTGCGATTGGAAGAGCACGTCCATGAATACTATGCAAACCATATGAATTAATATAACCTGAAATACGACCTGAACAGCCGATACCAGAAATAACAGCTAGTTCATCTGGATTTAAACCAACGTTAGCTGCCGCACGTTGAATCGCAGCTTGTACTGAGAAGTCTCCGCAACCTGGGCACCAGTTCGGTTTTACACTGTTACGAAAGTCCTTAAATGTTGCCATTTAATACAACCCCTTTTTTGCATTCGTTGTAAATCTCTTTCGGTAAGAATGGGTTTCCGTCATATTTTAAAAGACTAGAAATTTTCTCACCATTACCAAGATTCATTTTCATAATGTTAGCAAGCTGACCAGTTGCATTGTTTTCTACTACCACTACACGCTTCGCTTTTTTCACAAGTGGATCGATTTCAGCTGTTGGGAAAGGATGAATTAAACGTACATGAGCATGGTTTACTTTCATTCCTTCTTGTTCCAAACGCTGCATTGCCTCTTCGATCGCACCACGTGTTGAGTTAAAACCAACTAGCAATACGTCTGCGTCATCATGCTTAACATTTTTATAAACAGGGGTATTAAACTTTAAGTTCTCCATTTTACGGAAACGTTTGTCCATTTGATTTTTACGGTTTATTGCTGATTCAGATGGTTTACCCGTTTCATCATGTTCTACACCTGTAACATGGTGAATACCATTTTTCATACCAGGTAAAACACGTGGTGAAACGCCGTCTTCTGTTACTTCATAACGTTTGAAGTATGCTTTATTTTCACGTTCTGGTAATTCTACTTCTAAGTCAAGCTTACCACGACGAATTTCCACTTTATCTAACGTAAGTGGTTCTACAGTTTGTTTCCCTAAAGAAAGCTGTAAATCTGTTAAGAAAATAACAGGCACTTGATATTCTTCTGCTAAGTTAAACGCTTCTACAATATCATAGAAAGCTTCTTCAACTGTACTTGGCGCCATTACGATTTTTGGAATTTCACCATGCGTTCCGTAAATCATAGCCATTAAGTCAGACTGCTCTTGTTTTGTTGGTAAGCCCGTACTTGGACCACCACGTTGTGTATCAATGATAACTAGTGGTGTTTCAGTAATACCTGCTAAACCTATTGCTTCCATCATTAAAGAAAGACCAGGACCAGCAGATGCAGTTAATGTACGAACACCAGCGTAGTTTGCACCGATTGCCATTGTACAAGCTGCGATTTCATCCTCAGTTTGGATTACTGTCCCGCCGACTTTCGGTAACTTTTTAATTAAGTATTCCATAATTTCAGATGCAGGTGTGATTGGATATGCAGACATAAAGCGAGCACCACCAGCTACTGCACCGAATGCGATTGCGTCGTTTCCAATCATAAACATGCGTTTCTTACCGTCAGCTTTTTCAAGCTGCATCATGTTTACTTTTTCACCAAGCAATTCTTTCATATATTGAGAGCCGCGTTTAATGGCTTCCATATTCTTTTGAACGACTTGCTCTCCTTTACGACCAAAGATTTCTTCAACAACCTCTAAATACGCTGTTTCGTCTAATCCTAATACCGCACTAGATGCCCCAACAGCAACCATGTTTTTCATTAGTGATGTGCCTAACTCTGAAGCAATATCTGTAAACGGTATCACATATAGATTTACATCTGTATTATCAGGTATTGTTGGATTAAATTTCGCATCCGCAACTACAATTCCGCCCGGACGTAGTTCGTGGAAGTTAAAATCAATTGTTTCTTGATCAAAAGCAATTAAAATATCTAAATCATCTGAGATCGCGCGTACTTCTGTTGTACTTACACGAATTTTATTATTTGTATGGCCGCCTTTAATACGTGATGAGAAGTGGCGGTAACCGTATAGGTAATATCCTAATCGGTTTAATGCAATACAGAAGATTTCCCCTGTACTTTCAATTCCTTCACCTTGTTGGCCTCCAACTTTCCATGAAAGTTGACTAATCATCTCCTACACCCCTTTTGGCTGCATTCATTGTAGTGTATTTTTTTACAGTATTAGTTTAGCATTTTTTATACAAATAAACTACAATGGACGCAAATTATGCCTCTTCTGATTTCCCTGAATCTTTAGTATAAAGCTATTTCGTTTACCATTCTAGTATTAGGTCTTAAAAAAACCAATAAATTCAAGTGGGTTTATTTTAATTTTTCTGAATTTTTAAAACAAAACCTTTAGAACGTTACACAGTCAACAAAATTTTTATACAAAAATCGATCTACAGTTGATTCACTATACTTTTTACACAGGTGATTAATTATATTTTCATAATCCCTATATGCTTCTACACCTACAACGGTTTCTAAAATCCCATCAAAATCAGAACCGAATCCTATATTTTTTTCTCCACCTAATGAACAAATATGTTCCACATGTCTTAATATATCTGCTATATTCGCTTGTCTTTCATTCGTTAAAAACTGCGGTACGAATGTAATACCAATAATGCTATTTTTCTTTATGAGAGCTCTTATTTGTTCATCGGTTAAATTGCGTGGATGCCCACAAAGTTGATAACAGTTTGAGTGCGATGCAATTGGGTTTTTAGCTATTTCTATACCATCCCAAAAGCTTCTTTCATTTAAATGAGACACATCGGTCCATAAATCTAACATATTAAGTTCTTGTACAACTTGTCTACCAAATGTAGTTAAACCTGCACCACGTGTCTCTAGCGCCCCATCAGCTAATAAATTAGCATAGTTCCATGTTAATCCAAAGGAACGTACACCTAAGCGATAAAACAAACGTAATCTCATCGCTTCTTTTCCAATCGCTTCGCATCCTTCTAATGTTAATAACGCTCCAATCTCGTCCTGTTTTAGCATGTTAATATCGTTTTTTGTCTGAATAAACTTCATTCCTGGTAGCGATAGAATTTCACTATGAAAAATATCTATCATTTGCAGTGCAACTTCAAAGCGCTTTTCATACGCTACTGTTTCTGGTACATATATCGCGAAGCATTGTATACTTCCTTTTCTTTTCTTTAATTGTTCAAATGTAATATGTAATTGTGAATCGTTTTGAAAGTCTTTTTTTCCCTTTGCACTCCATAACTGAAAGAGTACATCGCAATGAGCATCAAAAATTTTCATATTCATTCCTCCACTATAAAAACAACCTGTTTGCATACATGCAAACAGGTTGTTTTAACTTAACGAGGTTCTACAATTAATTTTATCGCTGTACGCTCTTCGCCATCAATCATAATATCTGTAAACGCTGGGATACAAATCAGATCCAAACCACTAGGCGCTACAAATCCTCTTGCAATTGCTACTGCCTTTACCGCTTGGTTCAATGCACCTGCACCAATAGCTTGAATTTCTGCTGTTCCGCGTTCGCGAATAACACCTGCAAGTGCACCAGCTACAGAATTAGGGACCGACGTTGCTTTAACTTTTAATATTTCCATTCCGCGTTTCCTCCTCGTTTTTATAAAAAGTAATAGCAATTATTTCACTTTAACTTATATTCACGAGGAATGGCACGTATTCCTGCTAAATTTCTGTAATTTTTCTAAAAAATTAAAATATAATGACTTCTCTAACTTTTCGTTAAAAATTACTCAAAAAACGGCTGATCATCATTAATTAAAATGCGTTCAATTTTCTTCGCTTTCCCTGTATTTGGATCCACATCGATTAAAACTGCACTTAATTGCGTTCTGCCATTCGTTACTTCAAAACGTACTGGTAAGTTCGTTAAAAACTTCTTCAATACCGCTTCGCGATCCATACCTAAAATACCATCATACGGTCCTGTCATACCAACATCTGTAATATAAGCTGTTCCGCTTGGTAAAATACGATTATCAGCTGTAGGAACGTGTGTATGTGTACCTACTACAGCTGTAGCACGACCATCTACGTACCAACCTAACGCCTGCTTCTCACTTGTTGTTTCAGCATGAAAATCAACAAAGATAATATTCGTACGTTTTTTTGCAATATTGATTAATTCATCCACTTTACGGAATGGACAATCAATTGGAGGAAGGAAAGTACGTCCTTGTAAGTTAATTACCGCAACTTCTGTTCCGTTACAGTTCACAAAGATAAGACCTTTTCCTGGCGTTCCTTCTGGGAAGTTAGCTGGTCTTGCAAGATATTTAGCATCATCAATAAATTCAAATACTTCACGATTATCCCAAGCATGGTTTCCAAGCGTAACTGCCTGTGCCCCGCACTCCAAAAAGTTTCGATATATTTTTTCCGTAATTCCACGTCCACCCGCAGCATTTTCTCCATTAATGATTGTTACTGTAGGTGTATATTTTTTCTTTAATGCCGGTACGTACTGTTGAATCATGTCTCTACCAGGAGATCCTACTACATCCCCAACAAATAATATTCTCATATGTCTTACCCTTTCTATGTACTACATTTTTTATTACCTTACTCTAACAAGCAATTTCCTTATAATATTAAAATTTTACCTATTATAAGTTTCTTTCACTTGCATACTTCTCATAAATAATTTTCTTTATTTTACCCAATTCCAACACAAAAAAATAAAGTGGTGTTTCACCACTTTATTTTGCGTATTCCACTGCACGTGTTTCACGAATAACAGTAACTTTAATATGTCCTGGATAATCCAGTTCATTTTCAATACGTTTTCGAATATCACGAGCTAAACGATGAGCTTCTAAATCATCAATTGTATCCGGTTTTACCAGAATACGAACTTCACGTCCTGCTTGAATTGCGAAAGATTTTTCTACGCCTTCATAAGACTCTGAAATTTCTTCTAACTTTTCAAGACGACGAATGTAGTTCTCAAGTGTTTCACTACGAGCTCCCGGTCTTGCAGCTGATAATGCATCTGCTGCTGCAACTAGAACTGCAATGATAGAAGTTGGTTCTGTGTCACCATGGTGAGATGCGATACTGTTTATTACAACAGGGTGCTCTTTATATTTCGTTGCGAGTTCAACACCAATTTCAACGTGGCTACCTTCTACTTCATGATCAATTGCTTTTCCGATATCATGTAATAGACCAGCACGTCTTGCTAGTTTTTCATCCTCACCAAGCTCCGCTGCCATAAGTCCAGTTAAATATGCAACTTCCATAGAGTGTTTTAAGACGTTTTGTCCATAACTTGTACGGTATTTTAAACGACCTAAAATCTTAATTAAATCTGGATGTAAGCCATGAACACCCACTTCAAACGTTGTTTGCTCTCCGACTTCACGAATATACTCGTCCACTTCACGTCTTGATTTTTCGACCATCTCTTCAATACGCGCTGGGTGAATACGTCCGTCCTGTACTAGTTTATCAAGAGCGATACGAGCTGTTTCACGACGAATCGGATCGAATCCAGATAGAATTACCGCTTCTGGTGTATCATCGATAATAAGGTCAATACCTGTTAACGTTTCTAGCGTACGAATATTACGACCTTCACGTCCGATAATACGTCCCTTCATTTCGTCGTTTGGAAGATTTACAACCGAAACGGTTGTTTCAGCAACATGATCAGCTGCACATCTTTGCATTGCAAGAGATAAAATCTCTTTTGCTTTCTTATCCGCTTCTTCTTTCGCACGAACTTCACTTTCTTTTACCATAACGGCAATTTCATGAGAAACTTCACTTTCTACTTTACCAAGAATAATTGCTTTCGCTTGTTCGCGTGTCAGATTGGAAATGCGCTCTAATTCTGTTTGTTGCTTTTGAACTAACTCTCCCACTTTGCTTTCCAACTCTTCAATCTGTTGTTGTTTCGCTACAAGAGAATCCTCTTTCTTTTCCAACTGTTGCTCGCGCTTATCGAGCGTTTCGTCTTTACGATCAAGGTTCTCTTCTCTTTGCATTAAACGATTTTCTTGTTTTTGTAATTCGCTTCTACGGTCACGAATTTCTAATTCAGCTTCTGTACGAAGTGTATGAATTTCATCCTTTGCTTCTAAAAGCGCTTCTTTCTTAAGTGCTTCTGCCTCACGATTCGCTTCGTCTAGAATACGTTTCGCTTCATTAGTTGCACCATTAATCTTCGCTTCAGCAATAGACTTTCGAACAAAAAAGCCAACAACTGCACCGACTGTTGTTGCAAGCAAAATGGAGATGAGTATCCAAACTGTACTACTCATGATTTCACCTCCCCTTGCTATGAATGAAAAAAGACTGTCGGCATGTACATTGAATAGCAACGTACAGCAAAGACCGTCGTCCCGCTTTTTTAAGGGACTTTCTTCATTTCACAATTAAAATGTCATATTATTATTTCGGCAAGATTTAAGTCTTACTCCGAATATTACTTCTCTTCTTGAGAAGAGTGTATCGTATATAAGAAAAAATATACATTCTCATTGTATCTATCGCAATTTTCATTGTCAAGCGTTGTCTACTTTTACTTTCTTTACCTTCAGCCCTGAATCTTATCTGAATTCGAAAAGTAGGTAGCATATTATCCTGGAAAACCTTAGTAAATTCCATTGTCTTCACGTAAAACATATAAATATTCCTCTTTACACATAGCCTTTTGGATAGAATAAATATTTTATCTCCAGCTATATACAACGCTTTCATAAGACATTAAAAAATAAAAGACACGGGAGCGTGTCTTTTATTTTTTAATCTTGAATAGTTGAACCTTCCGTGTCTTCAACACCAGAGTCTTCACCAATTCCGTGATGTTCACGAACAAAGAAGGCAATTTCTTCTCTTAAATCCGTATTCTCTTTTAAGAATTGCTTCGAATTTTCACGACCTTGTCCTAAGCGTTCTTCATTATAAGAGTACCAAGCACCGCTCTTTTGAACGATATCAAGTTCAGAAGCCATATCTAAGATTTCACCTTCTCTTGAAATACCTTCTCCGTACATAATATCAACTTCAGCAACACGGAATGGTGGTGCTACTTTATTTTTAACTACTTTTACTTTTGTTTTATTACCAACGATGTCATTACCTTGCTTTAATTGCTCAGCACGACGTACTTCAAGACGGACAGTTGAATAGAATTTCAACGCACGACCACCTGGAGTTGTTTCTGGCACTATCTATAGATTTTCCATCTCTATAGTCCGGACTATCTCTTCATCTCTTCACAGAGAGCCTTGCACTTCCAGCAGTAGCCTATCATCTGCCGTACCCTACTCAGTTAACTAAAAGTCCTTTTCGGTAGTCTCTACACCTTCCCCATATAACTATGGAGCTTGGCACGGTATTACCCTAACAAAATGGTGGGCTTCACCGTTAGCAACTATATGAATAGTTACACCCTTAGGCAATAAGGTTCACAAGGTTTTTTAACATGCTATCACTAGCAAGGGAAACCCAGAGTAAACTCCTTAATCTTTTCGATTAAGCAACTTGTAGTTGATTTCCGAACATAACCCCAACTTTTTCACGAATTTGGTTGATAAAGATTGCGATTGTTTTTGATTTATTAATTGCACCTGAAAGTTTACGAAGTGCTTGTGACATTAAACGTGCTTGTAAACCAACGTGAGAGTCACCCATGTCCCCTTCGATCTCAGCTTTCGGTACAAGAGCTGCTACAGAGTCAATTACGATAATATCAACCGCGCCACTTCGTACAAGTGCTTCTGCGATTTCTAGTCCTTGCTCCCCTGTATCAGGCTGCGATAATAGTAATTCATCGATGTTAACACCTAATTTTTGTGCATAAACAGGATCCATCGCATGCTCCGCATCGATAAATGCTGCTTGTCCACCTTGTCGTTGCACTTCCGCGATTGCGTGTAATGAAACTGTTGTTTTACCTGAACTTTCAGGTCCGTAAATTTCAATAATACGGCCACGTGGGTATCCGCCTACCCCTAGTGCCACATCCAGTGCTAAAGAACCGCTTGAAATTGTAGAAATTCTACGCTCCGCTTGTTCTCCTAATTTCATAATTGAACCTTTACCGAATTGCTTCTCTATTTGTTTTAACGCCATATCTAATGCCGCTTGACGATCACTCATTCAAAATTCCTCCTTAACTGAATTGCTAATCTTATTATACCTATTTTCAATTCAATTTGCCAACAAAAATCGAACATTTATTCGATTTTTTATTTTATATCGAATAAAACTAGATTTCCCCACAAAAAAACTAGAAGAAATTTATATCTCTTCTAGTTTTTTGTATAAATGATAAAATCCATATTTTGTAGAGCGTTCTCTAATTTGTTGACGACTTCCACTTAAATTAAGAGAGAAGACTTCAGTCGGTTCATCCTTAATCGCCAATCCAACAAATACTGTTCCTGGTTCTTTATACTCTGAAGCGTCAGGTCCTGCCACCCCAGTAAAACTAATTCCGATATCTGCTTTTAATAATCCCTTAACATTTTCAGCAAGATAACGAGCACATTCTTTACTAACCGCACCACCCGTATGTAACACTTCTTCAGGCACATGTAAAACATGCTGCTTCACATCATTATGATAACAAATGACACCGCCTTTAAACACAGACGAAACACCCGCATTTTCTGTTACTTGATTTCCAAAGAGACCGCCTGTTAAACTTTCTGCACATGCTAAAGTTAACCCTTTTTGCTTCAATAACTCTATTGCCTTGTAATGAAGAAAATCTTGGTCATATCCGTAGAAAAATTCTCCTACTCTTTCTAAAATCAAATTTTCCACATGTTGAATTAGTTTCTCCGCCTCATTCGCATCATGATGTTTTGCAGTTAAACGTAATGTCACTTCTCCATCATTTGCGAGTGGTGCAATGGTCGGGTTCGTTTGTCCATCAATTAAATCTTGAACTTTTACCTCTAATTGAGATTCCCCAATACCGAAAAAGCGAAGAACGCGAGAATAAATATTTTCCCCTGTTGTAAAGTTACGTAAAAAAGGCTCTACGTAACTCACGTACATCGGCTTCATTTCTTTTGGTGGCCCTGGTAATAAAATATAAACTTTGCCGTTTTTATTTAACCCCATGCCAGGCGCCATACCGTGATCATTCGCAAATACAGTCGATCCACTTAGAACGAGCGCCTGCTTTTTATTATTTTCCGTAAATTCACGGCCTGTACGCTTAAAATAATCGCTTATGGATGTTAATGCTGTTTCATCATACACAAGCTCTTCACCTAAGCTAGACGCTATTGTTTCTTTCGTCAAATCGTCTTTTGTCGGCCCTAATCCGCCTGTAAAAATAAGCATATCAGCGCGCTCTTCAGCCACTTCAATTGCCTTTTGTAATCGCTTGTTATTATCACCCACAACAGTATGATAGTACACATTTATTCCAATTGAAGCTAACTTTTCAGATAAAAACTGGGCATTTGTATTTGCAATTTGTCCAAGTAACAATTCAGTTCCAACCGCAATAATCTCAGCATTCATCCCAATTCCCCCATAAAACTTCTATTTTGAGTTTACAAAAGCAGCCCTATTTTTCCAGAAATAATCCCATCCTGAAATAACAGTAAAGATTAATGCAATCCATATGAAAATATCAGCAACTGGAATATGGATTAAATTTAAAGGTACATCGTGTAATAAATACGCTGCAATCGCAATAATTTGTGTCCATGTCTTAATTTTCCCTAACTGATTTGCTGCCACTACTTCCCCTGTCCCAGCAAGTACAAGGCGTAAACCTGTTACTGCAAACTCACGGCTTATAATTACAATAACGATCCAAGCAGGTACATATTGCATTTCTACCAATGTGATAAGTGCTGCCGAAACAAGTAATTTATCTGCTAACGGGTCAAGAAATTTCCCTAAATTCGTTACAAGATTATACTTTCTTGCATAATGTCCATCAATCCAATCTGTAGCCGAAGCAATAATAAAGATAAGTGCCCCTACTAAATGTTGAATTGGTAACTCTACATCACCAATTATAAATGAGCCCCACTCAAAGGGTGCTAACATAATTACCATAAAAATTGGAATTAAGAAGATTCTAGATATTGTAATTTTATTTGGTAAATTCACAGCTATTCCTCCATCATATCAAAAACATTTGTTCATTGAAAAAAGTCATCGAAGCGATGACTGTTATTGTGCAGGTTGCCCTATCCCTTGGTTTTTTATCACCAATCTTTGGTGAAGTTCTTTTTCTGGATCCAATGGGAAAGCAACCACTTGACCATTCAGTTTAACTTCAACATTCATTGCATTTCCAATATTAAGTCGCACTTCTTTTACTGTTGATAAATCACGTTTTTCTATTTGGCCACCTTGTACTGTAGTGTTTAGAATTTCGTTCCCAGCATCATCTTTAACATCTACATAACTCGCACCTTTGCCCGATATTTCCAGTTCTAATGTTTTATTATTATGAATTTCCAAAGTAGATACCTTACCAGTTGTTCCAACTACCTTTATCTCTTGCTGTCCAGTTGGTTGTGCTGGTTGTTCCTCTTTCTTTGGTTCTTCTTTCTTTGGCTCTTCTTTTTTTGGTTCTTCCGCTTTCTCTTCATCTTTCTTCGTATCTAGCGGAGAATTTTTCGCTTTTTGAACTTCAATTTTCTCACTTTGAGCATTTGGAACTTGCCTATCATCTTTTCCAGTTAACGATTGAATAACAAACCAGACTACCACTCCAATTGCAATCACTAATAACGCAATCAAAATTTTCGGCATATGATCTGCAATTGGCCATGATGAAGATTTTTGCATTGTTTCTTGTGTTTTCTGTCCAGTTGATACTTGTGGAACATCGTGTTTTTCAGATTGTGGTATCGTACTCTGATATTCTACAAGCAGTTCCTCTCCATTTAATCCAACCGCATCTGCGTATTGTTTAATGAATGCACGCGCATAAAAAGCTCCTGGCAATACATCATAATTGCCTTCTTCAATCGCTACTAAATGGCGTTTTTGAATTTTTGTAATTTCATGCAGCTGATCAATAGACAAGCCTTTCGCTTCTCTTGCTTCTGTCAGCTTTTGTCCTAATTCCGTCACTACTAACACCTCAATATTTCTTTAAAAGTCAAACATAGAGAAATTATTTTGCGTACCTTGCTCAATTTCATCTACTAAATTATATTGAATTTCTTCATCATAATCGTTACGCAATTCGATAATATAATCAAAATCATCCAATGTGTATTCCGACTGAGTCACAAATACATCTGGATGTTCTACAACTTTCGTTGCAGGCAATCTCATGATTTCACGAACAAGCTGCCAATGTCTTTCATTTGCACGCTTTGTTGATACAATTCCATCTAGTATGAAAATATTATCGTCGCTATACTCATCTTCAATCAATTGGCTACGGACAGTTTGCTTAATAAGAGTCGATGATACGAATAGCCATCTCTTATTTGCACAAACACTTGCGGCAACAATGGATTCTGTTTTTCCGACACGAGGCATTCCTCGTATCCCAATTAGCTTATGACCTTCTTTTTTCATTATCTCCGCCATAAAGTCTACAAGTAAGCCTAATTCATCACGTACAAATCGAAATGTCTTCTTATCATCTGCATCTCGTTGTATGTACCTACCATGTCTAACTGCTAGCTTATCTCTAAGCTTTGGCGGACGATATTTCGTTACCGTTATATTATCCATCGTATTTAGAATTGATTCAAGTCTAGAGATTTGCTCTTGATTATCACACATAAGCAGAAGTCCACGTCGTGCATTATCTACACCATTAATTGTGACAATATTGATGCCAAGCATACCGATTAACGAAGAAACGTCACCAAGTAAGCCAGGTCGGTTTTTATGTATTTCATATTCAAAATACCATTCAATCATCCAAGATCACTCCCCCACGCTTACTTTACACCTACGTACTATATTATATGATTTCATCTTAATAGGGAAGCTAAATGTATAATCTATCCCGTGTAATTATTATACAAAAAAAATAGAGAGGAGAATCTCCTCTCTATTTTTACTTATGTTGTACAAACTTCACCATTAAATTTGCGATTGTATGTTGCTCTTGTTCATCAGCAACTTTCCAAAGCTCAGACAATAATTTTTCTTGATCGTTGCGCGCTTCTACTTCATTTGCTAAATAATCACCAACACGAAATGCCATATCTGATACTGCACCACCATCAAGGCCTTTTCCTCCCGCTTGTTCTAAACGTTCTCCTAAAAAGCTCTTCCACTGATCAAAATTATCTAACACTGACATGTTTAAGCACCTCACTATTGAGTAATAGAATCATGCTTAATTTGCACAATTTCTTGTTTTTTATGTAAGTATTTTTAACAATGCCAACCGCCATTGACTCCAATAACCTGCCCCGTAATATAAGAAGCTCCTGGCGAAACAAGGAAAGAGACTGTTTTTGCTACCTCTTCCGGTAGCCCTAGTCTACCTAATGGAATATCTTCAGCAATTTCATTTTTATCATCTGCTGAAAATACATTTAACATTTCTGTTTCGATTGCACCTGGCGCTACCGCATTAACACGTAATCCACTTAAAGAAACTTCTTTCGCTAAAGCTTTCACATATGAATTTTGCGCACCTTTTACCATTGAGTACAGCACCTCACAAGATGCTCCTATTTGCCCCCAAATGGATGAAATAACAATAACATTTCCACTTCTCCGCCCAATCATCGATGGAAGCGCCATCGAAAGAAGTCTATATACACTCTTCACTTGAAGCTCGACCATATAATCTAATTCTTCATTCGAAACATCTGTTACTAATCCAAAAATACTCTTTCCAGCTGCGTATATAATAACATCAATTGGATGTTCGATTTGCGCCCACAATTCCTCTGCTCCATCTCTAGAAGCTAAATTTGCTTGCACAGGAATCACTACATCAAATTCCTTCTGTAACTCCCTTACCTTCTCTTCGCTTTTATTGTAATGAATATAGACTGTATAACCATCCTCGATTAACTGCTTCGAAATAGCAGAGCCAATCCCTCCGCTCCCTCCAGTTACTAATGCATACTTTTTCATAAGTTCCCTCTCTTATCTTTTATGTATAAATAAATAATACCCTCATCTTACCATTTGGCAATAACCAAACGTTAGATGAGGGATATAGATACTGCGTTTTTTATTCAAATATCAATTTACTTTTTTGGCAGCACTTGGCAGACGCTCATTTTCTCTTCAATTAATAATGTTTTTGCTGCTTGTTGTAGGTCTTGAACAGTTAATCCTTCTAACACTGTAAGAGCATCAAATAAACTAGATTCATTAAACGCATATCGTGTAAACTGATTTGCAATATATTCAGGTGAATTCAATGATCGTAAAAATCCACCTATTTTCTTTTTCTTCACCCGTTCCAACGCAGCCTCATCTAACTGATCATAATTCGTTTGTAGTAAAATACCTTTTAATCGATCTGCCAATTCATCAGGTTGCTTCGTATCTCCACCAACCATTACAAAACCGAAGTTATTTTCTTCTGTATAGTCATACGAGAACGAATCATCAATAAGACCTTCATTATATAAAGATTCATAATGAACTGACCCTTTTCCAAATAAATAATCTAAAAGTAATGTAAGCGCAATTTCTTGTTTTAAAAGAGCTTGCCCTTTTTCTTGTAAATTCGTTGCTTTAATACCAACTAAACATTTTGGAGTTTGAACAGGCATTAAAATAATCTTTTTCTTTTCATTTACTTCTTCTGGTTCCTCTTCAAAAGAACGAACGATTTCCGGTTGATTTTCGTAATCTTTTTTCGCTTGATTTTCACGAACTAAATCCATTGTTTTTTCAGGATCAATCGCTCCAACAACAAACAATAACATATTGCTTGGATGGTAAAAAGTCTCATAACACTCATACAATAGGTCTTTTGTAATTTTACTAATAGACTCGATTGTCCCTGCAATATCAATTTTAATTGGATGTTTCACAAACAAGCTATCGATTAATCCAAAATATAAACGCCAATCTGGATTATCTTGGTACATTTGAATTTCTTGGCCAATAATACCTTTTTCTTTTTCAACCGTTTTTTCTGAGAAATACGGTTCTTGAACAAAATTTAACAACGTATTTAAATTTTGTTCTACATTTGATGTACAAGAAAAGAGATAAGCAGTTCTCGTAAAGGACGTAAAAGCATTCGCTGAAGCACCTTGTTTACTAAACAATTGAAAGGCGTCATGGTCCTCCTTTTCGAACAATTTATGCTCAAGAAAATGAGCAATCCCATCTGGCACACGGGTCATTTCTTCTTTTCCAAGTGGGACAAACGTATTATCAACAGAACCGTACTTCGTCGTAAATGTCGCAAATGTTTTATTGAATCCTTGTTTCGGTAAAATGTATACGTCTAATCCATTCGGAAGTTTTTCATAATATAGTGTCTCTTTTAATTGCTCATACACAATTTTCTCCATTTACTCTCCCTCCGTTCCATGTAAAAAGTAAATTGTATCTAATTCAATATTATTAGCAACTTTCACAATTTCTTCTTTCGTCACGCCTTCTATACCTGTTAGCCACTCTTCAACTGGACGCGTACGCTCTGAAATAACGCCATGATAAAGCATTTCAACAAAACCACGTGGTGTATCAACAGCCTCTAAGATTTGATTTTGAATTACACTTTTCGTTTGTTGAATCTCTTCCTCTGAAAAATCACCGTTTTGCATTGCTTTCATCTGTTCTTTAATAATTTCAACCGCTTTTTCAAAGTTCTTCGCTTCAATTCCAGACATAACGAAGAGCAAACCTTTATGACTTTCAAATCTTGATGCTGCATAGTACGCTAAACTATTTTTTTCACGGACGTTTACGAATAACTTTGAATGAGAAAATCCTCCAAATAATCCGTTAAACAATTGTAGGGCAAAATAATCTTCATCTTTATACGTAATGAATGTGCGATAGCCGATATTTAATTTACTTTGCTTTAGTTCTTGTTTTTCAACAATTTCTTTCTCTTCATTATTTCGTTTATGAAGAAGTACATTTCTTTCTTTCCTAGCGCGAGGTGAAATCGAAAAATACTTATTTACAAGCTCCACAGCATCTTCTGAAATGTCACCAATGATATATAAATCCATTTCATCTTCAGCTAACACTTTTTGATAATATTGATACAAACTTTCATTTGTAATAGAAGCAACACTTTCTTTTTTCCCATTTGCACTTAAACGATATGGTTCTACTTTGCACATTTCTTCAATTAAACGCTCGTTTGCATAACGCATTTTATCATCATAAGTAGCTTCAATTCGTTGCAAGAGTGCTCGTTTCTCACTTTCTACAATAGCAGGTAGAAAACCTTCGCCTTCTGTTGCTGGATGCAAAACAATATTAGATAACATAGAAAGTGCCTTTTCAAATAACGGTGGTGCATCGCGTAAATATGTTTCATTTGCGATGTCTACATAAATAGAGATGATATGGTCTTCTCCTTTTTTACTTACATCTACCGCTAAAGAAGATCCATATAATTCTTCTAAATATTGGCGAAGACGAATTACAGAAGGCAGTTTTTCTGTCGCACTTTGTAATACGTATGGCAATAAGGCACGCTCTGTCACCGTCTCCTCATTTAAAGGTGCTTTAAAACGAAATACAAAGGTATTTGTTTTATATTTATCAGTCGGAATAATATGTACTCGCAAGCCACCTAATTCATGTAGTCGCTGTTCCATTAGTTTCATTAATAGCCCTCCTTTACGTATGTAGGAATATTCCTCTTCAATATACAGTTTTTAGAAATAAAAAATCAACTTTTCTTCCTTATTATGCTTACATTTGAGTCTTTCTAAAAACTTTAATATGTAAGGAACATAGTAAATTTCCGTATTAAATATATTCTATGTAAAAAAGCCCGCACTAATGTGCGAGCTTTTCTTATACTTTCTAAATACTCATCGTTTTCCTTTTTCATAAGGCGTTCCTAATGCTTTCGGAGCTTCAGATCGGCCGACAAAACCAACAAGTGCTAATATTGTGAATACATACGGTAATATCGTTAATAAAACACTTGGAATTTGGTCTAATACAGGAATTGTTCCACCGGTTACACTAAGAGACTGAGCAAAACCAAAGAATAGAGCTGCACCTAGTGCGCCTAGTGGATTCCACTTTCCAAAGATCATAGCAGCTAAAGCTAAGAAACCTTGTCCTGTAATAGTTGCCCCTGAGAAGTTATTAGAAATTGACATTGCAAAAATCGCCCCACCAATTCCAGCAAACACCCCTGATATACAAACGCCGATATAGCGCATTTTATATACGTTAATCCCCATCGTATCCGCTGCCATTGGGTGTTCACCAACAGCACGCAATCGAAGACCGAACGGTGTTTTATAAATAACATACCAAACAACAAATGCTAAAATAATCGCAATATACGACGTTATTGGTACATTTGAAAAGAATATTTTCCCTATAACTGGAATATCCGAAAGACCTGGAATATCAATCTTTTCAATACGGTACTGAATAAAGTCAGTCTGCCCTTTATCAAAGATCTTCTTAATTGCAAATACTGTTAAACCAAGAGATAAGAAGTTAATTGCTACACCACTTACAACTTGATCCGCTCGGAATGTAATAGATGCTACTGCATGAAGCAATGCAAATAACCCACTGCCAATTGCCGCAAATAATAACGCAATCCACGGAGTCATCGTTCCCCAAGTATCACCCATTAATAAGTTTGTAACAACTCCAATAAATGCACCAAATAGCATTAGTCCTTCTAATCCGATATTTACAACACCCGATCGTTCACTAAATACACCACCTAGTGCTGTGAAAATTATAGGTGCTGATGTATATAACGTACCCGTCACAAGAATGGCTAATATATCTAAAAAGCTCATTTATTTCCCCTCCTTGCTCATGCGTGTAAGCGCCCATCTTAACACATAACTACATGCAACAAAGAAGATGATACATGCAATAATTACGTTTATAAGCTCTGATGGCACATCTGCCTCAAAGTTCATTTGAGGGGAAGCACTTTTCAAACCACCAAATAATAAAGCTGAAAGGATAATGCCAAACGGATTATTTCCACCAAGTAACGCTACGGCAATCCCATCAAATCCTACCCCTGTAAACGAAGACATCGCTGTCATGCTTTGGAATGTTCCTAACCCTTCCATCGCTCCACCAATCCCTGCAAATGCACCAGCAATTGTCATGGAAAATACTACATTACGAGAAACTTTCATACCTGCATATTGAGAAGCATGTTGATTAAATCCTACCGACTTTAATTCATAACCTAAAGTTGTTCGATCTAATAAGAACCACATTAAAATAGCGATTAAAATTGCTACAATAATTCCCCAGTGAAGGCGTGAACCGTCAGTAATGGAAGCAAGCCAGTCTGAAGATAATGACGCACTCTCTTTAATGTCGTACGTTTTATCATTACCCTCGTGTAAGAAACGCTTAATAATGTCGTATGTTACATATAACGCGATATAGTTCATCATAATTGTTACAATAACTTCATTAACTTGAAACTTTCCCTTTAAATATCCAGGGATGAAACCCCAAATTCCGCCTACCAATGCTGCGAATAAAATAGATAATGGAATGTGAAGAACAGCTGGTAGTGAGACTGCATAACCGAACCAAACCGCTGCAAGCCAACCAACTAACAATTGACCCTCTACCCCGATATTAAATAAACCTGTACGAAATGCAAACGCCACCGATAAACCAGCAAGAATAAGCGGTATCATTGTACGAAGCGTTTCACCAATCGCACTTGGGCTACCAAACATTCCTGTCCAAAGTGCACTATAACCAACAATTGGGTCATAGCCACTAACTAGCATTACAATTGCTCCTACAAGTAAGCCGAAAATAACGGATAGTACTGGGACTAAAATATTTATCGTTCGTTCTGTTAAAAGTTTTTTAGCCATTTGTACCCACCTGCTCTTTCTTTGTTCCTCCAGCCATTAACAATCCAAGCTGTTGTTCATTCGTTTCTTTCGCATCAACAATTGCTACAATTTCCCCTTCATAAATAACAGCAATTCGATCGCTAACATTTAAGATTTCCTCTAACTCTAGTGATAAAAGTAATACACCTTTTCCTTTATCTCTTTGCTCTATTAATCTCTTATGAATAAATTCAATTGCCCCTACATCTAAGCCACGTGTTGGCTGTGCTGCAATTAATAAATCTGGATCACGGTCTACTTCACGTGCAATAATTGCTTTTTGCTGGTTTCCCCCAGATAGTGCACGAGCTAACGTTTGCTCACTAGGTGTACGTACATCAAACTGTTCAATAAGTGCCTTTGCTTTTTCTGTAATTTTACTGAAATTTAAAATCCCTTTCTTTGAAAACGGATTTTTATAGTACGTTTGCAAAACTATATTATCTCTAACAGAAAAATCAAGAACGAGTCCGTGTTTATGACGATCTTCTGGAATATGACCAATTCCTTCTTCTGTGATTCTTCGAACAGGCCAATTCGTTATTTCTTTCCCTCTAATTGCAATAGAACCTGACTCAACTTTTCGTAAACCAGTAATTGCTTCTATTAATTCACTTTGTCCGTTTCCATCAATCCCTGCAATCCCAACAATTTCCCCCGCACGAACAGTTAAGTCAAGGCCTTTTACAGCAGGTAGTTGACGCGCATCGTGAACAACAAGGTTTGCAATTGAAAGTACCTCTTCTTTTGGCTTCGCGTCTATTTTTTCTGTTTTAAAATTCACTTGACGTCCGACCATTAATTCTGCAAGTTTATTTTCATCCGTATTTGCAACGTCAACCGTTCCAATCCCTTTTCCTTTACGAATAATCGTACAACGATCGCAAACTTCCATAATTTCTTTCAACTTATGTGTAATAAGAATAATAGATTTACCTTCTTGCACAAGCTTTTTCATAATTTGAATTAGCTCATGAATTTCTTGTGGTGTTAACACAGCTGTCGGTTCATCAAATATTAAAATTTCTGCCCCGCGGTAAAGTGTTTTTAAAATTTCAACACGCTGTTGCATACCGACAGAAATATCTTGTATTTTTGCATATGGATCTACAGCTAAACCGTATTGTTCAGACAGTTTTTGAATTTCTTTAGCAGCTTCCTCCACAGCAATTTTCCCTTTTTTCTTCGGTTCGTTTCCGAGAATAATATTCTCTGTAACTGTAAAATTATGAACAAGCATAAAGTGCTGATGGACCATTCCAATACCAAGGTCATTTGCTATATTCGGATTTGTAATTTTTACAGGTTTTCCTTTAATTTTAATTTCGCCTTGTTCTGGCTGGTACAAACCAAATAGTACATTCATCAATGTGGATTTCCCTGCACCATTTTCTCCAAGTAAAGCATGTATTTCTCCCTGCTTTACTTGCAGCGTAATATCATCATTCGCTACAATGCCTGGGAATACTTTCGTAATATTATTCATCTCAATTACGTATTCCATTGTGTTCCTCCTTTTAACAGGGAACATTCCCCTATTACACTATTAACTTATTAAGCAATTCGGAAGTTTTATACATACAAAGGTTAGTTCTATGAACTAACCTTTGCTATTTCTCTATTTATTTTTTTAGAGAAGCTTCATATTCTTTATACTCTTTATCTGTAGCTGGTACTTTAATTGCACCATCTGTAATTTTCTTTTCAAACTCTTCTACTTTTGTTAGAATTTCAGGGTTAACTTTTTTCACGTTGTCAGTTGTTTTTGCAATACCAACGCCGTCATCTTTTAAGCCAAACGCTTCTACTTTACCGCCTTTTAATTTACCGTCTTTCGCTTCTTGTGCTACTTTTTCAACAGCGATATCTACACGTTTTACCATTGAAGTTAATGTTACGTTTTCAGGCATACCTTCTTGGTTTTGGTCACGGTCAACACCGATTACCCAAACGTTTTCACCTTTTTTCTTACGGTTTTTCGCTTCAGTGAACACACCGTTACCTGTACCACCAGCAGCATGATAAATTACATCTACGCCTTGACCATACATTGCTGAAGCAAGAACTGTACCTTTTTCAGGTTTATCAAATGCTTCTGCATATTCAGATACGATTTCAATATTTGGATTTACTGCCTTTGCACCTGCTTTAAATCCATTTTCGAATTTACTAATTAAATCACTCTTCATTCCACCAACAAATCCTACTTTATTCGTTTTTGTTGACATAGCTGCTACTGCACCTACAAGGAATGATCCTTCATGATCTTTAAATGTAATGCTTGTTACGTTTGGTGCATCTACAACAGTATCAACGATTGCGAATTGTTGTTTTGGAGTTTCTTTTGCAACTTCTTTAATTGCACCTTCTAATTTATAACCAATTCCGAAAGTTAAATCATATTTATCTTTTGAGAACTTTTTCAAATTCGGAATATAATCAGCTTCTTTTTCAGACTGTAGATAACGATAATTTGTCTTTTCTTTTAATCCATTCTCTTTACCAAAATTTTGTAATCCTTCCCAAGAAGATTGGTTAAATGACTTATCATCAACGCCCCCAACGTCTGTTACCAAACCAACTTTGAAGTCTTTATTGTCTTTCGTGTCTTTCTTGTCACTGCTCGCCTTATCCGAGTTACCACATGCACCTAACACTGTACTTGCTGCTAACGTTAACGATAATAAAAGACCTGTTTTTTTCTTCATACTAGAAACCCCTCCTGAAATGTTTTGTCTAATGATTCATACGCCGCTGTCCCTTACTTCTTGCTGTCACCTCCCTAAAAAGGAACTTCCTTACATACGTTTTCTTAATACGTGGAAGCTAAACTTATCAGCTCTAAAGTAATTAATAGAATATAAGATTGGCTCATCATTTTGATCATAGTGCATTTGTTTTAAAACTAGCAGTGCCGTTTCAGGTTCACATTCTAAAATCGGTGAGATTTTCGGATGATAACCAATCGGTTCAATATGAGCAACTGCGTACGTGATACGCTTATGCGTATTATTATGTATAACTGTAAGCAGCGATTCCTCATTGTACCCCGATAAATCTGGTAATATCTCTTTCGCTAGTTTATCAATGCAATATACAACTGGTTCCCCATCCGCTGTACGAACACGCTCAATCATTACCGCACTAAATCCATCTTCACAATTAAACTTCTCTTTTTCTTCTTCTGTTAAAGTTGTTGTAGATGATGATAAAAAGATTGTTCCTGGTGTTTTCCCCACACTAGAAATCATATCTGTAATACTAGAAAGTTGCTCTATTCCAGAAGAAAATAACGGCTTCGCATTTACAAACGTCCCTACACCATGTCTACGAATAACAACATTTTCTTCTTCTAAAATACGTAGTGCTTCCCTTAAAGTTGCCCTACTTACACCAAGCTCTTTCGCTAGATCAAACTCTGAAGGTAACTTTTGCTTTTCTTTATAAGCCCCATCTTTAATTTTTCCTTTGATGTGATCAATCACCCGCAAATATAGGTGACGACTATCGGATTTTACTGACATAAGACTCCCCCGCATTTCAATTATTCGACCTCTGATGTAAGACTTCTTTTCTCTTTTTTCAACTTACAACACAGCATAATTACTAAATACTAAAAATAAGTGTAATTATCGAACAAATATTAATAATTTTTCAAGATGAAATTTTCACTCTTTATTCTATAAAAAAAACTTTGCACCATAAACATTCCTCATATCGAGAAAAAGTTCGGCACAAAGATCCCTTACATCCTTTGTTACACACTTTTCCCCCATAGTCTAGCAATTCATGGTTGCCAGGTAGAAACTTATGGACCTTATCTCCAAGATTATATGAGGCAGTGATTCTTTTCGAAGTAATCTTACCACTTGCTCCCATATGTGTCAACAGAATTCAACATTTTTCTACATTAAATATCGAACGTTTCGAAAATCAAAACAATAAGCATTCGTATTCTAAAGAGTACCTCGTTATGTAAGCCCTTTCTTTTATGTTGACTATAGTATATAACAAAAACAGCATATAAAAAAGCCTAATTGTAAAAACAATTAGGCTTTTTTTCAAGAACTTTTTTCTTGCACATCTTTAATGAGTACTTCTCTCGGTTTACTACCTTCATAAGGACCTACTACACCATTCATTTCCATGGCATCGATTAAACGAGCCGCTCGCGTATATCCTACTCTAAATCTACGTTGTAACATAGACACAGATGCTGTTTGCATTTCTACTACAAGCTGAATCGCTTCATCGTATAATTCATCTTCTACTTCCTGCTTTGTTTCAGGAATATCTTGCGGAATCATATCCTCTTGATATTGCGCTTTTTGTTGCGCAATAACAGATTCTACGACTCTCTCAACTTCATCATCTGATAAAAACGCCCCTTGTACACGAACAGGTTTCGATGCACCAATTGGTATGAACAACATATCTCCACGACCTAGTAGCTTCTCTGCGCCACCACCGTCAAGAATTGTACGCGAATCCGTTTGCGAAGATACAGCAAATGCAATACGCGATGGAATATTCGCTTTAATAACACCCGTGATAACATCAACTGATGGGCGCTGAGTCGCAATAATTAAATGAATACCAGCAGCACGTGCCATTTGTGCTAAACGCATAATTGCATCTTCTACATCCGATGAAGCAACCATCATTAAATCAGCTAACTCGTCCACAATCACTACAATATATGGTAATTCAGGTTGTTTCGCTTCCGATTGACTATTGTGTTCTTTAATATAATCATTATATCCTTCAATGTTACGTGTGCCACTATGAGCAAATAATTCATAACGACGCTCCATTTCACTCACAACTTTCTTCAAAGCCTGTGACGCTTTTTTCGGATCAGTTACAACTGGTGTTAATAAATGCGGAACACCGTTATATACATTTAACTCTACCATTTTCGGATCAATCATCATTAATTTTACTTCATGTGGTTTCGCACGCATTAAAATACTTACAATAATTCCATTAATACATACACTCTTCCCACTACCAGTCGCACCAGCTACTAATAAATGGGGCATTTTATTTAAACGTGCCAATACAGCCTCTCCTGTAATATCACGTCCAAGACCAATTAATAACTTCTCTTCTGGGTGGTTATTCGCCTTTGAATCAAGAACTTCTCTAAGCGTTACCATAGAAACTTCTGAATTCGGAACCTCAATCCCAACAGCTGATTTCCCGGGAATAGGTGCTTCAATACGAATGTCTTTCGCTGCTAAAGCAAGCGCTAAATCATCACTTAAACTAACAATTTTACTTACCTTTACTCCCATATCAGGATACACTTCATACTTCGTAACTGCAGGACCTCTATGTACTTTTGTTACTTTCGCTTTCACACCAAAACTTTGGAATGTACGTTCCAATTTACGAGCATTTTCATAAATTTCCGCATTTTCATTTGTAACTTGCTTATTTTGGGGAAACTTTAATATATCAAGCGAAGGAAGCTTATAATCTTTATTTTCCACATTAGAAAATTGCATAGGAGGTGCTTTCGTTTCGCCTTCTAGCGATTCAACTATTTTTTCTCCTCGTTTCTTTTGAGGTTGTTCTTCTGGCGTAGGCGGAACTGCCTCTTCAATAAACGGAGAAGTGATTAAATCATTTTCTTCTATTTGCTTTTCCGTCTCTTCGCTTACTGGATAATTCTCAGTAAAATTTGAAATAATTGGCGGACCAATTTCTATCTCTTCTACTGGCTCAATAGCTTCTTCTTGTTCAGCAACACGTTCACGCCTCTTGCTTCTTGTTGTTTTTTTCTTTTCAGTTTGCTCAGCGACCCTTTGAGATTTCCAATCTTTATAATCCCCTTGCATTACTTGAAATTGACTTCTAAGAATTCTCCCTACCGGAGCAAGTACTTCTCCAATATGCTTATTTGTTATACAAAGTATTCCAAGAATAACTAAAATAATTCCAATGATATATGCCCCTACTTCGTCAAATAAGAAGTAGCACGTTGCGAACATAAGTGCACCGAACATACCACCACCTAAATGAACACTATCCGGGCCCTTTTTCATTTCAAGGAAGAAGTAATCTTTTGTACTAACAATTACAGAAGTATTTTGCACAGCTCCATCTTTCGTAAGAAGGTTAAATAATGTAATATGACTAAACATTAATATTGCTAGTACAATTAAATAAACACCTATTAGCCGTTTATTTAAAAGGTTTGGCCATCCACGCTTTATTACAAACGCAACAGATAAAGCTATTACACCTAACACACCAATTATGTACCACTCACCAAAGAAGAAGCGAAAAAATAACACAAACGATTTCCCTACAACACCTAGCTGTAAAATCGTAATAATCGAAAGTGCAAAAAGAGTCAACCCGACGATTTCATAATACAAAGTTGGCTTTATCGTACGTCTTGCCTTAGCCTTCGTCCCTCTTTGCTTTTGTTTTGCCATTTCTTCACCTCGTGTTCTAAAAATTAAGTACAACTTCCTAAAAAAGCTCTACTTATATGTCTTTCTCTCTATTTTCTGGTCTTTATATCTTCTATTTTTACACTTCTTGTAAAATGTTAAATAAACAGAAGAAAGCAGCCTACTCATGGCTGCTCAACCGTCTTGTTTTTTATATTATACCATAGCTCCTAAACAAAATCCTTCTTTTTGCTAAAAGGTAATTTTCTGTCCAGGCTCAAACTCTAAGTAGTGAGACGGATTCGTACTTAACACACGTACAATAGAATAACATTGATTATCCTCCTCAGAGACCATTAATTCCACGCCGTTTACATTCACAACTTTTTGACTTTCACATTGTGAATAATCAGCCGGATATACAAGTTGCTCTGGCATAATTGTATATAAAATCATTGTAGCATTGTCCCTTCTGCACTATTATCCTTGCGTTCGTCAATTAATTCGTTTAATTTTCTAAGTGCGCTACCAATACCACCGACATCATCTATAAGACCATACTTCACCGCATCTCCACCTATTACATTCGTCCCAATATCTCGCGTCAAATTCCCTTTTGCAAACATAAGCTCTTTAAAACGATCTTCCGTTACTTTCGAATGCTTTGTCACAAATCGAATGACTCTTTCTTGCATTTTATCCAAATACTCAAATGTTTGCGGCACACCTATAACAAGACCTGTTAAACGAATCGGATGAATTGTCATCGTCGCTGTTTCGGCAATAAATGAATAATCAGTTGAGACCGCAATCGGTACACCAATTGAATGCCCTCCTCCTAAAACAAGAGAGACAGTTGGTTTTGAAAGCGAAGCCACCATTTCAGAAATTGCTAATCCAGCTTCAACGTCACCTCCAACTGTATTTAATATTAAAAGTAAGCCTTCAATTTTCGGATTTTGTTCGATCGCGACAATTTGCGGAATGATGTGCTCATATTTTGTTGTTTTATTTTGTGGTGGCAACTGAATGTGGCCTTCCACCTGTCCAACAATTGTTAAACAATGAATACGCGATTCATTCATTTGCGGGACATTCGTCTGTCCAAGTTGTTGAATTTTCTCCACTATAGAAGCTTCTTTCGGAATTTCTTTCGGCTCAGCTTCTTTTTCTTCATTTATATAACGGTCACGTTCTGTCATATCGCATCCCCTTTCACTCTTATATAACTATTATTTCTTAAGTTATAAATTTCATGCGATAGGGTTAAAAAAGAAAAAGATCACCTGTAAAGGTGATCTTCTTTATACTTCCATAATAATCGGTAAAATCATTGGCTTTCTCTTCGTTTCTTCGTACAAGAACTGCCCTAATAATTCACGAATATTTTGTTTTAACATAGACCATTCAATTGAATATTCTTTAATAGATTGTTCAACAATCATACGTACAATATCTGTAGATCGTTCGATCAACGCTTCTGATTCACGTACATATACGAAACCGCGTGAAATAATTTCTGGACCAGAGATTATTTTCTTTTCATCTTTACCAAGTGTCACAACAACAACTAAAATTCCATCTTGAGATAACATCTTTCTATCTCGAAGAACAATATTACCAACGTCGCCAACACCTAATCCATCAATTAAAACATTGCCCGCTTGCACTTTACCAACTAAGTTTGCTTCTTCATCGCCAAAAGCAATTACATCGCCTTTTTCTACAATAAAGATATTTTCTCTCGCAATACCTACATCTTCCGCTAAATATGCATGTGCTTTTTGCATACGGAACTCACCATGTACGGGTACAAAATACTTCGGCTTCATTAAATTTAACATTAGTTTTAATTCTTCTTGGCTACCGTGACCTGAAACGTGTACTTTTCTTTCACCATAATAAACAACCTCGGCTCCAGCTCTAAATAACAAGTCAATAATTTTTGATACAGATATTTCATTTCCTGGAATTGGTGAAGCTGCAATAATAACCGTATCACCTTTACGAATTGAAATTTGTTTATGAGCTTGCTTCGCCATTCTAGAAAGGGCTGCCATCGGTTCACCTTGACTACCTGTCGTTAAAATAGCTACCTTTTTCTCTGGGAAATTATCTACTTCTTGTAATGAAATAACCATACCTTCTGGAACATCTAAATAACCAAGACGTCTTGCAATGTCTACTACTTTCACCATACTACGTCCTACTACCGCTACTTTTCTTCCTGTTTCGGCAGCCGCGTCAAATACTTGTTGAATACGATGTACATTCGATGCAAATGAAGCAACGATAATACGACCTTCTGCACCGTAGAACACTTTAGAAATTTCTACACCAACTTCTTTTTCCGAACCTGTGTAGCCTGGACGCTCAGCGTTTGTACTATCAGATAATAAGCAAAGTACGCCTTCATTCCCGATTTGCGCCATTTTCCCAAGATCTGCTCCATTATTTCCAATTGGAGTTTGATCAAATTTAAAGTCCCCTGTATACACTACAGCACCTTTTGATGTATGGAAACAAACACCAACAGAATCCGGAATACTATGTGTCGTTCCAAAGAATGACACCGTTGTAGTATTAAAATCTACTGTTGAATTTGAATCTATTGTTTTTAAGTCTACACGGCCTAACATGCCCGCTTCGCCAAGTTTTTCTTGTATAAGTCCTACTGTTAATTTCGTTGCATATACTGGAATAGATAATTTACGAAGTACATAAACAATTCCACCAATATGATCTTCATGACCGTGAGTAATAAATAAACCTTTTACTCGCTCTTGATTTTCCACTAAGTATGTAATATCAGGAATAACGATATCAATTCCAAACATTTCATCTCCTGGGAACATTAATCCTGCATCTACAATAAAGATTTCAGAATCAATTTCAACACAGTACATGTTTTTCCCGATTTCACCTACTCCACCAAGAGCAAATACTTTAACAGACTCATTCTCTTTTCTCTTCATGTTGTTGCCTGGTTTAAAAATCTTGCAAACACTGATTTCACTAAAATTGTAGAGACACCAGGGGAAACTCTACAACCACCATATATTCACCGTCCAAGACGAATGTCCTTACCGTTATGCGATATCATGTCCTTGTTTATTTTTTAAACCAGGTTTCACCTCTCTTTCATTATATAAATCAAATATCTTATTCGATATGATATGAAAATTTCATTGAATCATAATTTTTCCCAATTTTGCTAAGCATACCCGTACTAAGCTACTTAGCCATATTATACCTGATACAAGAAATAGAACACAAGTTAAATTATGCGAAAGACAAGAGAAGACACTAAAATGAGGTTATAATTTACGAGGGTGAAATTCATATCACCTTTCTTACTTTTCCTACTCCACAAGAGTTTAATGGAAAAATATTCATGCGATTTCTTTGCATGAATATAAGACTATATGCATTAACAATGTTCCATAATATATTAACTACGCAATCAATATATAACTAATTAAATGTTATTTCCTCTTCCCCTACATCCTATTAGCTCTAAGGAATGTTACTACAGTTAGTTAAAAAAATAAAAATGACCTAGTTTCAAACTAGGTCATTTTTTATTAACGAGGAATGGATTGCATTACAGATTGTAACGTTACTCTTTCTTCTTCTGTTAATGGAAGAAGTGGTAAACGTACAGAACCTACATCTAATCCAACCATTTGTAACGCTGTTTTTACTGGAGTTGGGCTTGGCGCCATAAATAATGAATCCGTTACTCTTACAAGTAATTGATGTAATTTTTGCGCCTTCTTAAATTCTCCTGCTTGGAACGCTGCAATCATTTCTTGCATTTCGTTTCCAATAACATGAGATGCTACCGAAACGATACCTTTCGCTCCAACTGCCATAGCCGGTAACGTTAAACCGTCATCACCGCTGTATACTGCAAAGTCGTCCGCTGTTTTTTCAATGATTTCTGTCATTGTTAACACATCGCCGCCTGCATCTTTAATCGCAACAATGTTTTCGATTTCTGATAAACGAACAACTGTATCAACGGAGATTTGTACAATAGATCGCCCTGGAACGTTATATAGCATAACCGGAAGTGGCGTGCTTTCAGCAATCGTTTTAAAGTGCTGATACATTCCTTCTTGACTCGGTTTGTTATAATACGGCGCCACTAGCATAACTGCATCAACACCAACTTCTGTTGCCTTTTTAGTTAAGTCAACAGAGGCATGTGTATTATTGCTACCTGTTCCAGCGATTACGGGCACCCTTTTATCGACAACAGATACGACATGGCGATATAACGCTACTTTTTCTTCTGATGTTAGTGTAGGAGATTCACCTGTCGTTCCTCCTACCACAATTGCTGTTGTACCGTTATCAATTAAATAATTTACCAATTTCGTTGTCTTTGCAAAATCGATATTCCCGTTTATATCAAACGGTGTTACCATCGCAGTTGCAATTGTCCCAAAATCTATCATGGTCTCACTCCTTATTGTTCCAGTTGCTTTTCTTTTGAAAGCTCAAACGCACTATGTAATGCATTTACAGCCTCCACTAAATCGGTTTCTTTTACAAGAACCCAAATTGTCGTATGACTATCTGCTGATTGCAGAATTTGAATACCTTTTTCAGCTAAAGCTGTAACGATTTTCGCAGTAACCCCTGGGTATCCTGCCATTCCAGCTCCTACAATAGATACTTTTGCACAATGCTCTGTCACAATTGGCTCATATCCAAGGTTCTTTAATAATTCAACTGCACGACTTGATACATTATCACTCACCGTATAAGCTACTCCAGTAGGTGAAATGTTAATTAAATCGACACTTATTCCTTCATTCGCCATTTCTTTAAACACATGCTGTTGCAAATCATATGCCGTTTCTTTTGCAAGCACTTTAATTTGCGTCACATTTGATACATGTGCAATACCTGTAACAGGACGTTCTTCGACATCACGGCCTTTTGTAGCACCATCAGATGCTGAAATAAGCGTACCTTCACTATCAGAATACGTAGAACGTACACGAAGAGGTACTTTTGCATGCATCGCAATTTCAACTGCACGTGGATGAACGACTTTTGCACCTTGATAAGCCATGTTACAAATTTCGTTATACGTTACAGTTTGAAGATGGCGTGCATCCTTTACAATACGAGGATCCGCAGTCATAACACCTTCTACATCTGTGAAGATATCAATATATTCAGCATGAAGCGCAACACCTAATGCTGAAGCTGAAGTATCGCTACCTCCGCGTCCAAGTGTTGTCGTATCACCTTTTTTCGTTTGCCCTTGGAATCCTGTAACGACGATTACATCTAAACTTTGTAACTCTTCATGTATACGATCGCAATTCATTTCAATAATCTTCGCATTCGTAAAATCATCATTTGTTACAAAACCAGCTTGTGCACCATTTAATGCCGCTGCTTTAATGCCGTTCTCATTCAACATATTAGAGAAAACAATTGCAGAGATTAACTCTCCACATGATAATAATAAATCTTGCTCACGATTAGAAATATTAGATTTCTCTTGATTTACAAGACTTAATAACGTATCCGTTGCATATGGTTCACCTTTACGGCCCATAGCAGATACGACAGTAACTACTTTATAACCAGCAGCTAACGATTTTTTTATATGATGAAGCGCATGCTTACGTCCATTTTCATCACGTACTGATGTGCCACCAAATTTTTGAACAATTATTTTCATATTTTGCACCTTCTCTTAGCCGTTTACACTAATTGTAATTTTACTAAGCGCTCTGCAATTTGAACAGAATTCCATGCAGCGCCTTTTAATAAGTTATCAGATACGACCCAAAGATGGAATCCTTTATCGTTATTTAAATCTTTACGGATTCTTCCAACGAATACTTCGTTTTTACCTACTGCAGTAGCTGGCATTGGATATAACTGCTCTTCTGGATTATCTTGCAGAACAATACCTTCCGCATTTGCAAGTAAGCTCTTTAATTCTTCTACTGTTACGCCTTCTTTTTCTACTTCGATGTAAACAGACTCAGAATGCCCTGATACAACTGGTAAACGTACACATGTTGCCGCTACTTCTAATTCAGGCATATGCATAATTTTTTTCGTTTCATTAATCATTTTCATTTCTTCAAACGTAAATCCATTATCTTGGAACTTATCAATCTGTGGAATCGCATTAAAAGCAATTTGGTAATGTTTTTTATCACCTGATACAGGTAAAACATTCGCCTTAACTTCTTCGCCATTTAAGATTGCTTGTGATTGTTCATGAAGTTCTTCAATCGCTGCCGCACCAGCACCTGATACAGCTTGATATGTGGAAACGATTACTCGTTTTAAACCATATTGCTGACGAACTGGCTCAAGAGCTACTACCATTTGAATTGTAGAACAGTTCGGATTTGCAATAATACCATTATGTTCTTTTAAGTCGTTTTCATTTACTTCAGGTACAACAAGTGGCACGTTTTCTGTCATACGGAATGCACTTGTATTATCAACAACAATCGCACCGCGCTTTGCTGCTTCTGGCGCTAATTGTTTCGATACAGATCCACCAGCACTAAATAGTGCGATATCTACTCCTTCAAAACTTTCAGGAGTTGCCTCTTGAACTGTAAATTCTTCGCCTTTAAATACAAGTTTCTTACCTGCAGATCGTTTAGATGAAAGTAACGTTAATTTCCCGATTGGAAATTCTCGTTTCTCTAAAGTATTTAACATTTGTTCACCAACTGCGCCGGTTGCTCCAACTACAGCGACATGAAAAGTTTTTTGCTTTTCCATCACTATGCCCCTTTCTAGATACCAATCCTTCTATAACTTAGAATTAGAAGGAGTATAGAATACCCCTTCTAATCTTAATAACGTTAATTTTATCATATTCTACAGTAAGAATGATGGTTTCATCAAAAATTGTACGTTTTTTTTCGTTTTTTAATTCATATATCTGAATTTTTCTACAACAACTGGTTGCAATTGCTTCCCTTGCAGTGCTTCTAATACTGTATCTTCTAGTAACTCCATGCGAGCTACCATTGAGTTCGGTTTTTTCTCTGGTGCGTCTTGGCCGAATGGGACGAAGTAGATGTTTTTTGTGGCCATTAGACGCATGAGGTTTACCCCATTTAATCCCAAAGCATCATTCGTTGAAACAGCCAATACGACAGGTTTGCCATTTCTTAGCGTCGCTTTTGCTGCCATTAGTACCGGAGAGTCTGTCATTGCATTTGCAAATTTACTCATAGAATTTCCTGTTAGTGGTGCAATCACCATGCAATCTAGTGGGATTTTAGGTCCTAGTGGTTCTGCGCCAACGATTGAATTAATTGCCTTAAAACCTGTTATTTCTTCAATCTTTTTAATCCACTCTTCTCCTTCTCCAAATCTAGTATTTGTTGATTGAACAGTGTAAGAAACAACGGGACGTACTTCTGCTCCCTCAGCAATTAATTTTTCTAAATGAGGCATCACTTCCTCATACGTACAATGTGAACCTGTAAAACCAAATCCTATTCTTTTCCCTTTTAAATTCATTCCCCATTCTCCTTTCTTGCTATTGCACCTTCTGCTAGTAACTGAGAAAGAACGTTCGCTAAAATTTGTCCGGCTGTTTTCGGAGCAACAATACCCGGCAAACCAGGTGCTAACAACGCCTTGACCCCTCTTTTTTCCGCATATCTAAAGTCGGTACCGCCTGGTTTAGAAGCTAAATCAATTACTAACGTATGAGCTGGCATTTTTGAAATAACATTCGCTGTCACAACGAGATGCGGAATTGTGTTAATCACAATATCGATATTACCTACTTCTTTTTCTATGTCTTGCATATGAAAAGGAGAAAACATCATTTCTGTAATACGAGCAATATGTTCCGATCGTCTCGCTCCTACTTTGACATGTGCTCCTAATGATTGAAAGGCTCTCGCTACACTCATACCAGTTCTACCAAACCCTAAAACCATTACATTTGATCCATGGATTGTATAATCAGTATGTTGAATAACCATCATTAGTGTACCTTCTACAGTCGGAATAGAGTTATAAATTGCAACATCATCACGATCAAATAATTTTACAAGTTTTCGATTCGTAGTAGATACAAGATTCTCCAAATAAGGTGTTCCGATACCTGAATATATAGTAAAGTGTTCTGGTGTCTTTTCAATTTGCTCTTGCGTTATAGAAACTTTTTCATTTGAAAAAATAGTATCTACTTCTCCTTTGGCATTCGTCCCTGCAACTGGCAAAATAATGGCATCTAAAGCAGTGAAATTTAAATCTTGTATACTTTCTTTTGCTGCCCCAGTGAAGCCATGATCTAGCTGTTCAAACCCTATTAATGAAAGTTTCGCATCTAGTTCAACTAACTTGCGAATTACTTCTAGCTGCCGTGCATCTCCTCCTATGACAGCGATATGCATCTCAGTCAACATTCCCTAATTCACCTTCTTTTTCTTTCATTTATAAGAAAAATGCCTACTTTTTCTTTTTCCTCCACATCATATGTAATGTACGAGTTTGAGGTGATTGAAAAACAAAAAGCACACATGTTTTATCTGCTCTATATAAAAATAAGAAAAAAGACAACCAAAATGGTCATCTTTCATTCTGACTTTGTATGATTTGTAAAATCGCAAATTATCATATCATGTCCCACTTTCTTAATTTGGTTCCATTCCACCCTCACTTCTTGCTGTTCTCTTTTAAAGCCTCCCCATTTCCCAAGCGGTATAATAAGAGCTTGTATTCGTCCGTCTCGCTCATTAATTTCTACATCTGCGTGACCTAAAACTCCCATTTTTTCCGCTCTTTCTAAATCCACAATCTCTTTACCACTTAATTCACTTAAGCGCATGAAATCTCCCCCTTATCTTTTTATAAAAGCCTCCTATAATAAGTACCTATTCTGCATATATAAAAAAAATAACCGTACCCCATATAAATGAGATACGATTATTCTCGAAAAGGAATGAATCATAAAACCAACTAAAGTTTCATTCCTTTTGGTAGTTTTCCATCCGGACTAATAAGTGCCGCAGAGAATTCATCTGTAAACATATTACGAATTAACTCGTCTACATTTTGTTTTGTTACAGTATTTACACTTTCAATTATTTCATCAAGAGAACGATGTTTACGAAGAAGTAATTCGTTTTTACCGTTACGGCTCATACGACTATTCGTACTTTCTAAACTTAACATTAAGTTTCCTTTTAATTGTTCTTTACTATTAACAAGCTCTTTTTCTGTAATACCTGTATTTTTCAACGTATTTAACGTCTCTTGCATTGTTTCATACAGTGTATCTAATTGTTGGCTACCTGTTCCACCGTAAAGCGTTAACATCCCTGTATCTTCATAAGAAGAGTGATAAGAGAATACTGAGTATGCCAATCCTCGTTGCTCACGTACTTCTTGGAATAAACGGCTACTCATACTACCGCCTAAAACATTATTTAATACAATTAAGTTATAAATATCTTCGTGTCCCATTTGCAAGCCTTTATATCCTAAACATAAATGAGCTTGTTCTGTTTCCTTCTTACGTGCTACTTTATTGAAATGGAAAATTGGGCTATGTACTTGTTCACGATTTGTTGTGCCTTCGTAATTACCGAAATATTGCTCTACAATTTGTAAAAATGATTCATCAATATTTCCTGCAATTGATACAACTACATTTTCAGGTGTGTAATGATCTTTTATATATTGACGTAACGTATCACCTGTAAATGTTTCAAGTGTTTCTTCTGTTCCTAAAATAGGATATCCAAGCGGATGCGTTTCATATGTTGCTTTCGTTAACATATCATGCACAATATCATCTGGCGCATCTTCGTACATTTTTATTTCTTCACATACAACATTCTTCTCTTTTTTCAGTTCTTCCTCATCAAATGTTGAATTAAAGAACATGTCTGCTAAAACATCTAACGCGTATTTAGCATGCTCATCTAACACCTTTGCATAGTAACATGTATATTCTTTTGAAGTAAAAGCATTTACTTGTCCGCCAATGCTATCAAATGATTCTGCAATTTCTCGCGCGCTACGTGTTTCTGTCCCTTTAAAGAACATATGCTCTAAAAAGTGCGAAACTCCATTGTTTTTTTCATTTTCATTTCTTGAACCTGCATGGATCCATATACCAATCGCAACCGATCTCACAGTTGGTATATTCTCCATAACAATTCTTACACCATTTTTACACGTATATTTTTTAATCAAAAACTTTCCTCCTACTGCCAGTTTCTCTAAATAAATGCTATTATTTAATGATAACAAGTTTAAGGATGAATGTCATGCAAATGTATTTAATCTACACGTTTTTCATCCAATAATTCTGTTATATTCCCTACTTTATATCCTTGTTCCTTCAATTTTGTAATCATTGTATCTAATGCTTCTGCTGTAGATGAAGTAGGATGCATTAATACGATAGCACCTGGATGTATTTTTCGCATTACTCTCTGCAATAGTACGTCTGGCTCTGGTCGTTTCCAATCGATCGTATCTACTGTCCACATAATCGTCCCCATTTGAAAATCATCTGCTATTTTCACTACTTCATCTCGAAAACTGCCACTTGGCGGAGCAAACCATTTCACTTTTTGATTCGTAGCAGCTTCTATCATTCGATTTGTTTTTTGTAACTGATCTCGTATTTCACCAGACGATAGCGTTTTCATATTAGGGTGTGTGTAAGAGTGATTTCCGACTTCTTGATTTGCATCAACAATCATTTTTGCAAATCGTAAATTTTCTTTGACCCAACGTCCTTCTAAAAAGAAAGTCGCCTTCACATCATGTTTTTTCAATATCTCTAATATACGAGGTAAATACTCATTTCCCCATGCCACATTTATTGTTAATCCCACCATCTTTTTGTTTGGATGTCCCCTATAAATTGGGGCTGGTGATAAATCTTCTAGGTGGACACTTGGTGATACTTCCTTGAATTCAAGATATTCCTGATCAAATTCCTTTCGCTTCTTCATATTATTATAAGATGCTCCAATATCCACTTGTCTTCCATTATATCCAGGTGTTGCCTTCCATATTTTATCAATTATCGCATTTTGAGGCGCAATCTCATATTGTTTTGCATGTTGTTGAATTTCTTCATACAAATTATCCTGTGCAAAAACGGAATAAGAGCCTAAACTGACATATAAAGAAAATATACATATGTATGCCCATATACGAGCTTTCATATAAACCCTCCCATTAACTATATAAAAAACATTTTTCTTCTTATCTTTGTTAATTTGAGCGTTATAATGAAAACTATACCTATACTGACATAAAAATATATGTAAATCATATTTTTACATAACAAAAAAAGCCAGTTTAACTGGCTTTTACTTATTGCTGCTCTTGCTTGTTTTCTTCTTTAGCAGCTTCTTTTTCTTGCTCTTCTTTTAGCAATACTTTTCTAGATAGATTTACGCGACCTTGCTTGTCAATCTCGATAACTTTAACTGTAATTACATCACCGATTTTCACAACGTCTTCTACTTTACCTACACGTTCAAGTGCAAGTTCAGAAATGTGAACTAATCCATCTTTCCCACTGAATAATTCAACGAAAGCACCGAATTTCTCAACACGTTTTACTTTTCCTTCGTAGATTTCATCTACTTGTACTTCGCGAACGATATCTTCGATAATTTTCTTAGCTTTGTCATTCATTTCTTGATTTATTGATGAAATAAATACCGTACCATCTTGCTCGATATCAATTTTAACACCAGTTTCTTCAATAATTTTATTAATTTGTTTACCGCTTGGTCCAATAACGTCACGGATTTTATCTGGGTTAATTGTCATTGTAATAATCTTTGGAGCGTAAGCTGATAATTCAGTACGTGGCTCTGCAATAACAGATAACATATGATTTAGAATGTGCACACGACCAATTTTCGCTTGTTGTAATGCCTCTTCTAAAATTTCACGAGATAGACCATCGATTTTAATGTCCATTTGCAGTGCAGTTACACCTTTTGCTGTACCGGCTACTTTAAAGTCCATATCACCTAAATGATCTTCCATACCTTGAATATCAGATAAAATTGTGTAATGCTCACCAGATTTAACTAGACCCATTGCAATACCTGCAACTGGAGCTTTAAGTGGAACACCAGCATCCATCATCGCTAAAGTACTACCACAAATACTTGCTTGTGAAGTAGAACCGTTTGACTCTAAAACTTCAGATACAAGACGTACTGTATATGGGAAATCTTTTTCAGATGGAATTACAGGCTCAAGAGCACGTTCTCCTAATGCACCGTGACCAATTTCACGACGACCTGGTCCACGCATCGGTCTTGTTTCACCAACACTAAATGATGGGAAATTATAATGATGCATGAAGCGTTTTGACTCTTCTACACCAAGACCATCTAAAATTTGCACATCGCCTAATGCGCCTAATGTACAAATACTTAACGCTTGTGTTTGTCCACGTGTGAATAAACCAGAACCGTGTGTACGCGATAAAATACCAACCTCTGATGCTAAAGGACGAATTTCGTCACCTTTACGACCATCTGGGCGGATTTTTTCAACTGTAATAAGACGACGTACTTCTTCTTTTACAATTTTATATAAAATTTCACTTACTTGTCCTAATGTATCAGCGTCAACTTCCTGAACTTCGTAATGCTCAATTACACGCTTTTTCACTTCATTAATTGCATCTTCACGTGCATGTTTTTCGTGCACTTGAATTGCAGAATGCATATCCTTCTCAGCCATTTCACGTACAGCTTGATTAAGATCAGCATCTACTTCATAAAGTTTCACTGCTGTTTTCTCTTTACCAACAGCTTGTACAATCTCTTCTTGGAATGCAATTAGACGTTTAATTTCGTCATGACCAAACATAATTGCCTCTAACATTGTTTCTTCAGGCACTTGATCTGCTCCTGCTTCAACCATGTTAATTGCATCTTTCGTACCAGCTACAACAAGGTGAATATCACTTTGTTCTTGCTGTTCTACTGTTGGATTAATAACGAACTCGCCATTAATACGACCTACTGTCGCACCTGCGATTGGACCTTCAAATGGAATATCTGAAATAGATAATGCTAATGAAGAACCAAGCATAGCTGCCATCTCAGAAGAACAGTCTTGATCAACACTCATTACGATGCTGACAACTTGTACTTCATTACGGAAACCATCTGCGAAAAGCGGACGGATTGGGCGGTCAATTAAACGACTTGCTAAAATTGCTTTTTCACTTGGACGGCCTTCACGCTTAATAAAACCGCCTGGGATTTTTCCAACTGCATATAAACGCTCTTCATAGTTTACTGTAAGTGGGAAGAAATCTACATTTTTTGGCTCTTTTGATGCAGTTGCTGTAGATAGAACTGCTGTGTCGCCATATCTTACTAATACTGCTCCGTTCGCTTGTTTTGCAAGCTGACTTGTTTCAATTGTTAGCTGACGACCAGCTAAATCTATCGAGAAGACTTGCTTTTCCTGACTCATTTAAGTACCCCTCTCAATTTAAAATATTCAATTCTTCTATGTAAATGGATAGTATATCACAATATTCTTTCCTCTAGTATTGCCGAAAATTTAATAAGCTATAAAGAGTAGAAGATATATTTTTACCTAACAAAAAAGCGGGAATATTCCCGCTTCTCTGACTATCGACGTAAGCCAAGCTTTGTGATTAATTCACGGTAACGTGTGATATCGCTATTACGAAGGTAAGTAAGTAAGTTACGACGTTTACCAACCATCTTTAATAGACCACGACGTGAATGATGATCCTTCTTGTGAGTACGTAAGTGCTCGTTTAGAGTGTTAATTTGCTCCGTTAGGACAGCAATTTGAACCTCTGGAGAACCAGTATCAGTCTCATGAGTTCTAAATTGTGCAATGATTTCATTTTTACGCTCTTGTGTTAAAGCCATCCTATTTCACCTCCTAATAATTAAACCCCCAATTACCTAGCAAGCGTCGGTGAGTCGCAATGCCAAGCAATGGTTGTCATAAAGTACATAACATAGAATACTACTTTTCATTTGAAAAAGCAAGTATATTCTTTGCGCTTGAAAAATATTCTTGGGCGATTTTCTTATCTTTCGCGATTTGTGCAACTAACTCATCAATACCATTAAACTTTTTTTCTTCTCTTATACGTATATGCCACTCCACCGTGACACTTTGATCGTATATATCTTTATTAAATTCAAATAGATGTACTTCAATAGATAATTGGCGCTCATTCTCTTTAAAAGTTGGTTTATATCCAATATTACATACGCCATCGTGCCATTCATCGTGAACTTTCAATCTCACTGCATATACACCTATTGGCGGAAGTAGATATTCATCACTTAAACCTACATTTGCAGTTGGAAAGCCAATTTGGCGTCCACGCTTGTCGCCGTGCACAACTGTTCCTTCTACCGTATAAGCTCTCCCTAAAATAGATGGAATCTGCTCCATTTCTCCATTTCGAATTAACTTTCGTAATGAAGTAGAACTTACTTTTTCTTCTTGATATTCAACTTTTTCGATCACGGTCTGTGTAAACTCCCCTCTTGCATGAAATGGTAAAGTCTCCATCTTCCCTTTTCCTAAACGTCCATATGAATAATCAAAGCCTGCTACTACATGCTTTACGTTTAAATCAATAATATAATCATCTACAAATTGTTGTGGTAATAATCCTGCAAATGATTCATCAAATTTAATAACATATAATATATCGATTCCTAAACTTTCGACTATTTTTTCTTTATCACGCATTGGTGTAATATACTCCACATGCGCTTCCTTTTTTCCTAAAACAACAGATGGATGAGGATAAAATGTCATAACTGCACTTTTATATCCCCGTTCATCCGCTATTTGCTTCGCAGTTCGAATCACACATTGATGTCCTAAATGAATGCCATCAAAAAATCCTAATGCCATTACAGTAGGTGGTAATTCTAATTTATTTTGTTCATGTGGATGAGTTAAATGAATAAGTTTCACGCTTGAATTCACCTTTTTCTGTAATAATCCTTCCGATAATTCATTATAGCTTTAGTTCTTGATTATTCACAAGTACTTTCATTGGCTTTAGCATACCAGGGTGTTTTGGATGATGCTCATAAATCGCCAAGCAACAATCATTTTTATCAAATACTGTAATAAATGGTGCTGTTATTTCTAATTCATTCTTTAAGAACATACCATTTTTTATTTTTTCTGCTTGCTTTTCATCTACAACCATTTTTGGAAACTTACTTAACGCTTCGTCGATTGAAATAAAGATAGACTCTACTGTTCCATTTTGCACGTTTTCTTCAATTTCTTCAAATGATATGCAATCTTCTAGTAAAAATTCACCAGATGCTGTTCTTACAAGATGGGACATGTGTGATGGAAAACCAAGTTTTTCACCAATCATTACCGCTAGCGTTCTTACATATGTTCCTTTACTACACGTTACACGGAAACGGAATGAAATGTTTTCCCCTTCAAAAACTTCACGTTCATCAAGTAATACAAATTCGTGAATTGTAATTGTACGAACTGGACGTTCAACCTCTTGACCTGCTCTAGCATATTCGTATAGTTTTTTCCCGTTTACTTTTACAGCTGAAAACATCGGTGGCATTTGTTCAATTGTTCCTGTTAACTTTGCAAGAACATTTTCTACTTCTTTTCGTGTAATAACACGATCCACATTTTTCGTTTCTACAACTTCACCCGAAGCATCTTCAGTCGTCGTAGAAAATCCTAATGTTACTTCACCTTCATACGTTTTCGTCTCACTTGTTAAAAATTGTGCAATTTTCGTTGCTTTACCAACACAAATCGGTAATACACCCGTTACATCTGGATCTAATGTTCCCGTATGACCAATTCGTTTCTCACGTAAAATCTTTCTTAATTTAAATACACAATCATGTGATGTCATGCCTTTTGGCTTATGTAATAATACTACGCCTTCCATATATGTTCACCTCATCATAATTCTTTCATAATAAATATCCAAAACTTATTTTGCATTGAAAAAATGGATAGACATATGTCTATCCATTATTCTTCACGTTTACCTTCTTTATTAATTTCATGTAAAAGTGTATCAATTCGATGACCATATCCGATAGACTCATCAAATTCAAAGGAAATTTCCGGTGTTTTACGAAGACGAATACGTTGGCCAATTTCTGAACGAATGAAGCCTTTTGCCTTCGCTAAACCTTTTAATGTACTTTCTTTCTGTTCTTCATCACCTAAAACAGAAATATATACTGTAGCAATTTGTAAATCTCCACTCACTTGTACATCTGTTACTGTAACAAATCCGACACGTGGATCTTTAATTTTACGACTGATTATGTCGCCTAATTCTTTTTTCATTTGCTCGCCTACACGGTTTGCACGTAATTTCATAACTCTTCACCTCATTCAGTACCATTCCAATTGTGTTATCGTACGTTCAATTTCAGGAAATGAATCGATGTACTCAAGTACACGATTCATTTCTTTTTCACAGATAACACGATTTGAGGATACGGAAACAATTGCAATTTCTGTACGTTGCCATACATCTTGATGCCCTACTTCTGAAACAGCTACGTTATAACGCTGCTTCACACGAGTTAGCACCCTTTGTAAAATTGCTCGTTTCTCTTTTAAAGAATGCACATCGTAAATCATACACTCGAATGAGAGTGAAGCGATAATCATCGCTTCACTTCTTCCATAATGTACGCTTCAATGATGTCCCCTTCTTTAAGATCATTATATCTCTCAATTGTAATACCACACTCATAGTTTTGTGCAACTTCTTTTACGTCGTCTTTGAAACGTTTTAACGTATCAAGTTGTCCTTCGAAGACTACTACGCCATCACGGATAATACGAACGCCACTATCACGTGTAATTTTACCGTCGATTACGTAACAACCTGCGATTGTTCCAACTTTTGTTACTTTGAACGTTTGACGTACTTCCGCTTGACCGATTACTTTTTCTTCGAATTCTGGATCCAGCATACCTTGCATTGCTGATTCGATTTCTTCGATTACTTTATAGATAATACGGTGTAAACGAACATCAACGTTCTCTAATTCAGCTGTACGCTTCGCATTCACATCAGGGCGTACGTTAAATCCAATTATAATTGCATTAGATGCAGAAGCTAAAATAACATCAGATTCTGTAATCGCACCTACGCCTGTATGGATAATTTTCACTTTTACGCCTTCAACATCAATTTTACGAAGTGATGCTGCCATTGCTTCTACAGAACCTTGTACGTCTGCTTTCACAATTAAGTTAATTTCTTTTACATCGCCCTCTTGGATTTGTTGGAATAAATCTTCAAGGCTTAATTTAGATTTCTCACCACGTTGAGCAAGTAACGCTTCTTGTGCACGTGATTCACCGATTTGACGAGCTTTTTTCTCATCAGCGAATGCCATGAAACGATCTCCCGCTTGTGGTACTTCATTTAAACCTGTAATTTCAACAGGAGTTGATGGACCAGCAACTTTTACACGACGACCAATATCACTTACCATCGCACGAACACGACCGAATGATGTTCCAACAACAATTGGATCTCCAACTCGAAGTGTACCGTTTTGAACAAGTAATGTCGCGATAGTTCCTTTACCTTTATCAAGCTGCGCTTCAATTACAGTACCAGTTGCATAGCGATTTGGATTTGCTTTATATTCTTCTACTTCACTCACAAGAAGAATCATTTCTAGCAAGTTGTCAATTCCCTCGCCTTGAATTGCAGAAATTGGTACGAAAATTGTGTCTCCGCCCCAAGCTTCTGGAACTAATTCATATTCTGTTAATTCTTGCATTACACGATCAGGATTTGCCGCTGGTTTATCCATTTTATTCACTGCAACAATAATTGGTACTCCAGCTGCTTTCGCATGGCTAATTGCTTCAACTGTTTGTGGCATAACACCGTCATCAGCTGCAACAACAAGAATTGTAATATCCGTTACTTGCGCACCACGAGCACGCATCGTTGTAAATGCTGCGTGACCAGGCGTATCTAAGAATGTAATTTTTTTATCATTTACATCAACTTGGTATGCACCGATATGCTGAGTAATTCCACCAGCTTCGCCAGCAGTTACTTTTGAATTACGGATAGAGTCAAGCAATGTTGTTTTACCATGGTCAACGTGTCCCATAATTGTAACAACAGCTGGACGCTCTTTTAAGTTTTCTTCATCATCTTGCTCATCGATGAATGTTTCAAATTCAGTTTCACTTACAACTACTTCTTCTTCTACTTCAATACCGTAATCAGTAGCAATTAACTCAATTGTATCTTTATCTAAATCTTGGTTAATTGTTGCCATAATTCCTATCATGAAGAGCTTTTTAATAATTTCAGATGGCTCTTTGCTTAACTTTTTAGCAAGTTCACCTACTGTAAGGCTTCCAGAGAAAGTAATTTTATCTGGTGTTTCTACTATTTGTGTTTGTTGTCTTCCAGCAAAGTTTTCTTGACGTTTGTCTTCATTTCCTTTGCCTTTTTTCTTCTTCTTATTGCTGTTCTTTTTACTGCGAACAACTTTCTCTTCTACTTCAAACTCATCTGCAACAGAAGGTTTTTCTGCCCCAGTGTTATATTGATTATCTAATTTGTTTACTACTTCGTCTTCTAACATTGTCATATGATTCGAAACCTCGATATTCATCTCTTTTAGTTTTGTCATAAGATCTTTACTTGAGATATTATTTTTTTTTGCATATTCATGTACTCGGATTTTACTCATACCTTCACCCCCGGTAATTTGTATCGAGCATGCTACGTAGCTTTTTCGCAAAGCCTTCATCTAATACAGCTACAACGACTCGCTCGTCTCTCCCAATCGCATGCCCTAATTGTTGTCGGTTTTCGACTTTTCTCATTGGTATGTTGTAGTACGTGGTTTTATCAATGATACGTTTTGTAGTGTTCGCTGACGCATCTTCAGAAAGCAATACAAGCTTTGCTTTGCCACTTCGTACTTCTTTTAAAACGAGTTCTTCACCCGAAATAATTTTTCGAGCGCGGTTTGCTAGTCCTAAAAACGATTTCCAATCGGACACTTACTTCGACTCCTTCTCAACAAGCTCAAGAAGCTCTTCGTACAGAGAACTGTCGATTTTCGCTTTTAGATGATGTTCCAAAATATTTTTCTTTTGGGCTTGAATAATGCATTCTTTATCTTTTGACAAATATGCACCTCGTCCTGATTTTTTTCCTGATAAATCAATAGACACTTCGCCCTCTTTGGAACGAACAATGCGAACGAGCTCTCGTTTTGATTTCATCTCTTGCGTCGCAATACATTTTCGTAACGGAACTTTTCGATTGCTCATGCTCATCACCTCTATTCGATTTCGTCTTCAACTGAATCGAATCCGAATGCGATTACGCTATCTTCTTCTGTTACAATACCAAGTTGTTTCGCATCAGACTCACTTTTAATATCAATTTTCCAGCCTGTTAATTTAGCTGCAAGACGTGCATTTTGTCCACGCTTACCAATTGCTAATGAAAGCTGGTGGTCTGGAACAACAACAGTTGTTGCTTTTTCTTCTTCATCTACAAGTACTTTAACAACTTGTGATGGACTTAAAGCATTTGCAACATATTCAACTGGATCATTTGACCAGCGAACGATGTCAATTTTTTCACCTTTTAGTTCATCTACAATGCGTTGTACACGTTGTCCTTTCGGTCCTACACAAGAACCTACTGGATCAACATCGATATTCTCTGCATACACAGAAATTTTCGAACGATCGCCTGCTTCACGCGCTACAGAGCGAATTTCTACAGTTCCATCATAAATTTCTGGAACTTCCATTTCGAATAAACGTTTTAAAAGACCAGGATGTGTACGTGATACGTAAATTTGTGGTCCTTTCGTTGTTTTTTCTACTTTTGTAATAAATACGCGAATACGATCATGTGGTTTATATTGCTCATTTGGCATTTGCTCACTTACAGGTAATAAAGCTTCTACTTTCCCTAAGCTTACATAGATGAAACGAGCATCTTGGCGCTGTACAATACCAACCATAATGTCTTCTTCACGATCACTAAATTCTGAATAAATAACACCACGTTCCGCCTCACGAACTCGTTGTGTTACAACTTGTTTTGCAGTTTGTGCTGCAATACGACCAAAATCTTTTGGCGTTACTTCAATTTCTAGTACGTCGCCATCTTGGTAGTTTGGATTAATTTGTCTTGCCTCTTCTACAGAGATTTCAAGACGTGGATCAAACACATTATCAACAACGTCTTTACGTGCTAAAACTTGAATTGTTCCCACTTCTGGGTTAAAGCTCACACGAACGTTTTGTGCTTGGTTAAAATTGCGTTTATAAGCAGAGATTAATGCTGCTTCAATCGCATCAATAATAATATCTTTGCTAATACCTTTTTCTGACTCTAAAACGAGCAAAGCATCTAACAACTCAGTGCTCATGTAGATCCCCCTTCTTACTAAAACGTAACAGCAAGTCGCGCATTGGCAACTTTATCCATTGGAATTTGGATTTCTTTTTTACGTGTTTTAATTGTTAATAGTAGTGTAATTGTAGTACCGTCGTAGGAAAGTAGCTTTCCTTCAAACATCTTCTCACCATCAATCGGCTCATATGTTTTAATTGCCACTTGTTTCCCTACCGCTTGCTGGAAGTCTTTCTCTTTCTTTAATGGGCGTTCCGCTCCAGGAGATGATACATCCAAAAAGTAAAGATGAGGAATTGGATCCTCTTTATCTAAAGCTTCGCTTAAACGTTCACTTACCGCACCGCATTCTTCAATGTCGACTCCCTTTTCAGAATCGATGAATACGCGTAAGAACCAGTCTTGTCCTTCTTGCACATACTCTACATCTACAAGTTCAAGATTTAACTCTTCAACGATCGGCTGCGCAAATGCTTCTACAACTTCTGTGACTTTCTTATCCATAAACAGCCTCCTTCCTGCCGCCATGTACCATTTACAAGAAAAGATCCCGTTCATTAAGACGGTCTATCTTATTCTTTCTCGTTAGCTAACAAAAGCCCCTGCCGTTAAGCAGGGAATATCTGTCTTAGTATTACCAAATTTAAGAAGTAAAACTTGTAACAAAATATGTATATACGACAGAAATATCTTTACTATCCCATAAATAAAATGTAGATAGTAACACGAAAGAGTGGGTTTCCCCACTCTCTTTTTCACAAAATATACATGACATGGTTATCTCGGTTTATAGTATACCATAGCAAATATTGATTTGCAAAGACTTTTCCTACCTGTTAGAACAGTGATAATTGGTTTTGATCCGGTAAATCTCCTAGACAACCTTGACTATCTAAATACTCAATAATTGTTTTTGAAACCTTACTGCGCTGCTGTAAGTCTTCTTTTGATAGGAAGTCTCCATTTTTACGTGCTTCTACAATACTTAAAGCTGCGTTTGTACCAAGACCAGGCACTGCATTAAATGGAGGAATTAATGAGTCTCCATCAATAATAAATTCTGTTGCATGCGAGCGGTATAAATCAACCTTTTGGAATGAGTATCCACGTTCACACATTTCAAGTGTCATTTCTAGTACAGTTAATAAACTCTTCTCTTTCGGCGCTGCATCCAATCCTTTTTGAGCGATTTCGTCAATTTTTACGCGTATGGATGCTGAACCTTTCGCCATCGCTTCTACATCAAAATCATCTGCACGAACTGTAAAATATGCCGCATAGAATAAAAGTGCAAAATGCACTTTAAAGTATGCGATACGTACAGCCATAAGTACGTAAGCAGCCGCATGGGCTTTAGGGAACATGTATTTAATCTTCTTACATGAATCAATATACCAACCCGGTACATTATTATTTTTCATGTCCTCTTCCCATTCTTCCGGTACACCTTTACCTTTACGAACTGACTCCATGATTTTGAAGGCTAATGACGGATCTAAACCTTGATAAATTAAATATACCATGATGTCATCACGACAACCGATAACTTCACTCAGTGTACAAGTACCATTATAAATTAACTCGTTTGCATTACCGAGCCATACGTCAGTACCATGTGATAGTCCAGAGATTTGGACTAACTCTGAGAATGTCGTTGGTTTTGTCTCTTCTAACATTTGTCTTACGAATTTCGTACCAAACTCTGGTATACCAAGTGTACCTGTTTTACAGTTGATTTGTTCTTCCGTTACCCCTAACGATTCTGGACCAGAGAAAATTTTCATCACTTCTGGATCATCCGTTGGTATTGTTTTTGGATCAATACCACTTAAATCTTGTAACATACGAATAACGGTCGGGTCATCGTGTCCTAGTATATCAAGTTTTAATAAATTATCATGAATTGAGTGGAAATCAAAGTGTGTTGTTCTCCACTCAGCCCCTATTGAATCCGCCGGAAACTGTATTGGTGAGAAATCAAAGATGTCCATGTAATCTGGCACAACGATAATACCACCTGGATGCTGTCCAGTTGTACGTTTTACACCCGTACATCCTGAAACTAAACGATCAATCTCTGCATTTCGAATCGTTAAATTATGATCATTTGCATAACCTTTTACATATCCATAAGCAGTTTTTTCCGCAACCGTACCAATCGTTCCAGCACGATATACATAATCTTCACCAAACAATACTTTCGTATAGTTATGGGCACGTGGTTGGTATTCCCCAGAAAAGTTCAGATCGATATCGGGCACCTTATCTCCTTTAAATCCAAGGAACGTTTCGAACGGAATATCGTGGCCATCTTTTACATATGACACATTACAGGTTGGACAGTCTTTATCTGGCAAGTCAAAACCAGAACCAACCGAACCGTCATTAAAGAATTCTGATTGCTTACACTTTGGACATACATAATGTGGTGGTAATGGGTTTACTTCTGTAATTTCCATCATCGTTGCAACAAATGATGACCCTACCGACCCACGCGAACCTACTAGATAGCCGTCGACTAACGATTTTTTCACAAGCTTATGCGAAATTAAATAAATAACGGCGAATCCATGTCCAATAATACTTTTCAATTCTTTTTCCAAACGAGCTTCTACAATTTCCGGTAGCTCTTCACCATAAATGCTACGCGCCATTTTATAACTCATATCACGCGTTTCATCATCGGCACCTTCAATCTTCGGTGTGTATAAATCATCTTTTACTGGATGAACATCACCAATTAACGATGCAATCTTTTGTGTATTCGTTACTACAATTTCTTTCGCTGTGTCTTCACCTAAGAATGAAAAACACTCTAACATTTCATCTGTTGTACGGAAATGTACAGGCGGTAATGAATGACGATTTAATGGATTTGCTCCACCCTGCGAACTGACTAAAATTTTACGATACATTGCATCCTCTGGTTCTAAATAATGCACGTTCCCTGTAGCAACAACTGGTTTGTCTAACGTCTCACCTAGCTTTACTAAGTTAGAAATAATTGTTTTTAATTGTCCTTCATCTCTAACAAGTTCACGTTCTACTAAATGACGTAACACCTCTGGAGGCATAACCTCAATATAATCATAAAACTGTGCAATTTCTTCTACTTCTTCAGGTGCTTTTTGCATCATCGCTTCAAACACTTCACCTTTATCACAAGCCGTTCCAACTATAATACCTTCACGATATTTTTTTAATAGTGATCGTGGCACACGTGGTACACGGTAAAAGTAATTAAGATGAGAATATGAAACAAGTTTATATAAGTTCTTCAATCCAACGTCTGATGTAGCAAGTAATGTCATATGACTTGGGCGCCCTCGTTTATATGCATCCCCTTGTCCCATACTATCGTTTAATTGATCGTGATATTCAAATCCCTTTTCAATCACATCTTTTAACATTTTTACAAGTAAATATCCCGTTGCTTCTGTATCATAAATCGCACGGTGATGTTGTGTTAATTCAATATCGAGCTTTTTACACATCGTATTTAATCGATGGTTTTTCATTTCTGGGAATAAGAACCGTGCAAGTTCTAACGTATCAACAACTGGGTTTTTCGTTTTTTCTAGCCCTGCTTTTTTAAAGCCTACGTTAATGAATCCCATATCAAAGCTTGCATTATGAGCAACAAGAGTATGGTCACCCATCCATTCCTCAAACTTTTTAAATACTTCGTCCACTTCTGGCGCATCAGTTAACATATCATCTGTAATACCTGTTAATTCAATAATTGTCGCAGATAATGGTTGATGCGGATTTGCGAAAGATTCAAAGCGGTCAATAATTTCGCCACCTTTTACCTTTACAGCAGCTAACTCAATAACTGTATCATATACAGCCGATAAACCTGTCGTCTCAACGTCGAAAACAACATACGTTTCCTCTGCAAGTAGACGATGTGCTTCGTTATATGCTATCGGTACACCATCATTAACTAAATTAGCCTCTACACCATATATAACTTTAACCCCAGCCTTTTTACCCGCAGAATATGCCTCTGGGAAAGACTGAGCAACGGCGTGATCTGTAACTGCAATTGCCTCATGCCCCCATTTCCCTGCTTGAGCAACAAGCTTAGAAACAGGAGTAACAGCATCCATTTGGCTCATCGGTGTGTGAAGGTGCAGCTCTACACGTTTTTCGCCTTCTGGCGCTTTATCTTTACGTGAAGGACCTGTTATTTCATTAATATCATTTGCAATCATTACTAAATCTCGAACAAACGTATCATTTTGGACAGAACCACGCGCTTTCACCCACATTCCTTTTTTCAAGGATTGCAGCATCGGAATATCTTCTTTGTCACGTGAGAACATTTTTATCATAATAGAATCTGTATAATCCGTTATTTTTAAAGTTAATAACGTACGTCCACTACGAAGCTCTTTTGTTTCTACATGGAAGACATACCCTTGAACTGTTTTTCTTCTTTCTTCATCTTGAATTTCTCGCATCGGTGTAATCTCTTCATCTGGCTTAATAAGATACCCGAGTGTGATCGGCCCTTCATGCACAACGCTACTTTCTTCAGCTTGCTTCTTCGCCATTTCTTCCATAGCTTGTATTACACGCTCTCGGTCTTCTTGCTGAGTTTGCTCACGAAACTTTTGCATTTCTTCTGTATTTTGCTTTATATGTGTGTCTAGCTGAAAACGTGGGAATCCAAAAGCTTCATATTGATCACCTACTGGTTTCGCAACATTTTTCTTTAAAGCAGTAGATTCAAGATCATTATTCACATTTATTAGCAGCTTCACGCCATTAACCTGCGGAAGTTGCTTCTTTAAGTACGCAAACATAGGTGAAAATGTAATTCGTTCCGTACAAAGCGGCCAATACGCCTTTACTTCTTCTTCTGTAAATTGTTTATTCTCTGTTTCTAATGCAAATGTTGTTCTTGCAATATGAGAAAATGATTGCTTAAGCTTCGTTTCTAGCAATTCATATAATTCTGTCGGCAAAATACGTGGCACTTGTAAATCAAAATGCCAACTTTTATTCGCTTTATCAATAACTAGCCTTTCAATACCACCGCCATGTAAATATTGATTTATAAGGTCTTCTGGTATTTGCAACTGTTGGAGCAAAATTTGAAATCGCTCTTGTTGTTCATTTGTTAATGACATAAGCACTCTCCTTCCATTTGCTATTATAAATTGAAACGTACTACAAAGAAAGATTTCTCCCTTCTTCTTTTACAAAATACGTTTACAAAGAAAGAGAAGGTACCTCGTAACGAGGTACCCCTTCTTATTTTAAAATATTAGCAATATATGTTTGAAGTTCTTCTACTTTCACTTCTTCAGATTCGCCTGTAGCACGTACTTTCACTTCTACAATACCTTCATCTGCTTTTTTACCCACTGTGACACGAACTGGAAGACCGAATAAATCTGCATCTGCAAATTTCACACCTGCACGTTCTGCTCGATCATCTAGTAATACTTCGTATCCTTGTTCTTGTAATGAGCTGTAGATATTTTCACCCATTTCACGTTGTACATCAGATTTCATATTTACTGGAATTACATGCACATGGAATGGTGCGACAGCTTTTGGCCAAACTAAACCGTTCTCGTCATTGAACTGTTCTGCAATGGCTGCCACTGTACGAGATACACCAATGCCGTAACAACCCATAATAAGTGGTTTTGTTTTCCCATTTTCATCTAGGAACGTTGCTTGCATTGCCTCACTATAACGAGTTCCTAATTTGAACACATGACCAACTTCAATTCCGCGTGCGAAAAGAATTGTTCCATTTCCATCTGGAGATTGGTCTCCTTCTTGGATGAAGCGTAAATCTGTATATTGACTTACTTTAAAGTCACGTTCTGGATTTACATTTACATAATGGAATCCTTCTTCATTCGCTCCTGAACATCCGTTTACAATTGATGCTACAGCATGGTCAGCAATAATTTCTACATCGCCTGTCACACCAATCGGTCCTAATGAACCAATTTCACAATTTAATAACTCTTTTACTTCTTCATGGGAAGCAAGTTCAACAACTGAAGCGCCGTATACATTTTTCACTTTTACATCGTTTACTTCATGATCACCACGAACAAGTACAACTACTAATTTCTCATCTACTTTAAATACCATAGACTTAATGCATTTTTCCGCTGCAATATTTAAGAATGCAGATACTTCTTCAATAGCCTTTTGATCTGGTGTTGCTACTTTTTCAAGTGCCTTTTCTTCTTCGTCACTCTTTGTATACGTTGCTACAACAGGAGCCATTTCGATGTTTGCTGCATAATCAGATGTATCAGAGTATGCGATTGTATCTTCCCCAACATCAGATAATACCATAAATTCATGTGTATCTTTTCCGCCCATTGCTCCAGAATCAGCAATAACCGCACGGAAATTCAAACCACAACGAGCAAAAATGTTAGAGTATGCTTTGTATAAGCGATCGTACACTTCATCTAAGCTCTCTTGTGTAGCATGGAAAGAGTATGCATCTTTCATTAGAAACTCTCTTCCACGTAATAAACCGAAACGAGGTCTTTGCTCATCACGGAATTTTGTTTGAATTTGGTATAATGTTAACGGCAATTTTTTATATGATTTCACTTCATCACGCACAAGATCCGTAATTACTTCCTCATGTGTCGCTCCTAATGCAAACTCACGAGAGTTACGATCTTTCATACGCATTAATTCAGATCCATAAGAATACCAACGACCTGACTCTTGCCATAATTCTGCAGCTTGCATAGCCGGCATTAATAATTCTACAGCTCCTGCGCGCTCCATTTCTTCTCGAACGATACGTTCTACTTTGTGTAATACTTTTAAACCAAATGGTAGAAAACTATAAATACCAGAAGCATTTTGACGCATAAAACCTGCGCGAAGTAATAGTTGATGACTCTTAATTTCAGCATCAGCTGGAACTTCACGTAATGTAGGACTGAATACCATACTTTGTTTCATATATTTGCACCTCTTCATTTTACTCTTATACGCAGTAAAACCCCTCACCTCGAATTAGGTGAGGGATTTCATTCTACGAGCTCTATTTCATTATAAGTTTCATTCTATTTTACAAGAAAAACTTACGAATGTCATTCCATGTTACAACTAACATTAATAACATTAATAATGCAAAACCAATAAAGTGAACCATTCCTTCTTTTTGACGGTCAATTGGTTTCCCTCGTAACGCTTCAATTAAGAAGAAGAATAAACGTCCACCGTCTAAAGCTGGAACTGGTAATAAATTAAATAAACCAAGGTTAATACTTAATACTGCTGCTAAATTTAATACACGCGTAAATCCATAATCTACAACTTGATCTGTAAGATTATAAATTCCTACTGGACCTGACAACTCATTAATAGAGAATTGACCAGTTACTAATTTCACAAGCGACTCAAAAATTATTTTTGTCCATTGGTATGTTTGTTCAAAACCTGATTTAATAGAACCCATTACTGTTTTCTCTACTGGAGTGTAAACACCAATTCTACCCACTTCTTCTTTACCATCTTTATCGAGTGTTGGCGTTACTTTCACATTAAGCTGTTCATTATCACGCTTTACGTGTAACGTAATTTCTTTATTCGGGTTTGCACGTACAATGGTAACAACATCTTTCCATGTACTTGTGTTTTTCCCATCAATTGCTTGAATTGTATCATTTTCTTTTAATCCAGCTTGCTCTGCAGCACTATTCTCCATTACTTTTCCGACCATTGGCTTGTCAATAGGAACCCCTTGTACAAATCCAAGAATCACAAAAATAACAAATGCTAAAATGAAGTTCATTGCAGGACCCGCAAAGATTGTTAAAGCGCGTTGCCCCAGTTTTTTTGAGCCAAATTGTCTATTATACGGAGCGATTTGAATTTCTTCTCCCGCAGTAATAATACGAGCCTTTTCATTCACACGGAACGTTTGAAGATCTTCCTCGTACTCTTCATAGCCCGAAATTGTTAGATTATGCTCTAAATCAGCTTGTTCGACTTCAATGACACGAACATTTGGATACTTTTCATACCCATCAAAAACTAATTTCACAACTTCGTCTTTTTCATTTAGTACAAGGCCAACCTTTTTGCCGGGCTTTAACTCAACTGTGTCTGCATCCTCGCCAGCCATTCTTACATAGCCACCAAGGGGCAGTAATCGAATCGTATACACCGTTTCATTCTTTTCAAATGAGAATATTTTCGGACCAAAACCAATTGCAAACTCGCGGCATAAAATACCTGCTCTTTTTGCGAAATATAGATGTCCTAGCTCATGGAAAAATACGAGTGCACCGAAAATTAATATAAAGGCAATCGCTGTATTCAATTCCATAACCACCTTTGCTAAATTTGTTCCATCACAAACCGTCTTGTGGCTGCATCAATTTCCAGAATTTCCTCTAAGCTCGGTCGTGCAATAACATTGTGATGGTGCATTGCTTTTTCAATGAGGTCTTCCACTGTTAAGAAACCAATTCTCTTTTGTAAAAAAGCTTCAACAGCTATCTCATTGGCTGCATTCATTACAGCTGGCATACTTCCACCTGCTTTCCCAGCTTCATACGCAAAACGTAGGCAACGGAAACGTTCTTGATTCATTTTCTCAAAATGCAATGTTCCCATTTCCCATAAATTTAACTGTTTTGTGTCTGAAAGAGGTAATCTGTCAGGATATGTAAGTGCGTATTGAATTGGTACTCGCATATCCGGTGAGCCAAGCTGCGCCATTACACTACGGTCTTCAAATTCAACCATAGAATGGATAATACTTTCTTTATGTAAAACAACATCAATTTGCTCGTAAGGGATACCAAAAAGCCAATGTGCTTCAATTACTTCTAGTCCCTTATTCATCATTGTAGCAGAATCAATTGTAATTTTCGAACCCATTGACCAGTTTGGATGTCGAAGCGCATCTTCTACGGTCACATGATGCAATTCATCCCTCGTTTTATCACGGAAACTTCCACCAGAAGCCGTTATAATGAGTCGAGAAATTCTTTTTTCATTTTCACCATTCAAGCATTGAAAAATAGCTGAATGTTCACTATCTACTGGAAGTAACGAAACGTTATGTTTTCGTGCCGCTTCCATTACAAGATGCCCTGCAGTTACTAACGTTTCTTTGTTTGCAATTCCAATTGTTTTTTTCGCCTCAATTGCACGCAGTGTTGGTAACAACCCTACACTACCTACAACAGCATTTACTACAATCTCCGCATCTGGATGTAATGCTACTTCTAAAAGCCCTTCACTACCATATACAATTTTTGTATTACCAGAAACAGCTTGTAATTTTAAAACATCTTCTTCTCTTTGCACAGAGACGATTTGCGGAGAAAATTCTTGAATTACCTTTACTGCGTAGTCAATGTTTTTCCCTACAGAAAAAGCAACGAGACGGAATTGGTCTGGGTGCGAGCGTAATACATCTAAAGTTTGTGTACCGATTGATCCGCTTGCACCTAATAAACTTATGTTTTTCATGACTCCAACCCCTCGTTCATTTATTAATTATATTGTAATAAAAAATAGAGAATTGGTAAAACAAATAACCAACTATCTGTTCGATCTAATATTCCACCATGTCCAGGTAAAATTGTACCTGAATCCTTTACACCATAATGGCGCTTAAATGCAGATTGCACTAAATCACCAATTTGTCCAAAAATAGAAATGATAATCGTCAGAACGATTAAAATCCCTACATTCGCTTCAACCGGGAAGAACATATTGTACACAAGTGCAACAACAATTCCACAAACGATTCCGCCTAATGAACCTTCAATCGTTTTATTTGGACTAATTTCCGGCCACAATTTTCTCTTTCCTACTGCTTTCCCTACGAAATATGCGCCTGAATCAGTAGCCCATATAACAAATAATGCGCAAAACACATATTTAATTCCTAATATTCTCGTTTCATTTAAATATAAGAATCCCATTGCCACATATGTCGTTGCCATTAGTAAAAAGGAAGCATTATCAAAAGTAAATGTATTCTTAGAAAGGACTGTATATGATAAAAGTAATAAAACAATCACAAATGTGATTTCTAATTTACCTAATCCAATCCACGTAAACAGTTCTGATGCACTACTTGGGATTAAAATAATCCACAATAATATTGCAGCTAAAACTGTTGGTACTGAAATAATCGTAAGCTTATTCATACGAATTAATTCATATAAACCTATAGAAGCAAGTGCATACACTAAAACCGTAAAAGGCACGCCACCGTAAATTACGATGGGAATGAATAGCGCGGCAGCAATCACTCCAGTAATAATTCTCTGTTTCACTACCAAACCCTCTCTTTCTACACGCCTCCGAACCTGCGCCCTCTATGCTGAAAATCTGTAATCGCATTTAGCAAATGTTCTTCGGTAAAATCTGGCCAATACACATCTGTAAACCAAAATTCCGAATAAGCAATTTGCCATAACATGAAATTACTAATACGTAGCTCTCCGCTTGTACGGATTAACAACTCTGGATCAGGTAAAGAATTCGTCATTAAGTAAGAAGAAATCATTTCTTCACTTATTTCTTCAGCACGAATTTTCCCTTCCTCACTATCTTTCATCATATGTTGCACAGCAGAAACGATTTCATCTCGACTTCCATAGTTTAACGCGAAATTAAGAATTAATCCCGTATTCTCTTTCGTATCTTCCATGGCTTTTTCCATCGCTCTGCGCGTATGCGTAGGAAGACGATCTTGTTGCCCTATTACTCGGACTTGTACGTTTTCTTCAATTAATTCTGGCAAAAATGTACCTAGAAATTCCTCTGGAAGCTTCATCAAATAATCAACTTCCTTTTTCGGTCTTTTCCAGTTCTCAGTCGAAAAAGCATAAAGAGTTAATACTTTCACACCAAGCTTACTTGCAAATTTTGTTATTTTTTTCACAACTTGCATGCCTTCATGATGTCCAGCAATGCGAGGCATCGCTCTCCTCTTTGCCCATCTTCCATTACCATCCATAATGATGGCAATATGTTCTGGGATATATCCTTTTTTCACTTCTTCAATGAGATGATCAAACGATGTGACCTTTTTACCTTTAAAAAAAGGAAACTTTTTAAACATCATTCATACCCTCCAACAAGCAGACGTATGCCTAAAAGTGTAAAAAGACCCCCTTAAGAAGAGGGTCATATTTGCGAAGTTATCGCTATTACACTTCCATGATTTCTTTTTCTTTGTTTTTTGCGATTTCGTCAACTTTTGCAATATATTTGTCTGTTTCTTTTTGGATATCTTCAGTATATCCTCTTAAATCATCTTCTGTAATATCTCCAGCTTTTTCAAGCTTCTTAAGATCGTCATTACCATCACGACGTACGTTACGAACAGCTACTTTTGCTTCTTCAGCATATTTTTTCACAACTTTAACAAGATCACGACGACGCTCTTCTGTTAATGCAGGGAATGCAATACGAATTACAGTTCCATCATTAGAAGGATTTAAGCCTAAATCTGCTTTTAAAATTGCTTTTTCGATATCACCGATAGAAGTTTTATCATAAGGCTGAATTACAAGTAAACGTGCTTCTGGAACTGTGATGTTCGCTAATTGCACAACTGGTGTTGGTGCACCGTAGTAATCAACTTGTACCTTATCTAATACAGATGAGCTTGCACGACCAGCGCGAACTGTTGCTAATTCACGAGAATACGCTGCAACTGCTTTTTCCATTTTTTCATTTGAAGACTTCAATACTTGTTGTCCCATATTTATTTCCCCCTTACAACTGTTCCAATATTTTCGCCTAAAACGGCACGTTTAATGTTACCTTTTTCCATAACCGAGAATACAATTAATGGAATATCGTTATCCATACATAAAGAAGAAGCTGTAGAATCCATTACACCTAAACCTTCTTTTAATACATCTAAGTAAGTAAGTGTTTCGTATTTTGTAGCTGTTGGGTCAATAGATGGATCCGCACTATATACGCCATCCACATTATTTTTCGCCATTAAAATAACGTCCGCTTCGATTTCCGCTGCACGTAATGCTGCCGTTGTGTCTGTAGAGAAGTACGGATTACCTGTACCTGCGGCAAAGATCACAACACGTTTTTTCTCTAAGTGACGAATCGCTTTACGACGAATGTAAGGCTCTGCAACCTGACGCATTTCGATTGAAGTTTGGACACGAGTTTGAATACCAATGTTCTCTAAGCTATCTTGAAGAGCTAATGAGTTCATAACTGTTGCTAACATACCCATGTAATCTGCTCCAGCACGATCCATTCCCATTTCACTTCCGATTTTTCCACGCCAAATGTTTCCGCCACCAACAACAACAGCAACTTCTACATCAAGTTCTGCAATTTCCTTCACTTGTTCTGCAACTGATTTAATAACAGCTGGGTTAATTCCAAATCCTTGTTCGCCAGCTAACGCTTCTCCGCTTAGCTTTAATACGACACGATTATATTTCGGTTTACTCATAATGAACCTCCAATTGCTTACATCTTTATTTTAAAAAAGGGAACACAAAGTGTTCCCTAATCTGTATTAGTTGCTACCTTTTACTTGGTTCATTACTTCTTCAGCAAAGTTGTCTTCGCGTTTTTCGATACCTTCACCAACAGCGTAGCGAACGAATCCTTTTAATGTTCCGCCTTTAGACTCAACGAACTGACGAACTTTCATATCAGGGTTTTTAACGAACGCTTGGTCAAGTAAGCAAATTTCTTCGAAGAATTTGCCAAGACGGCCTTCAACCATTTTTGCAACGATTTTTTCAGGCTTGCCTTCGTTTAAAGCTTGTTGTGTTAATACTTGACGCTCATGCTCAACTTCTTCAGCTGTTACAGCATCGCGGTCGATGTATTTAGGGTTAACTGCTGCGATGTGCATTGCTACATCTTTAGCAGCTGCTTCGTCAGTAGAACCTTCAAGAACTGTTAATACACCAATACGTCCACCCATGTGTAGGTAAGCGCCAAATGCATCAGCATCAGTTTTTGATACGATTTCGAAACGACGAAGTGTAAGTTTTTCACCAATTTTAGCGATTGCTTCGTTGATGTGCTCTTCTACTGTTTTGCCGCCTTCGATTGTTTGAGCCATAGCTTCTTCAATGTTAGCTGGTTTGTTAGCTAATAAGTGAGCAGCTAATTCTTTAATTAATGCTTGGAAACCTTCGTTTTTCGCAACGAAATCAGTTTCAGAGTTTAATTCTAAGATTAAACCTTCGTTACCGTTTGTTTCGATGAAAGTTAAACCTTCAGCAGCGATACGGTCTGCTTTTTTAGCAGCTTTCGCAATACCTTTTTCACGTAAGAAGTCAATTGCTTTCTCCATGTCGCCATTAGTTTCAGTTAAAGCTTTTTTGCAGTCCATCATACCTGCGCCTGTTTTTTCACGAAGTTCTTTTACCATTTGTGCAGTGATTGCCATGTTTTTCATCCTCCTAAAATATGTATTTATACCTTTTAAAAAGGTGTTTATACCTTAAAAAAGGTGATAAAAGGCCGAACCCCTTATCACCTTTCCAAATTTGTTACGCAGTAACAGTTTCTTCACCTTGTTTTGCTTCAAGGATCGCGTCTGCCATTTTAGATGTAAGAAGTTTTACAGCACGAATTGCATCATCGTTTGCTGGGATAACGTGATCGATTTCGTCTGGATCACAGTTTGTATCAACGATACCGATGATTGGAATGTGTAATTTGCGTGCTTCAGCAACTGCAATACGCTCTTTACGAGGGTCTACTACGAATAATGCACTTGGAAGACCTTTCATATCTTTAATACCGCCTAAGAATTTCTCAAGACGCTCTAACTCTTTTTTAAGTTGAACAACTTCTTTCTTAGGAAGTACTTCGAAAGTACCATCTTCTTGCATTCTTTCGATGTCTTTAAGACGCTTGATACGCTTTTGGATTGTTTGGAAGTTTGTTAAAGTTCCACCTAACCAACGTTGGTTAACGAAGTACATACCAGCACGAGTTGCTTCTTCTTTAATAGCTTCTTGTGCTTGTTTTTTAGTACCTACGAATAAGATGTCTCCACCTTCAGCAGCGATGTCACGCATCGTTCTGTAAGCTTCCTCAACTTTTTTCACAGTTTTTTGTAAGTCGATGATGTAGATACCGTTACGCTCTGTGAAAATGTAACGCTTCATTTTTGGGTTCCAACGACGAGTTTGATGTCCGAAATGAACACCAGCTTCAAGCAATTGCTTCATAGAAATTACTGACATAATTTAGTTCCTCCTAAATGGTTTTTGATATCCTCCGTTTACTTCAACTCTAAGCGAAACTACAAACGTAGCACCAACACTTAAATCAGTAAACGTGTGTACTTTGTACTGACACCACTGCTTACTATATCATACTGAAATATTACAATCAAGTCGAAAATGCGAACAATGTAAAACTTTCTTTTTTTCACGCTCGAATTCTAGTATTCCCAACCTTCACTTCCTTTAAGCAAGGCGGTGAAGGTTAATTAATAGTTTTCTAATGAACGTTGTCATGACGCCTTACGTAAGCAAAATCATTCTCTTAAAAAAACAAAAAACTCTCCTCAACCGAGGAGAGTTTTTATATAAATTAGTTTGTTTTTAATTTAGCAAGTTCCTGTAGAAACTTGTCGTTTAGCACTTTAATGTATGTTCCTTTCATACCTAAAGAACGAGACTCAATAACACCAGCACTTTCTAATTTACGTAGTGCATTTACGATTACAGAACGAGTAATTCCTACGCGATCAGCAATTTTACTTGCAACAAGTAAACCTTCTGTTCCATTTAATTCTTCGAAGATGTGCTCAATTGCTTCTAACTCACTGTAAGATAATGAGCTGATCGCCATTTGAACAACAGCTTTACTACGTGCTTCCTCTTCGATTTCTTCTGCTTTTTCACGTAAGATTTCCATACCTACAACAGTTGAGCTGTACTCAGCAAGGATTAAATCATCATCTAAGAACTCTTGACCAAGACGAGCTAATACTAATGTACCTAGACGCTCACCGCCACCAACGATTGGTACGATTGTAGTTAAACCTTGACCGAATAATTCTCTGTTTTCTACCGGGAATGCTGTATAAGCACTGTTCACATCTAAGTTTGAAGATGTTTCTGTAATGTTGAATAAGCTTTGTGTATATTCTTCTGGGAACTGACGCTCTGCAAGCATTTGTTTCATACGCTCGTTTTCGATTTGTTGGTGAATTGCATAACCTAGTAATTTACCACGACGACTTACAACGAACACGTTTGCTTCAATTACTTCACACATTGTGTCAGACATTTCTCTAAAGTTTACAGGCTTCCCTGCTGCGCTCTGTAATAACGCATTTAATTTTCTCGTTTTTGCTAATAATTCCATTTCAAAAGTTCCTCCTACATGTTACTTACATATTTTTTCATCACTTGGAAACTAGGGCGAGTCACCTGATGACACTATTACAAAATAAACTGGCTCACATCTTTATTTTTAGCAATTGTTGCTAATTTCTCCTCAACGTATTGAGGTGTTATCGTTATTTTCTCTAACGTAATTTCAGATGCTTCAAACGATAAATCTTCAAGGAGTTTCTCCATAATCGTATGAAGTCTTCTTGCTCCAATATTATCTGTATCCTGATTAACTTGATAAGCAATCTCAGCAATCTTACGAATAGCTTCGTCTGAAAATTCAATTTCTATACCTTCAGTCGCTAATAATGCCATATATTGTTTAATTAACGCATTGTCAGGCTCGATTAATATTTTAACAAAATCGTCTGTCGATAATTTTGTTAATTCTACTCGAATCGGAAATCTCCCTTGCAATTCCGGAATTAAATCCGACGGTTTAGACATATGGAACGCTCCAGCTGCAACGAATAAAATATAATCCGTTTTTACTGATCCGTATTTTGTCGCAACATTCGACCCTTCTACAATTGGTAAAATGTCACGTTGCACACCTTCACGTGATACATCTACGCTATTCGACTGCTTACCAGCAATTTTGTCAATTTCATCGATAAAAATAATCCCGAGCTGTTCAGCACGATAAACAGCCTCTTGTGTAACTTCATCCATATCAATTAAGCGCTGTGCCTCTTCATTTGTCAAGAGTTTTCTCGCTTCTTTTACAGAAAGTTTACGTTTTTTCGTTTTTTTCGGCATAAAACTTCCTAATGCATCTTGGAAATTCATACCCATTTGTTCCATACCCGTTCCTTGTAACATATCAAACATTGAAGACTGTTGCTCAGTCACTTCAATCGATACAATTTCTTCTTCAAGAAGTCCTGCAGCAAGTTTTCTTTCCACGTCTAGACGTTTCTTTTCGATTTCAGCATCTTCCTGTGCATCAGATGTTTGATTCGAATTTTGAGCACCGCCAAAAAGCATTTCTAACGGGTTTTTAAATCCAGATTGCTTCTCCGGACTCGGCACTAAAATTTCAACAAGACGTTGATTCGCTTGCTCTTCTGCTTTATCTTGAACTTTCACTACCATTTCTTCTTTTACGATGCGAACTGACGTTTCCACAAGGTCACGTACCATCGACTCTACATCTCTACCCACATATCCAACTTCTGTGAATTTCGTAGCTTCAACCTTAATAAAAGGTGCTCCAACGAGTTTCGCCATTCGTCGTGCTACCTCTGTTTTCCCAACACCTGTCGGTCCAATCATCAAAATATTTTTAGGTGCTATTTCATCACGTAAATTTTCAGCTAATTTACTACGACGGTATCGATTTCTCAACGCTACAGCAACCGCTTTCTTTGCATCTTTTTGACCGATGATGTATTGATCTAATTTTTCCACAATTTGGCGCGGAGTAAAATGTAAATGCATATAAAATGCCTCCCTTACGATTCTACAATTCTTCAACAATTATGTTGTGATTCGTATAAACACAAATATCTCCAGCAATCTCTAAACTCGCTTTCGCAATTTGTTTCGCTGTTAAGTGTTCACTTGCATATTGCTTTAAAGCACGACCTGCAGAAAGTGCATAATTCCCACCTGATCCAATTGCTAAAATACCATCATCCGGTTCAATCACTTCTCCTGTACCTGAAACAAGGAGCATAGTTGTTTTATCCATGACAATGAGCATCGCTTCTAGCTGACGTAACATTTTATCGCCACGCCATTGTTTTGCCATTTCAACAGCAGCACGCTGCAAGTTGCCATTATACTCTTCTAATTTTCCTTCAAACATTTCAAAAAGAGTAAATGCGTCAGCAACTGAACCTGCAAAACCAGCTAAAACTTTACCTTGGAAAAGTTTGCGAACTTTACGAGCTGTATGTTTCATTACAACAGCATTTCCCATTGTCACCTGGCCATCTCCAGCCATTGCACATTCTCCATTATGATGAACTGCAAATATCGTTGTAGCGTGGAAATTCCCCATAGAAAAAACTCCTTTATATGTTTTTATAGCTTTAATAGCAATTTATGCCCGCGGGTGATGCTTCATGTAAACAGAACGCAATCTTTCTTTAGAGACATGCGTATAAATTTGTGTCGTCGACAAATTTTCATGACCTAACAGCTCCTGTACAGTACGTAAATCCGCCCCCTCATCTAACATGTGTGTAGCAAATGTATGCCTTAACATATGGGGACTTATCCGCATTGTCAATGAAGCCTTCTTAATGAGTTCGTTTAATACATAACGTACACCCCGACTTGTTAGCGGCGTACCTTTCGCATTTAAAAATACCATATGAGAGTGTTCTTCAGTCTTGTTAGCTAACTGTTTTCTCCCGTTCTCTATATAAGTAATTAAAGCATCTTGTGCATAACTTCCGAACGGAATATACCTTTGTTTTTTTCCTTTTCCCATCACTAAAATTGTTCCCACTGCGAAGTCAATATCGGTAAGTTGTAAATTGGTACATTCACTCACACGGATCCCAGTTGCATACATCAACTCTAATAACGCTTGATTCCTTTGACCTAGCGGTGTTTCCGTATCAGAAACTTCAAATAATTCCTCTAATTCTTCAGCATATAAAAACTTTGGGATTGACAATTCTTTTTTGGGGAGTGACGCAAGTGCAAACGGATTATCTTTCCGATAACCTTCACGCATCAAAAAACGATATAAACTTCGTAAGCTTGATACTTTTCTTGCGACAGATTTACGGGCTAACTTTTCATCGTGTAACGTTGTTAAGTACAAACGAACATCCGCGTATGTAACATCTAAAAAAGAGGATATGCCTTCTCGCTCCATAAATTGCACAAAATGTTCTAAATCATTTTGATAACTTGCAATTGTATATTTTGAATAATTTCTTTCAATTTGTAAATATCCAACGAATAATTGTAACAATTTCTTCACATTCACATAATTCACCTCAATAAAGGCTACTAAATCGTATCACAACTTAGTAGCCTTTGCAAGAAATTCAACTAAATATTTACAAAATTTTGAATTGTTTCTAAAGCGCGTGTTGCATATGCTTCATTTCGTTCTGCTTTCTTCTTAATTTTCTTCTCCAACGGCGCAAACAAACCGAAGTTTGCATTCATTGGTTGGAAGTTTTTCGCATTTGTCGCAGTAATATAATTCGCCATACTTCCCATTGCAGTTACAGGTGGTAACACAACCGGTTCTTCACCTTTCACAAGTCGAGCAGCGTTAATACCCGCTAGTAATCCTGACGCCGCCGATTCAACATATCCCTCTACTCCAGTCATTTGACCAGCGAAGAATAAATCATCACGTTGTTTATATTGATATGTTGGACGAAGCAAGTTAGGTGAATTAATAAACGTATTACGATGCATTACACCGTAGCGTACAATTTCTGCGTTCTCCAGTCCTGGAATTAACTGTAACACTTCTTTTTGTGGTCCCCACTTTAAATGCGTTTGGAAACCTACAATATTGTATAACGTTCCCGCTGCATCATCTTGACGTAACTGAACAACAGCATATGGCGTTTTCCCTGTTTTCGGATCTTCTAATCCAACAGGTTTCATTGGTCCAAATACTAGCGTCTGTCTTCCTCTGCTTGCCATAACTTCCACTGGCATACAACCTTCAAAGAAAATTTCCTTTTCAAATTCTTTTAAAGGTACTGTCTCAGCAGCAATTAAAGCTTCATAAAAACGATCAAATTCTTCTTCTGTCATCGGACAGTTTAAATATGCCGCTTCCCCTTTATCATAACGAGACTTTAAATATACTTTGTTCATATCAATGCTGTCTTTTTCAACGATTGGTGCTGCTGCATCGTAGAAATAGAAATAATCTTCACCTGTTAGTTCTTTTAATTGTGCAGAAAGATCAGGAGACGTAAGTGGACCTGTCGCAATAATAGTTGGTCCTTCTGGAATTTCAGTGATTTCTTCATTCATAACAGTTACGTTTGGATGATTTTTCACATACTCAGTTACTTTTGCTGCAAATTCATGACGATCTACAGCTAAAGCCCCTCCTGCTGGTACAGAACACTCATCAGCTGCACGAATAATAACAGAGTCCATTAGGCGCATTTCTTCTTTAATAACCCCAACAGCATTCGTTAATGTATTCGCACGAAGCGAGTTACTGCATACTAGTTCCGCAAATTTATCTGTGTGGTGAGCTGGCGTTTGTCGTACCGGCCTCATTTCATATAATTTCACTTGGACACCACGTTTTGCAATTTGGTAAGCTGCTTCGCTTCCTGCAAGACCTGCGCCAACGACGTTTACTACTTGTGTTGTCATATATATCACCTTTCCTTTTCTTCCCGAAAAAAATGTGAGCAGTTACGCTCACATTTGTTGTTCTTCTTCATAATCACACGAAATACATTGTACTTGCACGCCTTTTTTCAACTTCTTCTCTACAAGCATACCTTCGCACTTCGGACATTTACGGCCAATTGGCTTATCCCAAGATACAAAGTCACACTCTGGATACGTACCGCACCCATAGAAAAGACGTTTCTTTTTATTACTTCGACGTTCAATAATTTGTCCTTTATCACACTTCGGACAAGTAACACCAATTTCTTTCACAATCGGCTTTGTATTACGACAATCTGGGAAATTCGAACATGCCATAAACTTCCCGTATTTACCCATTTTAAAGACCATTGGGTGCTCACATAATTCACAGTCTTCCCCAGCTGGTTCATCTTTAATTTCCACTTCACGCATTTCTTTTTCCGCTTTTTCTAAGCGCGGTTCAAATCCTACGTAGAAATCATCAACAATTTTCACCCAATTTGCATTTCCTTCTTCTACTTCATCAAGGCTTTGCTCCATGTTGGCAGTAAATTCAATGTTAATAATTTCTGGGAAAAACTCTAAAATAAGTTCGATTACTATTCCACCAAGCTCAGTCGGAACGAAGCGTTTATTATCTAAACCAACGTATCCTCGTTTTTGGATTGTTTCAAGTGTCGGTACATAAGTAGACGGTCTCCCAATTCCAAGCTCTTCAAGTGTCCTTACTAGACGAGCCTCTGTATAACGCGGCGGAGGCTGTGTGTAATGTTGCTTCGGTTCTAAATCTTTTGAAAATACAGTTTCCCCTACTTCTAAAGGTGGCAACATTTTATCTTTTTCTTCCGCACCATCATCTTTCGACTCTACATACACTTTCATAAATCCTGGGAACTTTACAAGCGATCCACTTGCACGGAACTGAACATTATTATTAATGAGTCTCGCTGTAACAGTATCCATTATAGCAGATGCCATTTGACTTGCAACAAATCGCTCCCAAATCAGTTTATACAAACGTAATTGATCACGACCTAAGAAACTTTTTAGTTCCTCTGGCTTTCTCATTACCGAAGTAGGACGAATCGCCTCATGCGCATCTTGTGCATTCGACTTTTTCGTTTCTTTCTTCTTCTCTGTCCCTATGTATTCCGCACCAAACGACTCTGTAATATAAGTACGAGCCTCTGTTTGAGCTGTTTCTGAGATCCTTGTTGAATCGGTTCTCATATACGTAATAAGACCTACAGTCCCTTGTTTTCCAAGATCTATCCCTTCATACAATTGCTGCGCAAGCATCATTGTTTTCTTTGCTCGCATATTTAATTTACGTGCGGCTTCTTGTTGCAAGGAAGATGTTGTAAACGGTAATGCTGGATTACGCTTCCGCTCTTTTCGCGTTACATTTTCAACCGAAAACGCATTATCTTTCATCTTTTCGATTATTTCGTTCACTTGTTCTTCGTTCGTTAATTGAACTTTTTCACCATCTACACCGTAAAAGCTTGCTTCAAATGTGTCTTTACCTTTCACAAATTCTGTTTTAATTGTCCAGAATTCTTCAGGTTCAAAGTTTTGAATTTCTCTTTCACGTTCGATAATTAAACGAACTGCTACAGATTGTACGCGTCCTGCACTTAATCCTTTTTTTACTTTCTTCCATAATAAAGGACTAATATTGTAACCAACAAGACGATCGAGTATACGCCTTGCTTGTTGCGCATCTACTAAATCCATATTAATTGCCCGAGGATGTTTAAATGATTCTTTTATTGCATCTTTTGTAATCTCATTAAATACCACTCGGCAATCTGATTCAACGTCCACATTTAACGTATTTGCTAAATGCCAAGCAATTGCTTCCCCTTCGCGGTCTGGATCGGCCGCGAGATAGACTTTCTTTGCTTTTTTTGCCGCTGATTTTAAATCTTTTAAAACGGGACCTTTACCACGAATGGTAATATACTTCGGGGTGAAGTTATTCTTTACTTCTATCCCCATTTGGCTTTTAGGTAAATCGCGAACATGTCCCATGGACGCAACGACTTTGTATTTTTTCCCTAAATATTTCTCAATGGTCTTCGCCTTAGAAGGCGACTCCACGATTACGAGGTAATCTGACATGCTAGTGCCTCCTTAAGAGGTGGATTCAAGTCTTCATCAATCTTATTGATTTCTCTTGTTTTTGTCAATCAAGAATGAATATACCATACAGTGACAATCTACCATTTGTCAATAATTGTTTAATAAAAACATAAAAATATATGGCTAATTTATAATTTCCTCCAGGATATCCTCTGCATTTCGTACTAATTTTGCACCTTGTTGAATAAGATAATTCGTTCCTGATGCACTATCTATAAATATTGGTCCAGGAAGGGCAAATACCTCTCTATTTTGCTCTAATGCAAGGTCTGCAGTAATAAGTGATCCACTTCTTGATTTTGCTTCTACAACTAAAACCCCTTTACTTATTCCACTAATAATTCGATTTCTTTTTGGAAAATACCATTTTTTCGGTGCATAATGCGGCGGATACTCTGTCAATAACAATATATAGTCTTTCCACGTGTCATATAACCGTCTATTCTCTTTCGGATACATATAAGATAATCCATGTCCTAAGATTGCAATAGTCGGGAAATGCTGACTTACTGTGACTTCGTGAGCAATCTTATCTATCCCTTTTGCAAACCCACTAACAATAAGCCACTCCTTTTCAAGTAAAGGGTGTAAAATAAATTTCATACTCTTCTTTCCGTATAAAGACGGGTCTCTCGTCCCAACAATCGCTAATTTATTTACTTTACTAAGAAAATCCCTCTCCCCTTTTCCATATAAAACAAAAGGAGGATCTTGTATTTCTCGCAATAATTTTGGATAATCCTCATCCCATATAGTCATATAAAACATTCGATTTTTTTCTAAATAGGAGATATATTGTGGGAGACTTGCATTCTGAAGAAAATTTACTAGTTCTGAAGATTTTTTCGAGGATATTCCAGCGTAATATTCAAATTGCTCTGCACTAAAAGTGTACATCCTATTCAATTCCGGATCAACATATAGTATCCTCTCCATCGCTTTCCAATGATCCGCCAACACGTAATGTAGGTGCAATAATCGTTCTCTTTTCATCTTAATTCTCCTTACCCATAATTTTTATTATGTAAACAGGAAAAGTGTAAAAAGACACCCTCAAACAAGAAGGTGTCTTTCAAAAAGATTAATAGTTTTTACAAGTTTCAAATAATCCCTTTTCTTTTAAAACAGAGATTAATGTTTCACCCATAACAGCTGGCGTTTCAGCAACTTTAATACCACAAGCTTCCATTGTTTTAATCTTTTCCGCAGCAGTTCCTTTACCGCCAGAAATGATTGCACCGGCATGGCCCATACGTTTGCCTTCAGGCGCAGTTTGGCCACCAATGAAGCCGACAACTGGTTTTGTCATATTAGCTTTTACCCACTCAGCTGCTTCTTCTTCTGCCGTACCGCCGATTTCACCAATCATAATTACAGCATGTGTTTCTTCATCTTCATTAAATGCTTTTAACGCATCAATAAAGTCTGTACCGTTAACAGGGTCCCCACCGATACCTACAGCAGTAGATTGGCCAATACCTTCTTGTGTTAACTGATGTACAGCTTCATACGTTAATGTACCAGAGCGAGATACGATACCCACATGACCTTTTTTATGAATGTATCCTGGCATAATACCAATTTTACATTCATCAGGTGTAATGACACCAGGACAGTTTGGTCCAAGTAAACGTGTATGTTTACCTGCCATATATCTCTTTACATTTACCATATCTAATACAGGGATTCCTTCAGTAATACATACTACTAAATCAATCTTTGCATCAACTGCTTCCATAATTGCATCAGCCGCAAAAGCGGGTGGAACGTATACAACTGAAGCATTTGCGCCTGTTGCTTTCACTGCATCTTCTACAGTATCAAATACTGGTACACCTTCAATATCAGTGCCACCTTTACCTGGCGTTACACCACCGACAATTTTCGTACCGTATTCAATCATTTGTTTTGTATGGAATAATCCTTGAGAACCTGTAATACCTTGAACAATAACTTTTGTATCTTTATTAACTAATACGCTCATTTTTCTCCCCCGCTTTCTATTAGCCCACTAGTGAAACAATTTTTTGTGCACCGTCTGCCATAGATTCTGCTGCAACAATATTTAAGCCAGACTCATTTAAAATCTTCTTACCTAACTCTACGTTTGTACCTTCAAGACGTACAACTAAAGGTAACTCAAGACCTACTTGCTTCGTTGCTTCAATAACACCTTCTGCAATAACATCACACTTCATAATGCCACCAAAAATGTTAACGAAGATACCTTTTACATTTTTGTCAGAAAGGATAATTTTGAATGCTTCTGTAACTTTTTCAGCTGTTGCGCCGCCACCAACATCTAAGAAGTTAGCTGGGTCACCATGGTAATGTTTAATGATATCCATTGTAGCCATTGCTAAACCTGCACCATTAACCATACAACCGATATTTCCATCTAAAGGAATGTAGTTTAAGTCATATTTAGAAGCTTCAATTTCTTTTGAATCTTCTTCATCAAGATCACGAAGTTCTAAAATGTCTTTATGGCGATATAACGCATTAGAATCGAAGTTTAATTTCGCATCTAAAGCCATAACTTTACCGTCACCTGTTGTAACAAGTGGATTAATCTCAGCGATAGAGCAATCTTTTTCGATAAACGCACTATATAAGCCCATCATAAACTTCACAGCTTGTCCTACAAGCTCTTTTGGAATATTGATGTTAAACGCGATTCGACGTGCTTGGAAACCTTGTAAACCTACTGCTGGATCAATATATTCTTTAAAGATTTTTTCAGGTGTTTTTTCTGCTACTTCTTCAATTTCTGTTCCACCTTCTTCAGATGCCATTAAAACAACTTGAGAAGTTGCACGATCTAATACAAGACCTACATAATATTCTTTTTTAATATCGCAACCTTCTTCGATAAGTAAGCGTTTTACTTCCTTACCTTCAGGACCTGTTTGATGCGTCACAAGTGTAGTTCCTAAAATGCTTTCTGCATATGTACGAACTTCTTCTAAATTTTTCGCAACTTTTACTCCGCCAGCTTTGCCGCGTCCACCAGCGTGAATTTGTGCTTTAACTACACATACTTCCGTTCCTAATTCTTTAGCTGCTTCTACAGCTTCTTCTACTGTAAATGCAACCTTCCCGTTCGGAACGCTAACCCCATAGCTTCTAAGGACTGCCTTACCTTGGTACTCATGGATATTCATGGTCCCATCCTCCCCTGTTTTCCTGTTTTACTCGAAAAGTTTTTTAATGTTTAAAAAACATTACATTGCCATTGTATAAGATGATTGGCACGCTGTCTACAATAAAGTGTCAGAAAACTGAAATCGCTTTATTCTTTTTTGAAAATAATAATGTTCATATACCAAAATAAAAAAATAAGCTGTATATTCACAGCTTATTTTTAAATCATATCTTTAATTGGCGCAAATGATTTCCGATGTTCCTCTAACACTCCATGTAATTCAATCGCTTCTAAATGCTGTTTCGTCCCATACCCCATATGTTGTTCAAATCCATATGCAGGATACTTTTTTCCTAACTCTTTCATCATACGATCCCTTGTCACTTTCGCAATAATAGATGCAGCTGAAATAGATATACTTTTCGCATCACCTTTAATGATTGATGTTTGCGGAATTGATGTAGGCAACTTCATCGCATCGATTAATAAATATTCTGGTGTACATGATAAATTAGCAACTGCATCTAACATCGCTTGCTTTGTTGCTTGATAAATATTGATTTCATCAATAATTTGTGGTGATACAATTCCAACTCCAATTGCAATCGCATGCTCTTTAATTTCATCATAAAAACGCTCTCGTTTCGCTTCACTCAACTTTTTCGAGTCATTTAATCCTGGAATATAAAATTCTTCCGGAAGGACCACAGCAGCTGTCACAACAGGTCCAGCTAACGGTCCTCGTCCCACTTCATCAATGCCCGCAATATACGTGATTCCTTTTTCACGCAAAGCATGTTCATACTTAGACATTTCTAGAAATTTCTCTTTTTCCTTGTGTGCCAACTCTTTTTGTTTATACCACTTCAAAATTAATTTTTGAACACCTTTTCTCTCGTCTTTCACTAACATTTGAAAACGCTCATCTTCTTCATTTATAATTTCTTGTAGCAAACATTCGGCTTCTTGTATAGTTATTTTTTGCATCTATCTATACTCCTTTTTAAACGTATCCAAAAAGAAAAGACGCACAAACGCATGTCTTATATTTCTTCTGCTTTTTCCACATCTTCTACCTGCTCTGCAAACTCTTCTGGTGTTTCAAACGTCATTTTTCCAAGTTTACCACCACGAAGCTCACGAAGTACAAGTTCAGATGTTTTATCATAATCAATCATGCCGCCACCCATTAGGCAACCTCTGTTTTTTCCGATTGCATCAAATAACTCCACAATATCTTCTGGAATGTCATTTAAATTATATCGCTCTTTTAATCGTTCTGGATAATGTTTCTCCATAAAGCGTAATGCATAAACAGCTACATCTTGTAGATTTAAAATAGAGTCTTTAATTGCACCAGTCGTAGCTAGACGTAAACCAACTAATTGATCTTCAAATTTAGGCCACAAAATACCTGGTGTATCAAGTAGCTCCATTTCTTTTCCAACTTTAATCCACTGCTGAGCTGTAGTTACTCCAGGACGATCTCCTGTTTTCGCGATATTTTTCTTCGCTAATTTATTAATCAAAGTGGATTTACCAACATTTGGAATACCTACAATTAAAGCACGAATCGCTCTCGGTCTAATACCTTTAGCAACCATTTTATCGAATTTTTCTTTAACAAGGATTTTACAAGCTGCTGCAATTTCTTTCATACCTTGTCCAGCTTGCGCATTAATTGAAATTGCCTTATGGCCCTTTTCTTTAAAATATGCAATCCATTGTTTCGTTAAACGATCATCTGCCATATCCGCCTTATTTAAAACAACCAGCCTCGGTTTATGTGTAATAATTTCATCAATCATCGGATTTCGAGAAGATAAAGGTAATCGAGCATCTACAAGCTCAATTACAACATCGATTAACTTTAATTTTTCTGTTACTTGGCGTCTAGCCTTTGCCATATGCCCTGGGAACCATTGAATTGCCATGTTGCCACCTTCTTTTTCTGTTATTTCACAATACGTGCATCTTTTAACGGCCAATATAACATATTTGCATTACCAATTACTTGGTCCACTGAAATTGTACCAATTGTCCGGCTATCTTTACTAAAACGGCGATTATCACCTAAAACAAATAATTGACCTTCTGGGACAGTTTTCTTTCCAGTCATTTCTTCCAGAGTAAAATCATATGTAAGCGGTCCGTCAGAAATTTGTTTTTTTTGTTTGTCTAAGTACGGCTCCTCATAAGCTTTTCCATTAACGTATAGTTTATCATTACGATATTCGATTTCATCGCCTGGTAGGCCGATAATACGCTTAATATAATCTTTTTCTTCCGTCGCTCGAAATACAATAATATCAAAGCGCTTCGGATCACCTATGTGATAACCTATTTTATTAACAATCATTCGATCACGATCATGTAAAGTTGGTGACATCGATACACCATCTACGAGAATTGGCGCAAAGAAAAACTGTCTAATAACGCCCGCTAATACAATTGCAATCAAAATTGCTTTGATCCATTCCCAAAGTGAACTCTTTTCTTTCTTCATGCATTTCCCCTCCACAGTTATGTAAGCTGCTCGTATTATATCAAAATTTTATATAGATTGGAAAAAGGGAGCTTGCGCATTTACAAGCTCCCATACATGTCTTATCGAATTTCTTTAATACGTGCTTTTTTACCGCGAAGGTTACGTAAGTAGTATAACTTAGCACGACGTACTTTACCACGGCGAAGTACTTCGATGTTCGCGATTCTTGGCGTGTGAACTGGGAATGTACGCTCAACACCTACGCCGTAAGAAATCTTACGAACTGTGAATGTTTCACTGATTCCGCCACCACGACGTTTGATTACAACACCTTCGAAAAGCTGAATTCTTTCACGAGTTCCCTCAACTACTTTTACGTGTACACGTAAAGTGTCTCCAGGACGGAATGAAGGAAGGTCAGTTTTTAATTGGCCTTTTGTAATTTCTGCGATTAATTGTTGCATATTAAATTCTCTCCTTTAAACAGATGCTCTTATAAAGTCTTAATAAATTACAGCGGAACATCGTTAATACGGCTACTGATTTCAGTAGCACAAATGTTATAATAGCATATTGCTAGGACTGTTGCAACAGAAAATATATCAAGCCCTTATTGGTCTTTTTTAATTTGCTCCAGCCATTTCTCTTCCTGCTTAGATAATTCTCGCTCTTCTAGTAAATCTGGTCTACGCGTATACGTACGACGCAAGGATTCTTTATGGCGCCATTCATCAATGTTTTTATGATTTCCTGACATTAATACATCCGGTACCTTCATACCACGAAAATCAGCAGGACGTGTATAATGTGGGTGTTCTAACAAACCTGTGCTAAAAGAATCTTCCACTTGTGACGTTTGATTCCCTAGTACTCCTGGCAGGAGACGTACAACACTATCAGTAATCACCATTGAGGCTAGTTCTCCACCCGTCAATACGTAATCACCAATAGAAATCTCATCTGTTACAAGATGTTCACGAACTCGTTCATCGTACCCTTCATAATGGCCACATACAAAAATAACATGCTCTTCTTCAGCAAGCTCTTCTGCCTTCCTCTGCGTAAAACGCTCTCCTTGTGGACACATTAAGACGATTCTCGGTTTACGGTCTGTTTCCTTCGTTAACTCTTCCACCGCATCAAAGATAGGCTGAGGGGTTAATACCATCCCAGCGCCCCCACCATACGGATAATCATCTACACTATTATGCTTACTAGTTGTATAATCACGGAAATTGACAACACGAAGCTCTACCGCTTCTTTTTCTTGTGCTTTCTTTAAAATTGAAGACCCAAACACACCTGTAAACATATCTGGAAACAATGTTAAAATGTCAATCTTCATTATAGCAATCCTTCCATTACATGAATGGTTACTAATTTATTCTCAATATTAACTTGAAGCACAACGTCATCAATATAAGGAATTAAAAGATCTTGACCTTTTGGACGTTTAATCACCCATACATCATTCGCACCAGGAGATAAGATCTCTTTGATCGTTCCTAACGCTTCTCCTTCTTCCGTTACAACACTACAACCAATAATTTCATGATAGTAGTATTCACCTTCAGCTAGTTCGCCTAACTGCTCTTCTGGTACTTTTATTAAAGAACCTTTCAACTTCTCTACTTCATCTACATTGTTGTATCCTTCAAGTGTTAATAAATCAAATGTCTTATGTTGACGATGAGAAGTTACCTTCACTGGAAGATAGTCTGTGTCTTTCTCATTACATATGTATAACGTGTTTCCTACTTTATATCGCTCTTCTGGAAAATCAGTACGAGAAATTACACGAATTTCTCCTCTTACGCCATGAGTATTTACAATTTTCCCTACGTTAAACCATTTTGTCATAAATAGTATGTCACCCCTGGTTTCTATATAAATTAAGCATCTCCATTTCACATATGGAACATGCAACTTCTCTTTAAATGTTAAAAAAGGGAGAGGAATTAACTCCTCGCCCTTTTTACGTTTATTGAATTTCCAGTGTTACTTTTTCATCATTATGATGTCCCACTGAATACAAGAGCATTCGAATTGCTTTCGCAACCTTCCCTTGCTTTCCAATGACTTTTCCAGCATCCTCAGGATGTACAGTTAATCGATACTTTATCTCTCCGTTGCAAAGTTCCTGTGTAACTTTTACATCTTCAGGATGATCGACAAGAGGCTTGACAATCGTCTCGACTAACTTCTTCATAGTCATTGCCTCAATTACTTACCTTGTTTAGATAAGTGGAATTTCTCCATGATACCTTGGTTAGAGAATAAGTTACGAACTGTATCAGACGGTTTAGCACCGTTTCCTAACCATTTTAATGCTGCTTCTTCGTTGATCTTAACTTCAGCTGGTTGAGCAACCGGATTGTAAGTACCGATTTCCTCAATGAAACGTCCGTCACGAGGAGAACGAGAATCTGCAACAACTACACGATAGAAAGGAGTTTTTTTAGCTCCCATACGTTTTAAACGAATTTTAACTGCCATTTATAAAGCACCTCCGAATTTATTTCACACAGATAATTATATTAGCAAAAAGACTATTGCTTTGTAAAGTATTTTTTCTTAACAGAGCCATCTTTTTTCCTTACATGAATGGAAACTTCATTCCACCTAGTCCTTTTTTCTTACCTTTTTGCATACCAGTCATCGTTTTCATCATTTTCTTCATATCATCGAATTGCTTGATTAGACGATTGATTTCTTGTACGGTTGTACCGCTACCTTTGGCAATGCGTTTTTTTCGACTAGCGTTAATTATTTCCGGTTGTTCTCGTTCTAATTTAGTCATAGAACGAATAATTGCCTCAATATGCCCAATTTGTTTTTCATCAACTTGTGCATTTTTCAGCCCTTTAATTTTATTTGCACCAGGAAGCATTCCTAACAATTCGTCAAGCGGTCCAAGTTGACGCACTTGTCCAAGTTGTTCTAGGAAATCGTCAAGTGTAAACGAAAGCGTACGCATTTTTTGCTCAAGTTCTTTTGCTTTCTCTTCATCAACTGTAGCTTGCGCTTTTTCAATTAATGTTAAGACGTCGCCCATCCCTAAAATACGGGATGCCATACGCTCTGGATGGAACGCTTCAATCGCATCTAGCTTTTCACCCATACCAGCAAATTTAATTGGTGTGTTTGTTACAGCCTTAATAGATAATGCCGCACCACCGCGCGTGTCACCATCTAATTTCGTTAATACAACACCTGTTAAACCTAACTGTTCATGGAAACTTTGTGCTACATTTACCGCGTCTTGTCCTGTCATCGCATCGACAACAAGGAAAATTTCATCCGGTTTCGCAACTTCTTTCACTTTCGCTAGTTCATCCATTAGTTCTTCATCAATATGCAGGCGACCCGCTGTATCAATTAAAACATAATCATGATGATCTTCTTTTGCTTTTGCAATCGCTTGTTTCGCAATTTCAACTGGACTTACTTGATCTCCTAAAGAGAAAACAGGCATGTCCAATTGCTTCCCTAATGTTTCAAGCTGTTTAATCGCTGCTGGACGGTAAATATCTGCTGCAACAAGCATCGGTTTACGATTATACTTTTTACGAAGTAAATTCGCAAGCTTACCTGTTGTCGTTGTTTTACCCGCACCTTGCAGACCAACCATCATAATAACAGTCGGTGGCTTATTAGCAACAGCAATTTTGCTTTGCTCTCCGCCCATAAGTTCTGTAAGTTCTTCCTGTACGATTTTAATTACTTGTTGTCCAGGTGTCAAACTTTTCATTACATCTTGTCCGACAGCACGCTCAGACACACGCTTTATAAAATCTTTTACTACTTTAAAGTTAACATCTGCTTCTAAAAGAGCTAGACGAACTTCTCTCATCATTTCTTTCACATCGGCTTCAGAAACTTTTCCTTTGCCGCGGATTTTTTGCATTGTCTGTTGAAGTCGGTCGGCTAATCCTTCAAATGCCATATTGCCGCCCTCCTAATCTAATTTTTCGATAGCTTCAACAACTTGTTTCATTTCTTCATTCACATGCTCTTCTTCGCTGATTAGCTGTTTTAGCTTTGCAACAAGTCGCTGTCGCTCTTGAAACTTTTGAAGTAATACTAATTTATCTTCATATTCTTCAAGCATCGCTTCAGTCCGTTTAATGTTATCATACACGGCTTGGCGGCTTACATCAAATTCTTCCGCAATTTCACCAAGAGATAAATCATCTAGATAATAAAGCGACATATAACTTCTTTGTTTTTGCGTTAACAACGATTGATAAAAATCAAATAAATAGTTCATTCTCGTTGTTTTTTCGAGCATGTTGGATCATCCTTTGTTAAGTGATTTCCCTTTACATGAATTAGTTTACATGGAGTATAAAAGAGTGTCAAGTTTTTTTCTTACACTTCTTCAGTTTCTACCAAGTTCGCGAATAAGCCATACACATATTGTTCTGGATCAAATTGCTGCAGATCATCCATTTGCTCTCCTAATCCAACAAACTTCACCGGTACATCCATTTCGTTACGAATTGCTAATACGATACCACCTTTAGCCGTTCCATCTAACTTCGTTAAAACAATACCAGTAACATTCGTTGCTTCACGGAATGTTTTCGCTTGACTTAAACCATTTTGTCCTGTTGTTGCATCAATAACAAGTAATACTTCATGAGGAGCTCCTGGTACTTCACGCTCAATTACACGCTTCACTTTCTCTAACTCTTTCATTAAGTTGACTTTATTTTGCAGGCGCCCTGCTGTATCACATAGCAATACATCCACTTTACGGGCCTTCGCTGCCTGTACAGCATCGTACATAACAGCCGCCGGGTCAGACCCTGATCCTTGTTTAATTACTTCTACACCAACACGATCGCCCCATACTTCTAATTGTTCAATCGCTCCAGCACGGAATGTATCTCCTGCCGCCAATAGGACAGACTTACCTTCCGATTTAAATTTATGTGCGAGCTTACCAATTGTCGTCGTTTTTCCTACACCATTAACACCAACAAATAAAACAACTGTTAATTGATCCTCTTGTATATTAACTTCATTACTAAAGTCGCTATCACCTTTGTAAATTCCCACTAACTTCTCAGAAATCACAGCCTGTACTTCTTTTGGATCTTGAATGTTACGACGTTGCACTTCTTCTTTCAACTGATCAATTAATTCCATTACTGTCGAGACTCCAACATCTGCACTAATTAAAATTTCTTCTAATTCCTCAAAGAAATCTTCGTCTATTTTACGGTAACGATACACTAAATCATTTACTTTATCAGCAAATGAATTTCTTGTTTTTTCCAATCCTTGTTTAAACTTCTCTGTTACTGTATCTGTTTGTTTTGAAATTTTTTCTTTTAATTTTTTAAAAAAGCTCATACTTCCCATCCTTCCTATTTACTTGCTACAAGTTCTTCGCCATCACCTAAACGAACAGAAACAAGCTTAGATACCCCTGATTCTTGCATTGTTACACCGTACAATACATCAGACTCTTCCATTGTACCTTTTCGGTGTGTAATTACAATAAACTGCGTTTCATCACTAAATTTCTTTAAATACTGCGCAAAACGAGCAACATTAGCCTCATCAAGAGCCGCTTCTACTTCATCTAGCACACAGAATGGGACTGGGCGTACTTTTAAAATACCAAATAAGAGCGCAATTGCCGTCAAAGCACGCTCTCCACCTGAAAGTAAACCTAAGTTTTGTAGTTTCTTCCCTGGTGGTTGCGCTACAATATCAATACCAGTATTTAATAAATCTTCTGGATTTGTCATTACTAAATCCGCTCTTCCGCCTCCGAATAATTCAGAGAATACAGATTGAAACTCCGTTCGAATTCCTTCGAATGTAGTAGAAAAGCGTTTTTTCATCTCTTCATCCATTTCCGTAATAAGTTGATGTAACGTCGATTTCGCTTCTTCCAGGTCATCTCTTTGCTCTAGTAAGAATGTATGACGTTCTGCTACACGTTCGTATTCATCAATTGCCCCTAAGTTTACTGCGCCTAACTCTTCAATGGATAGTTTAATTAATTTCACCTTTTTACGCGCATCTTCTGCTGGCATCGTCATTGTATACTTCAGTTTTGCTGCTTCAAATGAAATAGTATATGTTTCACGTAAATGTTGCAATCTATTTTCCAACTCTACATCAAGTCGGTTAATTTTCACTTCTTGATCTTTCAACATCTCAAGAATATATTTATGTTTACCTATTGTTTCTTTCACACCGCGTTCTAAATGCTCCACTCTCTCTTGCAATGATACGCGTTGTTCACGACGCGAACGAATTAAATCCGAAGTTTGATTACGATCATACGCTTTCTTCTCTATCATATTCGTAATTTGGTCTTCGCCACTTGAATTAGACGTCATCTCTTGTTTTAAGAACGCTAAATCTTCTTTCGTTTTTACAAGCGTCGTATCAGTCTCTTCTTTTTCCTTCGTTAATCGTTCAACTTTTTCTTTTTGATTAGATAAACGTTGTTGTTGTTCAGCTGCTTGTACTTTTAGCTCAGTCATTTCCTTCTGAACTTTCTCTTTTGAAGAATGTTGCTCACTTTTTTGTTTCGTTAATGCGACGATTTTGCCATCTAATTCCGAGATTTCTGCTTGAAGAGTTGCTAAAATCTTTTCTAACTCTCCTTTACGCCCTTGCATTTTCACTTGATCTTGTAAAAATCCTTCTATCTCTAAATCGTATATAGATAAACGATCATTAATTCGATGCTCTTCTAATTCTAATCGATTAATTTCTTCTCTTAATTTCTGTTCATCTACACGCTCAGTTTCTACACCTTGGCGCAGTTCGCGTATTTTCACTTCTTTTTCTTGAATCTCTTGCTTTACTGCTTTAACAAAGTTTTCTAGCTTCGTTGTTTTTTCTTCCATATCAGCTAGCTTTTTAGTCCATTCTTCAAGTTCACGCTGGCGCCCTAATAATGAAGATTTCGCCTGTTTTACAGCCCCACCAGTCATAGAACCACCAGGATTCACTACGTCACCTTCAAGTGTTACAATACGATAGCGATATTGTAATTGTTTCGCCAATTCATTTGCACCGCGTAAATCTTTCGCAACAACAACAGTACCTAATAGGCTTGAAACTACATTCTCATATTTATTGTTGTACTGCACAAGTTCTGCCGCTACACCGACAAATGCTGGGTGTTGATTCACAATGCGTAATTGTTCAAATGATAACGATCTACTTTTAATAACAGCTTGAGGTAAAAACGTTGCACGACCATGTTTATTTTGCTTTAAAAATGCAATTGCATTACGAGCATGTTCTTCTGTTTGTACTACGATATGTTGCATCGCTGCCCCAAGGGCGATTTCCATCGCAATTTCATATTCTTTCGGCACAGTCAGAAGTTCTGCAACAGCTCCCTCGATACCTTGCAATCTATTTTCTCTAGCCTTTAATACTTCACGTACCCCTTGATAGAAACCAGAATAGTCCTCTTGCATTTCTTCTAGCATTTCTTTTCGAGAACGCGCCTGTTGCACAAATTGATACGCTTGATACAGTTTCGTTTCATTTTCACTATACTGAGACTTACATTTCCCAAGTGCCGTTTCTGTCTTCTGTATGTTAGAAATAATGCCAGCTACTTTCTCCTTCACTTGCTCATGACTTTCTACAAGTTTCGCTTTTTTCGCTGTAATTTCCATACGCATCTGTACATATTTTTCATTTTCTTCATCAAGGCGTTCATTTTTAGAATTTTGCTGTTTAGATTGTTCTTCAATCATAGATAATTCATTACGCAGACTTGCTTGTTGATTTAAAAGTTCAATATAATCACCTTTTAAATTCTCAATCTGTTCCTCTAGATTCACGGCAAAAGTTGCAAGTAGTTGCTCATTATCATGCAATTTCTTCTCCAACTCTTTTACTTGATTCACAAATTGCATTAACGCTTTGGTACTTGTTTCAATTTCACCATCATAACTTTGAGCTTTCTCTACCAATTCAACAATCAACTTTTCAAGCTGCGCACAATGCGTCGTCGCATTTTGCTTTCTTTCCTTTAACAACTCACGCTGCCCTTCTAGTTTTTCTAGCTCTTTACTAGAAAGAAGAAGAACTTCTTGTAAGGAGTTTACAGATTCATCAACCGCTTGTAATTGTCCACGTAATTCCTCAAGCTCTTCTTCACTTTTTTGTAAATTCGTCGACATCTTAACTTCTTCATCTTTATTATGCCCAAATTGATTTCGAAGCGCTTCCCACTTTTCATGTAATTCTTCAATTTCATGTACAATAAGCGCCGCTTCTACTTTTTCTAATTCTTCTTTTTTCTCAAGAAAATCTTTCGCTATAGAAGCTTGTCTTTCTAGTGGTTCTACTTGACTACTCAATTCATGTATAATATCTTGCACACGATTTAAGTTTTCTTGTGTTTCTGCTAATTTCCCTTCGGCTTTCTTTTTACGAAGTTTATATTTCAGCACACCAGCAGCCTCTTCAAATACACCACGACGTTCTTCTGATTTACTACTTAAAATCTCTTCGACTTTCCCCTGGCTAATAATTGAAAAAGCTTCTCTTCCCATACCAGAGTCCATGAATAAATCAATAATATCTTTCAGTCTACAAGATTGTTTATTAATATAAAAATCACTATCACCCGAACGAGATACACGACGTGTTACACACACCTCGTTATATTCAATCGGTAATCGTTGGTCTTCATTATTTAAAGTTAATGTTACTTCAGCAATATTAACCGCTCTTCTCGTATCACTACCCGCAAAAATAATATCCTCCATTTTTGCACCGCGTAATGACTTTGCAGATTGTTCACCAAGTACCCAGCGAATCGCATCAGTAATATTACTTTTCCCGCTCCCGTTAGGTCCTACTACAGAAGTTACACCTGGAACAAAATCGACAGATACACGCTCAGCAAAAGATTTAAATCCTGCTATTTCTAATCTTTTTAAAAACACGAAAGGCCTTCCTCCTATTCTCCGTTGTCGTAAACATTGTCTGTACGAAAACAAGCTACTATACGGATTTCCCACTCCTTTTATTTATAAACAAAAGGAAAGTTTCATTCTATGCATAAGGAATCCCCCTCATTCAAAGGGGGATTCCTCATGATTGTTCTTTTAATTTTTTCAATGCTTCTGCAGCAGCTTGTTGCTCTGCCTCTTTTTTTGACTTACCACTTCCAAGACCTAATGCCTCATTATTTAAAGTTACACGTGACACAAATTCTCGGTTATGGGCCGGTCCTTTTTCTTGCAAAATTTGATACTCAATATTGCCACTACCATCACGCTGAATCAATTCTTGCAATTGACTCTTATAATCCATCACATGAGAAAAAGCACCTTCATTAATTTTCGGATATACAACTTCTTTTAAGAATCCCCAAACTGTTTCAAGCCCTTGATCAAGATAAAGGGCACCAATAAACGCTTCAAAGACATCCGCTAATAAAGCTGGTCGTTCACGTCCACCCGTCATTTCCTCACCTTTCCCTAATAAAACAAGGCTACCAAATGACAATTCATTTGCAAAACGAACAAGAGATGGCTCACATACAATAGCTGCACGTAGTTTTGTTAACTCTCCTTCGCTCATTGTCGGATATTTTTGAAACAGATACTGTGATACAGTGAGTTCCAATACAGCATCACCAAGAAATTCAAGACGCTCATTGTCCTCATGCGGTTTTTTTCGATGCTCATTCACATACGATGAATGCGTAAATGCTTGAATCAATAATTTTTCATCTGAAAACGTAATTCCTATCTCTTCTTGAAATACTTTAAACGCTTCACGATATTTTGTTTCGTATTTTTTTTCTCTATGTTTTCGGTACGGCATAGGTCCCTCCAGATATAAGCCGAGAAGCCCCGCTAAAAAACGGGACTTCACTTAAGCATTATAGATGACTCTCTATGTAAGTCACAGCATCGCCAACAGTAGCAATCTTTTCAGCATCTTCATCAGAAATTTCCATTTCGAATTCATCTTCCAATTGCATTACAAGTTCTACTACATCTAGGGAGTCTGCGCCTAAATCTTCTTTAAAGCTCGCAGCTGGTACTACTTCAGTTTCTTCTACACCTAAACGATCAACGATGATTTTTGTTACACGCTCTAAAACGTCTGCCATTCCATTCACCTCCCCTCAAATATTATATAAAATATTGTCCAAAAAAACTAGGTGAAATCGATTCTTTTATTACATTACCATTCCGCCATCAACATTTAACGTTTGTCCTGTAATATATTTGCTTTGATCAGCAGCAAAAAACGTTACAGTATTTGCGATATCTTGCGCTTCACCAAACTGAGCTGTAGGAATTAACTTTAACATTTCGGCTTTTATATTTTCATCTAATACATCCGTCATATCAGTCGCAATAAACCCTGGAGCAATTGCATTTACAGTAATATTTCGGCTCGCTAATTCTTTTGCTGATGTTTTTGTTAATCCAATTACACCAGCTTTAGCAGCAACATAGTTTGCTTGTCCTGGGTTTCCTGTTACTCCGACAACAGAAGCAATATTAATAATACGTCCATGACGTTGACGCATCATATAACGAGATACTGCCTTCGTACATAAGAAAACACCTTTTAAGTTTGTATTAATAACTGTATCCCATTCTTCTTCTTTCATACGCATTAATAAATTATCTTTTGTTACACCAGCGTTATTTACAAGAATATCTACTTGTCCAAACGTATCTACAGTTTGTTTCACCATATTCGTAACATCTTCAGCATTTGCAACATCTGCTCTTACCGCAATAGCATCTGAACCTAATTTCTTTATTTCATCGACTACTTCATTCGCCTTTTGCTCATTACCAGCATAATTTACTACAACATTCGCCCCTTGTTTTGCTAAATCAATCGCAATCGCACGACCAATTCCACGTGAAGCGCCAGTTACTAATGCTACTTTCCCTTTTAACATCAGTTTTCTCCTCTCAAATTCGAAATGGTATCTTTTAATGTCTCTTCGTCATATATCGCATATGCTTTCACAGAAGAGTCAATCGACTTCATAAGACCAGCAAGTACTTTTCCAGGGCCGATTTCAATAAATGTATCTACCCCTTGATTCACCATATACTCAATGGATGGATACCATAATACAGGCGAATAGAGCTGTTCAATCAGCTTTTCTTTAATATCTGTACCACGTGTAATAACGTCCGCTGTAACATTTGCAATAACAGGAATATTCGTGTCTTGAATTGTAATTTCATTTAAAACACTTTGGAATCTCTCAGCAGCTGGCTTCATAAGTGAGGAATGAAACGGTCCACTTACTTTAAGAGGAATTGCTCTTTTAGCACCATTTTCTTTCGCTCTTTGAGAAGCAAGTTCTACTCCTTGATTTGTTCCAGAAATAACAATTTGCTTCGTGCTATTCATATTAGCAATTTGCACCGCATGTCCTTCACTTGTTACTTCTTCTGTAACTTGTTTCAGCATTTCCGGATCAGCACCTAAAATAGCTGCCATTGCACCTTCCCCACCCGGAACGGCTTCTTCCATATATTCCCCGCGTTTCCTTACAGCATATACAGCATCTTCGAAAGTTAATGCATCCGCTGCCACAAGAGCGCTATATTCACCTAAACTATGTCCTGCTACGAAATCAGGTGTAATATCGTACTCCTTCAAAGCTGTCAAAATTGCATAACTCGTCGTTAATAATGCCGGCTGCGCATTTGTCGTTAATGTAAGCTTTTCCTGTGGCCCTTCAAAAATCACTTCTGAAAGTGAATCTTGCAGAACTTCATCCGCTTTCGCAAACACTTTCGCAACCTCGTTATTATTCTCCGCTAACTGTCTACCCATTCCAACTGCCTGTGAACCTTGGCCCGGAAAAAGAAATGCTAGTTTTCCCATTTCAAATCCTCCTCTTATTGAAGCGGCTCTTTCTCCATTACACTTGAAATTGTAGGAATTACTTCTTTCGCTACCATTTCTCTTGTTTGACGAATCGCACTAAATATCGATTGGTCATTTGAAGAACCGTGAGCCTTAATGACAGGAGCTTTTAACCCAAATAATGCCGCTCCTCCATACTCCGAATAATCCATTTTATCTTTTAATACCATAAGTTTTGGTTTTAATACCGCTGCTGCTAATTTGCTCGTAAACGAACTCATTAATTGCTCTTTTAACATAGAGAATAATGCAAGCGCTGTTCCTTCTAATGATTTTAGAGCTACGTTACCTGTAAAACCGTCACATACAACAACATCTGCTACACCTTGCAATAAGTCTCTTGATTCAACGTTTCCAACAAAATTAATTGGTGCATCCTTGAGCATAGCAAAGACCTGTTTTGAAAGCTCGTTTCCTTTACCGTCCTCTGTTCCAACGTTTAAAAGTCCAACGCGAGGATTTTCAATTCCTCTTACCTTCTCTGCATAAACAGAGCCCATTACTGCATATTGATATAAATGAATTGGTTTTGCATCAACGTTTGCTCCAACATCTAACATCACAAAACCTTCTCCATCAACAGTTGGCATTGTAGGTGATAAAGCTGGTCGTTCAATTCCTTCCATACGACCAACAACAAATAATCCTGCTGCCATTAAAGCTCCTGTACTTCCTGCTGATATACAAGCATCCGCTACGCCGTTCTTTACTTGCTCTGCTGCTAGTACCATTGAAGCTTGTTTTTTTCGACGAACCGCTCTTACTGGTTCATCTGTCGATTCAATTTTTTCGTCTGTATGAAGTATAGTAATTCGCTCTTCACTCGTTAAGTATTGACGAATTCCCTCTTCTTTCCCTACTAACGTAATATGTAAATCTGAATATTCCTTAATAGCTTTCATTGCCCCTAACACTACAGCCTTTGGAGCATGATCGCCGCCCATTGCATCTATTGCGATTTTCATAAGTTGTTACCTTCCTCACTATAATTACTAGATCGATACATTTCAAAAGTGCCTGTAAAAACAAGTTCTTCTCCAACAAAGCTACGCACTTTGACAACCGTCCGTCCTTTATCATTCTCTACATCTTCAACACGTGCTTTTGCAACAACACGCTCTCCTAATTTTACAGGACGAATGTATCGAATGGTAGACTTTGCAGTTAAAGCTAATTCTTCATCAATAACTGCAACAGCTAGTGAGTTTGCTTGTGCAAACAAATGATGCCCACGAGCAATTTGATTCCTTTTAAATACATGTTCTACCTTCACTTCAAAGATAGAAATCGCATGTCTATCTAATTCTATATCGATAATTTCTCCGACAACCTCTTCTAACGGTAAAGATTTCACATCTTCTTCATGTTGTTTTGTGGCCACATGCTTAATTCGTTCTCTTAATTCAGGAATAGATAATTCCATACGATCAAGGCGAACAGTTTGTATGCTCACTTGAAATTTTTCCGCTAAATCTTCATCCGTTATAAAAGGATTCGCTTCTATTGTTTGTTGTAATAATTCTTGTCTTTCTTTTTTACTTCTTCTTTTTTTCATACCGCACCATCCATTTTTATGACTAGGTACTAACAGTAGTATATAATCATTAAAAGTAGAATGCAACAAAAACTTTTGCAGACCACTCTTAGTCGAGCTTCTCTCCCTGGAACACACCTGTTCCATCAAGATAAGTACGCAACGAAGCATACTGATCATTATGCCAAAACGCTTCTGAATCAACTAGTATCGCCGCATCTTGTCTCGCTGTTTCTAACGCTCGATAATCATGTACCATATCAGCAACCTTAAACTCTGGTAGACCACTTTGCTTACTTCCAAAGAAATCTCCAGGACCTCGTAACTCTAAATCTTTTTCTGACAATACAAATCCATCATTTGTTTCAGTCATAATGCGCATTCTTTCTTTTCCCGTTTCCGATTTCGGGTCCGCAATTAATAAACAATACGATTGTTCACTACCACGCCCAACGCGCCCCCTGAGCTGATGAAGCTGCGATAAACCGAAACGCTCCGCGTCATAAATAACCATAACAGTCGCATTCGGTACATTCACACCTACTTCAACAACTGTTGTCGATACAAGAATTTGCACTTTATTTTCACTAAACTGTCCCATTATCTCTTCTTTTTCTTGAGATGATAGTCTCCCATGCATTAATCCAACTTGGCATTTCCCTTGATAATGGTGAGTCAGCATACTATGTAAGTCGATAGCATTTTGTACGTCAAGTTTCTCAGACTCTTCAATTAGAGGACAAATAACATATGCCTGTCTTCCTTTTTTTATCTCTTTCTCCACAAAACCGAGAACGCGATCTAACATATCATGTTTTGCCCAATACGTTTCGATCACCTTTCTACCAGCCGGCATTTCATCGATAATAGAAACGTCCATCTCTCCAAATGCAGTGATAGCTAACGTACGAGGGATTGGGGTCGCCGTCATAAACAACACATCTGGACTTTCACCTTTCTCACGTAAAACCCGGCGCTGCGCTACACCAAATCGATGCTGTTCATCAGTAATAACAAGACCTAATCTATGAAATATAACTTCATCTTGAATTAAAGCGTGCGTCCCAACAAGGATATCTACTTCCCCTTGCTCTAATCTCGCCAAAATTTCTCGTCGTCTCGCACCTTTAACAGAACTCGTTAGCAGTTCAACCTTCATACCGAAATATGAAAACGTCTCAGCGAGCGACTGATAATGTTGTTCAGCTAAAATTTCCGTAGGAACCATCATAGCACCTTGATAATGAGCTAATTTTGCTCCATAAAGGGCAATCGCAGCAACAACTGTTTTTCCAGATCCTACATCCCCTTGCAATAATCGATTCATGCGATAGGGAGATGTCATATCTTTCATTATTTCATCTACAACCCGGCTTTGTGCGCCAGTTAACGGAAACGGAAGTGCATCAGTAAACTCTTGCAATTCTACTGACGAAATTTCTTTTTTCGTGCCCTTTGAATTTTCCCTTTCCATTTTCCGCAATGTTTGCATTTTCAACTGGAACAAGAAAAACTCCTCATATACAAAACGGCGCCGCGCTTGCTTTAAGTCTTCCTGTCCCACTGGAAAATGTAACGCCCTGAGCGCTTCATAACGTGGTAATAATTTATACCTACTTAACAAACCGTCAGGTAACACTTCAATTATAGAGTCTCCATATTCCTTTAAAGCCTGGGCAATAAAACGGCGCATCTGCTTTACTGTCAATTTCCCTTTCACTGAATATACTGGCTCTACTTCTTGTTGACGCACAACCGGTCCAAAATGAAGTTCTGATACAGCGATCGTTTGGCGATGCTGATCCCATTTACCAGTAATCGTTACCGTTTCATCGAGCTTTAACTTTTGTTTATAATATGGTCTATTAAAACATACGGCTGTAATTAAATAACGCCCAACAAGAACACGAACTGTAAGACGCGACTTTTTCTTTCCATAATATTGAAGTAAAGGAGCACTATGAACTTTCCCTTCAACCGTCACACGCTCATCATGCTTTACTTCAGCAAGATCTTTCATCGCATAGTCTTCATAACGGTACGGAAAATGTTCTAATAGATGAGAAACTGTATAAATTCCCATCTCGTGTAATAACTCAGATGTTTCTCCTCCGATTCCCTTTACATCCGTAACAGGAACTTGTACAACTTCATTCAAGATTCTCACGCTCCGTCACATTATTTTCTTCGATTCATTCTATTGATTCTCTATTAACATCATCGACATCTATAATCGCTCTCTTTCACCCTATATATTCTATCATAGGCATTCTAAGAGAAACTACTCTAATCCCTCTATATAAAGTGAAACTATAATCAGTGGGGGTTTTGTTCATCCCCCACTAATTATTAGCCCTCACCGATCGGGCTTTTACGGGCAGTTAATCTCCCCCCTAACTTCTTTGCTCCAGCCGAATTTAGGGGTGGAAATTTTACTACCCACAAATAGCGGGACAAAACAAAGATATACAACACGTAAGAAAAGAGCCTCACTATTAGCAGCAAGGCTCTTTTCTATCATCAATATGCTAGCCCTTTGAATAAAAACTAGTAATAAATTTCATATCACTACTTTTCATCCATTAGCAAGTAAGTAATCCATTTATTTTTAAAACGAATCTTTTCTTATTCTACAGAGAAGATGAAAGAGTACACCGGTTGGTTCCCTGCATGTACTTCTACTTCTGCATCTTCAAAGTTCTCTTCAACAAACGCAACTAATTCAGCCACTTCTTCGTCTGTTGCATCTTCACCTTGTAGAATCGTTACGATTTCAGAATCCTCATCAATTAGTGCTTCTAGTAATTGCTTCGCAGCTCCTACTTTTTCAGCGTTTGTTGATACGATTTTTCCATCTGCAATACACATGAAATCATCTTTTTGAATTGCCACACCGTCAATTTCCGTATCACGAACAGCATACGTAATTTGACCTGTTTTCACATGAGATAAAGCTTCGTTCATGTTTTCTTTATTCTCTTCTAACGTTCCAACTGGATTAAATGCTAACATTGCAGCCATACCTTGAGGAACTGTTTTCGAACGAACAACAATAACTTCTTGATTTACTACTGAAGCTGCTTGTTCTGCTGCCATTACGATATTTCCGTTATTCGGTAAAATAATGATCTTTTCAGCATTCGCCTCTTCAATCGCCTTCACGATATCCTCCGTACTCGGATTCATCGTTTGGCCACCTTCGATAACTTTCGTTGCGCCAATGCTCTCAAATAAAGTTTTAATACCAGATCCCATAGCTACAGTCACAATACCATACGGTTGTTTCTCTTTTGGTTGATTCGTTTGTTCAGGCACCATAGTAGGTTCATCTAATAAAGCCGTATGCTGTTCACGCATATTTTCTACTTTAATCTTAATTAGACTACCGTAGCGCTGTCCATAGTTCATAGGATCTCCAGGGTGTTCCGCATGAATATGAACCTTAACAACCTCATCATCTGATACAACAAGTAGCGAATCTCCGTACACACTAATATCTTCACGGAATTTTTGTTCAGAGAAATTATGTTCCTTCATTTTTTCAGGCTCTAATTTCACCATGAATTCCGTACAATATCCATACTTAATATCTTCTGTACTCAATTGGCTTTGTACACTACGGTGATGTTCTGCGCGTACCATGTCATTCATAGATGGTTGCGTCTGCACATTAGAAGAAATCGTTTCTCCTTTTAAGTCAGCTAAAAATCCTTCATATACAACGACAAGACCTTTACCACCGCTATCTACAACGCCAACTTGTTTTAATACAGGTAATAAATCTGGCGTACGATTTAACGATGCATTCGCTTCTTTTACAACGTCTTCCATAAACAAAACAAAGTCGCGCTGTTTTTTCGCAACTGTCACTGCATATTTACCCGTTTCTCTTGCAACCGTTAAAATCGTTCCTTCAATTGGTTTCATAACCGCTTTATAAGCTGCCTCTACTCCAGCTTCTAAAGCTGCAGCAAAATCAACTGTTGTTAATTCTTCTTTTTGTTCAATGGATTTAGAAAAACCACGGAATAACTGAGATAAAATAACCCCAGAGTTACCACGAGCTCCCATTAATAATCCTTTGGCTAAACTTACGCCGACTTTACCAGCATGCAGTGAAGGATTTTCTTTCACTTCACGTGCGCCTGAAGTCATTGATAAGTTCATGTTTGTACCGGTATCGCCATCTGGAACTGGAAATACGTTTAATGCATCAACAAGCTGAACATTATTTGTTAAATTATTTGCTCCTTGAATGATCATTTGTGATAAACGTTTTCCATCAATTTTTTGAATTGACACAGATTTTCCTCCTTAATGCACATTACAAGTTTATTACTTTAACTCCTTGTACGTAGATGTTTACAGAATCTACTGCTAGTCCTACAGTTTGATCTAATGTATATTTCACTTTAGTCTGCACGTTATGTGCTACTTCTGAAATTTTCGTACCATAGCTCACAATAATATACATATCAATATGTACTTCATCTTCATCTTTACGAACAATAACACCTCTAGTGAAATTTTCTTTTCGTAAAATGTCTGTTAATCCATCTTTTAACTGATTTTTTGATGCCATACCTACGATACCGTAGCAATCTACTGCGGCACCTCCAGCAATCGTTGCAATTACATCTGTACTAATATCAATTTGACCGTACTTCGTTTTAATTTCAATTGACATCTCGTTTCCCCCTTCATAAATGGTGAAAGTGAGCTAGACTACTTTAGTTACTATCATATAATCTTTTTAAAGAAAATTCCATCGTTCTTTCTTTTCACTCTCATATTTTATGTTTTATACTACACTTTTCTATGATGAGCAAAATAGTCCATTGTTATTATACAACATGTACCACTATAATATGTCAAGCAATTTTTCTTGATTTCAGCTTTTCTTCATTGATATATGGTGTCAAGTAATTTTTCTTGATTTCTTTTTTCTACGGTGTTGCATTCTCTTTTTAGTTGTGTTAAATTATAGTAGTGTTTTTAGCATCGCAAAAAAGACTAACATTGAAAAATTACGTATGGTAAGGTATCAAGGGAGGGAAATATAAATGGCTCGTGTTTGTGCTATCACTGGAAGAAAAGCTCGTTCTGGTAACTCTCGTTCTCACGCAATGAACGCTACAAAACGTAAATGGGGCGCTAACCTTCAAAAAGTTCGCGTACGCATCGACGGAAAAGTTCAACGTGTTTACGTTTCTGCTAGAGCATTAAAATCTGGCAAAATCGAACGTGTTTAATAATAAAAAAAAGAGCCGCTAGGCTCTTTTTTTATTATACCAATGGAAAAAGCACCGGTAATAGGTGCTTTTTTTAGTCTTTTTTGAAGGTATTTAACATCGCACGTACAATTCCACCAAGAAATTTAGGTAACTTAATTGTATAAAATCTCATGGTTTCCCTCCTAATCCCCATTACTCCACTTGTTTACTATATGATGCAAGGAGCAAAATTGTTTCTTCAATCAGTGCTTCTTATCATCATTAATATGCCCGAAGTAAATGAAAAAGTACCTTTTTCCACAATGAGTTCATTACTAATACAAAGTGTCGATCCCCACTCTATTGTTTTGTTAGTAAGAGAGTACTTAAATCCACGTAATGTAATACCTTTAACTGTTTCAGTAACCGGTACAAAAGATACATAAGGAAAATTTTCATTTTCTTCAATTATATGTGTACCAACTTTTTTTACTGTTATTTCATTTTTATTGTCTACAATACACATTTCTATCTCTGCCGCTAAACCTTTTAAAAGCATTTGTATATTTGCCAAACCATGATCAAGTCTTCCACCAGTCGCGCCAAAAATACGAATTAATTTCGGTTTTTGTTCTAAAGCCCAGCTAATTGCAATTTCTAAATCTGTTTGATCTTTTTCTCGCGGAACAATATGTAACTCATTTGTTTGCTGCCTCATCCATGCTAGCTCATCCTCAGTAACTGAATCGTAATCCCCAAACGCAACGGCCGGAGTGATTCCACTTTTTAACAAACGGTACACTCCCCTATCAACCGCCGCCCACACTACTTCTTCATTTTCATATCGAGAAAAATCTGCGCAGTATTCTACAGGTCCTCCTGCCAAAATATGAACAATCATTTTTTCTTCCCCTTCTATTGTAAAAAGGCAATCTGCCATTCGGTAGATTGCCTTTCTCCTTATTTTTCGCTCTATCCTGTATAAAATAGTGAAGTCTTAATTAACTAGATGCTTCACTAGAATAAAGGCCATTCATTCTTTATCCACGAATTATACGAATTGCTTCACCGCGGTCTTTTTGATTGTATACTGCTGATCCTGCTACAAGAACATTCGCTCCTGCTTCAACACAAAGTCTTGCCGTTTCAGCGTTTACACCACCATCAACTTCAATTTCTACTTCTAGATTTCGCTCTTTAACCATTTCTGCAACTTCTTTAATCTTCGGTAATACAGAATGAATAAACTTCTGTCCACCAAATCCAGGATTTACTGTCATTAATAATACCATATCTATATCTTCTAATACATGTTCAATTACCGATACTGGCGTATGCGGATTTAATACAACCCCTGCTTTAATGCCATGAGATTTAATTAACTGAATTGTACGATGTAGATGAGGACACGCCTCTACATGAACAGTAATAATATCTGCACCCGCTTTTGCGAAAGTCGGGATATAGTTATCAGGATTTTCAATCATCAAATGTACATCTAATGGTAATGATGTAATCGGACGGATAGCTTCTACAATTAATGGTCCAATCGTAATATTTGGTACGAAATGCCCATCCATTACATCGACGTGAATATAATCAGCTCCGCCTTTTTCTACATCTTTAATTTCTTCCCCTAATTTTGAAAAATCTGCTGATAAAATCGATGGTGCAATTTTAATCATGACTAATACCTCGGCTTTCTCTCTCTAATTTCTTCTACGAATTGTTTGTAATTCTTATAACGATATTCAGTTATCTTTCCTTCTTCAACCGCAGCTTTCACCGCGCATTTCGGCTCAGAAAGATGTGTACACCCTCTAAATTTACAGTATTGGCTCGCTTCTTTCAACTCTGGAAAACAATATGTAAGATCTTCTACCTCTATATCTATGAAATCAAGCGAACTAAAACCAGGTGTATCCGCAACAAGCCCGCTCCCCACTGTAATTAATTCCACGTGTCTTGTCGTATGTTTCCCGCGCCCTAAATGTGAAGAAATATCATTTGTTTTCAATTCTAAATCTGGACGTAAAACGTTTAACATTGAAGATTTTCCAACACCAGATTGTCCTGCAACGACAGAAACACAGCCTTCTAAGAATGGTTTCAAAATATCGATACTTTCCGATGTATTTATAGAAGTAAATAATACATCATAACCTATTTCACGATAATCATTTGCAAAAGCTTCAACAGTTTCCTTCATTTTTTCATCCACTAAATCCATCTTACTAATACAAATAATCGGCTTAATATTATGATATTCAATCTGTACTAAAAATCGATCTAACAGTCCGGGATTAAAATCTGGTTCTACTGCAGAGAAAACGAGAATCGCTTGATCAACATTAGCAATAGGAGGTCTAACAAGTTCGTTTTTTCGATCAAATACTTCTAACACATATCCTTCACTCGGATTATCTGCTTGAAAAACGACTTGGTCTCCTACAAGTGGCGTAATTTTATTCTTTCTAAATACACCACGCCCGCGACACTGTGTAATTCCTTCTTCATGCTGCACATAATAAAATCCACTTAGAGCTTTTACAATTTTTCCTTCTGGCATATAATTCTCCTTTATTTTGTATAAAGTGAAACTGTAATTAATAATGAATTGACTAGAGTTCTTTAAACAATTATTTAAAACTAACTAAATATATACCCAGTTAATATATTTAAACTACCATCACATTCAAAATATTATTCACAATAGTATCACCTTTATAGCTTTTGAATCATATATTTTTGCCTGCTACACCATCCATTATATAGACAGATAACAGGCAAGAGTAATAAAGTGAAACTTTAATCATTGGGGTTTTATCGATCCCTTCTGATTAGTAAAAGCCCTCACCAATCGGGCTTTTACGGGCAGTCAATTCCTGCCTATCTTCTCTGCTTTACAGCCGAATTTTGAGGCGAGAGTCTTACTACCAACAGATAGCAGGACAAATTCCATCCCCTATAAAACAAGAATGGAATCCATTATTATTGAGCTGGATATGGTACTTCTTTTTCTATAATCGTTACTCCATCTCGAACAATTTTATAATGCCCCTTTGAACCTTCTTGAATTACAAATTCCAAAGAAATAGTCGCTGACTCAGTAATCGTTCTCGTTTCAACTGGTCTATCCATTTTTTGCTGCATATCTTCTTTATAAATTTCTATTGTTTGCGGTTTTTTCTCACCTGTTGCAGAAGCTTCATATGGGATAGAAATATTATCCACTTTTACTGTTTTCGTCACTTTGGGCTTCGGACCATCAGAGATAACAATTGTTACTTTATCTCCTTCTTTCAAAGGAGTCCCAGGTTTTGGGAATTGAGAAATAACAAGTCCCTTTTCAACAGTATCTGAATACTCCCTTTTTATATCAGAAACAAGCTTTCTTTCATTTAAGTAACCTTTTACACTGTTTTCAGTCCATCCTGAAAAATCACCTGGCCTAATTTGATAAGGTCCTTTACTTACCCAAATCTTCAGGTCTTGTTCTGCCTCTATAACCATTTGATCAGGCGTTGGTATTTGCTCTACGATTTCACCTTTCGGCTTATCATTTTCAATAAAATTAACGGTAACCTGTTTATATTTTTCTTCTAACTCAGCTCTTATACTCTCGAAATCTTTTCCTGTGAAGTCACTCATTTTACTTTTCTTTTTTCCACCTGATTGATAGATAGTAATTTTAGAGCTTTCTTTCACTACTCTTCCTGCTATTGGATCTGTTTTTATCACTTTTCCAGCTTCAACATTATCTGTATATACAATGTTAGGTTCTGTAACTTCAAAGCCTTTTTCAACTAATGTATTTACAGCTGTCGTATACTTCATACCAGCCACATCAGGAACCTTCACATCTTTCGGAATAAAGAAGCCTGGAATAACAGTAAGTGCTAATGTTATCCCTATCGCTAAAAGTAAAAATGTTGTAATTAAAACCTTCAGCCATTTGTTACTGCGCTTTTTCTTCTTACCTGATTCGGTCTCTTCTTTTCTTACTTGTTCATCCACTTTACTTCCTTTTAGCACAATTGTTTCATCACTCACATTTTGGAATAATTGTTCTTGTTGAATAATTGGAATCGCTTTCGTTGCTTCCATATCTTCTGGTATGTAAAATGGTTGTTCATTTATTCTTTCAGGATATAGCGCTGTTTCAATATCCCGTTTCATCGCGTTAGCAGATTGATATCGATGGAACGGATCTTTCGCAGTTGCCTTTAATATAATATTTTCAACACTTTGTGGAATATTTTCATTCCATCTTTTTGGAGATGGTATTTCATTTTGTAAATGTTTTAAAGCAATTGCAACAGCAGATTCACCCGAAAACGGTTGTCTTCCTGTTAACAATTCAAACATAACAATGCCAAGTGAATAAATATCTGATTGTTTATTCGCTATACCACCACGTGCTTGTTCTGGTGATAAATAATGTACAGAACCGAGCACCGAATTTGTATGCGTAATTGTTGTTGCACTTGTAGCTGTCGCAATTCCAAAGTCTGTGACTTTTATCACTCCATCATCTCGAATCAAAATATTGTGCGGTTTTATATCACGATGCACAATCTCAAAATGATGGGCGTGTGCCATGGCGGACGTTAACTGCTCCATTATATCAAGAGCTTCTCCTATCGGTAACATCCCTCGATCAATTATGTATTGCTTCAATGTTCGTCCAGGTACATATTCCATTACAAGATAATATATACCATCCTCTTCCCCAACATCATACATATTCACAATATTTGGATGCGACAACGTTGTAACAGATTGCGCTTCTCGATGGAAACGTTTAATAAACTCTTCATTATTTGAATAGTCGAGTCTTAATATTTTTACCGCTACATCTCGGCCAAGTATTTCATCATGAGCTAAATATACATTGGCCATTCCTCCACCGCCAATCATTTTCAGCAGCTTATAACGGTCATTTAAGCGTTTTCCAATCAGCACGTTGCACTTCACCTACTTTCGTTTGCCGAATCCGCATAATCAATAATAACGAGAGTGATATTATCTTCTCCACCACGATCATTTGCTAATTGAATGAAATGCTCTCCCTTCGCCTCGAGCTGTTCATTCAATTGTAAAATTTGTTGCATATCAGCCATAGGGACTTTGTTAGACAATCCATCAGAGCAAAGAAGCAATTGATCATCTTCTTCGAGAACTAATGTTTTAACATCTAATCCAACTGTCTCTTCTGTTCCTAACGCTCTTAATAGAACATTCTTTTTCGGGTGATATTCTGCATCTTCTTTTGAAATTTCACCGTGCCTAACAAGTTCATTTACAAGTGAGTGATCTTCCGTTATAAGCGATATTTCTCCCTCTGATACCATATAACAACGACTATCTCCTATATGACCTATTGTTACAAAACTAGGTGTACAAATCGCTACGATAACCGTTGTTCCCATGCCATTACATTCTACATGCTGCTTAGAGTAAGCATATATACGCTCATTAATAATTCCAACGTTAGTATGTAACCACTTTTCTACCTTTTTAGGCTCATTCATATTATGCGTTTGCTTCCAATAATCATGGAATAATTGAATAGCCATCGAGCTAGCTACATCGCCAGCTCGATGACCTCCCATTCCATCTGCTACTACCGCTAAAATATTTCCATCTAAATTGTGAAAAACTCCTGCACTATCTTCATTATGTTGACGAACTTTCCCTTTATCCGATAGAAACACGGCTTTCATCTCGTCACCTCGTCTCTTCTTTGCGCTCCTTTGCACGCAACTGACCGCAGGCTGCATCAATATCATGACCTTGTTCACGGCGAATTGTTACATTCACTCCACGATCTTTTAGCGTTTTTTCAAATAAGAAAATTTGCTCTCGTGGCGTACGTACATAATCACGTTCTGGCACGTAGTTTACCGGAATTAAGTTTACATGACATTTTACACCTTTTAAGAGCGCAGCAAGTTCTTCAGCTTGCTCAACTTGGTCATTTTCTCCTCCAAATAAGCCATATTCAAATGTAATACGACGCCCTGTTCTATTTACATAGTATTTAACAGCTTCCATTAAATCTGGTAGCTTATACGCACGGTTAATCGGCATTAATTTTGAACGTAACTCTGTATTTGCAGAATGCAATGAAATCGCAAAATTGATTTGCATATCTTCTTCAGCGAACTTATAAATTTTCGGAACAATTCCACTTGTTGAAACTGTCATATGCCTTGCACCAATATGAATTCCTTTTTCATGGTTTACAATGCGTAAGAATGACATTAAGTTGTCGTAATTATCAAACGGCTCTCCAATTCCCATAACAACAAGAGAACTTACACGCTCTTCTGTTTCATCAAGCGCACGCTGAACTTCCACTACTTGCGCTACAATTTCTCCAGCTTCTAGGTTTCGTTTTAGCCCACCAAGTGTAGAAGCACAGAACGTACAGCCAATTCGGCAACCAACCTGTGTTGTTACACAAATCGAATTTCCATATTCATGTCGCATTAATACCGTTTCAATAGAGTATCCATCGTATAACTGGAATAAGAATTTAATTGTTCCATCCGAAGACGTTTGTTTTACTAATGTATTTAAAGTAGTAATATCAAAGGAATTCGACAATTTATCGCGCAATCCTTTAGAAAGGTTTGACATATCCTCATAATTTTTTACACGTTTTTTATATAACCAATCAAAAATTTGCCCTGCACGGAATTTAGGTTCCCCTTGTTCCTTTAACCAATCTTGCATTTCATGAAGTTGTAAAGAGTAAATTGACGGTTTCTTTGTTTCTAGATTTTTCTTTTGTTTTTTTACAGTTGTTTCCATGATGCTACACCTTCTTTCTTAAACAAGCAATATAAAAGCCATCTGTTGCAAAATAATGCGGTAAAATTTGTACTTGACCTTCATCAATGTACTTACTTAATTTTTCTGGCATACGTTCTTTTATCGTAGTATCCCACTCAAATTCAGGATGCTCTTGTAAAAACCGTTCTATTACTTGTTCATTTTCTATTTTTTCAATTGTACACGTACTATAAACAAGGCGACCACCTTGTTTTAATAATGGTGCTATTTTTTCTAATATCGCAAATTGAATCGTTGATAATCGTTCACTATCGCCCTTATCTTTCCCTAACTTAATATCAGGTTTACGTCTTATAACACCGAATCCTGAACATGGCGCATCTACTAATATTTTATCAAAGGTTTCATTTTCAAAATGCTCTTGAACTTTTCTAGCATCTAATACCTTTGTTTCTACATTTTCTAGACCAAGTCGATCTGCTTGTTGTCTAATTAAACGCACTTTATGTGCATGTAAATCAAGGGACATTACCTTACCAGTTCCCTTTAATCGCTCTGCAATATGCGTTGTTTTCCCGCCTGGGGCAGCACAACTATCAAGGACCGCATCGCCCTCATTTGGTTCTAAAGCACGTGCCACCAGCATAGAGCTTTCATCTTGAATAGAGAGAAATCCTTTTTTAAACGCTTCTGTATGCGCTACATTCCCTCTTTCAATTTGAATTGCATCATCTGACAAATCGCCACGTTTCGCTTCTATACCCTCGTTTGCTAATAGCCCAATCGCTTCTTCCACCGTAACTTTATCAACATTCACACGCGCTGTCGGTACAGGTGGTAACATATTTACTTCACACATTTTCCCTGCTGTCTCTAAACCGTATTCAGATACCCAGTCTTGTACAAGCCAAGCTGGATGACTCGTTGTAATCGCAAGACGTTCTACCGGATCCTTGATTTCTTCTAACGATGGTACACCTTCTCGCTGAATTGAACGTAATACTCCGTTCACCATGCCTGAAATCCCTTTATGCCCACGACGTTTCGCAATCTCAACAGCTTCATGAATAGCCGCTCTTTCTGGAACTCGGTCTAAATATAGCATTTGATATAAAGATAGGCGAAGCAACACTCTTACCCAAGCCTCAACCTTCTTTCTTAAAAATGGTTGTAAATAGTAGTCTAATGTGTCACGACGTTGAATTGTTCCATATACAATTTCAGTTAATAAGCCGATATCTTTTCTATCAATTGCACTTTTTTCAATCAGGTTATTTAAAAGTAAGTTGCTATATGCGCCACTTTTTTCTACTTGAATTAAACCATCAAGAGCTAACTCACGAACATTTTGTCTCATGCATTTTCTCCTAACTTCGTACCAATTTCAGGTTTTGTTCCACGTAAAAACTGTGAACAACTCATGCGCTTTTTACCAGACGGTTGTAATTCAGTAATTTTAACACCTGTCTCATTACCTGTTGCAACAACAAATCCATCTTCTTCATGAGCTACTATTGTACCTGGTTCAGCTTTCTCTGCCATAGAAACTTTCTCTCCCCACCATACTTTTACAACTTGTCCTGCTAAAGTTGTATAAGCAACTGGCCATGGATTCAATCCGCGAATGTGATTGTATACTTCTTCACCTGTTTTTGTCCAATCAATTTTCTCTTGCTCACGTTTTATATTATATGCGAACGTTACTTCATCTTCATTTTGTCTAATTGGTTCTAGCTTACCTTGAATTAATAAAGGTACTGTTTTAGATAGAAGATGTGCACCTGCTTCACTTAACTTATCGAATAACGAGCCCGTCGTTTCACGCTCGTCAATTTCCACTTCTACTTGTGTTAAGATATCACCAGCATCTAATTTTTCTACCATATACATAATTGTAATGCCTGTTTTCTCTTTTCCTTCCATGATCGCATAATGGATCGGCGCACCACCGCGAAGCTCTGGAAGTAATGATGCATGGACATTAATACATCCGTACTTTGGTGCTTCTAAAATTTCGTTTGGTACAATCTGACCGAACGCAGCTGTTACAATTAAGTCCGCCTCTAGTGCTAATACTTTTTCATATTCGTCTTTTTCACGAATTTTCAGTGGCTGTAGCACCGGAATACCATGTTTCTCCGCTTCAACTTTAACTGGAGTAGGCGTTAAAACCTTTTTTCTACCTACTGGACGATCAGGTTGTGTTACAACACCCACTACGTCATATCCATCCTCGATAAGACGACGAAGCACCGGTACAGAAAAGTCCGGTGTTCCCATAAATACTACTTTTATCATTCAAAAACCGCTCCTTTTAACACCTATTCTAATTCGTTTTCTTCATAATATCTCGTCACTTTAGATGTAAATAAAACACCATGTAAATGATCGATTTCATGCTGAATCGCACGTGCTAAGAAGTCTTTTGCTTCTAATAAGAATATTTTCCCACGACGATTTTGCGCACGCACTTTAATGTAATCTGCACGCTCCACTTCACCATAAAGTCCCGGAAAGCTTAAGCAGCCTTCGGGACCTACTTGTTCACCACGTTTTTCTAAAATAACCGGATTTATTAATTCTATTTTACCCGTATCATCATCGATATCAACAACAGCAACTTGTAAGCTCACACCTACTTGTGGCGCAGCTAAACCAACGCCGTCTGCAATTAACATTGTTTCATGCATATCTTTTAACAATTTCACTAACTTTTTATCAAAGTTAATTACTCTTTCACATGGTGTTTCTAATACTTCATTTGGATGCTTTACAATTTCTAAAACTGCCATATTTCCCTCCGCTACATTAACATTGTTGGATTAAAATCAATTGAGATTTGTAGCTCTTTTTGCATTTCTGCTTGATAATGTTCATTTACCATTTTGAGCACGTTCTTTAAGTTTGGTTCCCGTTTGTATTTTATCATGCATTGGTAACGATATCTATCTTTTATCCTTGGAATCGCTGAAGCAACTGGGCCTAACACCATTGTTTGCTGCGAGCAATGCGTTCGTAAATGACCGACAATTTTTTCCGTCACTTGGACTGCCTTTAATAATTCTGGATGAGATACGGTTACAAGCACGACGTAATAATACGGCGGATATTGTCTGGTTCGTCTCATTTGCATTTCATGTTCAAAAAACACATCATATTGCTGATTCTTTGCTAATTCTACACTGTAATGTTCCGGTGTATACGTTTGAATTACAACTTCCCCTGGCAATTCATGCCTTCCAGCACGTCCACTCACTTGCGTCAATAGCTGATAGGTCTTTTCACTCGCTCGAAAATCAGGTAGGTGAAGCATCGTATCTGCCGTTAATACACCTACAAGCGTCACTTTCGGAAAATCAAGTCCTTTTGCAATCATTTGTGTTCCCAGTAATATATCTGCTTTCTCTTCTCCAAATGCCTTTAATAATTTTTCATGCATTCCTTTACGGCTTGTTGTATCTACGTCCATTCGAATGACTCGCGCCTGTGGAAATAGTTTTGTGATTTCTTCTTCTACCTTTTGTGTACCAGTACCAAAGAAACGAATATATGTACTATTACAAGCCGGACATTCTGTTGGCATATTTTCCTCATGGCTACAATAATGACATTTTAAACGATGATTCATTTTGTGGTATGTCAACGAAATATCACAATGCGGACATTGTACGACATATCCACAATCACGGCACATCACAAACGTAGAATGCCCCCTTCTATTTAAAAAGAGAACCATCTGTTCTTTCTTTTCTAATCGATCTGCTATTTTCTCATGTAGTGCCTTTGAAAACATTGAACGATTTCCATCACGAAGTTCTTCACGCATATCTACAATTTCTACGGTCGGCAAAGCTTGTTCATTCATACGTTTCTCCATCGTCAGCAGCTCATAGACACCCTTTTTTGCTCTAGCAAATGATTCAAGTGTTGGGGTTGCACTTCCAAGAACGATCGGGCACTTATGATATTGTCCTCTCCACACCGCTACATCTCTTGCATGATATCTCGGATTATCTTCTTGCTTATAACTCGATTCATGCTCTTCATCTATAATGATAATTCCTAAATTTTCAAAAGGAGCAAAAATAGCTGAACGTGCACCAACTACAACTTTTACTTCTTTCCTTAAAATCTTTCGCCATTCATCATATTTTTCACCAACTGAAAGCGCACTATGAAGAACCGCAACTTGCGAACCGAACCTACCTTTGAAACGATCTACCATCTGAGGCGTTAACGCGATTTCCGGAACAAGTACAATAGCTTCTTTTCCCTTTTTCAACACCGCTGCTATAGATTGTAAATATACTTCTGTCTTCCCACTTCCTGTAACACCATATAGTAAAAATGGATTATAAGTTTCATTTGCAATTGATGATAAGATCGGTGTAATAACTTGCTTTTGTTCCTCAGTAAGCGGAAATGGTTTCGTTTGTTCAAAATCATCATCGTCATATGGATTCCGATATACTTCCACATACTTTTCTGAGATTAGCCCCTTTTTAACAAGTGCTTTTATTGGAGCATCTGTTATTTGCAACTCTTCTGTTATCACTTTCAACGGTACACTTTTATAATTTTCCACAAAATAATAGAGTACATCTTGTTGTTTTTTACTTTTCAGTTCAAATGCCGCTAATTCTAATTTATCTTCTGGTAACTCCGGCTGTACTACTCTTTGTTTCTTTTTTTGCACTTTATCCTTTACCTGATAAACAACTTCAATCGTTCCATTTTTAATTTCTTGTTGAATAGTGCGATATAGATGCGGTTGCATCTCGACAGCTTCCCAATCTATCGTTTCCTTCCCATGGAATAAACTAAGGATTTCTGGCGTTACTTCTTCTTGTTTACGAAGTTGTAACCGTTTTTTATACGTCGCTTTTATCGCTGTCGGAAGCATCACTTGAAAAGCTGAAATCATATAACATAATGTTTCACTTGTAAGCCAATATCCAAGCCTTAATAATTCCTCATTTAAAACCGGAGTAACATCTAATATTTCATGGAGTGCCTTTAATTTTTTACTTTCTACCTCAGCCGAGTCTTTTATGCCAATAATAAAACCTTGCAATTTTCTTGGACCGAATGGAACTACTACACGCATTCCTGTTTGCACGATATCTTCCCATTTTTTAGGGATGATATAATCAAACGGCCGATCTGTTTGACGTGCTGGTACATCAACAATTACACTTGCAAACTTCATACACAATCATCTTCTAACATCATTTCGATTTGCTTTAATATTTCACGAGCCACTTCTTTCTTCGTTAAAAGTGGTAACTCAATAATCTCTCCATCTTTTCTATACATTGTTACAATATTCGTATCTGTACCAAAGCCAGCTCCTTGCGCCTTCACATCGTTCGCAACAATCATATTTGCATTTTTCTCACGTAATTTTCTCGTCGCATATTCCTCTATATTCGTCGTTTCAGCTGCAAATCCGATAAGTAACTGTCGCTCTTTTTTCTCACCTAATGTTCTTAAAATATCTACTGTTCTTTCCAATTCAATAACAGCATCGCCATTTTGCTTTTTCATTTTATTATCGTGAACATATTTTGGGCGATAATCTGCAACTGCCGCTGTCTTGATAACAACATCTACATTCTGATAATTTTGAAGAACCGCCTCTAACATATCTTGTGCAGATTCTACTTGTATTGTTGTTACATGTAATGGCGGATTTAATGCTGTCGGTCCTGACACAAGTATGACATCAGCACCTAAGCTTGCTGCAACTTCTGCAATCGCATACCCCATCTTTCCAGAAGAAAAATTCGTCATAAAACGGACTGGGTCAATCTTTTCACGTGTCGGGCCAGCCGTTATTAATATTCGCTTTCCTTGCAATGGTTTTTGTTCTGAGAAAACCTCTTCTAACCTTCCAATAATTACCTCAGGTTCTTCCAGTCTTCCCTTAGCTACATAACCACATGCTAAAAAACCTTCGCCAGGCTCAATAAATGTATATCCTAACGCTTTTAACGTCATCATATTTTTTTGAACAATTTTATTTTCATACATATGCACATTCATAGCAGGCGCAATCCAAACTGGAGCTGTAGTAGCCAACAACGTAGTCGTTATCATATCATCCGCAATACCATTCGCTAACTTCCCAATGCAATTCGCTGTAGCAGGTGCCACAAGTACAACATCTGCCCAATCCGCTAAATCAATGTGAGCGATAACCGCTGAGTCTTTTTCATCAAACGTATCCGTATATACATCGTGGCGAGAAAGCGCTTGAAATGTAAGAGGTGTAACAAACTTCATTGCCGATTCACTCATCATTACTTTTACAGTAGCACCCGCCTGTGTCAATTTACTCGTTAACGCAGCTGCCTTAAAAACTGCAATGCCTCCTGTTACACATAGAAGTATCTTTTTCCCTTTTAGCATATGACTCGTCCTCTTTCTTTTTCAAACTTATTCTACTGAAATAGAATTTTCAGCTCGTCAGTACCAATATGTTGTTCCACCTTTTTACGATTATTTCTTCCCTATCGTAAAAAAATAACAACCTACTTGTAAATAGGTTGTTACCGTTACATAGAAAATTATAAAGTCTATGTTTTAATTTGTCGAAAAGAATGTCTTAATCGATGATTTTGTCTTCGCTTGGTACATATTTTAATACTTCTGCATCGATTTCTTCTAATGATTTACCTACACATTTATGAGAAACAGGCTTTTCAATAACACAATTGTTCGCAAGTTGCATTTCGCGCGCACGCTTTGCAGCTACTGTTACAAGCGTATATTTAGAATCGATTTTTGTTAATAATGAATCAATTGATGGATTTAACATAATTATAGACCCTCCGTCATTTCTTTATAATATTTTGCTACTCTTTCGCGGCGGCAATGTTCGCCAACCACAATTGCTTTAATTCTGTCGCAAGCTAATTCAACTTGATCGTTTTCTACAACATAGTCATAAGCGTCCATCATTTCGATTTCTTCTTTCGCTACAGTTAAACGATTTTCAATAACATCTTCAGTTTCTGTACCACGACCGACAATTCGGTTCTTTAGTTCAGATAAACTTGGAGGTGCTAAGAAAATAAATACACCTTCAGGGAAGGCTTTCTTAACTTGAATTGCTCCTTGTACTTCAATTTCTAGGAACACGTCTTTTCCTTCTTGTAATGTTTTTTCAACATAATCAATTGGTGTTCCGTAATAATTACCAACAAACTCAGCCCATTCAAGTAACTTTTCATTACGAATCATTTCTTCAAATTCTTCTCTCTCTTTAAAGAAATAATCCACACCATCTACTTCACCTTCACGCGGTTTACGCGTCGTTACTGAAATAGAGTACTGAAAACGTGTATCCTCATGGCTAAACAGCTCTTTTCGAACCGTTCCTTTCCCAACCCCAGAAGGTCCTGAAAGAACGATGAGCAATCCTCTTCTACTTCTCATAAATATGTAAAACCTACCCTTCCTCACTTAAATCTTCTTTATTATTCAAACGATGTGCAATCGTCTCTGGCTGAATTGGACTTAATACTACATGCCCATCATCCATTACAATAACCGCCCTTGTTTTTCTCCCATACGTAGCATCAAGCAAAGCATTATGTTCACGTGCTTCCTGTACTGTTCGTTTAATAGGAGCTGACTCCGGACTTACAATAGCAATAATTCGATGAGCAGATACAATATTTCCGTATCCAATATTTAAAAACCGCATGGCCATAGTTTGCGCCTCCTAGTAAGTCTATCCGATTTCTCCACCACGTATAACTTTATATATTTTTTGAAAGCTACTCAATATTTTGTACTTGTTCACGAATTTTTTCAAGGTTATTTTTCATTTCTACAACATATTTTGAAATTGTTAAGTCATTTGCCTTAGAACCAATCGTATTAATTTCTCTATGCATCTCTTGCACGATGAAGTCCATTTTCCTTCCAACAGGCTCTTCAATCTGCAGTGTTTCACGAAATTGATCTAAATGACTTTGTAAACGAACTAACTCCTCGTGAATATCACAACGCTCTGCAAACATTGCGACTTCTGTTAGCAATCTTTGTTCATCTAAATCTTGATTATGTAATTCTTTTAAGCGATTTTCTAATCGTTCACGATACTTTTGTGTAACAATTGGTGCATGTGGAATAATTGCATTTACACAATTGTGAATCTCTTGCAAACGATACGCTATATCTTTATGTAATCGTTCTCCTTCGCCATCTCTCATCGTTTTTAACATATGAGCAGCTTGGCGAACAGCCTCATATAAACTGTTTTCAAATTGTTCATTTACATTTTCTATTTCTTCAATTGCCGTTACTTCTGGCATTCCCATTAGTTGCCCGAGTGTAATAGAATCTTGTAATTGAAATTTCCCTTTTATATCTTCCATAATGGATTGGTACTGCTTGAGAAGCTCCCAATTCACACTTAATTTTCTTTCAACAAGCCCTTCACCTGTTATACTAATAGACACTTCAATACGTCCACGGCGAACTTGTCCTGCAATTATTTTACGAATTTTGTCTTCAAACACCATCATTTGCTTCGGAAGTCGAATACTCATTTCTAAAAAGCGATGGTTCACCGACTTCATTTCTACTGTTATTTGAAAAGTATCATTTTCTACTTTCGACCTTCCAAATCCTGTCATACTACAAATCATCTTTATCACATCCAAGCCATGAAATAACTCAATGAAAAAGGTAATAGAGACAAGGCTCTACTACCTTCTGTAAATTATATCATATTTTCATATCATTGACTATTTCAAGTTTAATCCCTTCTTATATAACAGTGGCTTTTTCTTTTGATCCTTTTTTCTTGTTAATAAAGATCCTACTAATAAAAAAGTCGGAATAGATGATAATCCTCCAATTAACAACCAATCTCGTGCTTGTATCGGCATTGTGCTAAAAATCGGCTGTAATGGTGGATAATATATAACTACAAGCATTAACAGTAAAGAAATAATAACCGCCCCTACCAAATATATATTTCCAAACGGGTTACGATGAAATATAGAATGTTCACTACGACAATCAAATACATGAATAAGCTGAGCAAGTACTAATGTTGCGAAGGCTACCGTTTGTGCATACTTTAATTCATTTGGATGCTGGTTAAATGCAATAATAAACGCTACTAATGTCACTGCTCCGATTAGAAAACCACGACTTATAATTTTCCAGGCAAGCCCTCTAGCGAACACCCCTTCTTTCGGATGGCGTGGTGTTCTCTTCATGACATCTCCTTCAGCCTTATCCAAACCTAATGCCATCGCTGGTAAACCGTCAGTAACTAAGTTCACCCATAAAATTTGAATTGGAACCATCGGCAATGGCAGTGCAAGTAACATCGCAAATAACATAACTAAAATTTCACCAACGTTAGATGCTAGCAAATATCGAACAAACTTCCGAATATTTTCATATATGTTTCTACCTTCTTTAATCGCCGATTTAATCGTAGCAAAGTTATCATCTAACAAAACAAGTGAAGAAGCTTCTTTTGCAACATCTGTCCCTGTAATTCCCATCGCAATCCCTATATCAGCTGTTTTAATAGCTGGAGCATCGTTCACTCCATCACCTGTCATAGCTACTATATGCCCCTTATTTTGCAGCGCCTTAACGATTTTCAATTTATGCTCAGGAGACACTCGAGCGAATACATACGTATCTTCTACAATATCTTCTAATGCCTCTACATCCATATTCGCAAGTTCTACACCTTCAACAACGCGCCCACCCGCTGGTAAAACCCCTAACTGTTCCGCAATTGCCATTGCTGTCACCTTATGATCTCCTGTAATCATTACCGTTCTAATACCAGCTTCCTTACACTCCTTCACCGCCTGCGCCACTTCTGGTCTTGGCGGATCTATCATTCCTTGTATTCCAACAAGCATAAAATCCTGCTCTACTTCTCTTTCATGCTCAATTGAATCTGTAGCTTTTAACGGTTTAAATGCCACCGCAATCGTTCGTAAAGCTTGACTTCCTAAACTATGAATCGCTGCCTGCACTTCTTTTCGATACATTTCACTTAAAGGCTGCTGTTTATTCCCCCATAAAATCGTTTGGCTCATTTGCAATAGAACATCTGGCGCTCCTTTTGTAATAACAAATTTTTTCCCTTCACAATCACGAACGATAACGCTCATCATTTTTCTAGTTGAATCAAAAGGAAATTCACGAATCACTTCAAACTTTCCTTTAAGAGCTTCACGTGATATTCCCGCCTTCATTGCAGCAGCTACGAGAGCTCCCTCTGTTGGATCTCCATCTAACACATACGTCTTTTTCTTTTGAATAACATTCGCATTATTACATAAACAGCCAAATGTGAGTAGTTGATACAGTGATTTCGTCTTAGTAGGGTCAATTACTTCTTCACCTTTCATAAACGAACCTGCCGGCTCATAGCCTTGACCTGTTACTTTCCACAATTCTCCGCCTGACCACATATGTGTTACCATCATTTTGTTTTGTGTCATTGTTCCTGTTTTATCTGAGCAAATAACAGAAGCACACCCTAACGTTTCTACAGCTGGCAACTTTCGCACAATTGCTCTCTTTTTAATCATACGCTGTACACCAAGTGATAGCGCAACTGTAACGATAGCTGGTAATCCTTCCGGAATAGCCGCAACTGCGAGCGAAACCCCAGCCAAAAACATGTGATACACTTCATTCCCCTGATATACACCAGCTAATACTACAAGAGCTGTCAAAATAAGAGCGACAATAATTAAAATTTTCCCTAGCTGTTCTAACCTTCTTTGTAATGGTGTTTCCATTTGCTCAGCATTTTGCAACATATTTGCAATTTGGCCCATAGCTGTATTCATTCCTGTCGCTATGACTACCCCTGTTCCAGCACCTCTCGTTATCATCGTCCCCATAAATGCCATGTTTTTTTGATCACCAATTGAAACATCTTGGCCTTGTAATGCTTCTACCTTCTTTTGTACCGGTACTGATTCCCCTGTAAGAGCAGACTCTTCGATATATAAACTCGAAGATTCCACAAGACGAACATCCGCGCCAATACGATCACCACTAGAAAACTTAATAATATCACCTAAGACAAGCGCTTTAGACGGTGCTTTTATCCACTTTCCATTTCTTAGTACCGTAACTTGAGGAGCTGCCAACTCTTTTAAAGCTTCCAACGATTTTTCAGCTTTCCTTTCTTGAAAGAAACCGAGGATACCATTGATAATAACGATTGCAACAATTGCAATTGAATCGATATATTCTCCTAAAAAAGCTGAAATAATTGTTGCACCAAATAAAACAAGTACCATAAAATCTTTAAATTGCGCTAAAAACACCATAAGTGCAGAAGGCCGCTTTGCTTCTTGCAATTCATTTGTACCAAATTTCCTTAATCGCCCCTCTGCTTCTTGCTCTGTAAGACCTACCTCCACATTCGTATTCGTTCTTTCCTCCACTTCATGTGCTCGCATTTCATACCAATTCATCTTGCCATCGACCTCCTGATTCCAGACATACTCTAATGAAAGCTTATTCAGCCTCGTCCAAAAAAATGCTATAATTAACTTTTAGTTAGAAAGGAGTGTTCATTTATGGCATTCGATGGATTATTTACAAGAGCGATTACACATGAAGTTGCAAATTCTCTTTACACGGGAAGAATTTCCAAAATATATCAACCTTCAAAATACGAGATTTTATTACATATTCGCGCAAACGGAAAGAATCAAAAACTGATTCTTTCCGCTCATCCGACATATGCACGTTTACACTTAACAAACCAAAATTACGATTCACCTGCACTTCCACCAATGTTTTGTATGCTTCTCCGCAAGCATTTAGAAGGTGGTTTCATTGAAAAGATTGAACAAATTGATTTAGAGCGCATTATTCAAATTACAGTCCGCAGCAGAAATGAAATTGGTGATGAATCGCTAAAGACATTAGTAATTGAAATCATGGGACGACATAGTAACATCATTTTAGTAGACACAAAAACAAACAATATTTTAGATAGCTTAAAACACATTTCTTTAGCAGTAAACCGACATCGAACTGTATACGCTGGAGCTGAATATATTGCACCACCAGCACAACATAAAATTAACCCGCTTCAGATTGAAACAGATGATGAATTTATTAGACCGCTAGACTTTCTATCTGGAAACATGGATAAACAGCTTGTCGGCACCTTTACGGGAATATCACCGTTATTCGCAAAAGAAGTAGTGAAAAAAGCAAGTATGGTAAATGAAAAAGCATTATCTGAAGCATTTTTCTCCATACAGAAGCCATTACTAACTCATACATATTCACCAACAATGAGTACTGCAAACGGGAAAGAATTCTTTTATCTTTTCCCTCTTACGCACTTGCAAGGAGAAGAAAAAACATTCTCATCAGTAAGCGAATTGTTAGATCGCTTCTTCTTCGGTAAAGCAGAACGTGATCGTGTAAAACAACAGGCGCATGATTTAGAGCGCTTTATGCAAAACGAAAAAAATAAAAACGAGAAAAAACTCATTAAACTAGAAAAAACATTACAAGATGCCGGAAAAGCAGATAAATACCAACTTTTCGGAGAGCTACTTACAGCCAATATGTATGCTTTGAAAAAAGGTGACAAAGATATTGAAGTCGTTAACTATTACGACGAAAATGGTGGGACTGTAAAAATCACATTAGATCCTTTAAAAACACCATCCGACAATGCACAACGCTATTTCCAAAAATATCAAAAAGCAAAAAATTCAGTTGTTGTTGTAGAAGAACAAATCGAAAAAACAAATGAAGAAATTCTTTATTTTGATAGCTTACTTCAACAAATGGAAGCTGCTTCTTCAAAAGACATCGAAGAAATTCGCGAGGAATTAGCCGAAGAAGGTTATATGCGCAATCGCAAAGCAAAAAATGCTAAGAAGAAACCAACTAAACCGGTATTGGACAAATATTTAGCTAGTGATGGAACAGAAATTTTCGTCGGCAAAAACAATAAACAAAATGATTATTTAACAACGAAATTTGCCCGTCGTGATGAAATTTGGTTACATACGAAAGACATACCTGGCTCTCACGTTGTCATTCGTTCTTTGGAACCGGCTGAAGAAACTGTACTAGAGGCTGCAAAAATCGCCGCTTATTACAGTAAAGCAAAAGAGTCTAGCTCTGTACCCGTTGATTTCACGAAAATACGTCATGTGAAAAAACCGAGTGGTGCAAAACTTGGCTTTGTTACATATGACAATCAGCAAACTGTATATGTAACACCGGATGCTGATACTGTAATGAAATTAAAAGCATAAATATAAAAAAATGCGTCGCTTGCAAGCGACGCATTTTTTATATGGTTTCAATTCCGTTCATATATCCATTCACTAATTTACAACATCTTTCTTCCCTTCAATATTGTCAAAAAAATTGACAGTGTCATTTCACATCTGTATAAATTTTTTGACAGTATGTATATAAAGTGCACCTCCAATCAATATTTTTTCATCCCCCCACTGATTATTGAAGTAATCTTGATTTTATGAACAAACCGCCTCCCACAAATAGCGGGCTAATTTTTTATCTCCCCTAAAACATATGTAGTTCCTACTATCTTTTCTTCAAATATACATTTTGGCACGCTATTTGCTTTATTCAATACTGTGAATAGGGGGAATTAACATGACTTTAAAAATTAATAAAATCCAAAATCAACTACAAAACTATGAAATTGACGGATTACTTATTACAAAAAAAGAAAATCGCCAATATGCAACAGGCTTTACAGGTAGCGCTGGCGTCGTCTTAATCTCTGCAGATCAAGCGGTTTTTATAACTGATTTTCGCTATGTAGATCAAGCGAAATCACAAATAAAAGACGCGGAAATCATTATGCATAAAGGGAATTTGGAAGAAGAAGTTGCAAATCAAGTATCGAGATTAAACATTCAAAAACTCGGAATTGAAGAAAACAACATGACATTGCAACAATATAAAAACTTACAAAAATATGTACATGCGGAAATGATTCAAGTGTGCGAAATCATCGAAAATATTCGTATTATTAAAGACACGCCTGAAATAGAAACAATGAAAATCGCTGCTAATATCGCTGATGAAGCATTTCACCACATCATTACGTTTCTAAAACCGGGAATAAGTGAAAATGATGTTCGAGATGAGTTAGAATTTTTCATGCGAAAAAAAGGAGCTACCTCCTCATCATTTCAAATTATTGTAGCTTCTGGCATTCGTTCTTCACTTCCTCATGGAGTTGCATCAAATAAAATAATCGAACGAGGCGATATCGTTACATTAGACTTCGGTGCACTTTACGACGGATATTGTTCCGATATAACACGCACTGTAGCAATCGGGGAACCATCAGAAGAATTCAAAAAGATATACAATGTTGTACTTGAAGCATTAAAACGTGGAACTGAAGCAATTAAACCTGGAGAAACTGCGAAAAGTATCGATGATATAACAAGAGATTACATTACAGAGCATGGATACGGTCAATATTTCGGCCACTCTACCGGGCATGGTCTTGGTTTAGAAATACATGAACCTCTTCGCCTATCCCAAGAAAGTAAGGCTACTTTAGAAGAAGGTATGGTTGTTACGGTTGAGCCGGGTATTTACATACCGAACTGGGGCGGTTGTAGAATTGAAGATGATATCGTCATTACAAAAGACGGATATGAAGTTATTACAAAATCAAATAGAGAACTAATTGTTATTCCTTGTTAAAAGCATGGCCTTTTTTAAAAGGAGTTTTTCTCTACACATAGAATTCTTTCTCTGGAGTCATCGTTTAAAGAGGGGGAATTTTAATTGAATTTTGTAATTGATAAAATAGATGGTTTACAGCCTGAATTTTCAAAACTTGTTTCCATGATGAATTACGCTCGTCACACAACGATGCAAGCGGTGGAAGGTTTAACAATTGAAGAACTTGATTATTTATATGATGATGAAGCAAATTCAATTGGCATGTTATTGTACCATATGGCCGCTATTGAATTTTACTACCAAATTCATACCTTTGAAGATCGTGAACCGACAGATGCTGAATTAGAACGTTGGTTACCTGCTGTTGAGTTAGGGAATCTTGGACGTGAGAAAATAAAAGGAAGCTCCATTGAATTTTACATCAATACATTACAAGAAGTACGCTCCAAAACGATTGAAACGTTTCAATCGTTACCGGACGAATGGCTATTTAAAACGACAGACTTTTGGCATGACAAACCAGCAAATAACTACTTTAAGTGGTTTCACGTATTTGAAGATGAGATCAACCATCGCGGACAAATTCGTTTAATTAAAAAGATGCAAAAAGCTCATTCAGTAAAGTAAGAAAATGCCACCGAATAAGGTGGCATTTTCTTTTATTCATTAACGAATAACTTTTCGTTTACTTTTTTAGCGACTACCGCTACCGAAATTAAAATGCATATTAAATATAGCAATTTCGCAATAAATAACCACCCTTGAAACATTACAATTCCATCTATTATCTCATTTCCTTTCAATAACAAAAACGGAATCGTGCTAATTATAATAACAAACTCGATACTGAAAACAATTTTCTTTTTTCGACTATATGCTTTCCATTCATCCCAGCGATACATAGGAGCAAAAATCAATACTCCTATACATAATATAACTGGTACCCATTCACTTTTAAGAAATTGCCCTGAAATAACTGATAATAGTAAACAAACGAGCACACCATAATACCCTATTTTCTCTCTCATTCGTACTCCCCCATTCTACTTCGCCTTTAATATGTAACTTGCTATGCTTATAACAATTCTTAGAAAAATAACAACTACAAGTACAATATAAAGACCTTTTGCAGAAGACATCCATTCTTGAAAAATAGACATTTTCTCCATTTGTTTCTGCCCTTCTATTAAAATAAACCCTACGAAAAATGAGCAAACAACAGTGATACCTATCATAATTCCGATACTTTTCTTGCTATATTGTTTCATATCATCCCAGTTATATAACAGTACAAAAACAAACCCGAAAACAGGTATGATACTTACCCATTCATTGTTTGTAAATTGACTTAAAATGATTAATAGACTGCAAGATATGATGAATCCCCAAAATCCAATTTTTTTGTGCATAGCCCCTCCTTAAATTCCATTTTTAGGATTAATTGTATTGTAACATCCATTTCTTATTCTTACCATTACAGTACATGAAATTTTTCTACACTCACATACTTTCACTGCTTTCATACAGTAAACTACACAAATGCCTAAAGGATGTGAATGTTATGGGAGTTGAATTAACGCTGTTGCACGCTCTCTATATTCTTTGTTTACTCACTATTATTACCTTTTTTATTCTCCGAAAAGATACGACGATTATTTGTATCGTTTTTATCTTTTTATTAGCATTAACCGCTACAAGTTCTATCCCTCTTGCTATTAGCGGTATTTTTCAAAGTTTCATTTACGCCATTACTGAGCTATTACCAACAATATAGATAATCCTCTAACAAAGATCATAACGAACTAGTGAAGCTACAGACCGTACCATGGGTGGGCGACCTATATATATATCGGTCTGATAGATGAAAAAAACACACCACATTTTTAAAACTTTTTCAGGCACAAGGCGTGTTGCTGAGAACGATTCTAACGAAATTAACTTTTACTTGATAGGGGGTTACCCTATAATTAAACTAACGGGCAGGTTACTTGAAAAAGGAAACTTCTCCAGTCTAATTGTATCATCATAAAAAAGGGGTGATTGGTCTTTGAAAAACATTTCGAAAAAACAGGAAATATTACTCGATGAAGAAATTGATGAACAAGAGTTTGTTAGCATAATCAATAGCATTTACAAGCAAGAGTGTTATATCTATGCGATTATTCCTGAATATGAACAAGACCTATTAAATGAACTTTCAAATGACTTTATTGAAGTTAATAAATTCCCGTTACCACGTACTTTTCCAAGGGAAATGGGTTATATGGGTTATTTAAAAGACAGTCAAAAACGATATATCTATGAATTTTATTTACGGTCAACTACAATGGATTATCTGATATTTTCCGAGACCGATGTATCGGAACAATTATGTAAATTAACCAAAAAGAATTTGGACATTTACAAAATGCTTCAATTAAATAAGGTTCCTCATATAACCATTGGTCCCGATGGTCAATGGCTAAATATAGTTGAGTATTGAGTAATTTCTTTTTCAACTAACGGGGGCTTTACTTTAAGAGGGTGTATCTTGCCATTTGTTAATAATGAATAGACATTTTTGATAAAAGATAATTTTGCGATGGTTTCTAAAAACTTTTGGGAGGTCTTGCTGCGATGACAGAAAATGAAAAGAAATTGATTGAACAGATATATGACAAGGTAGTATCAATGGAAAAGAAGGTCGATAAGTTGGACGGTAGAATGGTTAATTTAGATATTAAATTAACCTCGGTAGAAAGTAAGATGGACGATTTAAAGAATGTACATACTGGATTGCAAGCTACATTCGAACAAGGCTTTGCTGATGTACGTAAAGGATTAAGTGAGATAATCGAAATAAATAAAAACAGAAAATCAGCAAGGGAAATCGTTGAGGGCATCGCTGGGAATGGAAAATAAAAGGCGTTTTTATAAGTTGAGAAAAAACAAATGGAAAAGTTATGTGAAAGTGTTTATTCTTTATTTCATTATATTGATCCTATATGCTGTATTGTTTGAGTCTGGTAAAGAGTATATGGAGGTAAGAATGGATAATGTTCTTTTACCGCAATTATATTTGGCTGTAGGGCGTACGCTGTTGGGATTGTCGGTATGGCTTCTTCCGAATAAGTTAGGTATTAAGATTCCTTTTATTTGTAAAATTATTATATATGTCATTACGATGATACCAGTGTTTATCTTTTTAGATGTGTTGGGTTTGTTGTAGTAGTAGAGGTTGATACTTCCCTCCTATTCGACTGGAAATAAAAGTAAGGGCATGACCTATCTTTACACATATCTCGGCTGAACCCCAAATAAAGACAGAAAAGGAATCCGGTTCTTTATAGAACAGATTCCTAATGTCCGCTAATGCTTGTTGCGTGATTTTGTTCCATCTTTATCAGGTGACTTCGTTATTCAAGGTGCACTGAAATTAACTGCAGACGCTGCTGGTCTTCCTGTTTCCAGCGTTGGTTCTGCCAGTGTTCCCCTCGTAATTGTTATAGGCATTGTGACAACTTCCGTCGCATTTTTCTTCTTACGAAAAGAATTTCATACAGGACTATCCTTACAAGATTCCTCTTCATCAACTGAACCATCTAAAACTACTATTTTATTATCTCCTCACATAAAGAAATGGCTCGCAATATGTATCCCTATCATATATATCTTTGTATGATTCAATTTAAACTAGAAGGAAGCGATGCAACTGCACTTATCGGCGGAACGACTGTTATTATGATTATTTCTCTCATCGCCTACAAAGGAAATGGATTAAATAAAACGACCGATTATTTCATAGAAGGGCTCCAATTTGGCTTTAAAATTTTCGGACCAATTATTCCAATTGCTGCACTCTTTTATTTAGGAGATAGCGGATTTGTGAAAATTTTTGGAGATTATTTACCGAAAGGTTCACATGGAATCATCAATGACTTAGGAATCGCCTTATCTCAAACTGTTCCTTTAAATCAATATGTATCGGCAGGGACATTAACTATCGTTGGTGTTATTACTAGTTTAGACGGATCTGGCTTTTCCGGTATTTCGCTTGCTGGTTCGATTGCAAACCTTTTCGGAACAGCACTTGGGCATGGAACAGCTACATTAACAGCACTCGGACAAATTGCAGCAATCTGGACCTGGGGAGGAACGTTAATTCCTTGGGCACTTATTCCTGCCACTGCTATATGTAAAGTAGATCCATTTGAACTCGCACGTCGAAACTTTTTACCAGTTGTTATCGGCTTAATCGTCACCACGATCGTTGCGATGTTTATTTTATAACCGTAAGCAAATATTCTCTTGCTTACGGTTTTTTATTGTAAAATTCATCATCTATTACCGGCTTTCAAAAGGTATTATGTATATGGCAGCGAAGTTATATTAGGAGAGTATTTATTTCAAAACGTTTACGAGAAACAGATTACTTCAATTAGAAAAGGGGACATAACTATGAATGAATTGATTTTCGTCTTATTAATTTGTCCATTACTTATCTTTATCGTTTCTGTTATTGGAACACGCAAGACGAAAACGTATTACGTAATGCCGGTTGTAACGTTTGCTAGTTTTTTAATAATAGGTGTTATCGCCTTTACTCCAAAATTTTTCTTTTGGGTTGGCATGTACAGCATCTTCTCATTTATCGTTTCTTACATGACGCTCTTGTTTTTGAGAGGGTATGAGGTTGTGGAAAACGCTAAATAGTTGTTAGCAGGGAGATTATAATATGATTTTCTTTGATATTGATGGTACTTTACTTGATTATGATACCGCTGAAAGTAAAGGTATTATAGATTTCTTTCAAACATATAACACCCTTTTTTCAGGTAATGAATTAGAAGCCACAAAAGTCTGGAATGCATTATCAGAAAAATATTTCAACAAGTTTTTATCCAAGGAATTATCTTTTCAAGAACAACAAGGGATGCGAATGTATCATTTATTTAAAACATACGGAGTAAACTTATCACCCTGGGAATCTCAGCACAGATTCAATCAATATATAAAACTATATAAGAACAACTGGACCCTGTTTGAAGATGTACTCTATACATTAAAAACCTTGCAGCAAAGAGGCCACTCATTAGGTATCATTAGTAATGGTAACTATGAACAACAAATCGAAAAATTAACAGCTCTAAACATTCTACAATATTTCAAATATATTTTTACTTCTAGTGAAATTGGTATATCAAAACCAGACCCTGAAATTTTTCACAGAGCCGTATTACAATCGAATCTTAAAATGAAAGATTGCTATTATATTGGTGATCGATTAGAGACTGATGCAATTAGTAGTACAGTAGCTGGAACGCAAGGGATATGGTTAAATCGAGATAACTCTCAACGCAAGTGTGATGTTCCTACTATATGTTCTTTACATGAAGTTTTAACGATGATATAAAAAGACGACCGCGTTCCCCCGCAGTCGTCTTTTCTCGTATTACGCTGTAACCCAAGCCTCGTTAGCTGGATTTTTACGCCACTCTTGTAATTTTTTCGTTTCAGCTTGTCCGATCATACCTTTTTCTGCTGCAACTTCAGTTAATGCACTGTAATCACTTAAAGAATATGAAGCTACGTTAGCTGCTTCTAATTTTTCTTTTCCTGACTCTAGCTCGTATGTGAAGATTGATACGATTCCTAATACTTCACAGCCAGCTTCGCGAAGTGCTTCTACACATGTAATTGCACTACCGCCAGTTGAAATTAAGTCTTCTACTACTACTACTTTTTGACCTTTTTCAGCTTTTCCTTCGATTTGGTTCCCTTTACCGTGACCTTTTGCTTTACTACGTACGTAGCACATTGGTAAATCCATACGATCGCTTACCCATGCAGCGTGCGCAATACCAGCAGTTGCTGTTCCTGCAATAACTTCTACAGTTGGGAAGTGCTCTTTAATTAACTCTTCTAATCCAGCTGCAATCGCTTGACGTACTTTTGGATAAGATAAAGTTAAACGATTATCACAATAAATTGGTGATTTCATACCAGAAGACCAAGTAAATGGATCATTCGGTTGTAAAAATACTGCTCCAATTTCTAATAAATGCGATGCGATTTCTTTTTTCATACTGTTACACCTTCCCACTGTTGTTTTACTGTTTTATACGCTTCAAGCGGATTTTCTGCTTTTGTAATACTACGTCCAACTACGATGTAGCTTGAACCAAGTTCCCTCGCACGTTTCGGTGTTGCTACGCGCACTTGGTCATTCACATCATCGCTTGCAAGACGAATCCCCGGTGTTACTGTTACAAATTCATTTCCGCATACTTCACGTAATTTTGGAACTTCAAGTGTTGAACAAACAACTCCATCAAGCCCACTTTCTTTCGTTAATTTTGCATAATGAGCAACCGCTTCTTCTAACGTTTTCTCAATGCCAATCTCTTTTTTCATCATAGCTTCCGAAGTGCTTGTTAGTTGTGTAACTGCAATACAAATCGGTCTCTCTTTTCCTTCTTGCTTACCTTCCTCTAATCCCTCAATCGCAGCTTTCATCATACTGCTTCCCCCAGCAGCATGAACATTTACCATATCAACATCTAGACTAGCTAGGCTACGCATAGCGCTTTTTACTGTATTCGGAATATCATGAAGTTTTAAATCTAGGAAGATCTTATGCCCTTTTTCTTTTAAGTACGTAATAATCGCAGGGCCTTCTTTGTAAAATAACTCCATACCAACTTTGACAAATAACTCTTCCCCTTCAAAGTGGTGTAAGAATTGTTCTACATCTTGTTTCCCTGGAAAATCTAGTGCAACAATTAACGACTGTGACATGTTTGCTTCCAGCTCCTTCCTTGACACTCCGAAATGTGATCAAATCCTAATTCATCTAGTAACGCTGGTAACTCTTCAATAATTGTCGGACATACGAACGGATCTATGAAGTTCGCTGTGCCAACTGCAACCGCGCTTGCGCCAGCATAGAAGAATTCAATTACATCTTCCGCTGTTTCAATACCACCCATTCCGATAATCGGAATGTTAACCGCTTGACTTACTTCATGTACCATACGAATTGCTACTGGCTTAATCGCTGGCCCTGATAGTCCGCCTGTACGGTTTGCTAAAATTGGTTTTGCAGTTTTTAAATCTAGACGCATACCAAGCAATGTATTAATCATCGTTAAACCGTCCGCACCTGCATTTTCAATTGCTTTTGCAATCTCCACAATGTTTGCCACGTTCGGTGACAATTTCACATATACCGGTACTTCAGAAACCTCTTTTACTCGCTTCGTTAAATCAGCAGCAATTTCAGGATTCGTACCAAAAGCGATACCACCCGTTTTTACGTTTGGACAAGAAATATTTAATTCTAGCGCATGAACATTAGGTGCCTTTGAAATTTCCTTCGCAACTGCTACATAATCCTCAGCTTGTGAGCCAGCAACATTTGCAATAATCGGAAGATCAAATTGCTCGAGAAAAGGTAATTCAGAATTCATTACCTTTTCTAATCCAGGATTTTGAAGCCCGATTGCATTTAGCATTCCGCCTGGTGTTTCAGCAACACGAGGCGTTGGATTTCCATATCGTGGTTGTTCTGTTGTCGCTTTAATCATAATTGATCCAAGTACACTTAAATCATAGAACTGTGCATACTCACGACCAAATCCGAAGCAACCAGATGCTGGGATGATTGGATTTTTTAATGATAACCCTGGTAATTCAACTTGCAATCTGTTCATAGTACAACCTCCCCGATTGGAAATACTGGTCCGTCGCTACACACCTTCTTGTAAGAATGTCCACTCGGATCTGCTTGCAGATGGCATACACATGCGAAACATGCTCCAATGCCACAGCCCATACGCTCTTCTAATGAAATGTAGGCTTTTCTCTCTTTATAGCGTCCTTCTAATGCACGAAGCATCGCTAAAGGTCCACATGAGTATAGAATGTCAAAGTCAATTCCATAGCTATCAATTACATCTGTTACAAAGCCTTCTGTACCATGCGTACCATCAACTGTTGCAACATACGTATCACCAAGCTCTGCGAATTTCTCTTCATAGAAGACAACATCTTTCGTTTGGAAACCTAAGATGTGAATAACGCGTACTCCCTTTGCTACAAGACGTTGTGACAATTCATATAGTGGTGGTACACCAATTCCCCCTCCAACTAATAGAGCCGTTTGTCCAGCTTCCGCTTCTTCTACAGGAAAACCATGTCCTAGTGGTCCTAATACATCTACAAGTTCGCCTTGTTTTCTTTTTGCTAATGTTTTTGTTCCTTGTCCTTCCGCACGATATAGCATTGTAAATTCGTTCTTCTCTTGATCTACATTACAAATACTAATTGGGCGGCGCAGAAGGGGCGCAATGCCCTCTGCTACCTTAATGTGTACAAACTGCCCTGGTTCGTTCATTTGCTGTACTAAAGTTCCTTGAAGCACTAATTCGTAAATGTTTTTTGCGATTTCTTTTTGGTTAACGACAATCATATTTTGCTTTTGCATCATGCATGTACCACCTCGTGACGCTTCGTTTGCGTAATTTCTTTCATTGAATGAGCTGAGAATGTCATAGATTCTAATACTCGTAAGATTGCTCTCGTTGTATCAAGTGATGTTAAGCAAGCCACACCATTTTCTACTGATTCACGGCGAATGCGGAAACCATCACGCGCTGGTTGTTTTCCTTTTGTTAATGTATTGATTACAAACTGTGCTTTTCCTTGACGGATAATATCTAGTAAGTTGTAGTCTTCAGAATCAATTTTGTTTACAACTTGTACTGGAATGTTTTGCTCTGCTAATGTTTGTGCTGTTCCAGCTGTCGCTAATAAGTTATAACCGATTTCGTGGAAGCGTTTTGCGATTTCCATCGCCTCTTCTTTATCTTTATCCGCTACAGTGATGATTACTGATCCGTGCGTTGGGATGTTAATTCCAGAAGCAACTAACCCTTTGTATAAGGCTTTTTCAAGTGTTAAATCTTTCCCCATTACTTCCCCTGTTGACTTCATTTCAGGTCCTAATGTTGTATCAACTGAGCGTAATTTCGCAAATGAGAATACCGGTGCTTTCACATACACTTCTTTCTCTTCTGGGTGATAGCCAGTTCCATATCCTTGTTCTACAAGGTTTTGCCCTAAAATAACTTTCGTTGCGACATTCGCCATCGGTACGCCTGTAATTTTACTTAAGAATGGTACCGTACGGCTCGCACGTGGGTTTACTTCAATTACATACACTTGATCTTCGAATACTACAAACTGGATATTTAGTAATCCAATAATGTTTAATCCTTTTCCAAGTGCAATTGTATGTTCAATAATTTGTTCTTTCAGTTTTGCAGATAAGCTCTGTGGTGGATATACTCCGATTGAGTCACCAGAGTGAACTCCAGCGCGTTCAATATGTTCCATAATACCTGGAATGAATACATTCTCACCGTCTGAAATTGCATCTACTTCAATTTCTTTACCAACCATGTAACGGTCGATTAATACTGGGTGATCTGCGTGAACTTTAACGGCATTTTTCATGTAGTGCAGCAGTTCTTCTTGACGATATACGATTTCCATTGCACGTCCACCTAGTACGTAAGACGGTCTTACTAATACTGGGTAACCAATTTTGTCAGCGATTGCTACTGCTTGCTCTACAGTCGTTGCTGTTTTACCAACTGGTTGCGGGATACCAAGCTGTGTTAGAGCTGATTCAAACTTATCACGATCTTCTGCACGATCTAAATCTTCAAGTGATGTTCCTAAGATTTTCACACCGTGTGCTTCTAATTTAGCAGCTAAGTTAATTGCTGTTTGGCCACCGAATTGGACGATAACACCTTCTGGCTTTTCTAAATCAATAATGTGCATTACATCTTCGATTGTTAATGGCTCAAAGTATAATTTGTCAGAAATACTGAAGTCTGTTGAAACTGTTTCTGGGTTGTTATTAACAATGATTGCCTCATATCCAGCTTCTTTTATTGCCCATACAGAGTGAACTGTTGCATAGTCAAACTCAACCCCTTGACCAATACGGATTGGACCAGACCCTAGTACAACTACACTCTTACGATCTGTTAAAATCGATTCATTCTCGTCACCATATGTGCTGTAGTAATATGGTGTTGCAGATTCAAACTCTGCCGCACAAGTATCTACCATTTTATAAACAGGAGTCATTTTGCTTTCTTTACGTATATCGTAAATTTCACGCTCTGTTTTATTCCAAGCATTGGCGATGTAATGGTCGCTGAAGCCCATTTCTTTCGCAGATTGTAATACTTCCATATTTCCTACATTTTCTTTTACTTCGCGTTCCATATTTACGATATTTTCAACTTTTTGTAAGAAGAAGAAGTCCATTTCACACCATGAGTTAATTTCTTCTTTCGTTACACCTTGACGGATTGCTTCTGCTACAACGAACAGACGCTCATCATCAGCTTTTATAATACGTTTTTTCATTGTTTCTTTATCAAGCTCTTTTAAGTGGTCTAACTCTAAGTGATAGATACCAAGCTCTAAAGAACGAACTGCCTTTAATAAGGATTGTTCTAAGTTACGTCCGATTGACATAACTTCACCAGTTGCCTTCATTTGTGTACCAAGCGTTCTGTTCGCTGATTCAAACTTATCAAATGGCCAACGTGGAATTTTTGAAACGACATAGTCTAATGCTGGCTCGAAGCAAGCGTATGTTTTTTGTGTTACTGGATTTATAATTTCATCTAATGTTAAACCGACTGCAATTTTCGCCGCTAACTTCGCAATTGGATATCCAGTTGCTTTAGATGCTAGTGCAGATGAACGACTTACACGTGGGTTTACCTCGATTACATAGTATTGGAAGCTATGTGGATCAAGTGCAAGCTGAACGTTACATCCACCTTCAATTCCTAATGCGCGAATAATTCGTAATGAAGTGTTTCGTAACATTTGATACTCACGGTCACTTAATGTTTGGCTCGGCGCTATAACGATTGAATCACCTGTGTGTACCCCTACTGGGTCAATATTTTCCATGTTACATACTACAATCGCGTTATCATTTGAATCACGCATTACTTCATATTCAATTTCCTTACAACCAGCAATACTCTTTTCTAATAAACATTGTGTTACTGGACTATGTTTTAATCCACCTGATACGATTTCAATTAGTTCTTCTTCATTACTACAGATTCCGCCGCCTGTTCCCCCCATTGTAAATGCTGGGCGAACAATAACTGGATAACCAATTTCTTTTACAAATTCATGTGCTTCTTCCAGCGTATGAATAATCGTACTAGATGGAATTGGTTCATTTAATTCCTGCATTAATGTACGGAATAAATCACGATCCTCCGCTTGCTCGATTGCTGATAATTTTGTTCCTAAAATTTCAACTCCGCACTCTTCAAGTATGCCTGATTTCGCAAGTTCAACAGCCATATTCAATCCTGTTTGACCACCTAATGTTGGTAAGATTGCATCTGGACGTTCTTTACGAATAATACGGCTTACGAATTCTAATGTTAATGGCTCAATGTATACTTTATCTGCTGTTGCAGTATCTGTCATAATTGTTGCTGGGTTCGAGTTAACAAGGATTACTTTGTAACCTTCTTCTCTAAGAGATTGACAAGCTTGTGTACCAGAGTAATCAAACTCTGCTGCTTGCCCAATTACAATTGGTCCTGATCCGATTACTAAAATTGTGTTAATGTCTAGGCGTTTTGGCATAACTCTTCCCCTTCTTTCTTGAAGTTTTCAATCATTGCTAAGAAATCTTCGAATAAATCATTTGCATCTTCTGGTCCTGCTGAAGCTTCTGGATGGTATTGTACTGTAAATGCTGGGAACTTCGTATGACGAAGACCTTCTACTGTTCCATCATTTAAAGCAACATGTGTAATTTCAAGTTCTGTATTTTTAACTGATTCTTCTTCTACTGCATAACCATGGTTTTGAGATGTAATTGCTACTTTTCCAGTTGCAAGATTTTTCACTGGATGATTTAAACCACGGTGACCAAATTTTAACTTACTTGTATTCGCACCAGATGCTAGAGCGAATAGTTGATGTCCTAAGCAAATTCCGAATAAAGGAACTTTACCGATAATATCTTTTAACATTTCAATCGCTTCTGGTACATCTTTTGGATCTCCAGGTCCGTTACTTAACATGATTCCATCTGGGCTAAGGCGTAAAATCTCTTCTGCTGTTGTATTGTAAGGTACTACAATTACATCACAGTCACGCTTATTTAATTCTCGTAAAATACCATGTTTCATTCCGAAGTCTACAAGTACAACACGATGACCACGACCTGGGCTTGGATATGGATCTTTTGTTGATACACGTTTTACATGATCTGTAAAGACAGTTGCTTTCAATTGGCTAACGATGTCCTCTACATCCACATCCATATTGCAAAGACGTCCGCGTAATGTACCGTATTGACGAATTTTTCTCGTTAATTTTCTCGTATCAATTCCTGCTAATCCTGGGATGTTTCTTCCTTTTAAGTAATCATTTAACGAAATTTCATTACGGAAGTTTGATGGGTGATCACAAATTTCGTTTACGATTAAACCATTTACAGATGGGTGAATTGATTCAAAATCGTCACGGTTAATGCCGTAGTTTCCGATTAATGGGTACGTAAATGTTACAATTTGACCGCAATATGATGGATCAGATAATGTTTCTTGATATCCAGTCATTCCTGTTGTAAATACAACCTCACCTGACTTTTCGATTTCTCCTCCGAAACCTTTTCCAATTAATACTGTTCCATCTTCTAAGATAAGTTGTCTTTTCATACTAATGCACTCTCCTTTTGCCATGCGATCTTACCACCAACGATTGTCATTACCGGCCATCCTTGGCATTTCCAACCTGCGAATGGTGTATTTTTTCCTTTTGATAAGAATGTTGTTGGATCAATTTCTTCTTCTTGTTCTAAATCAATGATTGTAATGTCAGCTGCTCTACCTTCTTTCAGGCGACCTGCTTCTAAACCGAATGTATCAGCTGGCTTTTCTGTTAAGTATTGAATTAACTGCTCAAGTGTGATAATTCCTTTTTTCACAAGGTTTGTGTATAGAAGCGGGAATGCTGTTTCAAAACCAGTAATTCCGAATGGTGCTCTTTCAATTCCTTGTGCTTTCTCTTCCGCTGTATGCGGGGCATGATCAGTTGCGATCATATCGATCGTTCCATCTAATAGCCCTTCAATTAACGCTGCGTGGTCTTCTTTTCCACGAAGCGGTGGGTTCATTTTAAAGTTAGGATCAGCTGACGGGATATCATCTTCACATAACACTAAGTGATGCGGTGTTACTTCTGCTGTTACTTTAATACCAGCGCGTTTCGCATCACGGATTACACGTACAGATCCTTTTGTACTTACGTGACATACATGATAGTGACAATCTGCCGCTTCAGCAAGCAGTATATCCCTTGCAATATGTACAGATTCACATACTGATGGGATACCGTTTAGTCCGTGTTTCTCAGAAAACTTCCCTTCATGTACACAACCTTTATTAATAAGTGTATTCTCTTCACAGTGTGCAACTACTGCCATATTCAATTTCGCTGCACGCTTCATAGCAGCTAACATCATGCTCGCATCTTGTACGCCTACACCATCATCAGTGAAAGCAAATGCTCCAAGTTCTTTTAATGTTTCGAAATCTGTCATTTCAGAACCTGCTTGGCGTACTGTAATTGCTCCGTATGGTAGTACGTTGACATGTGCTTTTTCTTTAATACGTTTTTGCAGGTCTTCCATATGTTCTCTGCAATCTGGTACTGGACGTGTATTTGGCATTGCACAAATTGTAGTGAATCCACCTTTTGCTGCTGCTAATGTTCCCGTTTCAATTGTTTCTTTATGTTCACCACCTGGTTCACGAAGATGAACGTGTACATCTACTAATCCAGGTGCGATTAACTTTCCATTTACATCGATTACTTCAGCATTATCTGCCGTAATATTTTCTGCTACTTTCGCAATTTTACCGTCTTGTACGAGAAGATCTGTTGCTACGATGTTTCCTTCTTCATTCATATAACGACCATTTTTAAACAAATAGTTCATGTTTCATTCCTCCTAATACATTTGGTAAGGCGCGTTTTAGTACAGCCATTCTTACGTAAACTCCATTTTCCATTTGTTTGAATATGCGCGAACGCTCACACTCAACAAGTTCACTTGCAATTTCAACATCACGGTTGAAAGGAGCTGGATGCATAATAATGCTTCCTTCTTTCATACGTTTTTCTCTTTCAACTGTTAATCCATGTTGCTTGTGATACTCTTTCATGATGTCTGTTTCATAATGATCATGACGCTCATGTTGTACACGTAGTAACATCATCACATCCACTTCTGGAACAAGTTCATCTAATGCTTTGTATGTTCCAAATGTGTTATTTTCATCTTTCCATTCTTCTGGACTTGCAAAGTAAATTGTCGCGCCCATTTTTGTTAAAGCCTCTGCATTAGAACGTGCTACTCGGCTATGACGAACATCTCCTACTATCGCAATCTTTAAACCTTCAAATCTTCCAAACTCTTGTTTAATTGTTAGAAGGTCCAGCAGACATTGCGTTGGATGATTTCCGCATCCATCACCTGCGTTTAAGATCGGGATGTTTACCTGATCTTTTAATTCATCGAAATAACGATCTTGCTCATGGCGGATGACTACCGCTTTTGTTCCGATTGATTCTAGTGTTTTTATCGTATCGTATAAAGTTTCTCCTTTTTGTACGCTAGATGAATCTGCTGAAAAGTTTAATACGTCAAGACCTAATCTCTTCTCAGCTACTTCGAAGCTAAATCTCGTTCTCGTACTATTCTCAAAGAACAAGTTTGCAACAAATGTTTGCTCTGTCGTTTTTCTCTCTTTTCCATTCGCAAAATCTTCTGCGTCTTTTAGGATTTCTGAAATTTCTCGTTCCGATAATTCACTCATCGTTAACAAATGGCTCATCGTCATCCCTCATCTTTCTGATTTTATGTTATCACTTTTGTATTTATATAACAATATCCGCATAAAAATACCCTAGTCGTGTGAGACTAGGGTGCAAGGAAGAAGCCCCCCTTCTCTGTCTCACAGGACTGAATTAAAAGGTTGTTTTTATGAAGCAATCTGCTTAGATTGTTTTACTTGTTTTGTTTCTGGTAGTAATAGATTTAACAGTACACCTATAATTGCTGCTAGTGCCATTCCTTCTACTTGGAATGATTCACCTACGTGTAGTACCGCCCCACCAATACCGATTACTAGTATAACTGATGCAATCATTAAGTTTCGTTTGTCGCTTAAGTCTGTTTTATCATCTACCATCATGCGCAAACCGCTTGATGCGATTACACCGAATAGTAAGATTGATACACCACCCATAACCGGTGTTGGAATCGAATGAATCAGTGCTGAAATCTTCCCGATAAATCCAAACATGATTGCGAACACTGCTGAACCGATGAATAAGTATACACTGTATGCTCTCGTAATTGCTAGCACACCTATGTTTTCACCGTACGTTGTATTTGGTGGTCCACCTATTAGTGATGCGATCAATGTTGCTATCCCATCACCGAATATTGAACGGTGTAAGCCTGGTTTTTCAATCAAATCTCTTTTAATAACATTTCCTAGTACAATTTGATGTCCGATATGTTCTGAAATTGTTACTAGTGCAACTGGTACCATTAAAAGTACAATCTTCCACGAGAACTCCGGAGTGTATGTTACAAACGGTACTGTGAAATCTGGTACAACAAACCATTTTGCCTCAGCTACCGGCTTTAAGTCTACTAGCCCTTGGAAGTAAGCGAAGATATATCCGCCGATGATGCCAAGCAGTACTGGTATGATGCTGAAAAATCCTCTTCCGAATATAGAGCAGATAATTGTAATTGCTAATGTTACTAATGCTACTGAAAAGTGTGTAAAGCTATACTTGCCATCTGCACCGTTCATCGCCATATTAACTGCTGTATGTGCTAAAGCTAGACCGATTACCATTACTACCGGACCAACTACGATCGGCGGAAGTAATTTCATAATCCACTCTGATCCAGATTTCTTAATTCCGATTGAGATTAAGATGTATACAAGTCCCGCTAGCATTCCACCAAGCATTGCTGCTCCAGGTCCACCTGCTGTTTTTGCTGTAATAATTGGTGCAATAAAGGCGAATGATGATCCTAAATATGCTGGTACTTGACCTTTCGTTATAAGAAGAAACGCTAGCGTTCCTAATCCACTTGATATTAAAGCTACTGATGGATTCAGTCCTGTTAAAAACGGAACAAGCACTGTTGATCCAAACATCGCGAACAAATGTTGTATACTTAATAATAACCATTTTCCCGGTTTCGGTACTTCATGAATGTCTAACACTGGCTTTTGTTCCATTGTTACATCCTCCTTCAGTTATAATCTTTGCAATAAAAAAACTCTTTGTGCCTGTGCACAAAGAGTCCTATACCTTCGTATGCCAAATTTGACATATGAAAGCCAAGACCCTTTGGCAGCCTCACAGGACTACATTTAAAAGGGCTTTACTTATCGTATATGCTTACTCGATCTTGTTGATCTGTCTCTTGCAAATCAACTTCGATACGCTCTTCACTAGATGTTGGAATGTTCTTTCCTACATAATCAGCGCGAATTGGTAATTCACGATGACCTCTATCAACAAGAACAGCCAATTGGATTTGTGATGGTCTACCTAAATCCATAAGAGCATCCATTGCTGCTCGAACTGTTCTTCCTGTATATAACACATCATCCACAAGGATAACTTTTTTCTTCGTAATATCTACAGGGATATCAGAACCTTTTACAAGTGGTTCTTCATTTTTCGATTGTAGTGTTAGATCATCACGGTATAACGTAATATCTAACTCTCCAACTTCCATTTCTTTTCCTTCAATTTGACCAATTCGTTCTGCCAAACGTTGTGCAATAAAAATTCCACGAGTTTTAATTCCGACAAGAACACAATTATCGACACCTTTATTTCGTTCCACGATTTCATGACTAATTCGTGTTAAAGCGCGGCGAATCATTTGGTCATCTAAAACGACAGCTTTCTCTTGCATGCTCTACACCTCCAAGCTTTTTTTCTTGCGTGAGAGTAATGGTATAAAAAAAGTCCTCTCAACGTGTGCGAGAGGACTTTTGAAAAAAGGGTACAACATACCCTAAGTGTTTCAAACCGTTACCTTCTCAACCTCACGGGGCTGTGTTAAAGGATCATTATTTAACTGTTGTCAGTATCTCAGTTTTCTTACGATTTGTCAATACTATTTCCGTAAAATATTTAGTACTTCTTCAAACACTTCTGGAATCGGTGCTTCAAACTCAATATATTCACCAGTACGAGGGTGATCGAAGCCTAAAATTCCTGCATGAAGTGCTTGCCCATTCAGATTTAATGTTTTCTTCGGACCATACTTTGGATCCCCTGCAAGTGGATAACCAATATATTTCATATGAACACGAATTTGGTGCGTACGTCCCGTTTCTAAGCGACATTCTACAAGTGTAAAGTCTTTAAAGCGTTCTAACACTTGGAAGTGCGTAACAGCATTCTTACCATTTTCATCAACTGTCATACTTTGACGCTCTTTCTTATCACGACCAATTGGCGCATCAATTGTTCCTTTATCATGTGGAATTACACCGTGTACAATCGCTTTGTAGCGTCTTGTTACTGTTTTTGCTACAAGTTGATTTACAAGTGATTCGTGCGCCATATCATTTTTAGCAACCATTAATAGTCCAGATGTATCTTTATCAATACGATGCACGATACCAGGACGCATTACACCGTTAATACCTGATAGGTCTGTACAATGATGCATAAGTCCGTTTACAAGCGTACCGCTTGTGTGTCCTGGTGCCGGATGCACAACCATACCACGTGGCTTATTTACAACGAGTACATCTGCATCTTCATAATAAATTTCTAAATTCATATCTTCCGGTTGAATATCTAACTCTTCTGGGTCAGGAATTGTTACCGTAATTTCATCATTTCCTTTTACTTTATAATTCCCTTTAACTGATTTCCCATTTACTGTCACAACGGCATCTTTAATCCATTGCTGTACTTGTGAACGTGACCATTCACTGTTTATTTCTGCAACGAATTTATCAATTCGCTCGCTTTTTTGTTCTTCTGCAACTGTTACTTGTACTACTTCACTCATTCAATTACTCCTTCGTTTTCTTTCCTTCTAATACTGTTTGAATAATAATTAATACAACACCAATACACAATGCTGAGTCAGCTATATTGAATACTGGATAGTTGTACGAGAAAATATACACGTGAATGAAATCCACTACTTCTTGTCTAAATACACGATCAATAAAATTGCCAATTGCTCCGCCTAAAATTAGACCTAATGAAATACCTAGAAGTTTGTCCGTTTTTGCATATTTTTTCATATAAAATACGATAAATGCTACGAAAACGACTGTAATAATGTAGAAGAACCACATTTTATTTTCTAAAATACCCCAGGCAGCTCCTCTATTTCGATGTGATGTTATGTATAATACATTATCGATAATCGGAATGCTCGTACCCAATTCCATGTTCTTTACAATTAGCCACTTCGATATTTGATCGATGGCAATGACAAATAACGCTATTACATAATATATCATTTTCATTTCCCCCACAAAGACAGTGTACCTCAAAATTTTAGCATAGCTGCTACCTTTTCACAATGAACCTTTATAGAAGAATAAAATAAATTAAAAAAAGGTAACATAATATCGTTGTGCGTATTCATACATTTACCTTTTCATAGAAAAATTCATGAATCGTACGAGCAGTCGGCATTATTTTCATTTGTTTTGTAGAAATCGCTCTCCCAGTTTCTTCACAAATACCGTACATATCTATTTCCATTTTAAACAATGCACGTTCTACATCTTTTAAATCTTCTTTTATATCATGTAATAGCAATTTTTTCTTTATCTCTTCCTTTATTTCATATCCAAGCTCCCCGCTAAACTCTGTATCATATTTGTGCATGACTTCTTTAGCTAGTCTCTCTTGCAACTCTTTTCTCATCAATTGCAATTCTTCTTTTATTTCCATATATATTTCATTCACGTGTACATTCCTCCCAGCTGCAATGTACGATTAGTGTGTCCGAAATTCTCACGCTTACCTCACACACATTTTTCCTTCATAGGAAAGAGAGTGAAAATTATTTCAATATATCATCAACGAAAAAAACAAAAAAAACTGACTGCACTTACTCGCAGTCAGTTTTTTATTATTTTACATAGTTTTCTTTAACAACTGTTGCACAACGCTCACACAATGTTTCATGTTCTGCATCTTTACCAATTGTTTCTGAAACAACCCAACAACGTTCACACGTCTCACCTGTCGCCTGTGCTACAACTACAGCTGTATGCTCATACTTTGGTGCTTCTGTTGGCGCTTCTTCAATTGTACCACCAAGTTTATACTCAGAGACGATGAATAATTGCTTTAAGTCTTCGCTAATAGACTCTAACATAGCCTTCATTTCTGCAGTCGGATATAGCGTAATGCTCGCATTTAATGACTTACCAATTACTTTCTCATTACGAGCTACTTCTAAAGCTTTTAATACGTCATCACGTAATGTCATAAATGCATCCCATTTTGCTCTTAATGCTTCTGAACCCTCTACTTCTGCAGCTTCTGGCATATTAGTTAACTGTACGCTTTCTTCTTCTGCACCAGGAACATATGGCCATACTTCATCAGCTGTATGAGGTAAGATTGGCGTTACAAGTTTCGTTAATGCAACAAGAACATCATATAATACAGTTTGAATTGCACGACGATCTGCGTGATTTGCACCTTCAATGTATAAAATGTCTTTTGCAAAGTCTAAGTAGAATGAACTTAGATCAATTGTACAGAAGTTGTGAATTGCATGATATACAGCAGCAAAGTCATATGTTTCATATGCATCTTTTACTTTTGTAATTAAATCATTTAACTTCACTAACATGTAACGATCTACTTCACGAAGTTCAGCTACCGCTACTGTATTTTCACTTGGATTAAAGTCATCTAAGTTTCCTAATAAGAAACGGAATGTGTTACGGATTTTACGATACACTTCTGCTACTTGTTTTAAAATATCATCTGAGATACGTACATCAGATTGATAGTCAACAGAAGATACCCATAAGCGTAAAATGTCTCCGCCTAATTGATCCATAATTTTCTTCGGTACGACGATGTTTCCAATCGACTTACTCATTTTACGTCCTTCACCATCTAGTACGAAACCATGGCTTAGTACGCCTTTATATGGAGCTTTACCAGTTACAGCAACTGCTGTTGATAATGAAGAGTTAAACCAACCACGATACTGGTCAGATCCTTCTAAATATAAATCGGCTGGACGTTGTAAGTCATCGCGCTCTTCTAATACCGCTTGGTGAGAAGAACCTGAGTCGAACCACACATCCATGATATCTGTTTCTTTACGGAATTCACCATCTGGGCTACCTGGATGTGTAAATCCTTCTGGTAATAGATCTTTCGCTTCACGCTCAAACCATACGTTAGAACCGTGTTCACGGAATAAATCTGCTACATGGTTAATTGTTTCATCTGTAATAATTGGATCACCATTCTCTGCATAGAATACAGGAATTGGCACACCCCATGCACGCTGACGAGAAATACACCAGTCACCACGGTCACGAACCATGTTATGAAGACGAGTTTCGCCCCATGCTGGTATCCATTTCGTTTCCGCAACAGCTTCTAATAACTCTTTACGGAATGCTTCAATAGATGCAAACCACTGTGCTGTCGCACGGAAAATAATTGGTTTTTTCGTTCTCCAATCATGTGGGTATGAATGCGTAATGAATGTTAGTTTCAGTAACGCGCCTACTTCTTCTAATTTTTCTGTAATTGGCTTGTTAGCTTTATCATAGAATAAGCCTTCAAATCCAGGTGCTTCATTTGTTAATACACCTTTATCATCAACTGGGCAAAGTACTTCTAATCCATACTTTTTACCAACAACGAAGTCATCTTCCCCGTGTCCTGGTGCTGTATGAACACAACCTGTACCTGCATCTGTTGTTACGTGATCTCCTAGCATAACTAATGAATCGCGATCGTAGAATGGGTGTTTTGCAACTGTATACTCAAGTTCGCTACCTTTTACCGTTTTCACAACTTCAGCATTTTCCCACTCTAACGTTTTTGCAACTGTCTCAAATAATTCAGAAGCGATAATATATTTCTCGTCATTTACTTTTACAATGCTATATTCAAGCTCTGGATGAACAGAAATACCTAAGTTTGCAGGTAATGTCCAAGGAGTTGTTGTCCAAATGATAAATTTCTCATCACCTTCTAATACGTTCTTTCCGTCTTTTACAGGGAACGCTACGTAAATAGATGCTGATTTTTTATCTTGGTATTCAATTTCAGCTTCTGCTAAAGCAGACTCACTTGTTGGAGACCAGTAAACTGGTTTCTGTCCTTTATAGATATAACCTTTTTTCGCCATATCACCAAACACTTTAATTTGTTGTGCTTCATAAGCTGGCTCTAAAGTAATATATGGATTATCCCAATCTGCACGTACACCTAGACGCTTAAACTGTTCACGTTGACGTTCTACTTGTTCATATGCATACTCTGCACATAACTTACGGAACTCAGCAACTGTCATTTCTTTACGTTTTACACCTTTATTCGTTAACGCTTGTTCGATTGGTAAACCGTGCGTATCCCAACCCGGAACATATGGTGCACTGAAACCAGTCATTGACTTATAGCGAACAATAAAGTCTTTTAACACTTTATTTAATGCATGTCCCATATGAATGTCACCATTCGCATATGGAGGTCCATCATGCAATACAAATAAAGGACGGCCTTTTGTATGTTCTTGTACTTTTTCATAAATATTCATTTCAGCCCATTTTTCTTGCATTGCAGGCTCACGTTTTGGTAAATTCCCACGCATTGGGAACTCTGTTTTTGGCATTAGTAATGTATTTTTGTACTCCATGCTCAATTCCTCCTTACATGTATAAAAGAAAGACCTAAAAAACGGAATAAAAAAGAGACTTTCTCATCCCAAAAGGGACGAGAAAGTCTCCCGCGGTACCACCCTAGTAGATCCTATACATATGTATAAAATCCTCTTTATATTCTTAACGCGAATATACGCCTACGCTTACTTCATTTGTTCAGCGCGGAACTCCAGGGTGATATTCCCATTATCTCCTTATCCTGAGCTTACACCGTCCTCAGTTCGCTATATAAGGTATGAAAAAGGTACTTATCCCTATCTTCGTTTTTCTTAATAAATATGTTGTTTAAAATTATATGTAATAATGAGAAAAACGTCAAGCTTACACTGTTTCTTCTTTTTTCAACAGCTCATCTACTTCGTCTTCTAACTCAATTAACTTATCCCAATCATCGTTGTTTAACATTTCAAGCTGTGTTTCTAATAGCATACGGAAACGAGTTCGGAATACTTTTGCTTGTTTTTTTAATTCTTCAATATCAAATGCAACTTTTCTTGATTTTACTAACGCTTCGTTAATGATACGATCCGCATTCTTTTCAGCTTCACGTACAATTAATTTCGCTTCTTTTTGCGCATTACGTTTTACTTCTTCCGCTGCTTCTTGTGCAACAACGATAGATTTGTTTAGCGTATCTTCAATATTAGAAAAATGATCTAACTTTCCTTCTAATTGCGCAACCTTTTCTTCTAAAGCTTTTTTCTCACGAATGACTAATTCATAATCTTTGATGATTTGATCAAGAAACTCATTTACTTGATCTTCATCATAGCCACGGAATCCGCGACCAAATTCTTTGTTATGAATATCTAATGGTGTTAACGGCACAACGCCACCTCCAAGTAGTTATCTAAATTTCCTCTTTTAATTATATCTTTTCTTCGACAAAATAGGAGGATTTCCTGCTAAAAAAACCAATCATTTTAGTATACCATACAAAATTCTCCATTTGTCGCGCTTCGTTCTACCTTCTACAGAAAATATTTTACTTCTTCCGTATCCTCTAACCGAGAATACATCCCCTGGAAAACATTCATACGCAGTTTGCTCTACTGTTTTCCAATTGACTTTTACTAAGCCGCCTTTTATAAGAGGCTGTACTTTCTGCCTGGATATATGTAGCATTTCAGCTAACAAAACATCTAGACGAAGTGACGAAACTGTTCCAGATTTTTCTCCCCACTTTTCACCTACACGCAAAATTTGTTCTGCTTGTACAGGCGTGAGATATACTTTCACTTTCCCTATTGATTGTAAGTTCATTTCAATATACGATGCAACTTCTTTTGCAACTGCAATTTGGGCACGATTTTCTTGAAGCAAAATATCACCACATTTTTCTCTTGTTAAACCAAGTGACATAAATGCACCTAATATTTGCCTGTGTTCTAGCGTGTAAAATTTGGAAGGATAGTCAATTTCTAATACTTCTATTTGAAATTCCTCTTCATTTAATTCTAGATAGTCTGGATAAATTAGTGCTCTTTTTCGTTCAGATTCAGGCATCGCACCATCAAAGCGTACAGCAACCTCTCCTTGTCCTATTACCATAGAGACAATTTGTTGCTGTCTTGGATCAAGAAAATCTGTTAACTTGACTTGATGGTACTCAGCCGCCTGTTTCCACTCTAATACTTTATCCACAAAGACCTCTTCATCAGGTCTAAAATGCTCGTAGATGCTCATGCAAGTAACCTCTTATTATAAGAAATAGCGGAATAAACTTACTAAACCATTTGTAGCAAGCTTTAACGCAAGAATCGCAACGATTGGAGAGATGTCAATCATACCAAGTGGCGGAATAAACCTGCGAAATGGTTCTAAATATGGTTCACAAATACGTGCAAGGAACTCTCCAAAAGTTGATTCCTTTGCACCAGGAAACCATGATAGGAGAATGTAAATAATAAGTGCCCACGAGTAAATCTCGATAGCATAAAGTAAAACTGTTAAAACTGTTGCCATGGCGTATTACCACCTCTTTATATTTGTTTCTTCTTCTTCACCGAACAACTCTGAAATTGCACCAACAATATCTACATTTTCAGGTGTACACATAAATGTTTTCGGTCCTATTTTTTGAATATCCCCGCCTATAGCGTATACAGTACCACTTAAAAAGTCAACGATACGCACCGCTTGATCTGTAGACATTCTTTGCAAATTAATTACAACAGCTCGTCTACCTTTTAAGTGATCCGCAATCCCTTGTGCTTCCGAATATGTGCGCGGTTCTAGTAAAACAACTTTTGAAGATTGCTTCGCCGTTTCAATGCTCACAACATTTTGTTTCGGTTGCACTTTTGCAAACGGAACATCCTGTTTTTCTGGGGGATCTTGTTGCTTTTTCATGTCTGTTTGCTCCTTTTCATAACTATATTGAGCTGCTTCTTTTTCTTCTGGTGTGTCAAAAAAGAAGTATTTTACTTTTGACCAACTCATAATAATATTCTCCTTCCTTTTACGCTTTCCCTACTAAAATCGTGCCCAAACGAATATATGTAGCCCCTTCTTCAATTGCAATCGTGTAATCATTGGACATTCCCATTGATAATTCTTCACATGGCGCATGTAACAACTCTAGCTCTTGCACCTCTGCTTGTAACATACGCAATTCCTTAAAGCAGCGACGAATATCTTCCTCTTCAGCTGTAAAAGGCGCCATTGTCATTAGTCCAACCACTTCAATTTTATCAAATTCTTGCAAACTTTGAATAAATAGAATTGCTTCTTCTATCGCTAATCCTTGCTTTGATTCTTCTGATGATGTTTTCACTTGAATAAAGCATTTAATTTTCTTTTCAGCGCGTTTTTGAATTTCTTTTGCAAGCGAAAGGCGATCTAATGAATGTAAATAATCAATCTCGTTAATGATTTCTTTTACTTTCCTCGTTTGCAATGAGCCAATAAAATGCCAATTCACTTTTGAACCGAAATGCTCGTATTTTTGTAAGAAACCTTCATTTCTATTTTCACCTAAATCAATAATTCCCGCTTCAATTACTTCGTTTGTTTTTTCAATCCCTACAGTTTTTGTAACTGCAACGAGCTTAATATCTTTCATCGAACGTCCAGCTCGTGCACAAGATTCTTTAATTGCTTCGTTTACAGCTGCTAAATTCCCTTGCACTGTCACTTGCTTCACTCCTCCTTAAAACCTATGAAACTCAACATTCTCCCCGTCTTACCTTGATCACGACGATGAGAGAAAAATAATTGTTCTTCACAGCTTGTACAAAGAGATGACATTACAATATGTTCTTCTTTTATACCTGCTTGTACACATAATATACGATTAACTTCTTTTAAATTAATTGCGTACTGACCATCAGAAATTACTTTATAAGGAACAGATCCGTTTACTACTTGCTGCGCTGCTGTTAATACACGATCATCAACAACATAACAACACGATCCGATTGCCGGCCCAATTGCGACATGAATTTCATCACTTGAAACACCTTCTGCATTCCACTTTTGAATCATTTCTTTCGCAATCTCTGTTACAGTCCCTTTCCACCCAGCATGCGCAAGTCCTATCATATCATGTGATGGTGCATAAAAATAGAGCGGAACACAATCAGCGTAACAAGATGTTAAGAGAACATCTTTGTTCGTCGTATAAATGCCATCCGTTTTTGGGATACCGTCTTCATATGAATAAACGCCTTTCCCTTTTTCTTGCAATCCTACTTTTTCAACATGATGGTCATGAACTTGTTCAGAGCAAATCCATTTTTCTAATGGTTTTTGTAACTTATTCGCTAAAATGCTTCTATTTTCATGAACATTCTCCACGATATCATTCACATGTAATCCTAAATTCATCGCATGAAAGGAGCCTGTACTTACTCCACCATCTTTTGTCGTAAATCCAACAGTAATGTTTCCAAGTTCTTTCCACGCTTGTAAATACAGTATACCGTCCACATATTTAAATGGTTCTCTCATAAAGGGCTCCTTTTAATTAAAATAACATAAAAAAGCATGGTACTTCCTGTCTATTTTACCATACTTTTATTTTTTCATAATGACAACTGAAAAAAAAGAGGAATTTGTAATATTCTTTAAGAAATTGTCGGTGTTTGTATTGATTCTGTTACAGAATTAATATTATCCACTCTCACAAGTATGACATCTTCCCCAATTTTCATAATTTTCTCCCAAGGGATTACAAATTCTACTTCCTTTCCAAATAGTCCAAGCATTCGTGTCTGCTTTGAAATAATTACTGCCCTAATCTTTCCTGTGTCTATATCAAAATCAATATCTCCAATATTTCCAAGCCTTTTTCCATCTGAAATATTCACAACATCCTTCATTTGAAACTCCGAAATTCGTATCATATTCATCCTCTCCCTTATATCATGAATTGTAAGTACGCTCTCAAATAAAGTGCAACCTTAATCAGTGGAGCTTTTGTTCCTCGCTACTAACTATTACCCCATGCTAATCGGACTTTTACGGACAGTTGATGCGAGATAAATAGTATTTAACTGCTACTAATAGAGCATCCATTTTATTTTCATTATATGAACCGACCTACTTTACTATGAGCGCAAAATATCATATAAAAAAGGCCTCACCATAACTGGTGAGGGCCTTATCCTTGAATCGTCTTATTCATTTGCTTAATAGCAGACTTCTCCAAACGTGATACTTGCGCCTGAGAAATCCCAATTTCTTCGGCAACTTCCATCTGTGTCTTCCCTTGGAAGAAACGTTTTCGAATAATCATTTTCTCACGATCATTTAAACGCTTCATCCCCTCTTTCAACGCTAGTTCTTCAACCCACTGCTCGTCCTTTTGTTTTTCATCACTTAACTGATCCATAACAAAAATAGGATCTCCCCCATCATTATAAATCGGTTCAAATAGTGAAACTGGGTCTTGAATAGCATCTAACGCAAAAACAATTTCTTCATGCGTCACTTCAAGAACTTTGGCAATATCCATTGCTGTCGGTTCTTTCGAGTTTTCAGCAATCAATTTCTCTCTTACTTGCAATGCTTTATACGCAATATCTCGTAACGAGCGAGATACGCGAATTGGATTGTTATCACGCAAATATCTGCGTATTTCCCCAATAATCATCGGCACAGCATACGTTGAAAATTTTACATTTTGGCCTAAATCAAAATTATCAATGGATTTCATAAGTCCAATGCAGCCAACTTGAAATAAATCATCAACATATTCTCCTCTGTTATTAAATCTTTGGATGACGCTCAGTACAAGACGTAAGTTTCCATTCACTAATTTCTCTCTTGCGCTTATCTCTCCACTTTGCATTTCACGAAATAATTTACGCATCTCTTCATTTTTTAGTACTGGAAGTTTAGCTGTATCAACACCGCAAATTTCTACTTTGTTTCTCGTCAAAGTGTTCCCTCCTATCGGGAGTTGCTGTACAGTGTAAAGTATTTCCTTTGAAGGGGATTTTATGCATGTGGTTTTCTCTTCATTTTTCATTTTAGTTACCTCTTCTACTACAACTAAACAGAGTAAGACCAGCCTACATAAAGGCTGGTCTTACTCTTTACACCATTTTATTAAATTCTTTTCGTAACCTTTTTATGATTCTTTTTTCTAAACGCGAAATATATGACTGTGAAATCCCAAGCATATCCGCCACATCTTTTTGCGTTTTTTCCTCTTCTCCAGCAAGCCCAAATCGAAGCTCCATAATTTGTTTTTCCCGATCATTTAATTGGTGCAATGCTTTCATTAGAAGGTGACGGTCTACAGTAGCCTCTAAATCTTTTGTAATAATATCATCATCTGTACCTAATACATCTGATAACAACAGTTCATTCCCATCCCAATCAATATTAAGCGGTTCATCAAAAGAAACTTCTGACCGATTTTTATTATTTCGGCGCAAATGCATTAAAATTTCATTTTCTATACAACGAGATGCATAAGTTGCTAATTTTATTTTCTTTTCTGGATTAAATGTATTGACTGCTTTAATAAGGCCGATTGTTCCTATGCTAATCAAATCTTCAATATTTATCCCTGTATTTTCAAACTTCCTTGCTATATATACAACGAGCCGTAAGTTACGTTCAATAAGCAATGACCTCGCAGCTTGATCTCCCTTTGGCAATTTATTCAAAAGAACTTCCTCTTCTTCTTTCGTTAATGGTGGTGGCAACGCTTCACTTCCACCAATGTAATAAATTTCATCGGTCTTAATTCCTAGTTTCAGCAATACTTTATACCAAAGGTATACTAAATAAAATTTTAATTTCATCATATTATCCCGCCTCTCATAATTAAGCAATTACCATCTTTTGTGAAATCAACATTTTTGGATGCACAATGCATTGATACTCTCCATTGGTAGACAGTTGTTGTGTATTTAATCCAATCAATACTTTGTTTACAACGATTGAACTACCTTCATGATCAACTTGCACACTATCAGGCTTAATTGCCCACAAAAATTGACTCTCTACTCCTACTGCTCGGAAAGGAATTAAACGTAATTTTGTCGCCCATCCAGAATCATTTTCTGGTATTTGAGGAATTTCTGTTTTGGAATAAATTTGTTCTGTTAACCAAGATGGCAAACAATGTTCTAATGATGAAACATGCATAATCATTACGGGTGTTTTTGTTAACGGGTCGTAAAGTTGATTCCCACTGTCAATTAAACCTGCTAGTTCCAATTCTTCTTCAGCTAATTGAATTTTCACTTTCACAACTTGGTCATAGTGTATTTTCGTGATTTCTACGCTTTCAATACGCTTTTTAGAAAAATAATAAATTACTGGAAAACCTAAAATAACAAACAACCAACTAATTGGATCACCGTAAGAAATCGATTGAGATTGAACCAATCCATTTACCATCTCATTCGTTTGCAAAAAGAAATGAGTTCCCATTAATCCTCCACCAACCATAAAAGTGACAAAGTAAAAAGTAAAAACAGTTTGTGTATAATTTCTAAACGTTGTAAACCCAAAGGCTGTATACACAATAAGTAACGAGTACAGTAGTTTCATAATCGGATGTGTCATCATAGAAGCAAAAGGAGTAAAGGCAAAAATAACAATGGTGGAACCTATAAATGCCCCTAACACAAGCCTCCATCTTTTGATCTTCTTTTTTAACACGGTAGCTGTTAATAAAAGTAAAAGAAAATCAATGCAGGCGTTTAACAACCAAACAACGTCGGCGTAAACAACCAAACAATTCACCTCTTTTTTTAAGTTGAGACTAGTATAATGCATATCCAATGGGAAAGTGTGTCAATTTACGGAGGTGTTTTTTTGTTATTTTGTGATTTCTAGACATAATCTGTCGGTAAAAAATAAAAGTGTATTTTTCATAGAATAATATGAATTTCTTACTTATATACATAATAATTGAATTATATGTAAGCAAATTTACATCCTCTTTCTCACAACTTCATCTACAAATAAAAAAAGACCTGCTAAGCAGATCTTTTTCATTCCAATAACAAAAAAGGAGCATGAAAGCTCCTTTTCTTTTATCGTCTACGACGGTTACGTAAGAATGCTGGAATATCGATGTCATCTGAATCTGTATGACGATCATGCACAACCGGCTCTTCACGTTTCATTTCACGCTTAACTTCACGTTGTTTTGAAGGTTGAGCTACTGGCTGTTGTTGCTGTTGCGTGTGATTCACAGTCGGACGGATAATTGGTTTTGGTGGCTGCGTCGAAGCACTATCATCAAAACCAGTTGCAATTACAGTGACAACAATATCATCTTTTAATCCTTCATTAATAACAGAACCGAAGATCATATTTACTTCTGGATCCGAAGCTGAAGCTACAATGTCTGCTGCTTCTTGTACTTCGTATAAGCTTAAGTTCGCGCCGCCCGTAATGTTCATAATAACACCTTGAGCTCCATCAATAGATGTTTCTAGTAATGGACTAGAAATAGCTTTTTTCGCAGCTTCAGCAGCACGATTTTCACCATTACCAGAACCAATACCCATTAAAGCAGAACCTCTATTAGACATAATTGTCTTTACGTCTGCAAAGTCTAAGTTAATTAAACCTGGTGTTGCAATTAAATCAGAAATACCTTGAACACCTTGGCGTAATACGTTATCAGCTTCACGGAATGCTTCTAACATCGGCGTATTTTTATCAACAATCTCTAGTAAGCGATCGTTTGGAATTACAATAAGTGTATCTACATTTTCTTTAAATGCCGCAATACCAGATGCAGCTTGCGTCGCACGCTTACGTCCTTCAAATGTAAATGGACGTGTTACAACACCAACTGTTAACGCACCTAATTCTTTTGCAACTTGAGCAACAACTGGAGCTGCACCAGTTCCAGTTCCGCCACCCATACCAGCAGTTACGAATACCATGTCTGCACCACGAAGTGCTTCTTGGATCTGTTCTTTACTTTCTTCTGCCGCTTTTTTCCCTACTTCAGGGTTTGCGCCTGCACCAAGTCCGCGCGTTAATTTTCCACCAATTTGCATTTTTGTTTCAGCTTTTGATAGATTTAATGCTTGTGCATCAGTATTCACAGCGATAAAGTCTACACCTTGTACACCGTGTTCAATCATACGGTTTACAGCATTGTTTCCGCCGCCGCCGACACCGATAACTTTTATATTCGCTAATTGATCTTGAGTAGTATCAAACTCTAACATGTCGAAATCCCCCTAGAACCTCATTTTTCGTGTCCATTTTTAATCCCATAAATAACGGAATACACGTTTTACTTTTGACATCATACGGTCATCATTTTGATTATTATTGTTTTGATTACGAGTTTTTTGTTTTGCAGGTTGCTGTTGTACCGGCATTGGTGCTGGTACTGGTTCAAAATGCTCTTGCTTTTCCTGCACGTTTTTCCCACGTAATTTAGCTTTTTGATATGAGTGTTTAATTAAACCTACTCCAATTGTATATTGTGGCTCACGCACACCAATATAATCAGGAGTTGCTATACGAACATTTTCATGTAAGATATCATATGCAAGATCAAGAACACCTGGCATAGAAGCAATTCCGCCGGTTAATACATAGCCAGAAGCAACTTGCTTTATTCCTAACTTATGCACTTCATCTTGAATAAACATTAAAATTTCCTCTACACGAGCCTCGATAATATCCGATAATTCCAATTGTGAATACTGTTCTGTCTGATCGCTTCCCATAATAGGAACCGTAAACATTTCTTCTTCAGATGCTGTATCATAAAAAGCATGTCCATATTTCAACTTAATTTGATCTGCATTTTCAGTTGAAGTTTTCAACCCAATCGCAATATCCTTCGTTATATGGTCTCCACCTAATGGCAATACGCTCGTTGTTTGTAACTCTCCATCTTTAAAAATAGATAAAGTTGTAGAGCCTCCCCCAATATCAACAAGGGCCACTCCTCTATTTTTTTCATCTGAAGATATAGCAACTGTTGCAGCCGCTAAAGGTTGAAGACAAATATCAACAATTTCAAGACCTGCTTTTTCTACACAACGAAGTAGGTTATGTAGTAAAGTTCTCGAGCCTGTAATAAGTGTACCTTCCATTTCTAATCTTACACCGATCATCCCGCGTGGATCGTTAATCTCGTCAAGACCGTCTACAATGAACTGTCGAGGTACCACATCAATAAATTCACGTTCAGGAGCAATTGACACAACTTGTGCTGCATCTAGAACGCGTAAGACATCTTCATTTCCGATTTCACGATCTTCATTTGAAACAGCGACTACGCCATGACAAGGAAGTAGCTGTACCTGGTTTGCATTGACACCCACTACAACTTGCTCAATGTGGATTCCCACCATGCGCTCAGCTTGTTCAATTGCTTTTTTAATTGATCGAACAGTCTCATCTATATCGACTATCGATCCCTTCTTTAAACCATTTGATTTTACATTTCCAACACCAATTATGTTTAAGCTGTCATTAACCATTTCACCAATGATGACTTTAACATTGGATGTACCGATGTCAAGACTAACATATATTTCATTGCTGTTCATTCTTTGGCACCTCCTTCTTTATTTATACCATACAACTCAATATATGGAACAACAATCGCAACTTTACTATTTATAAGAAAAATATTCAACGTCTTTATACGTTTCCCTTTTTTAACCCTATACTTTTCTTATTTTTATTTAACATTCATTTAAGAATATCGCAGTAAACTGTGAATAACTGCTTATCTTGAAATAATTCTATTCCAAGTGTAAAGATTACCGCCAAGTATAAGTCTACACTAAGATGTACTCATAGAAAAGTGAAACTTGTACCAATCCTAGTATGAATCTAATAATTTTTACATATTTTTCATCAAATTAAGCATTCTTACAAATTAGCATTCATATAAAAGAACATTCGTTTCGTTTTATACGTAATAACGCAGTGAAAACTATCATTCTATTCTTTCTTTTCTTCAGCACCTAGTTCCTTCGTATAAGCCCCCACTTCTAAGTCAATTAACACCTTCTTACCAGGTTCAATTGTTTTTATAATAAGTGGATAAGCTTCCATTCGCTTTGCGAAATTTTGAATAGTAGTGCTCACTTCATATCCTTCATTCATATATAAAGTAAGATGATCTTCATTTGCGTTCGTTGGTGTATAACGAATTTCAGAAATAGACCTTAAAATAGTCGGCGTTACTTTTTCTAGTTCTGCAATTAACTCCTTCATTTTTTCCTCTTTAAACGGTTCAAAAATTGGTGCTGCAACTGGAAGTTTCCCATTCGGAAGTACATCCAATGTTTTCCCATTTTCTAATAACGGTTGTAATTTTCCATCTTTGTTTATATAGCCGATGGTTAAATATTCTTCTATATGAACATCAATTTTGTTTGGGAAACGCTTCTTTACATTTACCGCTTTAATTTCTTTTCGTTTCGTTAAGTTTTCTTCTGCTTTATGTGCTGTTACTCGGAAATAACTCGTGTCATATGTCACACCTGATTCCTTCATAACTTGTTCATCTGTCATATAATGATTTCCAAACACACTTATCTTTTTTATATTACTAAGTGGAGACCGAAAATAAATTAAAAAGAGTACTAATAAAAATAAAATCGATATGTATAAAATTAACCGATGATTAACAGGTTTTTTATTCTTTTTCTTTTGATGCTTTAACTTTGGTACACGATCTTGTAGTTTAATCACTTTACTATTTTTCATGTACGATCCCCCTATGTAACATAAAAAACGGCATGTTCCTCATGCCGTTCTTATCTTCTTATTATAACATAAATGATAATGAGCGGAACGAATAACCGTTATCTTCCAATTATTTCTACTTCGGTATGCATATCAACACCAAATTTACCCTTAACTGTACGCTTTATCAATGCAATCAAGTCTAATACATCTTGCGCTGAGGCCACACCAGTATTAACAATAAAATTCCCATGCATTTCAGAAATTTGAGCTCCACCTATTGTATAACCACGAAGCCCTGCTTTTTCTATTAAATCTCCTGCAAAATATGGGACTGGATTTCGAAATATACTTCCTGCACAAGGATGATTCCAAGGCTGCGTTTCACGGCGATAATCTTTATTCTTTTGCATGCTTCTTACAATTTCCTTACGTTCGCCTACTTCCAATTGGAATTCAGCTTCCAAAACAATACCAGGGCGTTTCGTTTGCAATACAGATGTACGATAAGAAAACCCCATTTCGGTATTCGTCAACCAATTAATTGTTCCATTTTCAAACAAAATACGAGCTTTCGTTAGTACACTCGATATGTCAGACTTATGAGCGCCTGCATTCATATACACTGCACCACCGACACTTCCTGGAATACCACTTGCAAATTCCAAGCCAGCTAATCCCTGTCGACTAAGTAAAGTTGACAATTTAATAAGAGGATATCCAGCACCAACTCTTACTTTATGTTTTTCGACTTCTAAGTGGTCTAATCCTTCCCCTAAACGAATAACCACACCTTCTATACCTTGATCAGATACAAGAAGATTCGAACCACGACCAATTACAGTCCACCGTGCCTTGTACTTCTTTACTAACTTTAGCGTTTTCTCAATATCAGCAACATGCTTTGGCACAATTAAAATATCAGCTGGTCCACCTATTTTCATAGTCGTGTAACGCGCTAACGGTTCATTAACTAACACGCGACCAACATTTGCTTCTAAAAGCTCTTTTACTAATTGTTCCATAGACAATCTCCCCCATATTAAGTCTCCTTATTACAGTAATATGCAGGGCGTTCACCTAATGTTATTTTTTAATAAGCTTGTTCATTACCTCATATAGCTTATTTGCTGCATCTGGAATACCAAGTTGTTTAGCAGCCAGTTTCATATTTTGTAATGTTTGTGTATCCAATAAAATTTCATCAATATCACGAATAAGCATTTCAGATGTTAAATCTTTTTCAAGTAGCATTTTAGCTGCTCCTTTATCAACAACTGATCGTGCATTTTTTTCTTGATGATTATTTGTTACATACGGACTCGGAATTAATACACTTGGCTTTCCTAATGCTGTTAATTCTGCAAGCGTTGTAGCCCCTGCTCTTGAAACAACAAGATCTACACCAGTCAGTACCTCTGGCATATTATGAATAAAAGGTTTAATAATAACATTATTCGGATTCCCTTTTTGTTTCACAGCTTCCATAACTTTATCATAATGTACTTCGCCTGTTACATATAATACTTCGTAACTTTTATTCCCAAATTGTTCAATCGCTTCTACAAAAGCATCGTTAATCGGTCTAGCCCCGCGACTCCCACCAAAAATAAGCACTGATTTTTTTGAAAGAGATAGTCCTACCGAGCGTTTTCCTTTCATTCCATTTTGGTCCAATACTTCTGATGCACGTGGATTACCTGTCATAACCACTTTTGACTGTGGGAAATGTTCTGCAGCTGCTTCAAAACAAACTGCAACTTTATCGACATAACGACTTAAAAATTTATTCGTTACACCAGGTACACTATTTTGTTCATGTACAATAGTCGGAATACCTAATTTAGCCGCAGCATATACAACTGGCCCACATACGTATCCACCCGTACCAATAACAATATCAGGGTTAAAACGACGAATATATCGTTTACTATCTTGAACACCTTTTAGGAAACGCATCACCGTTTTTACATTATCAAGAGATATTTTCCGTTTAAATCCACTTATAACAATAGATTGGAACGGAATACCCGCTTTCGGTACGATGGTACTCTCTAATCCATTCTCTGTACCAATGTATAAAAACCTTGCTTCCGGATTTAATTTTTTTATTTCTCTAATTAAAGCAAGAGCTGGATAAATATGACCTCCAGTACCCCCACCACTTACTAATACTCGCACTACTAATTCCTCCACTTCCCTGTTCTTATTCAATCGTATTTATTTCTATATACATATTGTATTTTCCACACATACGAAAAACCCTGTCTTTTAAACAGGGTTTAATAGCGAGAATGGCGACTTATATTCAATAATACACCTACTGCCATTAACATTAAGGTCAAACTTGATCCACCATAACTTAAAAATGGCAAAGTAATACCCGTAACAGGCATCAGTCCTGTTACAACACCAACATTAATCATTACTTGAATCGCAATCATCGCCACAATACCTACTGCTAAAAACGTACCATATAAATCTGGCGCTCCTAATGCTATACGAATCCCGCGCCATAGTAATAGACTAAATAATAATAACACAAATGAACCGCCAATAAAACCTAATTCCTCGGATAAGATTGCAAATATAAAGTCTGTTTGTGGTTCAGGTAAATAAAGAAACTTTTGTCTACTTTGTCCAAGTCCAAGACCAAATAAACCACCAGGTCCAATTGCGAGTAACGATTGAATAATTTGAAATCCACTTCCGAGCGGATCCGACCACGGATCTAAATATGATGTGATGCGTTTCATTCGATATGGTGCTGATGCAATTAACCCTACAAATCCCGCTGCACCAAGCAAACCAAACATTGCAAAGTGAAAGACCCTTGCTCCCGAGATAAATATCATAATAATACATGTCCCAACCATTACCGTTCCCGTACCAAGATCTGGCTGTAACATAATCATCCCAAAAGCAAGAAATACAAAACTTAGAGCAGGTAGTAATCCACGTTTAAAAGATGTAATTAATTTTTGTCGTTCCGCTAAAAATTTTGCTAAGAAAATAATCATCGCGAATTTCATAAACTCTGACGGTTGAATGGAGAATGCCCCGATTCCAATCCAACTTCGTGCTCCCCCGCGAACGAGACCTACTCCTGGAATTAAAACGAGAATAAGAAGAACGAAACAAACTAGCAAAATTACTTTTGAATACGTGCGCCACACCCAATAATCAATTTTCATTATAAAAAACATAGCCACTACACCAATACTCGCAAACAACAATTGTCTTTTTGCAAAAAAGAATGAATCCCCCATTTTATAAGAGGCCCAAACCGCACTCGCACTATAAACCATAATCATTCCGATTGTTAACAACGCAAGTGTAACGATGATGAGAATAAAATCAGGCGTTTTCTTCATTACCCATGAACACCACCTCTTTAGGCAGAACCTTTTGCCCTATGTAACAAAACATCAGTAGGTGTTAGCCTACTGATGTTTTGATTTACTTTATATAAGTTTATGCACAGCTTGTATAAAAATGTCTCCTCTTTCTTCAAATGTTTTAAATTGATCCCAGCTTGCACATGCTGGTGAAAGAAGAATTACATCGCCATCCGTAGAATGAGCGTAAGCTTTCACTACTGCCTCACCTAAAGTATCGACACTTTCAATTACATCTAATCCCGCTTTTTCAGCCGCTCTTACTAATTTTGGCGCAGTTTGTCCAAATGTTACAATCGCTTTGACATGTTTAAAGTATGGAATTAAATCGTCAAATTCATTTCCGCGATCAAGTCCGCCAGCCAATAAAACAATCGGTTGTGTAAATGCAGACAATGCTTTTTCTGTCGCTAACATATTCGTCGCTTTTGAATCATTATAAAACTTACGATTATTAATCGTTGTTACATATTCTAAGCGATGCTTTACACCTGTAAAACTTTTTAGCACAGCAGTAATTGCTTCATTAGAAACACCTAGTAACTTCGCAATACTCATCGCTGCTAAAATATTTTCTAAATTGTGCTTACCAGGTAAAACAATATCGCTTACTTCAACCACTTTTTCGCCTTTAAAATAAAGAGCGTTTTCTTTTATATATGCACCATCTTCAATTTCTTTCGTAGTCGAAAATAGTACTTTTTGTCCTTTACTTTGTGCCGATAACGCCATTACATCTGCATCATCCGCATTAATTACACTATAATCTGTTTCAGTTTGGTTTTTGAAAATATTCGCTTTTGCCAAACCATACTCTTCCTTCGTTCCATGGTAATCTAAATGCGCTTCAAATAAATTTAAAAATGCAGCAATTTTAGGTTGGAACGTCTCTACTCCCATCAACTGGAATGATGAAAGTTCTGTAACTACAACTTCATTTTCTTTTGCAGCTTGTGCAACTTCACAAGCTACTGTTCCGATATTTCCCGCAATAACAGGTTGCTTTTTGCCTTCTTTTAACATTTCAAACGCAAGCATTGTCGTTGTTGTTTTACCGTTAGATCCCGTAATTCCAACAAATGGGGCTTCTGAAATACGATATGCTAATTCAACTTCAGTGACAATCGGAATTTGCTTTTCTTTCGCCGCCACTAGTAGTGGATTAGAATATGGAATCCCTGGATTTTTTACGACAAGTGAAATGTTTCTTTCCAACAATTCTAACGGATGTCCACCACAAACAACATCCATACCCTTCGCTTGCAATTCAGCTGCAGGCACGTTACCCGCTAATGGTTTCCCATCATTTACAATAACGCTTGCACCTAATTCTTTTAATAAAGTAGCTGCTGCATAACCACTTTTAGCAATACCTAATACAAGAACATTTTTATTTTCAAATTCAGTTATAGTTTTCAATTACATCCACACCCCGATATAAATTCCTAACACAGCTAGTAAAAATCCTACAGACCAAAACGTTACAACAACGCGCCATTCTGACCAACCACATAATTCGTAATGATGATGTAATGGACTCATTTTAAAGACACGCTTTCCTGTTGTTTTGAACGAAATAACTTGGATAATAACAGATAAAGTTTCTGCTACGAATACACCGCCAATAATAACGAGTAACAATTCTTGTTTTAACAAAATCGCTACAGCTGCAATTGCTCCCCCTAAAGCTAGAGATCCTGTATCGCCCATAAATACTTTCGCTGGATTCGCATTGAATACTAAAAAGCCAAGTACAGCTCCTACAACTGCCATACAGAAAATCGCTACACCAAATTGTTCTTGAGCCACAGCAATAATACTAAATGCCCCGAATGCAATAGCAGCTGTTCCTGATAATAAACCATCTAAACCATCTGTTAAGTTAACCGCATTCGATCCACCAATAAGCATAAATAATACAAGAACAAAGTATGCCCATCCTAATTCGAATTCAACATCCGTTCCTGGAATCATAATATAAGTATGAAATGCTTGCCCTTTTCCAATTAAAAAGAACGCAATAGCAATTACAAGCTGACCAATCAATTTTTGTTTTGATGTTAAACCAAGATTTCTTTTCTTAACTACTTTTATATAGTCATCTAAAAATCCGATTAACCCATATCCAAATGTAACTAATAACAATAATGATACTTCTGCACCTAAATTGTTAAATTTAATCGCCATAATGAGCGTAGTTACCATCATGGATACATATATGACAATACCACCCATCGTTGGTGTCCCCGATTTCTTTTGGTGTGACTTCGGTCCTTCGTCACGAATACTCTGTCCGAACTTTAACTTTCTTAAAAATGGAATAAATAATGGCGAAAGGGCAACAGAAATTAAAAATGCTACCCCGGCCGTTACTAATAAACCTTGTTCAAGCACATGTAGTCCTCCTCTCATGCTGTTACTCTTTGTTGTTTAAACGCTCCGTGATTGCTTCTTTAGCGACTTCACGATCGTCAAAATGATGAACTTCCTTACCAATAATTTGATATGTTTCATGCCCTTTACCAGCAATAATAATGATGTCCGCATCTTTTGCTTTAGCAATTGCACAACGTATCGCTTCTTTTCTATCAATAATTACCTCGTAATTATTCCCATTTGCACCATTTACCATATCATCTAAAATAGCCTTCGGATCTTCACTTCTTGGATTATCTGATGTATAAATTGCATGTGTTGCATATTCTGTTGCGACACTTGCCATTATCGGTCTTTTCGTTCTATCTCTATCACCACCGCAACCAACAATACAATATACATTCCCTTTTGCAAATTGTTTCGCTGTTTTAAGTACGTTCTCTAAGCTATCCGGTGTATGTGCATAGTCAACAATAACTGTGTAATTTTGTCCACCATCAACAACTTCAAAACGTCCAGGAACACCAGCAAGCTCTTTAATTACATCAATAATTGTTTGCAAGCTCACTCCTGAAACAAGACCTGCTGCTGTAGCAGCTAACACGTTGTATACATTAAACTTGCCAATTAATTTCATCGTAACATTGACAGTTTCATACGGTGTTACAAGGGTAAATGTTGTACCGCCACTCGTCATTACGATATCTCGTGCCATAATGTCGCTTGCAACATCTATACCGTATGTTACAACAGTAGCTGCTGTACTTCTCATATACTCCTCTGCTACTGGATCATCACTGTTTAATATAGCGTATTTTTCACGATTATGATGATAACTATTGCCAAGCTGTGCAAAAAGCAACCCTTTCGCATGCTTATATTCTTCCATCGTTTTATGATAGTCTAAATGATCTTGTGTTAAATTCGTAAATACTGCAACATCGTAATCGCACCCGTGTACACGGCCAAGATCTAAAGCATGAGACGAAACTTCCATTACTGTGCTATCCACACCTTGTTCAACCATTTTAAAAAACGTCTGTTGAAGTGTTAGTGCATCTGGTGTTGTATTTTTCACCTCAAATGTTTCATCACCGATTTTCATATTAATCGTTCCGATTAGCCCCGTTTTATGACCATGTGCGCGCATAATTTCATCCATAATATGCGATGTTGTTGTCTTTCCATTTGTACCTGTAATACCGATTAAATGTAACTTGTGTGTTGGTTGGCCATAAAAATAATCAGCTAAAACCGCTAGCGAACGAAAAGTATTTTTCACAAGTACAACTGGAACGTCAACATCAATTGGTCTTTCCGCAACAATAGCAGCCGCTCCTTGTGCGGCTGCTTGCTTAGCAAAGTCATGGCTATCAACCGTATATCCTTTCATACATATAAATAGGCTTCCCTCTTTCACTTTACGTGAATCCGCTTCAATAGATGTTATTTCTGGATTTTCTTTTGGAACAACTGGAAAATCATGCAAACATGATAAAAGTGTATGCAACTTCATTTCACTAAACCCTCTCTACATTGTTTATTTATCTCTTATTTTAGCAAGTAACACGTTACCTCCTATTTATATAAAAATAGAAGGTAAGTGCTACTATAGCCTAATCAATAGATTTATTTATTAACGAGACACTTATCGTCTCAAATAAAGCAATTTCCCTATAAAAAACTCACTTCCACCAATTGTACCATAAAAAACAATCAGTTACCTTTAATTCCCGAAGTAAATTCTAACTTTTGAACCCTCTTTTACTTTAGCTCCTGCTTCTGGTGATTGTTTAATTACTTTCCCACCATCACCACTTATATCAAGCTTCAAGTCTACAAGTTGCGTTTGTAAATCTTTCTTTTTCATACCAATTAAATTCGGAACTTCCACAGTTGGTGTATCGCCCCATTTATATTCTTTCTCAACTTGCTCTTTTCTCGGTTCCACTCCCATTACAGGAAGTGCGTCACGAAGAATATTCCCAACAATAGGTGCTGCTACAACTCCACCAAATTGAGTGACTCCTTTTGGGTTATCCACAGCTACATAAACAACAATTTGCGGATCATCGGCTGGAGCAAAACCGATAAATGATACAATGTAGTTATTATCTAAATATTTTCCGTCTTTTACCTTTTGGGCAGTTCCAGTTTTTCCACCTACACGATATCCATCAATGTACGCTCCTTTACCAGAACCTTTCGCTACAACATTCTCTAATGCATACCGAACTTTCTCTGAAGTTTCCTTGGAAATAACTTCCCTTTTCGCAACTGGTGTCTTTTTGCTGACAACTTGATTATTCTTCGGATCAATAAATTCCTTCGCTATATATGGCTGATACAAAGTTCCACCATTTACAGCGGCCGCTACTGCTGCTACTTGTTGAATCGGTGTAACAGAAACACCTTGCCCAAATGAAGTCGTCGCTTGCTCGACTGGACCAACTTTATCTAAATTAAATAAAATCCCGCTACCTTCACCTTGCAAGTCAATTCCGGTCTTCTGTCCAAACCCGAAATTGCGAATGTATTTAAACAACCGATCTTTACCAAGTCGATCACCGAGTTCAATGAATCCTGGGTTACAAGAGTTTTGAACTACCTCTAAAAACGTTTGGCTACCATGGCCTCCAGCTTTCCAGCAGCGCAATCTAGCTCCACCAACTTCAGCTGCTCCATCATCATAAAACGTATCTTTCTCTAAGTCTACCAAATTTTCATTCAAGGCTGCAGCTAATGTAATAATCTTAAATGTTGACCCCGGCTCGTACGTACTCCATACAGGTAAGTTTCTGTTATATACTTCGGGAGAAACACTTTGGAAATCTGCTGGATCAAAACTCGGCCGACTTGACATACCTAAAATTTCACCATTTTTCGGATTCATTGCAATTGCGATCATGCCATCTGGATTATACGTTGACTCCGCAATATTCATTTCTCTTTCCATAATTCTCGTAATGCGTGCATCAATCGTTAGTCCCAAATTCAAACCAGCTTCTGGCTTTTTGAAATCATCACCTACATTAGGCATTCTCTGCCCTTTCGCATCTGCAAAAAATCGCACATGACCTTTATCACCATTTAACTCTTTATCATAATATTTCTCTAGTCCCATAAGCCCTTGATTATCACTGCCCGCAAATCCTAATACGTGTGATAAAAAATTACCGAATGGATAGTACCGGATAGAATCCTCAGCAATATACACACCCTTTAAACTTAATCCGCGTACTTCTTTCGCTTTGTCATGCGATATTTTCCTTCCGCCTTTATCAAGCCTTACAATCGACTCTTTTTTTGTAATCCGCGTATAAATATCATCTTTTTCCACACCTAATACTGCAGCTAACTTCTCTGCAGTCTCTGCTGGTTTTTCAATTTGCCTCGGCACAACAAAGACGGTCGGTGCACTTTTATTCGTAGCAAGCTCCACACCATTTCGATCTAAAATCTTCCCTCGCTCTGGTTCAAAAGTAATATTACGACTCCATGAATCCTTCGCACGATCTGTTAACATATTCCCAAGAAAAAATTGCACATATCCAAGACGAATATCGATGATGGTGAAAATGAGTATACCCGATATAAGTATAAAAATAAGTCGTTTCCTAACTGTTACATTTGATACACGCATATTGGAACAAGCCTCCCTTACGCCTAGCTTGTTCCAATATATGCTTGTACTTATTTAATTAGAACTTCTTCCCTATTACCATTATGACTTTTCTGCTTCTTGCTGTGGCTCAAGTGGTGGTACGAGTGTTACACCTAGTTCTGTACCAGGTTGCAACAATGTTCCTTCCGCCACACTTTGTTCCGTTACATATCCTGTACCAGAAGGTTTTAAGTTAAGCTTTAATGTTTTTGCTAAATTCATAACATCACGCAGTGCCCATCCCTGTATATTTGGCATTGTAGGCTTATCTCCTACTAAGAAGACTCGATCACCTTTTAATGTTTGTTCAGTTGCTTTTGGCACTTGCTGCTGTACTTTACCTTCACCTAATACAATTGGACGAAGTTTTGCTTTATCAATTGCTTTTTTCGCTTCATCCATCGTTTTTCCTGTTACATCCGGAACGACAGTTTGTTGCTCTTTCACATATTTCTTCGGATCCTTTACTTCATTTGGCTTAATCTTTAAATACTCTAAACTATTTTTCGTTACATATTTAAAGATATCAGCTAAAGGTTTAGCCCCGTTTTCATCATCTTTTAATTTCGGCTGTTTAACGGCCACATACACAACAAGTTGTGGATCGTCCATCGGTGCCATACCTAAGAATGAGAATATATAATTCTCTCTTCCTGTCATATAGCCACCTTTCCCGTCAGGAATTTGTGCTGTACCTGTTTTACCACCGACTGAATAGCCATCAATTTTATATGCAGTCCCTGTTCCTTTCGGTGATGTAACAACACGTTCTAGTAATTGTCTTACTTGCGCGGCTGTCTCTTTGGTAACAGGTTTTCCTACTTCTTCTGGTTTATGCTCTAGCTGTACTTTACCTGTTATTGGATCTACAATTTTATCAACTGTATAAGGTTTCATCATTTTACCATCATTTGCAATCGCTGTTGCAGCTTGTACAAGTTGAATCGGTGTAACTGTAGAACCTTGTCCAAATGCCGTTGTTACTTGTTGTATTTGTTGATCAAATAAAATTGTATTTGACCCTTCACCAGGTAAATCAATGTTTGTTTTTTCATCTAATCCAAAACTGTGAATATACTTTCGAAAACGCTCTGGACCAAGTTTTTGATCCCCTAAAATTGCGAACGCTACGTTTGAAGATCGCTCTACCCCTTCATCAAAAGTAATAGAACCCCATCCAGCGCCGCCGTTATGATCTTTTATTTTGCGATTATCAACTTGATATGTACCAGACTGATAAAAGTCTTGCCCATTGTATACACCTTCATTAATGGCCGCCGCTAATGTGAAAATCTTCATTGTTGATCCCGGTTCAAACGCATTTGCAATGGCGTCGTTGAAGAAATATTTAATTTGACGATCATTAGGGTCATAACTAGGTTTACTAGACATCGCTAATATTTTCCCTGTCTTCGGATCCGCAACAATCCCTATTAAATTTTCTGGTTCATAATGTTTACTCGCTTCTTTCATCGCGTCTTCTAAATAACTTTGAATACGTTGGTCAAGCGTTAAATACACATTATCTCCATTTTTAGGTGCCTTTACATTCACTTTCCCACCGTCAAGAGATACTCCTTTACGGTCACCTGTATAAGCTACCTCACCATTAGAAGCACCTAAATATTTATCCAAACTCTTTTCTAAACCAAATTGACCGACTGAGATTCCATTTTCATCAGGTTTCGCATGACCTATGACGTAAGATGCGAAATCACCGTTTGGATAAACTCTCGCATTTTCGGTAATAAAAGAGATTCCCGGCAATTTCAATGCTTCTATTTGTTCTTTCTTTTCTTTCGTCAAGTCCTTACCCAATGTTCCAAATTCCACTTGGCTTCTGCCTTCTTTATTTAAAGTAGCTAAAATTTTATCTTCATCTTTTCCGAGTACTCCTGCGATTTTCTTTGCAGTATCCTCTTTATCCTTAACAGCGTTAGCCCCTTTTAACTCGGCTACAAGTTTATAAGAATTTGCATCTTGCGCTAGGACATGACCATTTTGATCATAAATTGTTCCTCGATTCGCTTCGAGAACTCCCTTTTTACTATGTTTCTGCTCAGCAAGTTTCTTTAAATCATGATTGTCCACTGTTCCGGTTACTTGTATGTAAAAAAATCGGGCTAATAACAGCAAAAAGAGCAGGAGGAAAAATATCATAAAATAACCTGCTCCCTTATTGGTATGAAATTTGGTCATATTTCTCTTCATCTTTTCTTCACACCTATTTGCCTTACTTTAGGCCTTTCACGTTATTCGCATTAATTTCTAGCCCGTGTTTTTTTGCAACTTCAGCGATACGCTCATAACGACTTAATTTCTCTACTTCAGCCTGCAATTCTTGATTTTCCTTTTGGTTTTTCACAATTTGTTCTTCTATCGTCGCTGCTTCTACATTCACTTGATAAAGACCCGCTTTATTCCCAATAAAAGCTACACAAGCATATAATAAAAATCCAATAAACGTTACATACAATAGCTTTTCAATTCTTGTAATTTTCGCTTTAACTTTTGGCTTAACCATCTGCTGTGGCGGCGTTTGAATTTGTACCTCTTCTTGCGCCTGTTGTTTATACTTTACAGCTAAATTAGTCATACCTCTCTCTCCTTTTTATCGTTTTTCAGCGATTCTCAACTTCGCAGAACGCGCTCGATTATTTTCTTCTAATTCAATGTCAGAAGGTAAAATCGGTTTTCTTGTAATAAGCTTTAATTTCGGTTTAAATTCATCCGGAATAATCGGTAGTCCCGGCGGTAATTGTGGCGTTGTGCTATTTCGCTTAAACGTCGTTTTACAAATACGATCTTCTAAAGAATGGAACGTTATAACACTAACTCTTCCACCAGGCTTGACCATATCAATTGCAGACTCCAACGCCTCTTCAAATACTTTTAATTCATCATTTACAGCAATACGAATCGCCTGGAATACTCGCTTCGCAGGATGTCCACCTGTTCTACGTGCCGGAGCTGGAATACCTTCTTTAATTAATTCTACTAATTCTCCCGTCGTTTCAATAGCCTTATTCTCGCGATACGCTTCAATTTTCCTTACTATTTGCTTTGAAAATTTTTCTTCGCCGTATTGGAAGAAAATTCTTACGAGTTGTTCATATGACCAGCTGTTTACAACATCATATGCTGTTAATGGGGCATCTTGATCCATCCGCATATCTAACGGTGCATCATGATGATAACTAAAGCCACGCTCTGGTGTATCTAATTGTGGGGATGAAACACCTAAATCGAATAAAATCCCGTCTACTTCTGTGATACCTAATTCATGTAGTTTTTCAGATAAATAACGGAAGTTGCTCTTCACTGTTACAAATTGTTCACCATAAGAAGAAAATTTTTCCTTTGCATTTTGAATCGCTATTTCATCTTGATCAAATGCTATTAATTTTCCACCATCTGTTAGCTGAGATAATAAATAAGAACTATGTCCTCCTCCACCCAGTGTACAATCTACATATGTACCACTCGGCTTTATATCTAAGCCATCTACTGTTTCTTTCAAAAGTACTGTTACGTGTTTGAACATTGCTGCACCTACTCTTTTTCCAATTAATTATGTTAAATACATTTCTCACTCTACAAACATTATTTACTACTAGAGGATGAAATGCTACTAAAGAACGACTCATTTAACTTCCAGCAAGGTAGCCTACTATACAAATCGCTATTTTATTTTATTATATACTAAATTTTATCATTTTTTGCGGGAATTTAAACAAAAACCTGTCGAAAAAGATATTAATCCGTTTACATTTTGTGCTATTTTGTCATATATATAAACCTGGTACATAGCGATTCATTACATCAATATAAGATGGATAATTCAGAAATTTTTCACTTCACAGTTAATTCAACGAAATAAAAATAAAATCCTGCTCAAAAGAGCAAGATTTTATAGTTTTATTACATGATGTTTTCCATCCCATGAAAATGATTGTTCCATTACCCGGTCCACAAAATCAAGACCGAAGCGATTTAAATAATAACAGACATTCCACACACGTTCTTGCGGTGCTCCTAATGGACGAAGCGCAAATTGCACACGTCGGAATTTATTTAGTTGAACCTCATGCTTCTTCTCAACGTTTCTTTTCAACATTTTTTCTAACAGTTCAATTTGCTCATTAATTTTCAGTTCATTTTTCCCTGCAAACTCATTTAATCCTGGATCTATTTTTTTCACGAATAGTTGTAATGATGTATGAATATCCATTATTTCTTTTTTCGCTTCTAGAAATCGTTCGTCTATCGGTTCCTCTATTTGATTAGAAAGCCAGTTGTCACGCAAATTATCTACTTTTTTTAGAAATGGATCAATTTCTTGCAAATCTAAATCGTGTAAATCTGTCGCTATATCTCGCTCCATATAAGTAATCGTAAGCCGTGGAACGACAGGTGGCATTTGGAAACCGACAGTATGAAACACTTGTTGCAATTCACTCCAATAAGCTAACTCTCCCGGACCACCAATAAACGCTAACGTAGGAAACACATACTCTTGCATAAGAGGACGCGTTACAACATTATTACTAAAACGGTCTGGACTTCTTTCCATCTCTTCCATCAATTCTTCATACGAAAATGAATGCACTCCATCTTTTCCAATAAATTTGCCTTGATTCTCTTCAAGCAATACTCGCTCATTATCAATTTCCATAAATATATGCACTGCATTTGCCTTCGTTTCAATAATCGGTTTAAATCCTAATTCCTTAATTACTTCCTGTTGATTATGAAGGCCTACTTGAATTTCTTTATATTTACTTATTATTTGTTGTAAAAACGGTACTTCTAATTTTCTTAAGGCAGGATGATGAGAATCTACAAGAATTAAACCAGAATTCACGAACATTTTTGTAATAAGGTGCGCAAAGAAATCTACATATGTATGCGATTTATCTAAAGCATCCTCAACAAATTGTAATACATCCTTTGTAAAATTCGTTTCCGGATATGTTTTAAAAATCTCTTCGATCCATTTTCTACAGTCTTCAATAGAAAGCTCTGACTCAGAAGCACTCGCTTTTTTCGGATGACGATCATGAAAAATGGTCTTTTTTATTTTTTTATTTTTCGTTACAAATGTATGATTAATTTCATCCATATCATGATCTTCACCAGCAATCCAAAAGACCGGAACAACTCGAACCCCTAAGCTCTCTTCTTTTTCTTTTGCAAGCTGTAAAATCGAAATGATTTTATGCACTGTATAAAGTGGTCCAGTTAACAATCCAGCTTGTTGTCCAGCTATAACTACATATGTATTTTCATCTTCAAGCGCTTTTATATTTTGAATTGTAGATTCTCCCGCTTGCAATTGTGTATTATATTCTAATAAATGCGTTACTAAATCTTGACGGAAAAACTCTCTCTCACGTAAATCATGTAAACGCTGTTTAAAAGCATCTTCTGTTAACAAATAGTCAAAACATGACTCTATCTCTTTTTTACCGTTCACATAGTCCGCTACAACACCTTGTAGTGGAACAGAGATTTCTTTTATCTCCATATAATTCTTCCTTTCGTATCCTGTTCTCTCACCAACCCACATTGTAGTCAATGTTTCACGTAAAAGCAAAGAAAAACACTTATAATTCCATCCCTTTTATTGCATTATACAAAAATTGAAGTGTCGGAACGGATTGTTGTCGTCCCTTCGCTTCTTCTAATACATATCCGACAATCGCATTAATTTCCGTTTGTCTATTCTCTCTTACATCCGCTAACATAGATGATGTATTACGAGATGTTTTTTTACATACTTGGCATACCATTTGCCATACCATTCTTTCGTCCTCTTCTTTAATAAGAAATGCAACTTCCTGAAATACTTGCTCCATCATTTGATAAAAAAACGGATTTGAAATTAACTCTCCGTTCTCAACCCGTAATAATGCGGTCAGTGGATTAATACATACATTCACCACTAATTTATTACGCATAATCCCATTCCAATCATCTTCTATTTGAATCGGAAAATAATGTAAAGGAAAATGATTCAATACCTTTTCAAAACCATTAGATTGACCACGCACTACACCAAACTTTGTAACACCTATTCCAGTGTGATGTACTGTATGTTTCCCTTCTTTTTTCGCACCATGCTCCACGATCCCAACCGCTATACGTTCATTCCCTAATTTTTTCATAATGTGAAGGTGAGACATTCCATTTTGCAAAAAGATTAATGACGATTCAGCCTGCACAAAAGGTAATATGTCAGTTATATGATACTGCTTTACAGCAATAAATGTATAATCCAACTTCTCATCTCGCATACTTTCTATTGGTAAAAAAGTTGGGAATACCGTTTCACTTTCCCCATCTCTAATACAAGTTACACCTGTTACATTCAATTCCTCAGCCTGCTTAGCCGTCCTTGTAAACAACGTAACATCCTGATTATTTTTTTGTAAATAAAATGTATATAGTAGACCAATAGCTCCTGGTCCAACAATTCCAATTTTCATCTTCACACAAGGAACGTATATTAACAAGTAATATACGCTCCCTTGCCCTTCCCCCTTTACAGCTTATTAAATTATAATCGCATAGTTAAGGATTCAATTATCTTTTAACAAATGCAACCTCTTCTTTCACTATGTATATACTACTTATATACATAGTTCTACTCTTAGTTTAGCAAATCCTCAAAAAAATAATGAAAGAAATATTCTATCTTCTTCATAAAAACTAAAAAATGAGTTATAATATTATTATAAATATTTTAACTTTTCTGCATTCAACAAGATATGAAAAGGATGTGATGTAATGGGATTCCCAAAAGTTGAGCGCTTGCTCATCAATTATAAAACATTAGATGAATTTAAAAAGTTTAAAGGTTGCGGAGCTCAAGAACTATCCATGTTGGAAGAATTAGAAGCAAACATTATTGAAAATGATAGCGAATCTCCGTTTTACGGTATTTATTACGGAGGATCGCTAATCGCGCGTATGAGTCTATACATGAAAAGAAACGGCGGGGAACCATTTGAAATTACAGGACCTTACCTAGAACTTTATAAACTTGAAGTGTTACCGACTTTTCAAAAACAAGGATTCGGACAAATACTTGTTAACTATGCGAAGCAACTGAAATTCCCAATTAAAACGATAGCACGTATCCATTCAGCTGGTTTTTGGGATAAATTAAGTTTCCAACCAGTATCAGTAACTGATGGTGATTTTTATATTTGGCTTCCAGAAACAAATGTGAATGCGGTTACAAATGAAGAATCTGCATAAGAAATAAAAAAAACAGCTGCGTAACAGCTGTTTTTTATTTCTTTAACTTCTCTAATTTCCCATTCGAGCGAGCACCATTTCTTTCCGCTACCATTACACTTCTTTTTTGATCGATATAATCAAGTAATGTTCTATATTCTTCCTCATATACTGATAATCGCTCCAGAAGACGCTCTCGCTCTGTTTGTAACGATTCAATTTGTTGTTGCAACACCATTAAAGAGTTTTCATCTTTATAATTTCGCAAGAAATCAATAACATCATTCAACGTAATAGATTTCTGCTCTAATACCTTTGTCTCTTTCACTTCATAATTTTCTACCTTACGAAGTTGCTTTGCTTCTTCAATACGTTCTTTATACTGCTTTCTAACGCAAGAATTCCATCTAAATCCACAAGCTGCAGGTGTACGAGACAAATGTCTCCCCACTTCTTTAAAAGCGGACAGTTGGGTTCCACCTTCACGAATATGCCGGAGTACTACTTCTGCCAGAAGCAAATCTTCATCATCAGTCCAAGCATCTTGTCTTGTTGTCGCCATCTCTCTAGTCCTCCCTATGCATTTTTTATTAAGCATATGCAGTTACTAGAAAAGATAGAATACAACAAATAAAGAATAAGACAAAAAAAATAAACGCAGAAGATATCTTCTGCGTTTATTTTCCCGCAATTACTTGCTGATTACTTCTTTACCTTTGTAAGTACCGCATGCTTTACATACACGGTGAGCTAATTTCGCTTCACCACAGCTTGGGCACTCTACCATACCAGGTACTGATAATTTGAAATGCGTACGACGCTTTCTTTTTACTGTTTTAGAAGTTCTTCTAAAAGGTACAGCCATTCTTCCCACCTCCTTAAAAGAAATAGTTATTTTCATATGAAGGCCTAAACCAGTCTTCCGATTATTTGTCAAAAAACTTTGCAAGTCCTGCTAATCTTGGATCAACAGTCTTTTCTTTGTTTTCCTCCGAAATCACTTGCCAGTCTTGACCTTGCATCGGTGCTCCACCAGAAACATCATCACTGAAAATTTGCATTGGAATCTCCAAAAGTATATTTTCCTTGATTACGGGCAGTAAGTCAAGTACTTCTCCTTCTAAACAATGAATTTCAGCTTCTGTTTCAAATTCTTCTTCTGAAGTTTGGAACACCTCAGTTGTTTTAATGTCAAATGGTAATGTCACATCTACTAAAGAGCGAGAACATGGTAAAACCATGCTTCCAGTTATATGTAGATGAAACGTAAACTTACCGGAGCCAAAATCAACTCTTCCTGTTACATGAACGGGATTAATTTCACGAATATCTTTCTCGACCTCTTTTAGCTCACTTACATCTACCATTTCATTTAATGTCAATCCTTTATTTCTCAATTTATTCAATTGATGGATGGACCATTTCATATCATATCACCTCAAGGCAACAAACAAAATTATAGCTAGCCATTTTATATTTGTCAATGTTTTTTCTTTACACTATAATGAAGTCATCATAGGAAATAATATATAGATTATCACGTTTTCCAAAAAGATGCTACATCGAAAGGAGAGATTACCATAAAAGCCAGTGGTATTGTTGTTGAATATAACCCTTTTCATAACGGTCATGCTTATCATGTGCAACAAACAAAAAAGTTAACACAGTCTGATATTATTATCGCCGTTATGAGTGGTCCTTTTTTGCAGCGTGGTGAGCCAGCACTCATCTCCAAATGGTATCGTACTAAAATGGCCTTAACAAACGGCGTAGACCTCGTTGTAGAGCTTCCTTATGCATTTGCAACACAAAAGGCCGAAACTTTTGCAAATGGTGCAATTTCGATTTTAAACGCCCTTCATGTTTCTGAGATTTGTTTCGGTAGTGAAGATGGAAAAACTGAAAATTTCTACAATACCATCTCTGTACAAAAAAATGAAGAAGAGACTTTCAATCGTCTTGTGAAGCAATTTATGAATGCGGGTAATAGTTATGCAAAAGCTACATCTGAAGCCTTTCAACACATCTTACCACCTGAAAAAACTGTAGATATGTCACAACCAAATAACATTTTAGGTTTACAGTACATTAAAGCTATCCTTTTACAAAATAGCTCCATGCAAGCACAAACTATAAAAAGATTCGCCTCTCATTATCATGATGAAACATTTCACGATCAACATATTGCAAGTGCAACAAGTATCCGCAAACAGCTATTTAATGAACACGGTTCATCTATAACTATTGAGCCTTTTATTCCGAAAACAACTGCTTCTCTTTTAGAAAACTACAAGCAAAACTATGGGATGTTACATAACTGGGAAAAATACTTTTCATTTTTCAAATACAAACTTATGACGATGTCTCCGGGGGACTTACAACATATATATGAAATTGAAGAGGGTTTAGAGCATCGTATTTTATCAAAAATACAAGACAGTTCATCTTTCTATTCATTCATGGAAGCATTAAAAACAAAACGTTATACATGGACTAGATTACAAAGAGCTTGTACACACATTTTAACAAATACAACGAAGGAAGAAATGTATAAAGCAAATATAGAACAGCACGCGCCGTATATTCGTCTACTCGGAATGTCACAAAAAGGACAAACTTATCTTTCTAAAAATAAGAAAAGAATAGAACTGCCAATCCTTACTCATACAAAATCATTCGAACACCCTACTTTAGACATAGAGCGAAAATCAAATGCTGTATATTTCTCCATAATGCAAGAACCTTTGCGGACACAAATGCTAAAACAAGAAGCAACACATCATCCAATTCGTTATGATGAAACAACGAAAAAATTCCTATAAGAAAAACCTCTCTTCTTCAGAGAGGTTTACTTTGTTTTACCCATTTTTCCCAAATATGTTAATGCATCATCCAGTGTGTCCACCGGTACAATTTTCATCTTTGTTTTAATATCTTTCGCAGCTTCAAGAGCATCTTTATAATTCGATTTCTCTACACCCTTTTCATTTGGCGCAAAGAACACTTCAGCTCCCGCATCACTAGCAGCTACTACTTTTTGCTGAATACCACCAATGGGACCAATTTCTCCTTTATCATTGATTGTACCTGTTCCAGCTATTTCATGTCCGTTTGTTAAATCTTCTTCCACGAGTTGATTATAAATTTCTAAGGTAAACATTAAACCCGCTGATGGCCCCCCTATTTCATGGGAATCAATTTTCACTTTCGGATCTACCACTAACTCTCTTTCTGTAACGATAGATACACCTATTCCAACGCGGCCATTTCCATTAGGAATTGTCTTTACATTTAAATTTTCTTTAAACTGTTTTCCACCTCGCTTGTATTCAATATTTACTGTATCTCCCTCTTTTTTCCCTGTCATATACTCAATAAATTGTTCCGTCTTTTCGAATGTTTTTCCGTCGACAGCTATGATGACATCTCCAAGCTTAAGCTTCCCTTCTGACGGCATTCCCTTTGTCACACCAGCAACTAGTACCCCTTTATTTTCAAAAGATACGGAACGATTTGCACGTTTATATGCATTATAAATTGCGGCGTTTTGTGAATCTTTCATTGCATAATTTTGGCGAAATTGATATTCTTCATCACTCTCACCTTTTTGCAATATTTCTTCCGCCTTCGAAACGTGTGTATATTTATTAAATTGCGCGCCTATTAAGTTCACAACATTTGCAGGTCCCATTGAGACTGTGACAAGCATAAAATCACCAGACTCTTTAGTTCCACCGTCAACTTGCACGTACGGCGCTAATTTCGCGGCCATACCCGGTTTAGTCACATAGTATGGCAAACGCACATAAACAAGTAGCATCGCCAATATAACCCCTATTAAAATTGCATATATAAACCGAAAACGCTTAAACATTATGTTGCTCCTTCCACTGCTCAATTAGTAAATAAATGTTTGAAATGTGTTTTTCTGCTTCCACTTCTCCGACCCGAATAATGTCTTCAATATGTGTAAAAGCACGCGAACTAAATTGTTCTACTGCTGGCCGCATCATTAAATCTGATGCTATTTGCCGATTCATCACAAGTTCATGTTGCATGATTTCAATACTCTGCATAATCACATCATAAATCGATGTAACCTCTCCATTCACCTTAATTGGAGATACATCAACAGCAATAACAATATCAGCCCCTAAATCTTTTACAACCGATACGGGAATACGGTCAATTACCCCTCCATCCACTAATAAGCGGCCATCTATTTTCTCTGGAACAAACACCCCCGGCACAGATATACTAGCTCGAACCGCCTCCGCAATCGGACCGCTTGTAAAAACAACTTTTTCCCCCTTCAAAATGTCAGTAGCCACAACAGCCGTCGGGATATCTAACTCTTCTAAATTTTTATTATATGTAAACATTTTAATCATATCTTTAATACGTTTTCCAGCAATAAATCCCATTTTAGGAACTGTAAAATCCAAATAATATTTCCTTTTAAAAACAGCGGCCAATCTATACAGTCTTTCAACGTCACAACTCGCTGCATAAAATGTACCAATTAATGCTCCTATACTACTACCTGCTACCATATGAATAGGGATGCCAGCTTCCCTTAACACTTTTATTACCCCTATATGAGCAAAACCTTTTGCACCTCCGGATCCAAGTGCTAAACCGATTTTTGGTTCCTTCATTTTTCTCACCCTTTAATTTTTTTCATTCCTTTTTCATACTTATGGTCTAAATTCACTACATATCCACGTATACTGAAATGAACGTTTTTGGGACAAAGGGGGATTTTCTTACATGTACGAAAAATGGAAAACTGCTTTTCTTACCATATCAATGTTATTTTTAACCTTTTCTCTTGTACTCCACCCCCAAGCTGCTTTGCAAGCTTCAATTCGAGGGTTAAATATATGGTGGGAAGTTGTATTCCCTTCATTACTACCGTTTTTCATCATTGCGGAACTTCTAATCAGTATTGGTATTGTAAAATTTATCGGCGTTATATTAGAACCACTAATGCGTCCATTGTTTCGTGTTCCAGGGGTAGGCGGGTTTGTTTGGGCAATGGGAATGGCTTCAGGATTCCCCGCTGGCGCCAAATTAAGCGCTAGACTACGCAAGAGCAATCAACTAACACAAATTGAAGCGGAACGACTCGTATCTTTCACAAATTCTTCTAATCCGCTTTTTATTTTTGGAGCGGTTTCTATTGGTTTTTTCAATAATCCGAAATTAGGGCTCGTATTAGCAGCAGCACATTATATAAGTAACTTTACCGTCGGGTTACTGATGCGCTTTTATGGTAGCAACGATACTTACATAAAAGAAAAACATACGAATCAAAAACGTGCCTTTCAAAATCCTTTTTCCATTCTCCACCAAACACGTATGCAAGAAAAAAGGCCAATCGGAAAACTACTTGGTGACGCTATCGTTTCTTCTATTCAAACACTGCTCATGATTGGTGGGTTTATTATTTTATTCTCTGTTTTAAATAAAATGATTACTGTTTTCGAAATTACAGAAGCGCTTTCTTTTATTATGCAACATATTTTATCATTCTTCCAACTTACCTCCCAATTTAATATTCCGATATTATCCGGTATTTTTGAAATGACGCTTGGAAGCCAAATGATCAGCCAAATAAATGAAACAACACTTCTTCAACAAGCAATGGTAACAAGCTTCATTTTAGCATTTAGTGGTCTTTCTATTCAGGCACAAGTAGCAAGCATATTAGCGGAGACAGATATCCGTTTTAAACCATATTTTTTAGCTCGAATTATCCAAAGCATTATCGCTCCTATTTTCACTTTTATATTTTGGGAACCATTTTATGAAAAAGTTCATTCTGTCTCGCCTACACAAGAAGATATTCCCGTATTTTTATTGAATCATTCTTTTACACTAAATGATATTTGGACAGCATTTATACACTACGGACCAATCTTCACCTTATTTTGTTTATATTTATATGTTATCTTATTGTTTTTACGTATTTATAAAGAAAAACCCCGTTCACTTTAACGGGGTTTGAAACTTTTCTTTTAAAGCTCGCTCTACAATCGGAGGAACAAGGTCTACTACACTTCCTCCATATCTCGCAACTTCTTTCACAATACTTGAACTTAAAAATGAATATTGATTGTTTGTCATAATAAAAAAGGTCTCTATATTTTCGTCTAATTTTCGATTCATTGAAGTAATTTGCATCTCATATTCAAAATCAGAAACCGCTCGCAAACCACGCAATATTGCATTTGCATTACGCATTTTTGCATATTCCACCAATAATCCACTATGTGAATCAATCTTTACATTCGGAATATCCTTTGTCGCCTCTCGAATTAACTCTAAGCGTTCTTCTACCGAAAAGAATGGTTTTTTTGATGAATTATTTAAAACAACTACATATACTTCATCAAATACTTTTGCTCCCCTTTTAATAATATCCAAATGTCCAAGGGTAATTGGATCAAAACTCCCTGAAGAAATAGCTATACTTGTCATTCCGTCCCCTCACCTTCATACTTATAAATCGAAATTGCTGTAATCCCATAGTTTTCCGCTCGTACTTTTACAAGTTCTCCTATAGAGTCAGGTAAAACCACGTCATCCCCGTGCTCTGCCATAATGATTCCATCTTTATTTAACAATCCATGTTGATCCATCACACTAACTAAAGACACAATTTTTTGAGCTTTATATGGAGGGTCTATTAGTATAAGATCGAATGATATTTCACGCTTTATAAGCGCCTTTACCGCACGCTCTGCATCATTTCGGTACACTTCAGCTTGTCCTTGTAGTCTACAGCTTTCTAAATTTTGATGAATGACTTTTATCGCTTTACTATCTCGGTCAACAAAAATCGCTTTATCAATCCCTCTACTTATGGCCTCAATTCCAAGACCACCGCTACCACCAAATAAATCAAGAGCGATACCACCATCATAATAAGGACCTATCATATTAAAAATAGATTCTTTCACTTTATCTGTCGTTGGACGCGTTGTATTACCAGGTACCGCTTTAAGTGGGTGCCCTTTACATTTTCCTGAAACTACTCTCATCTGTTGTCACTACCTTTATTTCAATCTATAGAGCGATTACAGCAAATTCATTTCAATTAGGTAACCGCCACCAATTCATACTATTTCATACATTTTTTCATTAATCTATTATTTAACTAATTGAAAACCTCAGTTAAAATAACCGCTCGCTATTTCTTTCATATCCATTTCACTATTTGCAAGCAACAACCCTCTATGTACATCAGTTCCACTTTACCTTTTTTATCCTATCATAAAATAAAAAAAAGAAAAATAAAAAGCCTAACATAAATTTTAATTTCATTATGTATATCTTCATTTAGATTGGACATAAATAAATATAACAACATCACCTTCGATGTTGTTGCCAACCGCGGAGAAGACTTACGTTTCCCCATAAGTTCTTCCTCCGGTTTCTCCTCTCCCTTTGCCTTCTTACTAGTTCATACTAGTATAAGAAGGGCCCTGCATTGCAGGGTTTTTTTTCTTTGTCTACTTTTCATTTAAAAAGTGAGATGGTACAGTAAAAGAAAGAGGAGGAAAAAATATGATTCAACGCTTTATAGAACTCGGAGAAGGCTACTCTGATTTATATGAATTACTCGAAATTGCCAAAGCAAACAAAGAACGTATAACACATATGTTACAATTTGAAACTGTAAAAAACGAAAAAAAAGTGTGTTCACTTGTTGTAATACTAAAACCTACAACTACTGGTGATTTCCAGCCATTATACATATGTCGTGAAGGCATTCCTGTACTTGAAAATAAAAAAAGCAAACGTGTTATTTTATTTGAAGAAACGGCAGAACAAATAGGGAAAAAAGTTACTACCTTTACTGTAAAACCGTCGACAACCTTCCCTGAAAAAGAACTCTTTTTTAATCATCTAATTGGTATTTTACGAATGAACAATTTCATTCCTCCAATGAAGTAACACGTTATTTCAAGTAAAAAAATCCCCCGCTAAATTTAGCAGGGGATTTTTTTTTATTAGCTATAATCGTATTCCTTCGCCCGATCAGGACGTGAATTTTCGAATTCCGTTTTTAAAAATGGGCGATACGACTGTTCTACTTTTTTTACAAAAGGAAGTTTATTCAATTTTTGCATCATATGCTCAATTTGTTCCATATCACAATATACAACCGCATATTTCAATCGTTTTGATATGTAATGAATGTTACCATATTTCCTTAAAATCTTGGCATGTTTCAATGAATGTAAATAAACAATCATACTTTGTCGTTGCCCGAACATAATCTTCTCCATCTTCTCCTTTTAAAAACTTATATTCTTATCTTTTATGAAAACCAATCAGAAATTTATGACATTAAAGGACAAACTCTGTATACGTTTTCTTCCATATTCTAAAAAACGGGGTAAATTACCCCGTTTTTTTACAACCACAACCGCCTCCGGTACCACAACCACCGCCACAGCCACCCGCATCAAAAAACGGATTTCCTGTTGGAACTTTAATGGAAGAGGATACCTCCGAACCGATTGCTACACTAACTTCATCTAATAACTTTTGTAAAGCAGTTTCTGCTTTTTTAAAGGCTGCAATTTTATCATGCAAATCTACAGAACGCTTTAATTCCCTCATTTTCGTTGAAACGAAAGTGTAGTCAGGATGATATTTACCAAAGCGTTGCACTTCTTCATATCGCTCTTTCATCGCTGTAAACTGTTGAATTAGCGTCTGGACATCTATATCTTCTTGTATATCCTTATAACACTTACGATAATCTTCTGCTATATCTGAACAAATGATTGATTTTGCAAGCTGCTCTGCCTTATCTAAAATCAGTACGCTTTCCAGCGTCGCTACAATCATGAGAGACACCTCCGAGTATTCATCATAACACATTTGGGACAGAACTACTAATTGAAGTCTCTCACCTAAAAGAAAGATATGCTTCTAACTTCTTTTCATATAATCCTCTTATACTCCTATACGCTAATATGCTCCGCAATATTGTATTTAAGAACATCCCATTTCCCACTATTTTCTTTCACATAGCTAATACATGCGTTTTTTAACGGCGTTTTAAATGTAATTTCCTCTGGTGTAATCGCATGTAAAATCGCTTTTATTGCATGTGAATGCGCAACAATGATAATACGCTTATCTCCATGGGTTGCTGCAACCTCTTGTAAAGCGGTAAAACAGCGTTCTACAATCTCTTCGTCCCGCTCCATACCTTTTACATTACCTTCTGCAATTAACTCTCTAACTGTCGCAACTGGTTTCCCAGAAGCTTCTCCAAAATTACGTTCCATAAATCGCTCATCTAATAAAATAGATTGCAATCCAATAGCCTCAGCAATTTCCCTAGCTGTTTCTTGAGCTCTAATTAAAGGGCTACTGATAATAATATCCCACGATTCCGCTTGCAAGGCAGCTGCACTTTGACTCGCTTGCTTTTTCCCAACTTCGTTAAGCGGAATATCTTCGCGTCCTTGAATAATCTCTTGAAAATTCCAATCAGTTTGTCCATGTCGTACTAAACAAATTTCCGTCATGCTGCAACTCCTTTTTAAATAATCCGCTTCTATTGTATCAAAAGTTCTGCATGACGGACATAGTTTTCCCTTCCAATTATGTTGTATTTTGCTGCTTCATATACTGAAACATATCGATCATAATGGAAGCAACTGCCAATTGATTTTGGAACTTCTCAACTTTATCTGGTATCGTTTTTTTGAAATGTTGCATAGCAGCTAACTCAAAGGCTTCTTTTTCTTCAGGGTTTCGCGTTAGTTTTCTATACCAGTACGGTTGCTCCCTAATATAGCGAGATAAATCCTCATCAGCCTTTATAAACTCCATAATTTCTGCTCTCATCCTCTTTCCCCCTAATCCTTCTGAAAGAAAAATGGATTATTTTCGGAAGTACTTTCTGCTTGCCGCGCGGGCTTCCCTTGAAATTGTTGAATAACTTGTTGCACACTACCAATGGCACTCGTCACATTAGCTAAATGGTGTTGCATTTGTTCCACATCTAACTTTTTAAAGAAAGAAAGCATTTGTCCCATCACATCAGCAGTTTTTTCCTCTTCAGTTCGATTATCTTTTTCTTTTTCTTGTTTATTTTCTTTTACCGAAGAAAAAGCAGGCGCTCCATCAGGTCTAAAAGTTGCCCATATCGGATCTTCTTCACCAAGTAAGTACCATTCTTCATAAAACTGTTGCCAAGTTTTGTGACCACTTCTAACCTCATGAACCATTTTAGGGTGATGGTTTACAAACTCTTTAAACTGTTGAACCGATGGATGTAACGGTCCTTTTGTTGTTGGCATAATCCTCACCTCTTCATGTATATCTACTATATAGTAAGAAAAAAAAGGCACATGGTTCGCCTATTTTTAGACGATTCATGCACCTTTTTATTTTCGAATAAAGTTTTGAGTATAAAACTTATCGTACACCCCAACACCTAATCCAGTAAATTGCTCATTTAATAAATTTTTTCTATGACCTTCACTATTTAACCAGCCTTGTACCGCTGCAATTCCATCACTATGTTTCGCCGCTATATTCTCACCAGCAAGTTGAAAAGCTACTTGACCACGTTGCAGGCGATCTCCTAACGTACCAAAAGTAGGCGAGTCATGGGAAAAATAATTATTATCCTTCATATCTTTACTATGGCCAAATGCAACGTCTGCCGTTTGTTGATCCCACGTTAACAACGGTAATTCATGACGACTTCGAATAATATTTGTTAAATCTAGGATTTGCTGCATATTTCCATTTTCTACTTGCTTCATTTTTTCTGGAGTCAATGGTTGTTCCGCTATTAATTCTCCTGAATAAACAAGCTGATACGGTCTTTGGCGTAATAACGTTTCATCATCCATGTAACGAACACCAACAAGCTCATGTGTAAAATGATCAAAGTATAATTGTGCCCATCCATCTTCTACAGGTATTAGTGGTTGTTCCATTACTTCTGTATCAGATAACTCAAATTGATAACTATTTTTCCCTCTTTTTAATGAAATCTCATGTGAAATCGGATTCTTTTTATATACTTCTTCATACTTTTCATTTATATAATAAGGTGTCACCTTAACTTGTTCACCAGCAACATACGCCGTTACAACTTTACGTTCAGCAACTCCAAATTGAACATACTGAGTTAAATCTTGATTATACACCCACCATTCATATCCATAAGCAGACGGCTCTATTCGAGACGGTTCGCCCCACTTTGCTAATAAATTCTCAGAGTCCCCACCAATCATATTTAAAACAGTGTCTGAGATTTCTTCATTTATTTGCTTTTTCTTTTTCACAATTTTATTTTCTTGCTTAGAGTGAGATGGGGTTAATATATATTGCGAAACGAGTAATTTCCCGTATAAATCCACAGCTAAAATTAAAAATGTAATGATTACGATACGTAATACTTTTTTCAAACGATATACCTCCTGAATAAAACATAAAATTGAGATATACACAAATCCTTTTCTTTCCTTTTTGTGTGTACCGTACTCTTTTCACTATATCATATTTTCACGAAAAAAGTCTGGATTATCCCTTTTCTCTCAATATGAATTGCACTTTCTTATTATTCATACTATTATAAAAATAATAGTATAAATAATAAGAAGGAGGTATTTTATGCAATTTACAAATGCGAAGTTTAATGATGCAGTCGTAGATTTAACTCTTTTAACTGAAATCATGGAAAACAACCATTTTGTACTCGCTGGACAATGGGATTATGAACGCATTACATATGATTATAAATTTGAAATATTAAAGGATATTTATTATTTACGTGTACAAGGTTTTGCTGTTGACGGTGACATCGGCGGTAGACACGCTCAAGTAAAACTATTACCCCCCTTATTAGGAAAACATTATTATCCTCATGGCGTTGAATATGGTGATGATGAGATTTTCCCAACGAATGTACTTCAAAAAAGCGAACAACTCCTACAAAATATTGAAAAAGAATTGAAAGAACTTCAGATTATTGAATAACAAAAAACGAGGCATCAATAAGATGCTCTCGTTTTTATTTTGTCTGCAAATAAGGGGGTAATTCTTGCAACTGCTCTTTATCCTTTTCACGCTCTCTACGTGCCCATTTAAAGAACACATAGCCGATAATCGTACCGTACACTATTTCCTGGACAATTTTCATAATGATACCGCCTGTTTGCTGGTCTTGTACTACCGGCATCCAATGTAAAAATTCTGGTCCGGTTATATTTAAATCTGATAAAGTACCCGCTGGTACACAAAGTTCCATCGCCTTCATCCAAGCGGCTGGATCCGTATATGTTGCAAATAATGGTGCAGTCGCAAAAATTATTAATGCACAAGCTGGTGTTAATAATATACCATTAGCAAACATGTAACCAAGCTTCTTTATATCACTTAACGTTTGATATTCCGGCAACGGATTCAGCATAGGCCACCACATCATTATTGCTGCAAAAAACAATATAGCAAGGCAAATAGGATGCGCTATTTGACTTTGTTTTACTGTATCAAAAACAACTGGCAAATGATAAAAGGAAAACAGACCGTTAAATACGAACAACGCAATAAGCGGCTTTGCAAAAACCTTTAGCACAATTTGAACGAACTTAAAAGAAGTAATATATTGATATAACCATACAGGTATACCAAGCAGTAATAACGGGGGAACTGCAATATACATTATCGCCATTTCGAACATATGCGCGCTAAATATAATATGACCAATTAAATCAATAGGTCCTCCCTTTACAAAATACAAGAGGACAATCCCAGTCGTAAAATAAAAAATTTGCTTCTTACTTACCTTCGTCGCATTTTCAAATCGCGTTCTATATGGTCCAATAATTAAAAAGTACCCAATAAGAATCGAAAGCATAAATAATAAAAAGATCGGACTCCATAGAGCTTGAAAACCAAATATCCACAAGTTACTCATTGTCACACCCACCTTCTTAAGGTTATCCTTTCACATAATGTGAAGAGGGAGCTGTGACAACACAAGCTCCCTTATTTTTCACTTTTCAAATCCACACGATCGTCATAAAAGCTAAAATTGTAATTAACCCTATTAACAGACCAGAATAAAGAAAGAAACTTGCCGCTTCATGTCCTTTATGACTCATATGCATAAAATAATACAATTGAAAAATTACTTGTACCACTGCTAATAGTAAAATAAACGGTACAGAGAAAGTCGGACTAAAAGTTTTCGGATATGCAACTGCTACAAATGCAACTAATGTTAAAAAAATCATTAATGCAAACGTAATAACTTGATGCCTCATCTCCTCCGCACTTTTTCTCTTCCGATAAACAAGATCAACTTTAGGGTTATTCGTTTGCTTTACGGCCATTGTTTATCCCACCATTCCCATTAAATATACTACAGTGAAAATAAACACCCAAACTACGTCAATAAAGTGCCAATAAATTGATGCAACATAAAACTTTGGTGCATTGTATAAATTTAAGCCTCTCTTCGCGTTTCTAAAGATTAATGTTAAAATCCAACATAATCCAAACAACACGTGGAGCCCGTGTGTACCAACAAGAGCATAGAATGCAGAACCAAATGCACTACTTCTCATAGTATGCTTAAATTCATGCGTATAATGATAAAACTCATATATTTCAAACCCCAAAAATCCTAAGCCAAGCAACACTGTTACGAGTAACCAAAGTTGCATTTTCTTAAAGTTGAAATTTTTCATATGATACATTGCATATACACTCGTTAAACTACTTGTTAACAAAAGCATCGTCATGATGAAAACGAGTGGCATTTGAAACATCTCTTGAGATGTCGGTCCGCCATTTGTAGAGTTCTTTAACGCTAAATATGTGCCGAATAAGGAAGCGAACAACACTGTTTCGCCTCCAAGAAATAACCAAAAACCGACAAACTTATTTTTTCCCTCAAGGGTTGCTTTTTCAGGCTCTGCTGGAAATGTTTCATTCGTTAATTTTTCATCTACATGCATTATGCCTTGCCCCCCTTATCCTCTAAATCTTCTTTATGAATATGATATCCATGATCATCGACTACTGAGCGAAGGAACATTGTACCAAATGTAATGATTAAACCAATAATTGCTACTAACAACCAAAACTTATCTTTTCCACCCTGCATATACATCGCACCAAACGCGGCTATAAATAAACCTAAAGAAATGATAAACGGTGAAAACGAAGGGTTTGGCATATGAATATCACCAACCGGTTCCGCAGCTGTCATCTCTTTATTACCCTCACGTTTTTCAATCCAAAACGGATCTAACCCGCGAACAAATGGTAATTGTTTGAAATTATATTCCGGTGTAGGTGCTGGCATTGTCCACTCTAATGTACGTGCATCCCATGGGTCACGACCAGCCTTCTCTTTTGACACTGTTGTTTTAATTACATTGAATAAAAGAACGATTGTGCCAAGAGCCATAAATACTGCTCCAATAGAACTAATCATATTCCCCATTTCTAATCCTTGTCCCTCTAGGTATGTGTAATAACGACGTGGCATACCAATTAATCCAAGGAAATGCTGAATAAAGAACGTTAAATGGAAACCGATAAAGAATAACCAAAATGTTATCTTTCCTAGCGTTTCATTTAATACCTTATTAAACATAAGTGGCCAATAATAATGTGCACCTGCAAGTAAACCAAATACAACACCGCCGACAATTACATAATGAAAATGTGCTACTACAAAATAATTATCATGAAATTGATAATCAGCTGGTGCAGATGCAAGCATAACGCCTGTAACTCCACCCATAACGAATGATGGAATAAAGGCTACTGCCCACATCATTGGTGTTGTAAACCTAATACTTCCACCCCACATTGTAAAGAGCCAGTTAAATATTTTAATACCTGTTGGAACTGCAATTGCCATAGTTGCAACTGAGAAGATAGCGTTCGCAACAGGACCAAGACCAACAGTAAACATATGATGCGCCCATACCATAAACCCTAAAAAGCCGATTAATACAGTCGCGAACACCATTGATGAATAACCAAATAATCTTTTTTTCGAAAATGTGGCGAAGATTTCTGAGAATATTCCGAAAGCTGGGAGTATAAGAATGTATACTTCTGGGTGACCGAAGATCCAGAATAAATGCTCCCATATAATTGTATTCCCGCCCAATGCCGGATTAAAGAAACTTGTGCCAAATAAGCGATCTAGCATTAAAAGGCCTAATCCTACAGTTAATGGAGGAAATGCGAATAATATAAGTGACGATGTTACAAATGTTGTCCATGTAAACATCGGCATGCGCATATAGGTCATTCCTGGCGCTCGCATATTAATAATTGTAACAAGGAAGTTAATACCTCCAATTAATGTACCGATACCTGATATTTGCAAGCCGAGTACATAAAAGTCAACACCATGCCCTTTTGAGGCTAAAGCTAAAGATGCATACGATGTCCAACCTGCATCAGGTGCTCCTCCTAAAAACCAACTTAAATTTAAAAATACTCCACCAAAGAAAAACAACCAAAATCCGAGTGAATTCAAAAACGGGAACGCCACATCACGTGCTCCAATTTGAAGTGGTACTGCGGCGTTCATAAATGCAAACACGAGTGGCATAGCTGCGAGGAAAATCATTGTTGTACCGTGCATCGTTAATACTTGATTATAAGCATCCCCAACAAGAAAAGCATTGTTAGGAATCGCTAACTGAAGGCGAATAAATAGCGCTTCTATTCCGCCTATTATAAAAAACACTCCACCTGCAATTAAATAGAGAATGGCAATCTTTTTATGGTCTACTGTCGTTAAATAATCCCATATGACAGCACCCATCCCCTGTTTTTTTGCTACAGAACTCACGTTTTCAACCTCCCCTTCGCAAATGATCCCTCTTTACTTTTCAATCTTTAACGTTTGTAAATATGCATTTAATGCATTAATTTGATCATCCGTTAAGTTGCCATATTTACCAGTCATTTTATTACCTGGCTTCATACTTTCAGGATCTTTGAGCCATTTTTTTAAGTTCTCTTCATTGTTTTCGGCAATACCAGCAACTGTATCGCGATCTGCAAAGTTTGCTAGGTTCGGTGCGATACGAGCAGAAGGTGGTCTACTATCATTTGATCCAACCGCATGACAACCAATACAGCTTTTATTAAATATTTCTTGACCCTCTTGCGCCTTTGTAGAAGCTACATCTTTTTTTCCATCAATCTTCTTCATATCAGCAAGCCATTTTTTGTACTCGCTTTCATCCAGAGCTTTCACTTTGAATTGCATTAAAGAATGTGATGGGCCACAAAATTCTGTACAAAAACCATTATAAGTGCCCGATTTATCTGCCTTTAACCACATTTTGTTTACATTATCTGTATTTGTATCCATTTTCCCAGCTAAAGATGGAACCCAAAACGAATGTTTAATATCGGCACCCTTCAAATTCAAATACACTTTCTTACCTGTGGGGATGACTAAATCTTGAGAAGTTACTATTTTTTCTGATTTATAAGAAAATTCCCACCAATAAAGATTCGCTGTTACATCAACAACGATAGTATCTTTATCAATATTCTTTTTCTCCATCGCACTTACATCAGCAAGCTTGAATGTATATGTAACAGTCGGAACAGCCAAGATTAACAAAAGAATAATCGGAATAACTGTCCATATAATTTCTAGTTTGTGATTTCCTTCAACTTGCTCTGGAATATAATCTTCCTCACCCTTTTTTTGTCGGAAACGCACAATTACATATAAGAAAATAATAGTAACTACAAGTACTACTCCTATCATGATTGCACTCGCTAGTAAGAGCAAATCATATTGCATTTTTGCTACTTCTCCTTGCGGAATTAAAGTAGATTGAAAGGCTTTACCGCATCCCCCTAACAGTAAAGCCAGCAGTGAAACGAACGAAAGCAGTCGCCACTGTTTCTTCATACAAACAACCCCCACTTTCTTTGTGAATTAGATTGTACTTTATAGTTAAGTAAAGTAAATCTCAACGTAAAGAAATCCAATCATGTCGTTGTCTTAGAAGAATGTAACTACAATCATTGACACAAATAAGATTGTTAAGTAATTCAGGGAATAAACAAACATTTTTACGGACCATTTGATGTCATCTTGCTTACGGAAGCCATAAAACCCTAGTACGATCCATCCGATGTTAAGCAATGTTGCAATTACCATGAATGTTATTCCAAGCCCACTCATATAAAATGGTAGTGGTAATAAACATACTGTCCAAATCATAATCTGACGTTTCGTAATATCAAATCCCTGTACAACAGGAAGCATTGGGATTCCTGCATTTCGATATTCATCAACACGTTTCATCGCTAATGCGAGGAAATGTGGGATTTGCCAAATAAACATAATTAAAAATAACATCCAAGCAATTGGATGATTTAAAGACGGATCAATTGCCGCCCATCCAATTAAAGGTGGAACTGCTCCTGATATACTACCTACAACAGTATTTAATGTATATTTTCTCTTCGTCCATAACGTATATAAAACAACGTATGTGAAGGCACCAATAAATGAGATGAATACTGCCATTGGTGTAGTAAGTAATAAAAATGCAAATCCAAGTAGTAAAATTACAAGTCCAAACGCCAGTGCAAATCCAGGTTTATATTTACCTGTTACCGTTGGACGGTTTTTTGTTCTTTCCATTAATGGATCGATATCTCGGTCAATGTAGTTATTTAAACAACATACCCCTGCCATAATTAATGCAGAACCAACGATTGTGAAAAACAGCTTATCTAGATGGTCCATAACACTTAATCCATTAAAATGTAAAGCCAGCCAAAATCCTGTAAATACAGTAAGTGTATTTGAGTTTACAATCCCCATTTTAACGAGTGCTGATAAATCTTGTAACCGAGTTGTTTCCGGTACACTTGAAACAGCTGACTCATCATGCAGCTCACTTGTTGCATGGTTCATCACTTTAACCCCCTCTTAAACCTATCATCTTTCTTAGCTTTTATTTCATATGAAATATTTCGCTTTATATAGCAATATTATTACAGTAGAAATATTGTTAACCCATTCTACTACTAATCTACGCCCATACTCCAATATATTAAATCATATTTCCCGAACTTTTTGTGAAGAAAACATGAACTTTTTGTGTCGAACATTAAAAAACTTTATTCTACTCTATCCTTATCATAACACGATGTTATCTTCTATAATAAACTATTTTGTCATATTTAGCATATATTCTCCCTATTTCTTTTTAAAATCGCCTTATTTTCACCTAAAATATGTATGTTAATTCCCATTTTTTTCTTCGCGATACGTACATTGCCCTCACCCTTCATTTCTTTGCTATTTTATTATTTTTTATATATCATAGGACTGTAGCACGTTTTATTCTATACATAATGGAATGAAAATATTTCGCAATAACTTCATAGCAGAAAGATGGTGAAAGAGATTGCAACGCTTTATTAAATGGTTAGCAGTCATTACAAGTCTCGATTTACTAATAGTTTTACTAGGAGGCGCTTTAGTTACAAAAACAGGGTCTGGCCAAGGATGCGGTAAATCATGGCCACTTTGTAACGGTGAATTGATTCCATCTAATTTATCAATGGAAACTATTATTGAGCTAAGTCACCGCCTTACATCAGGATCAGCAGGAATCCTTGTTACTCTTCTTTGTATTTTGTCCTGGAAATATTATAAACATGTGCGCGAAACAAAGACGTTAGCAATTTTATCCTTCGTATTTTTAGTAGCCCAAGCATTAATGGGAGCGGCGGCAGTTGTTTGGGGACAAATGCCTGCTGTATTAGCTATTCACTTTGGTATTTCCTTAATTTCATTTGCTTCTGTTATCTTGTTAACGTGTCTTATTTTTGAAATTGATCAAAAATTCGATGCACGTTCTCTTATTATGGACAAAAAAATGAAATTTCATATTTACGGTGTAACAATTTACAGTTATATCGTTGTCTACACAGGAGCTCTAGTACGTCACGAACGAGCGAGCTTAGCCTGTCCAGACTTCCCTTTATGTAGCAAAAATAGACCTATGCCAACTCAACTACATGAGTGGGTTCAAATGGGACATAGAGTTGCAGCGATGTTAATTTTCGCTTGGATACTATATGCGATGATTATCGCTATTCGCCATTACAAACAGCAACGTGTAGTATACTGGGGATGGATTATTTCATTTATCCTTGTTACACTTCAAGCTGTAGTGGGAGTTTTAGTCGTATTTACAAATGCTAGTTTATCAATGGCATTATTACATTCTCTCTTCATTTCTTGCTTGTTTGCTGTACTGTGCTATTTAGTTATGTTAGGTACAAGAAGTACGGTCAATGCAAAAGAAGCTGAATTGAATTCTAAGCAAAATAAAACAAAGTAAAACTTTAATCCCTTGCCAATTCGGCAAGGGATTATTTATACTAAAAAAAGAGCTGCTTTCACACAGCTCTTTTCTTTATTTTAGTGATCTAACTCAATGAGTAAGTCACCCGTTTGAATTGCATCACCATCATTAACATATACCTTCTTCACTTTACCATTGAACGGCGCTTGAACTGTCGTTTCCATTTTCATCGCTTCTGTAATTGCCATAGACTCGCCTTTTTTCACTTCATCGCCTTCTTTTACAACTACTTTAATAACTGTTCCTGGCATTGTTGCACTAATATGGTTTGGATTTTCACGATTCCCTTTCACACGTTGTGCAACTGTTGCTTTTACACTTTCGTCTTTCACAACAATCTCACGTGGTTGACCGTTAAACTCCAAGTAAAGTACACGGTTTCCATCTGGCTGAGGCTCCCCGATTGATACTAGTTTAACCATCAATGTTTTACCTTGTTCGATTTCCACATCGATTTCTTCACCTAGTCTCATTCCATAGAAGAATGTCGGTGTATCAAGCACAGATACGTTTCCATAAAGCTCAGCAACTTTTTCATAGTCCATAAATACTTTGGGATACAACGCATATGCGACTACATCAAAAATCGTCACTTCGCGTCCAAGTTTATGGAATAACTCTTCTTGTAAAGCATCGAAATCTACTGGCTCTAATAATTCACCTGGTCTTACTGTTAATGGCTCTTTCCCTTTTAAAATTATTTCTTGTAATTTTTTCGGGAAACCACCATATGGTTGTCCTAAATCTCCCGAGAACATTTCAACAACAGATCCTGGGAAGTCCATAGAATGTCCACGCTCTAAAATATCTTGTTCTGTTAAGTGATTTTGAACCATAAATAATGCCATATCACCGACAACTTTAGATGATGGTGTTACTTTTACAATATCACCAAACATATCATTAACACGGCGATACATCACTTTAACTTCATCAAAGCGATCTCCTAAACCAACCGCTTTCGCTTGTTGTTGTAAATTACTATACTGTCCGCCTGGCATTTCGTGCATATATACCTCTGTGTGAGGTGCATTCATACCACTTTCAAACGGCGCGTAGTATTTACGTACATCTTCCCAGTAATGAGATAGTTTTTCTAATGAATCTATATTAACGTCTGGCTGTCTTTCGTTTCCGCCTAACGCATAGTATAGCGTGTTCGCACTTGGTTGTGACGTTTGACCAGCCATAGAACTTACTGCTACATCGACAATGTCAACACCTGCTTCAATTGCCTTCGTATACGTTAAAATACCATTTCCGCTCGTATCGTGTGTGTGCAGGTGAATCGGAATCGATACCGTCTCTTTTAATGCTGAAACTAGATCATATGCTGCATTTGGTTTTAGTAAGCCCGCCATATCTTTAATTCCTAAAATGTGAGCTCCTGATGCTTCTAACTCTTTTGCTAAGTTTTTATAGTAATTTAAATCATATTTACTACGTAACGGATCATGAATATCTCCTGTGTAACACATTGTCGCTTCTGCAATTTTACCAGTATCTCGTACAGCATCAATCGCAACTCTCATACCTTCTACCCAGTTTAAGCTATCAAAAATACGGAAGACATCAATTCCAGCTTGAGCAGAACACTCCACAAATTTTTGAATTAAATTATCTGGATAGTTTTTGTAACCTACTGCGTTTGAAGAGCGAAGTAACATTTGGAATAAAACGTTTGGCATTTTTTCACGAAGATCTAGTAATCGTTCCCATGGATCTTCTTTCAAGAAACGATATGCAACATCAAACGTTGCACCACCCCACATTTCCGCTGAGAATAAGTTTGGTAACATTCTCGCTGTCGGCTCTGCAATGTGATGTAAATCTTTTGTACGAACACGAGTTGCAAGTAATGACTGATGTGCATCACGGAATGTTGTATCAGTTAAAAGTACACGCTTTTGATCTTGTACCCACTTTACTAATCCATCCGCCCCACGCTCATCCAAAATTTGTTTCGTTCCATTTTGGATTGGCTCTGAGTGTATCACATTTGGTATACGAGCATCTGGGAAAATTGGTTTCTCTTTTTTCCCTACTCCTGGGAAGCCATTTACTGTTACTGTACCAATATAATTTAACATTTTTGTTCCGCGGTCTTTACGTTTCGGGAACAAGAATAGTTCAGGTGAAGCGTCAATAAATGAAGTGTCATATTCCCCTGATAAGAAGTTTTTATGTTTTACTACATTCTCTAGGAATGGAATATTGGTTTTAATACCACGAATACGGAATTCTTTTAAGTTACGTTCCATTTTTGCAGCGGCTTGTTCAAAAGTAAGTGCCCAAGTAGTAACTTTTACAAGTAAAGAATCGTAGTACGGTGTAATAACTGCACCTTGGAAACTATTACCTGTATCAAGACGAACACCAAAACCACCGCCTGATCGGTACGCCATAATTTTCCCTGTATCCGGCATGAAATTATTTAGTGGGTCTTCAGTCGTTACACGAGATTGGATTGCAAATCCATGCACAACCACTTCCTCTTGCTTAGGAACACCTACCATTTTACTATGTAATGCATGTCCATCAGCTATTAATATTTGTGATTGAACGATATCCACTCCTGTGATCATTTCTGTAATTGTATGTTCAACTTGAACACGTGGGTTTACTTCAATGAAGTAAAACTCATCACCTTTTACAAGGAATTCTACCGTTCCTGCGTTTAAATAGTTTACATTTTTCGTTAACTTAACAGCAGCATCACAAATACGTTGACGCAAATCATCTGAAAGCGATACACTCGGTGCGATTTCGACAACTTTTTGATGGCGACGTTGCACCGAACAGTCACGTTCGAATAAGTGAACAACATTGCCTTCTTCATCTGCTAAAATTTGTACTTCTATATGTTTAGGTTTTTCAACGAATTTTTCAACGTATACTTCATCATTACCAAAGGCCGCTTTTGCTTCTGATTTCGCGCGATTATACGATTCTCTTAATTCTTCACTAGCTCGTACTATACGCATACCTCGACCGCCACCACCAAGGGACGCTTTAATAATAATCGGGTAATCATACTTTTCAGCAAATTCTGCGACTTCTTCTAATGAATTTACTGGACCATCACTACCAGGAATAACTGGAATTTGTGCTAACTGCGCTTGCGTTCTTGCTTTAACTTTATCTCCAAACATATCTAAATGCTTACTTTTTGGACCAATAAAGATAATTCCTTCTTCTTCACAACGTTTTGCGAATTGAATATTTTCTGACAAGAAACCATATCCAGGGTGGATTGCATCTACATGATTACTTTTCGCAATCTCAATAATGCCTTCAATATCTAGATAAGCATCAATTGGTTTTTTCCCTTCCCCAACTAAATAGGACTCATCGGCTTTATAGCGATGATAAGAACCGCTATCCTCTTTCGAATAAATTGCAACTGTGTTTAATCCAAGTTCTGAACATGCTCGGAACACACGAATTGCTATCTCTCCACGGTTAGCTACCAATACTTTTTGAATACGTTGCAGCTTTGTCATGATTTTCCCCCTCTATTTTCCTACCACTCTAGAGATAAAATACATACACACTCTAAAGAGCGTGAAGTTCTTCACTTTCCACATTATATTATACTTAGAAAGCTTCACTTTATTTTTATCCATCATACCTTATTTTTCAACAAATGATAAGTTTTCTGATCAATTTGTTTCACAAAAACAGTATAGCATACCTCTTCCTTTTCTAACAACCTTATTGTATATCACATTAATTTTAATGTGATATATTTTTAATCAATATAACAAAATAGTATATCACATTAAAGTGGACGAAATAAAAAGCACACTGAGTTCTTCATCCCAGTGTGCTTTTTATTTTACAACAACAAGATGCGGTCCACCTTGTTCTCTTTCTTTAGTCATTTCGTTTTGTTGTTTCTCTTGTCGCTTTACATGACTAGCAATATTTAACAGTATACCCATTGCAAGCAGATTAGCTAATAAAGAACTACCACCATAACTTACAAACGGTAATGGTACCCCTGTAAGTGGTATTAACCCAGACATACCACCGACATTAATAAAAGTTTGAACTCCAAACAAACTTGCAATTCCAATTGCAATTAAACTTCCAAACGGATCTTTACACTTTTGTGCAATTCTAAATGAACGAATAATAATGAGTAGTAAACAGATTAAAATGACAGCTATACCTATAAAACCAAGCTCTTCAGATATAATTGCCATAATAAAATCTGTTTGCGGTTCTGGTAAGTATCCATATTTTTGTACACTATTTCCTAATCCTCGACCATTTAGCCCTCCTGAAGCAATTCCAATAAAAGAATTTATTAATTGGAACCCATCATTCTGAGGATCGTTAAATGGATCAAGAAAAACTGAAAAGCGAGCTTTTTGGTACGGACTTAACATATAATTCCCAATAAAATATAGCGCTGGAATCCATATTATAGACGTTAAGAGGAATCGCTTTATACTTAAATTAACATTAATTCCCGAGCAAAAGAACATAATCAGTACAGTTCCCCCTATTAGTATATCAGTCCCTAAATCATTTTGAAGTAAAATTAACCCCATCGCTCCACCGACAACAGCTAGAGGAGGAATTATCCCTTGTACAAAAGCTGTTTGCGTTTCTTGTTTCTTAGCAAAAAAGTTTGCTAACGTAATAATAACCGTTATTTTCACAAACTCAGCTGGTTGTATACCTAATATCCATCCTTTTGCACCATTTACGTCCTTACCGAAAATCAAGGCTGCTAATAATAGACCAATACTCCCTATTCCCATTGCAATCAAAGCTATTCGCTTTCTCCACAACTTATAAGGAATAGAAACGATAATCGCTAACATTATCGTTCCAATAGCTAGAGCAATTAATTGTTTTTTAAAAAAGTAATTTGCTGGCCAGTTATGCCTCGAAATCGCAACAATGGAACTAGAACTATATACCATTATAACTCCCAGCACACATAAGATAACAAGAGGAAGTAACAATGAATAATCCATTGATTTCCATACTTTTTTCATTTCATTTCCTCTTTCTGTTTCAATTTAATTATTGTTGTATTCCATATGTATATAGGTTCTTCCTGCTTTATTATACAAATAAAAAGCCCAAACTATTTCAGTTTGAGCCCCCCTATTTGAACCCGTTATTGTTGTTTGTTTGTAAATGCTTCATGAAGTGCAGATAACTCACGTTCGAGCTCTCCTAACATTGCTTTCCCTTGTTCTTCTGCAATAAGACCAAGGCGAACTGCAAAATCGACCTCGCGGGATAATCCAAACATTTGTGTGTCTAACACTTCTTCATATAATGGACATTGCGGCATTGTAAGATTGTCCATTTGCACCTTAATAAGTCTTAAGATTTTCTCCGCATCCGCTTGTAGAAGGGCTAGTGCCTTTTCCTGATGATTTGATACTGTCTCAGACGCCAAATTGATTCCCTCCGTTTCCGTCCTACTCTCACCTATCTATTAATATTAGCGATAGTTTTAATAAATTGCAATAGAAACATTTTTTGTGACAACAGTGTCTAATACTATTATACTGAAAAGTGGGAGTATAACACAAATGGGGGAACAACAATGAGCGAAATTTTATTTATTAATGGAAAAGTACGTTTTCCAATCACTATCGATCCAACTGTTTGGATTTTTGATGATCGAAAATTAGATTTGACAACTTACTTTGATGAAACTAGAGAAGAATCATCCGAATTAGAAACATACTTAAAACATACTTCAGAGCATTGGGATCGCGAAATCCGTGATGGCGCTGCCTTCCCGCCAATCCAACAAAGCGTAAAGAAATATAAAAAAGAACAGCTTATTAACGGAACATTTGGTATACCACTTCAGCCATTTCTTAAAAATGCTGAAATTTTAGAAGGTGCTACTCAAGTCGAAATTGAAACCACAGACAATTCGATTACACTCCCGTTAGAAACAGCCAATCAAGCAATTCTCGGTTTTTCAAAAGAAGGTAAACCATTAAGAGAAGACGGACCTGTTCATCTATATTTCCACGATGGATCTAATAAACAAAATCCGATTCGTAACATCCGTAAATTCACAATCATTTAAATTGTATAATTAAAAGACAAAAAAGGAGTGAGCTGAAGCTCACTCCTTTTTATAATAAATCCGCTGCTAGTTGAGCTAAATTAGAACGCTCTCCTTTAACAAACTTTACATGACCACTAATACGTTGCTCTTTAAACTTCTCTACAACATATGTTAAACCATTATTATATTCATCTAAATACGGGTGATCAATTTGCTGAGGATCTCCCATTAATACAATCTTACTTTTTTCTCCTACCCTTGTTAATATCGTCTTTACTTCATGCTTCGTTAAATTTTGTGCCTCATCAATTATAATGAACTGGTCTGGAATACTTCTCCCACGTATATAGGTAAGCGCTTCTACTTCAATCGAACCCATTCCAGCTAAAATTGCATCTAGCTCTCCAGGTTTTTTCGTATTAAATAAATACTCTAGATTATCAAAAATCGGCTGCATCCACGGTCTTAATTTTTCTTCTTTTTCTCCTGGCAAATAACCGATATCTTTTCCTACTGGTACGATTGGTCTCGCAACCAGTAGTTTTTTATATAATCCTAAATCTTCCGTTTGCATGAGCCCCGAGGCTAATGCAAGTAATGTTTTTCCTGTACCAGCTTTCCCGGTCAACGTTACTAGCGGAATATCTTCCCGAAGCAACAATTCTAATCCCATAATTTGCTGCACGTTTCGTGGGCGTATCCCCCACACTTGCTCATTGTGAAAAATAAGTTTCTTTACCTTCTTACCTAAATGATCCACAATCCCAAGTGCAGAACTAGAGCCCCCTAGTGCATCTTTCATTACAACAAACTGATTTGGATAAAAAGGATGATTTGCGATTTCAGATAAAGGTAGCTCACCTTTTTCATAAAAATAGTCTAACTGTTCTTTTGATATATACCCTTCTAAAAATCCTGAATATATATTTTCCACTTCAATTACTCGATCACTTAAATAATCTTCGGCCTGTAATCCGATTGCATCAGCTTTTACCCTTACGAGTACATCTTTACTTACTAAAATAACTGATTTCCCGTCCTCTTTTTCTTGCTCTTCTAAAGATAGGTTTTTCGCTACAGCTAAAATTCGATTATCATTTGTTTTTTCTACAAAAATATCTTGTAGTTGAACAAATGAGCGATGATTTAATTCAATACGAAATGTACCACCATTTTCTAGCGAAATACTTTCATGCAGCTTTCCTATTTCACGAAATTTGTCTATTAACTTAGACACATAACGAGCATTTCGTCCTACTTCATCCATATAACGTTTTTTCGAGTCAACCTCTTCTAATACAACTGCTGGAATCACTACTTCATTTGTTTCAAATGAAAAAATAGATAAAGGATCCTGCAAAAGTACATTCGTATCTAACACATAAATTTTATCCAACCTGTTACCCCCTGACTCCACTTTTAAATTTGTAGAACAAGGGTTTCATCCATAAAATATGGACGAACCATTGTTATAATTATATGTAACGTATAAACGAGGTAGAATCGAAATTCATAGAAATTAAACCTTTTCTTTATTTTTTATTCATTTCTATTCAATATATTACTTTTAATTATTATTTTTCACATTAAATCACAATACTCGATTACAAAAGTTAATGAACGACTTTCCTATTCATCCCATTTATAATTCTTTCATTCCTACCAACACTTGATTATCCAGCTTTTTCGCAGCTCGAAGATCATATGTTTTTTCATATACTGGTTCTGTAGCAAGTTTTGCTCCATAAAACATAACATCACGAACTTCTTGCACATTCACTTCTATTACAGCTAATTTTAGAGGAATCCCTTCCATTCTATCTGTTAAAATGTTACCTTCACCACATATGGAAAATACGGATTCATTCGCCATTATAGTCAATACTACCCCTATATTGCGCCGTATATTTTCCACAATACGTGAGCGTTGATCTACCGCAAATCGAATACTAGTTTCACTCACTGCATATACCCAAGAAATAGCACTTACGTTAGGAATTTGTTTTTCGAAATCTGTCGTTGCTACCATAACGATACACTCTTTACGTAACGATTGTACTAAATCATCTGTCAATGTAGGCTCTACTACATTCGCCATATCTCCACCTCCAAATAATCTTTCTATATCCCTATCATAACTTATTTTTCGAATTGCGAAAATATTATTTTTTCCCGCTATTATTCAAAAACATTATACTTCCATGATATACTTATACTGATAGAATTCGTATTGAGGTGACGAAATGAGAGTCAGATGTATGATTTGTGATAAAAAAGATATGTTAGATGACGAAAATCCTATGGCAAAAAAATTGCGTAATCGCCCTATTCATACATATATGTGCATGGAATGTACGGAACGCATTGCAGAGCGTACTATGGAACGCCATGCAAGTGGTAATTTCCGATTATATCGTGATAAAAAAGTAGAAGACGATTGGTAAACCGTAAATAAGTCCTTAATCATATAGATAAGGACTTATTTGTATTTTTCTGGTTCACGATTCATCTGATCCAAAAAACAATCAATCGCTTCTACTGGAAATCTTGCACACCTTATTTCTCCATCAATTTCATATGTAATTAAATACATTTCCTCGTTCTTTTCCACTTCTACATTTCGTAATTTATGCTCTTCATATATCATATTTCGAAATAATACATACGTTTCTTGTGCAGCGCTATCATCTGGACGCGCTTCCGCAACAGTTTTAATTGTTAACCAATTATATAGTGCATCTTGTACCGAGCGCATGAAGCTCCCCCTTTTCACCCTGCTTTTTGTTGTTTCACTTGACGTAAACGTAATCTATAAATTCCAAGTACAATTGCCGCTACAACAAGCCCCTCCCCCACAGGTAAAAAAACTGCAAAGAACGTTAAAACCGTACATCCAATCGCTAATGATATATATATCACTATATTTTTTATTATCGACAGTTTTCTTGCGAATCCCAAGTTATACACAAGCGCACTTAATATAATAATGATGCCATACAGTAACCACATCCCTAGTTCTGGATTTTCGTCAACTTTACACAATTTCGCAAAAAACGACATTCTTTCTAACACTATTTATCCCCCTTCTCATAAAAAAATAAAATCACTTTATGTACTTAATACAAGAGTAACCCGCGAAAAAAATACTGTCCACAAAAAAAGAGTAAATATTCTAAAAAATACACACGATAAAAAAACAGCTACCTTTATTAAAGGTAGCTGTTCTATTATTTTACGCTTCTACAGATTTCTTTTTCTTAGCAGCTCTTTCGCGCTCGCTCTTATCAAGAATCTTTTTACGTAGACGAATTGATTCTGGAGTTACTTCACAGTACTCGTCTTCGTTTAAGTACTCTAATGACTCTTCTAAAGTCATTAAGCGTGGTTTTTTCATTGTTGAAGTTTGATCTTTCGTCGCAGAACGAATGTTAGTTTGTTGCTTCATTTTTACAACGTTAACTGTTAAATCATTTTCACGTGTATGTTCTCCGACAATCATACCAGCATATACTTCTGTACCTGGTTCAACGAAGATTACACCGCGATCTTCAACTTGCATAATACCGTATTGTGATGCTTTTCCTGTTTCAAGTGAAACTAGAACACCTTGGCGACGTCCACCAACTTGTCCAGCATGTACTGGTTGGTAGCAATCGAATGTATGGTTTAAAATACCGTAACCACGAGTTAATGTTAAGAATTCTGTTGTGTAACCAATTAAACCACGTGCTGGAACCATGAAAGTAAGGCGAACTTGACCGTTTCCGTTATTCACCATATCTAACATTTCACCTTTACGAGCACCCATTGATTCCATAATAGAACCAGTATATTCTTCAGGCACATCGATTTGCACGCGCTCTACAGGCTCACATCTTACGCCATCAACTTCTTTAATAATTACTTCAGGCTTAGATACTTGTAGTTCATAACCTTCACGACGCATGTTTTCAATTAAGATAGATAAATGTAATTCTCCGCGTCCAGATACGATCCATGCATCAGGAGAATCTGTATTATCTACACGCAAACTTACATCTGTTTCTAATTGTGAACGAAGACGCTCTTCAATTTTACGAGATGTAATGAATTTACCTTCACGACCTGCAAATGGGCTGTTATTTACAAGGAATGTCATTTGTAATGTTGGCTCATCGATACGTAATAATGGTAAAGCCTCTTCATGCTCAACCGGACATACCGTTTCACCTACGTTAATGTCTTCCATACCTGAAACAGCTACTAAATCTCCAGCTTTTGCTTCTTCAATTTCTTGACGTTTTAATCCAATATAACCAAATAATTTAGTTACACGGAATTGTTTTACACTTCCGTCAACCTTCATTAATGCAACTTGTTGTCCTACTTTCATTGTACCACGGAATATACGTCCAACCCCGATACGACCAACATAGTCATTGTAATCAAGAAGCGCTACTTGGAATTGAAGTGGCTCTTCGCTGTTATCAACTGGTGCTGGAATATGTTCAATGATTGTGTCAAACAATGATTTCATATTCTCTTCTTGATTTGCTGGATTTGAATCTAAGCTTGCTGTTCCGTTCATTGCTGATGCAAATACAACCGGGAACTCTAATTGATCTTCGTTTGCACCAAGTTCGATGAATAAGTCAACTACTTCATCAACTACTTCATCAGGGCGAGCGAAGTCACGGTCAATTTTGTTTACAACAACGATTGGCGTTAAGTTTTGCTCAAGAGCTTTCTTTAAAACAAATCGTGTTTGTGGCATACAACCTTCATATGCATCAACAACAAGTAGAACACCATCAACCATTTTCATGATACGTTCTACTTCTCCACCGAAGTCAGCGTGACCAGGTGTATCTAAAATGTTAATTCGTTTATCTTCATAGTGAATCGCCGTATTTTTTGCTAAAATTGTAATACCGCGTTCTCTTTCTAGATCATTCGAATCCATTGCACGTTCTTCAACGTGTTCGTTTGCACGGAAAGTCCCCGCTTGACGTAATAACTGGTCAACAAGTGTTGTTTTACCATGGTCAACGTGGGCAATAATTGCTATATTTCGTAAATCTTGTCGTTTTTTCAACATGTCCAACTCCTAATGTCTTTTTAATCCTTCTCTATTATAAGAGCGAAGGGGATACTATGGCAATCAAAATAAAATCAAGAATGAAAATATAGTTGTATTCTTACTTTTGTGAAAGTAAAATGAGATTGGAGGGTGAAGAAATGGAACACATTCAATATCGCTTTTTATTAACTGCAATTATCGGTGTTATTTTCTTAATTGGTATCGGTATTATGATTGCTGAAAATAGTCCCATCGGTGTTATCATTTGCATTATCGGCACATTTGTTACAGTTGGATACGGTTTTGTAACAAAAAGAAAAATGCGTAAATCGCAATAACGTTAAAAAGTAAGAAGCTTCTTTTATAGCCTCTTACTTTTTTTGTTACTGCGATACAAATGGTAATAACTCTTCATATACTCCTGGTTTTGCAACTAACACACTGCTCTTCTCTATGATAGAAAGAGGAGTTCCAGAGAAGGTTGTTACTCTCCCGCCAACTTCTTCTACGATAATCTGTCCCCCGCCAAAGTCCCATGGCGATAAACGCGGTGTTACATACGCATCTAATCTTCCCGTTGCAACATATACCATTTCTAGCGCAGCACAACCATAAGACCTCGTTCCTCTCGCTTTCTTAACAAGCCTCATCATTTTTTTCGTATTCAGCAATGGATTATCAGTAAGCCATATCGCATTTAGAGCTATAATTCCCTGTTCTATTGTTCCTTCTTCTAGCATGGGAATAGGTAAATCATTACAAAAGGCCCCTTCTCCCTTTATCCCATGATATAATTCATCATGAACTGGATCATAAATAAGGCCAATTTTTCCGATACCGTTCTCATAAATTCCAATTGAAATTGCGAAATTTCTTTTTTGGTGAACAAAGTTCATCGTGCCGTCAATTGGATCAATTAACCAAACAACCCCATTAGAAGAAGTGATTTCATCTCCATAGCCTTCTTCTCCTAAAATATTATGGGACGGGAATGTTTCTTTAATTCTCCCAATTAAAAACCGCTCCGTTTCTCGATCCATGTTTGTTACTAAATCCGCTGCATTAGATTTTGTTTCTATAATAAGTGCTTTTTTCAGCGATCCCATTAAACGTTCTCCCGCTTCTCGAATCCACTGTTTTGCGTGTGTATCAATATCTTTCCATATCTCGTGCATGTTTAAACACTCCGATCTATACTGTTCACAGAAAAAACGAACCCTTTATAAGGTTCGCACCAACTAATTTTTTATTCATATACTATTATTACGCTTCTAAACGAATCATTTCAAGTCTTAACACTTCTAATTTTTCTACACACTCTTCTTTTTTCTGTTTGTCATTCTCCATCATTGCATCATATAAAGTTGCTAATTCATAATCTAGCTCCAAACGTAGCACCGGAATTCTTTTTTCAGCATCTGTTCTCTTTAACGCATTAATCACCTGTCTCATATTATTTGCCTCCTCCCAATATTCGTTTGCCCTCGGACTAGAATTGATTCAATTTTCTGATTTTTTGTTTTATACTATACTATGTTGGATAAATCATCTATGCAACAAAATTATATTTTTTTATTAAAATTTTTTTGTGCTGTTTTTTTTATGAATAGTACAAGCTATGCTAAAATAAAACAAAATAGGAGTTGGAGGAACAATCATGCCACTACAAACATTCACATCAACTGATTTTGAAGTTTTTACTGTTGATGGTCTTGAAGAACGAATGAGCGCAATTAAAACGAATATTCATCCTAAGCTAGAAGCTTTAGGGGAACAGTTTGCAGAATACTTATCAAAACAAACCGATGAAAACTTTTTCTACCATGTAGCCAAACACGCACGCCGCAAAGTCAATCCACCAAATGATACTTGGGTTGCTTTTTCAACAAATAAACGTGGATATAAAATGTTACCACATTTTCAAATTGGTTTATGGGGTACTCACGCTTTCATATACTTTGGTTTAATCTATGAGTGTCCGCAAAAAGTGGAGACGGCTCACGCCTTCTTAGAACATTTAAATGATTTAAAAACGAATATTCCAAATGACTTCGTATGGTCCATTGACCATACTAAACCAGGTGTAAAATTACATAAAACGCTTGAAACGGAAGACTTACAAAAGATGATTGAACGTTTAGCTACTGTGAAAAAAGCAGAATTATTAATCGGTATTCATATATCACCAGAGGAGTTTTCAGCAATGACCAACGAACAATTCCTTGCTAAGATTGAATCTACGATGCAATCACTCCTTCCTTTATATGCAATTTCTAATCGATAAATCGATAGTAGAAAACGGACAATTTATATTGTCCGTTTTTAGTTGTTATCACATTATAGCACTTTGTATTTTATTTTTCAAAATATTTTTACATTTTTACAATCTTTTTTTCCGCTACTTCTTTTGCCTTTTGAATCGCACGATATATAGAATATCCACTTACTTCTTGAAATTCTTTATCAATTTTTTTCTCCGCTGCCTTCGATGGTACAATCTCTTTAAAACGACGATATAATTCCATCAAGTCTTCTCTCAAAACTCCTTTTTCATATACCTTTTCAATCGCTTCATAAAACTTTACAACTGCTACCATTTCTTCATTTGACCAATCGTAATCAAGTGGATATTGATATTCCATTTTTGCACCTCATTCAGTATTCTTTCTTTTTCCATTATGCTACCTTTAAAAGAACCTTTTATTCTTCACTATAGCCACTCTGCATTATACACCATTTATCCATTTCAATGGAATTGTCTTCCTCTTTGCAGTATTTAAAATATAACTATTAAACATACTCACCTTGAAAATGAAATTTTTCTATACATCTATAATTATTGGTGATATAATGCTTTTGTTTTATAGAAAGTAAAGTGAGACTACCATCCCCAAAAAAGCTTTTGTGAATGGCAGGAAAACAAGTCACGTTCTAAAAGTTAGTCATCTTAAATTCCTTTTAGAATGAGATGAAATCATATAAAACAAATTCTAATAAATATTACGAAGAAGAAGGGGTGTATAGATTGTCCCAATACGAAACACCATTGTTTACCGCTTTAGTTGAGCACAGTAAGCGAAATCCAGTTCAATTCCATATTCCAGGTCATAAAAAAGGACAGGGCATGGATCCAACATTTCGCGAATTTATTGGGCATAATGCATTAGCAATTGATTTAATTAACATTGCGCCACTCGATGATTTACATCATCCAAAAGGTATGATTAAAGAAGCTCAGGATTTAGCCGCCGCTGCTTTCGGTGCAGATCATACTTTCTTTTCTATTCAAGGTACAAGTGGTGCAATTATGACAATGGTGATGAGCGTTTGCGGCCCTGGTGATAAAATCCTCGTGCCACGAAACGTGCATAAATCTGTAATGTCAGCTATTATTTTCTCAGGTGCAAAACCGATTTTCATGCATCCTGAGATCGATCCGAAGCTTGGTATTTCACACGGGATCACAATGCAGTCTGTCAAAAAAGCTCTCGAAGAGCACTCAGATGCGAAAGGCTTACTTGTTATTAATCCAACATACTTTGGGTTTGCTGCAGATTTAGAGCAGATTGTAAAATTAGCTCATTCTTATGATATTCCTGTACTTGTTGATGAGGCTCACGGTGTTCATATCCATTTTCATGATGAACTACCAATCTCGGCTATGCAAGCAGGTGCAGATATGGCAGCAACAAGTGTTCACAAATTAGGAGGGTCTTTAACCCAAAGCTCTATTCTTAATGTAAAAGAAGGTCTTGTGAACGTAAAGCATGTCCAATCCATTATTAGCATGCTTACAACGACATCAACTTCTTACATTTTGTTAGCATCCCTTGATGTTGCTAGAAAACGTCTTGCTACAGAAGGAAAAGTTCTCATAGAACAAACAATAAAATTAGCTGAACATGTTCGTGATGCTATTAATGCTATTGAGCATCTTTATTGTCCTGGAAAAGAAATGCTAGGAACAGATGCTACTTTTAACTATGATCCTACAAAGATAATTGTATCTGTAAAAGATTTAGGTATTACTGGCCATGAGGCTGAAGTATGGCTTAGAGAACATTACAACATTGAAGTAGAACTCTCTGATCTATATAACATACTTTGTCTTATCACTTTTGGAGATACCGAAAGTGAAACTGATACACTTATCACAGCATTACAAGATTTAGCAACAACATACAGAAATAGAGTAGATACAGGTGTTCAAGTACAAGTAGACATTCCAGAAATACCTGTGCTAGCACTTTCTCCTAGAGATGCTTTTTATTCAGAGACGGAAGTCATTCCATTTGAAAATGCGGCAGGTCGTATAATAGCTGATTTTGTTATGGTTTATCCACCAGGGATTCCAATCTTTACTCCGGGGGAAATTATTACACAAGAAAACTTAGAGTATATTCGTAAAAATTTAGAAGCAGGGTTACCTGTACAAGGACCCGAAGATATGACGTTACAAACATTACGTGTTATTAAAGAGTACAAGCCTATCAGTTGATAGGCTTTTCTTTCACCTTTTTTTCCTTTTCTCATACGATATTAAAGAATGTAACGTATAGGTGGGGATACTATTATGATTGTAATAGGCCGTTCTATTGTACATCCTTATATCACAAATGAATATGAGCCATTTGCAGCTGAGAAACAACAAATTTTATCCATAATGGCAGGAAATCAAGAAGTTTATTCCTTCCGAACAGCTGATGAACTCAGCTTTGATCTTAATTTACGAGTTAATATTATTACTTCCGCGCTAGAACTTTTTCAAAGTGGCTTTCAGTTTCGTACATTTCAACAATCTTTTTGCAACACTCAGTTTTGGGAAAGAACATCCCTTGGCGGATTTAAACTACTTCCAAACATATCGCCTTCCATTGCCATCCAAGATATTTTCAAAAACGGAAAACTATATGGAACTGAATGCGCAACCGCTATGATAATTATTTTTTACAAAGCATTACTATCATTGTATGAGGAAGAAACTTTCAACCGGCTATTTGCAAACCTTTTACTTTATACATGGGACTATGATCATGATTTAAAGCTCATAACAAAAACGGGTGGCGATCTTGTTCCAGGCGATCTCGTTTACTTTAAAAATCCACAAGTGAATCCAGCTACAATCGAGTGGCAAGGAGAAAACACAATCTATTTAGGAAATTTCTTTTTTTACGGACATGGCGTAGGTGTAAAAACAAAAGAGGAAATTATCTACTCATTAAATGAACGACGAGTCCCTTATGCATTTATTTCGGCTTTCTTGACTGATACTATTACTCGTATCGATAGTCGTGCTATGAGCCACTACAGTTCGCCTAGCACACCACAAACATCAATAGGATTTATTCCAATTCGAGATGATGCAATCGTTGCAACAGTCGGACATACAACTACAATCTATTAAAAAAACGCCTACATGTGTAGGCGTTTTTTCTTCATTATTAAGCTTTTGAGTGTTCCTTTGGGTCACATTCGCAATGAGATCCACATTTCCCGTAAAGTACTGTTGATTTTTCATCTTCAAAATGTCCGATTGTTCCTTCACATACTTGGCATACGATTGTTCCCATTTTTCATTTCCCCCTGAGTTTTAATAATAATCTACTTATTTATAATTAAGCTTTCGCATTGTCTCTATTAGCACATTCACAATTTGTACCACATTTTCCGTAAAGCACTGTCGTTTTTTCATCTTCAAAATGTCCGATTGTTCCTTCACATACTTGGCATACGATTGTTCCCATTTTTCATTTCCCCCTAAGTTTATGGTCCTAAAAACTTTTAGCTGTCCATTTCCTATCAATTATTGGGCTTTTGTATGCTCTGTGTGATCACATCCGCAAGATCCACATTTCCCGTAAAGTACCGTTACTTTCTCATCTTCAAAGTGTGCAATTGTACCTTCACAATCTTGACATACGATTGTTCCCATTTTTCATTTCCCCCTAAGTTTATAATCCCAAAAACTTTTTTGTAACCGCTTAACTTTCTGTCTTTATTTTAATATGTTATACTTTTTACGTCAATAGGTTTTTAGTATAACACATTAAATATTTTAAAATTAAATTAGTATGCGATATTAACACAAAAAAACAGTCATATCTCATACGTACGACTGTTTCTTGTTAATTATTCTTCATACTCCGCATGCAAAGAAGTAGCCGGAACAAGAAATTTAAAAAACTGTGCTAACTCCTCCGCCTCCTCTTCCGACCCTAACTTAAAAGTTTCTTTTATATAAGGAACATTTTCCACATCATCTCGTCCAAGCAAAGTAGATCTCCCTGTTTGCATACAAACAATAAGTGGCTTTCCAAAAAACATATTTGTATAAATAACTCCAAAATCATAACGTGTATCATGCGTCATAAATCCTAAAAATCGTACCTTCACACTTTCATGCTCATCATACAATTTTTCAAACATCAGTTTCCACCTTTCTCAATAACACTTCCTACTCAATAATATATTAAACAAAAAAAGTAATACTCCTTTTAATTGTCAAAAAATTCAGTAGGATGTAGAATGATATTATTCTACTAAACTAGGGGGGAATTTGTATGCAACACGCCTTTATCACACTTGTACCTAAATCCAATCAACAATCTGTTTCAATAGAGGATGTCAAACACCTTTTTGATAACTATAAAACCATTACTTCCAAGACTGGTGATCAAATTAATTACGCCTATACAAATACAGCTTTTCCTTATGAAATATTAGATACATCAGCAACAACATTAAAACTCCAATCGAGTCACGACCGATATAATTCTATTTATGTGGGGATTGGAATAGAAAATAAACGATCTTTCATACAAATTTCTTTACCCACCACAGCAACATTTGGCGATAAAGGAAAAGCAAATGAATTTAGCCGTTTTCTAGCGAAGAAATTGGAAGGAGAGTTACAATTATTTAATGGAAGAACAATGTATTTCTATAAACGTTAATTTAAAAAATTGAGAATATGATTAAAAAAAGTATGCAATTTGAACACGTAAGGAATAATGCCTGCTTCCTTGCGTGTAATACAAAACATGCAATTACATATGCCAAATAAAGAAATACGAAAAAGAGAATTACTTTATAATGAAACTTATCACCATTCGATAATGTTAATACAATGGAAAAACCACTCCATAATAGAAAATGATAAAATATAACATGTAATATTCTCATGGAACCTTCTCCTTTGACATGCCCTATTTTATTAATATATGGGATTAAGTTTGAATCAATTACATATTATATGAAAGTATATATACTGCTTTTGGATTAACGTATGTTCTAACGATTCATTTAAAGTATTATATATATTCATTCGACAAGTACATATAAAGACCTTGCAAGCCATTATATTAAAAATACCCCATCTCTTTAAATAAGAGATGGGGTATTTACATTACTTAAATTATTTTACAATGTGAATTGGCATTCCAAGAGCAACTTCAGCTGCTTCCATTGTGATTTCACCTAATGTTGGGTGAGCATGGATTGTTTGAGCGATATCTTCTGCTGTCATTCCAGCTTCGATAGCTAAACCAATCTCAGAGATAATATCAGAAGCGCCTGCACCTGCAACTTGTGCACCTACAAGAAGACCATCTTCTTTACGTGTTACAAGTTGTAAGAAACCGTCAGTGCTGTTTAATGATAACGCACGACCGTTTGCAGCGAATGGGAACTTAGATACAGCTACAGTCATTCCTGCTTCTTCTGCTTGTTTCTTAGTGTAACCAACAGATGCTAATTCTGGATCAGTGAAGCATACTGCTGGAATTCCGATGTAATCGATTGCTGATGCATGGCCACTAATTGCTTCAACAGCTACTTTACCTTCGTAAGAAGCTTTGTGAGCTAATGGTGGTCCAGGAACGATATCACCGATTGCATAGATGTTTGATACGTTTGTACGGCATTGCTCATCGATTTCGATGATACCGCGATCAGTCATTTTAACTCCAACTTGCTCAAGACCGATTTCTTGAGTGTTTGGACGACGACCTACAGTTACTAATACGTAATCTGCTTCTACAGTTTGGATTTCACCTTTAACTTCAAAGCTAACTTTTACGCCAGTTTCTGTTTCTTCAACGCCTTTAGCCATAGCTTTTGTATGGATATTTACGTTACCTTTTTTCTGTAGAGCACGTTTAACAACAGAGCTCATAGCTTTTTCGAAACCAGCTAAGATTTCGTCGCCAGCTTCTACTACAGTAACTTCTGTACCGAAGTTAGCATATGCAGTACCTAATTCCATACCGATGTAACCGCCGCCGATTACAACAAGTTTTTTAGGAATTTCAGGTAAGCTTAAAGCGCCTGTAGAGTTGATAACACGTTTAGAGTATTTGAATCCTGGAATTTCGATTGGTGTAGAACCAGTTGCAAGAACAGCATTTTTAAACGTATAAGTTTGAGCTGCATCTTCAGTCATTACGCGTAATGTGTTAGCATCTACGAAGTAAGCTTCACCGCGAATGATTTCAACTTTGTTACCTTTAAGAAGGCCTTCAACACCGCCAGTTAATTTCTTAACTACGCCGTTTTTCCATTCTTGAACTTTTGTAAAGTCAACTTTTACGTTCTCTGCAGTGATACCCATGTCATCAGAATGCATTGCATTCTCATAACGATGACCTGCATTGATTAACGCTTTTGAAGGAATACATCCAACGTTTAAGCATACGCCACCAAGGTTAGCTTTTTCGATGATTGCTACCTTTTGACCTAATTGTGCTGCACGAATTGCCGCAACGTATCCACCAGGACCTGCACCAACAACGACTGTATCTAATTCAATTGGGAAATCTCCTACTACCATTGTTATTACGCCTCCATTACTAATAATTGTGGGTCATTCAATAGACGTTTAATTTGGTTTAATGCTTTTTGAGCAGTTGCGCCGTCAATTAAACGATGGTCAAAGCTTAGAGATAATGCTAATACTGGAGCTGCTACAATCTCACCATTTTTCACAACTGGTTTTTCAGCGATACGGCCGATACCAAGGATTGCTACTTCTGGGTGATTGATAACTGGAGTGAACCATTGTCCACCTGCAGAACCAATGTTTGTAATTGTGCAAGAAGCACCTTTCATTTCAGCTGGAGCTAAACGACCATCACGTGCTTTACCAGCAAGATCGTTGATCTCGTTAGAAATAGTGAAGATTGATTTACGATCTGTATCTTTAACAACTGGTACTAATAGACCTTTGTCTGTATCAGCTGCGATACCGATGTTGAAGTAATGTTTATGAACGATTTCTTGAGAAGCATCGTCTAAAGCAGTATTCAACATTGGGAATTCACGTAATGCAGATGTTAAAGCTTTTACAACGTATGGAAGGTAAGTTAATTTAATACCTTTGTCAGCTGCAACAGCTTTGAACTTCTTACGGTGAGCAACAAGCTCAGTTACATCAACTTCATCCATTAATGTTACGTGAGGAGCTGTGTGCTTAGAGTTAACCATTGCTTTCGCAATCGCTTTACGGATACCACTCATTTTCTCACGAGTTTCTGGATATTCACCAGCTGGAATTGGTTGTGCTTTTGGTGCTGCTTCTTTCGCTGCTGCTGGAGTAGCTTCTACTGCTGCTGGAGCCTCAGTTGCTGCTACAGTTTGTCCACCATTTGCAAATGCATCGATGTCAGTTTTCACAACACGGCCGTTCTTACCAGAACCAGCTACTTTATGAATATCTACACCTTTTTCACGAGCATATTTACGAACAGATGGCATAGCGATTACACGCTCATTTACTACTTCTGTAGTTGCTGCTGGAGTAGCTTCCGCTGCTGGAGCTTCTACTGCTGCTTCTTCAGCTTTTGGAGCTTCATCATGATCGTCACCTTTAAATTTAAGGTTTTCGTATCCAGGAGCATCAAATTTAATTAATGTATCTCCTACAATTGCAACTGTTCCTTCTTCTACAAGTACTTCAAGTACTTTACCTTTAACAGGAGAAGGGATTTCTACTACTGCTTTATCATTTTGTACTTCAAGAAGTACGTCGTCTTCGTTTACTTCGTCACCTGGTTTAATAAACCATTTTACGATTTCACCTTCGTGGATACCTTCACCGATATCTGGTAGTTTAAATTCAAATGCCACGGAATTCAGCCCCCTGATTCATTTCATTATTATGGAATATGTACAAAAGAAACCAGCATGTGCTGATTTCTTTTGCACATGAAAAACTAAAAATTAGAAGTTCATTACTTTGTTAACAGCTTCAACAATATCTTTATGGTTTGGTAACCATACGCTCTCAGCTTGAGAGAATGGGAATACTGTATCAGCAGCTGCAACACGTACAACTGGAGCTTCTAAGTTTAAGATTGCACGGTCGTTAATTTCCGCTACAACGTTAGCTGCAATACCAGCTTGTTTTTGAGCTTCTTGAACTACAACTACGCGGCCTGTTTTTTCAACAGAAGCGATGATTGTTTCGATATCTAATGGTTGAACTGTACGTAAGTCAACAACCTCTAAAGAGATACCTTCTTTTTCAAGTTCTTCAGCAGCTTTTAATGCAGCATGAACCATAGCACCATAAGCGATAACAGATACATCTGTACCTTCACGTTTGATATCAGCTTTACCTAAATCAATTGTGTAATCGCCTTCTGGTACATCTTGACGGAATGAACGGTACAATTTCATATGCTCTAAGTAGATAACTGGATCGTTGTCACGAATCGCAGAGATTAAAAGACCTTTTGCATCGTATGGAGTAGATGGAATAACAACTTTTAGACCAGGTTGTTGTGCCACTAATCCTTCTAAGCTATCAGCATGTAGTTCAGGAGTATGAACACCGCCACCGAATGGAGAACGAATTGTTACTGGAGCAGTCCAACGTCCACCAGAACGGTAACGCATACGAGCTAATTGACCAGAAACTGAATCCATTACTTCATAAATGAAACCGAAGAATTGAATTTCTGGAACTGGACGGAAACCTTCAAGTGCAAGTCCAACTGCAAGTCCACCAATACCAGACTCTGCAAGTGGAGTATCCATTACACGATCTTCACCGAATTCAGCTTGTAAACCTTCAGTAGCACGGAATACTCCGCCGTTTACACCAACGTCTTCACCAAAAACAAGTACGTTAGGATCGTTTTTCATTTCAACGCGTAAAGCATCAGTGATTGCTTGAATCATTGTCATTTGAGCCATGGCTTACTTCGACTCCTTTTCTTTGTAAATTTCATATTGTTCAGCTAAGTTGTAAGGCATTTTTTCGTACATGATTTCCATTAAATCAGTAACTTTTTGTTTTGGAGCTTGGTCAGCCTTAGCAATTGCTTGTTTGATATCTTCTTTTGCTTCTTCGATTACTTTCTCTTCAACTTCTTGAGACCATAGGCCTTTGTTTTCTAAGAATGCACGGAAGCGTACGATTGGATCTTTTTGTTCCCATTCGTTTTCGATATCTTTTGTACGGTAACGAGTTGGGTCATCACCAGCCATTGTATGTGGACCGTAACGGAATGTTAAAGTCTCGATTAAAGTAGGGCCTTCGCCGTTTACTGCACGCTCACGAGCGAAAGCAGTTGCTGCGTATACAGCTAATGGATCCATACCGTCTACTTGAATTCCGTAAATACCTGCTGCTACTGCTTTTTGTGCTACAGTTTTAGCTGCAGATTGCTTTTCTACTGGAGTAGAGATTGCATAACGGTTGTTTTGTACAACGAAGATTGCTGGAGCTTTGAATGCACCCGCAAAGTTCATACCTTCGTAGAAGTCACCTTGTGAAGCACCACCGTCACCAGTGTAAGTAATTGCAACAGATTTTTTACCACGTAGTTTCATACCTAACGCAACACCAGCAGTTTGGATGATTTGCGCACCGATGATGATTTGTGGAGCAAGTGCATTTACGTTCTCAGGCATTTGGTTACCCATGAAATGTCCACGAGAGAATAAGAATGCTTGGTATAATGGTAGACCGTGCCACACTAATTGTGGAACGTCACGATATCCTGGTAAGATGAAATCTTCTGCTTCAAGTGCGAAATGACTTGCTAATTGAGAAGCCTCTTGTCCAGCAGTTGGTGCGTAGAAACCTAAACGTCCTTGACGGTTTAAAGAAATAGAACGTTGATCTAGTACGCGAGTATACACCATACGGCGCATTAATTCTTTTAATTGATCATCAGATAATTCAGGCATAGCTGCTTCATTCACAACTTCGCCTTTTTCATTTAAAATTTGTAATGTTTCAAATTGAGCTGCGATAGCTTTCATTTGCTCATCAACATTAAATAGGGTCTTTTTTGTTTTAGTACCCATTCCGTTCACCTCTTCCTCTCTTGAACCATATTCTGAAACGCTTTCACTATCTATTAGCTAGACTGAAAGCGCAACAATGTAAACCAACAAATTTGTTTGTCGGTTGAGAATAATTTTGTGTACCTAACAATCTGTACTAATGTTTTTCCAAAAACATATTAATACAATCTTGATCACGTTTTTTAGTTTACAACTATTCTAATTACGATGTCAATTACTTTGAATACGTTTTTTTATAAATAATATGCAGGTTTCCTCTACACAAACGTGTTTTTATTTTTCACATCTGTATTAGTAAGCAATAACCTACTGTTATATTATTCCCTTTTTAACTTGTTTTTTCTCTTAGAATAATATGTAAACGATTTAATTCTCTTTAGTTTTTCTCTCTTCTCAATAAAATTATACAAACACTTCTTCCTTTTATAGGTAAATACCTATACATTTCTGATCCTTCCTCCATACATTATAGTAACCGCAGTATTAGCGGGAAATGATAAAGGAGGTCATCTCATGTACGGATACTCATATTGCTATCCAACAACTTGTTCATATCCTTCCTACGGTTATGGCGGTTCTTGTGGCGGGTCTGGACGCGGCTTCGCCTTAATCGTTGTGTTGTTTATCCTTTTAATTATCGTTGGTGCTGCTTGCATTCGCTAATGTAAAATGAAACAACTATGGAAAGAAACAGACGGCTTTGCCGTCTTTTCTTTTATTATATAACTTATCTATAGAAGATTTGTTTCCAAGTAGATCTTCCTTACTTGCCGATGACTTTTTTTATCTCCTTTGGTAGACTAAAGAAGAAAGGAGAGATTACATATGCTTACAATGAATGAGGTAATTCGTGAAGGAAATCCGATTTTGCGCGACGTTGCAGAAGAGGTCTCCTTACCTGCTAGCGAGGAAGATACAAATACCCTTAAAGAAATGATTGAATTTGTAATAAATAGCCAAGATCCTGAAATGGCTGAAAAATATAGTTTGCGCCCTGGAATCGGATTAGCGGCTCCGCAAATCGGTATTTCAAAGAAAATGATTGCGGTTCATGTAACTGATACGAACGGTACGTTATATAGCCATGCACTATTTAATCCAAAAATCATTAGTCATTCTGTTGAACGTACATATTTACAAAATGGTGAAGGCTGTCTATCTGTAGACCGTGAAGTACCTGGTTATGTCCCTCGTTACACAAGAATTACAGTGAAAGCAACATCTATTAACGGAGAAGAAGTAAAATTACGTTTAAAAGGTTTACCAGCAATCGTATTCCAGCATGAAATCGACCACTTAAATGGTGTTATGTTCTACGACCATATTAATAAAGAGAATCCATTTGCCTCTCCTGATGAGTCGAAACCTCTAGAACGATAATAAAAAAAGGCGGAAGTTAATCTTCCGCCTTTTTTTATGAAATGGGTTCCATATTCACTTAAAGCAATCCAGCCCATTTTAATCCATGGTATATACCGTCTTCACTAACATCCTTTGTCACGTGATTCGCAAGTTTTTTCAAATCTTCATGACCATTCCCCATCACAATACCTGTCCCTACTGCTTCAATCATTTCCAAATCATTTAAGCCATCTCCAAATGCATACACTTGTTCACGGTTAAATCCTAATTTCTCAATGAATTTCTCAATTCCTTTTGCCTTAGAACCACCATTTGGAATAATATCCATTGAATACGCATGCCAACGAATAAAATGAAAATCTGGGTACTGATTAATAAACTTTTCTTCTTCATTTACTTCGCAGAAAAGCAGAGTTTGATAAATATTACGTTTCTCATAGAAATCAGGTTCATATGCTGGATGTTCAAAGTTTAAACTCCCAAAACCTTCTTTCACATAATCATGATATTCCACTGACGCTCTCATTTCTTGATGATCAAGATATACAAGTGGATATCCTTCTTGTTTTGCAAACTGAGTAAACTTATGTAGAGCCTCTGGGTGTAACGGATTATTAAATATTGTCTCACCTTCAAATACAACGTACTGTCCATTAAAACTAACATAATTATGTATATTGAGTTCCTTACGAATATCTTCAAACATAAATGGCGCACGCCCTGTCGCAATCGCTACGTGCACACCTTTTTCTTGTAAATCTTTTACTGCATCACGTGTAGATTGCGGAATTTTTTTATCATGATCTAATAATGTTCCATCAATATCAAAAAAGACAATTTTATCATTCATTTGTCAAAATCCTTTCTGGCACTCTATATTCCTATTTTAATTATCACTTTTCAAATTTCAAAAAAAAGTATAACATATTAAACATCTGTGAAGAAAGCGTTCACTTTCTGACCTTATTTATGAAATATGCATATAATAATAGTAAAAAAATGTGGATACTTGTTCGGATGAATTTTCTTTTCTATTCTTCCTCATACTATATCTATAACTAACGGCTACTAATCGTTACTACAGGATAACTTACACTATACTAAAAAGAACAAGATTCACTATTCACTTCTAATCTTCTTTCTTGTACGGGAGACGGAGTTATCATTAGTAACATGCATGTTTAAAATAAGGAAAGGAAGGAGTAATCATGCTGAAGAAGCTGAAGAAAAAGCTCAAGCGTTATTTAAACGATTTAGTCCGTAAGAAGACAATCGCTTAAATTGTGCCCATTTCGGGCTTTTTCTTCATTCCCATTCGAAAAAACATGAAAATCATGACTGTTTGCTTTATAATAAGTAACAGATAATGCAAAACATAGACAAGGAGAGGTTTTCCCAATGATTTTTAAAGTATTTTATCAAGAAAAATTAACTGAGGTCCCAGTACGTGAAAATACAAAAGTTTTATATTTAGAGGCTACGTCTCAAAAGGATGTTCGTAAAAAATTAAATAAGTTCGCATATAATATCGAGTTCGTTCAGTCTGTTACTGGTAATCATCTTGAATATGAAAAACAAAACGCTGATTTAATATTAGCGGAAATCGTATAGTCATATGAAATTTCTAAAGAATGATCAAGCTGCCGTTTTTGCTTTAGGTGGACTTGGTGAGATCGGTAAAAATACATATGCTGTTCAATTTCAAGATGAAATTATTATAATTGACGCTGGAATTAAGTTTCCAGAAGACGAACTCCTCGGAATCGATTATGTAATACCAGATTACACTTATTTTGTGCGAAACGAAGATAAAATTAAAGGATTATTCATTACACATGGTCACGAAGATCATATTGGTGGAATTCCTTACCTATTACGTCAAGTGAACATTCCGATTTATGGCGGAAAATTAGCAATTGCACTAATCAAAAACAAATTAGAAGAGCACGGATTACTTCGTAAAGCAAAACTTTATGAAATTCAAGAAGATGATGTTATTAAATTTAAAAAGACATCTGTTTCCTTCTTCCGTACAACTCACAGTATCCCAGATTCATACGGAGTTGTTGTAAAAACACCTCAAGGACAAGTCGTTCATACAGGTGATTTCAAATTCGATTTCACACCAGTCGGTGAGCCAGCAGATTTAACAAAAATGGCCGAAATCGGAAAAGACGGTGTACTTTGTCTCTTATCTGATAGTACAAACAGTGAAGTACCAAACTTTACGATGTCTGAGCGCCGTGTTGGTGATAGTATTCAAGATATTTTCCGCAAAGTAGAAGGTCGTATTATCTTCGCAACCTTTGCATCAAATATCCATCGCTTGCAACAAGTTGTTGAAGCAGCTGTTGAAAACAATCGTAAAGTGGCTGTATTCGGCCGCAGTATGGAGGCAGCGATTGAAATCGGACAAAACCTTGGTTATATTCGCTGTCCAAAGGATACATTCATAGACACATCTCAGCTAAACCGCCTACCAGCTAATAAGGTTGTTATTTTATGTACAGGTAGTCAAGGTGAGCCGATGGCAGCACTTTCACGTATTGCTAATGGTACTCATCGTCAAATTCAAATTATCCCTGGCGATACAGTTGTTTTCTCTTCTTCACCAATCCCAGGCAATACAATTAGTGTAAGTCGTACAATTAACATGTTGTACCGTGCTGGCGCTGATGTAATCCATGGAAAACTGTCAAACATTCATACGAGTGGACATGGCGGACAAGAAGAACAAAAACTAATGCTCCGTCTAATTAAACCGAAGTATTTCATGCCAATTCATGGTGAGTATCGTATGCAGCGTATGCATATGAAATTAGCTAATGATTGTGGTATTCCAGAAGAAAATTGTTTCATTATGGATAATGGAGATGTTCTTGCTTTACGTTCTGATGAAGCAAGCGTAGCTGGGAAAATTCCATCTGGCTCTGTCTATATCGATGGAAATGGTATTGGAGATATCGGGAATATCGTATTACGTGATCGTCGCATTCTTTCTGAAGAAGGACTTGTTATTGTAGTTGTAAGCATTGATATGAAAGAATTTAAAGTTGCAGCAGGACCCGATATCATCTCGCGTGGTTTCGTCTATATGCGTGAAAGCAGCGATTTAATCAACGATGCTCAAACATTAATTACAACACATTTAGAAAAAGTAATGGAGCGAAAAACAACACAATGGTCTGAAATTAAAAATGAGATTACAGACACATTAGCACCATTCCTATACGAAAAAACGAAACGCCGTCCAATGATTTTACCAATCATTATGGAAATATAAGAGAAAAGGACAATGCCGAGGAGGCATTGTCCTTTTCTCTTATCTTAAAAAATGCTTAAAACGATCTACTTCATCGTCATGACCAATTACAATTAATATATCTCCCGCTTGAATGTTTTCTGTAGCTCGAGGAGATACGATAACTTCTTTTCCACGTTTAATTGCTACAATGTTCAAACCAAACTTCGCACGAATGTCTAATTCAATTAAAGAGTGTCCATCAATTTTTTTATTTGCAATAATCTCTACAATACTATGCTCATCTGAAAGCTCTAGGTAATCTAACACATTACTTGATGCAATATTATTTGCAATCCTTTTTCCCATATCTCGTTCTGGATGCACAATATGATCGGCCCCTATTTTACTTAGCACTTTTTCATGATAGTCATTTTGAGCTTTCACAGTAATATTTTTCACACCTAATTCTTTCAAAATTAACGTTGTTAAAATACTTGAATTTAAATTATCTCCAATAGCAACGACTACATGATCAAAATTGCGAATACCAAGACTTTTTAATACCATCTCATCTGTTGAATCTGCAATCACGGCATGCGAAGCTATATTTGCAAACTCATTAATTTTATCCTCATCTGAATCAATTGCCATTACTTCCATACCTAATTGAGCGAGTTCTCGGCAAATACTTCCACCAAAACGTCCAAGCCCAATAACAGCAAATTCTTTCTCTTTTTCGCCCACAGGAATTCCTCCAATAATATCAAATACTATGTACTTTTATTGTAACATACTTTAGATTCGCTACAAAAACCTGTATATAATTCTTATTTTTGTTTTTGCATATAAAAATACTGTTGTAAATAAAATGCGATACCGAAAATTAACATACCGAATACAAAAATATTTCCAAATGAACTAAATGTTTCAAAAACAAACAATAACGTTTCTTGTCCGAAAAAAGCAAATAATAGTTGTGTAAATGCGAATACCAATGCCAATATATAATGATGTTGATGGAACAAATAATGTGTCGCGCCTAAAAAAGCTATAAACGAAACAATAAAAATCCACCAAGTTTCTAAAAACAGTTGCCAATTAGTAAATTGATATCCATTTACTAATATCGCAATAATTCCTATAACTGCCATCGTCGGCACACTCCATAATAATGCACGTCCTCTAAAGAAGCGTGTACCTTTTGCATCGCCTTTTTCATTTGCAATGTATGTTAGCACGACAGTACTTATATACAAAACCGAAAGGATTGTTAAAACAATGATAAGCCAAAAATGTAATTGATAATATTCATGTTCTATATTCGTCACGATTGCAGCTAACATACACGGAATTAGCATTCCTGTCCAACCATCTACTTTTCTTTCATTCCAAAATACCGTATTACCAATCCGAATTCCTAATAGCATAAAAATAATGATACCTAGCACAAATAATGTAGTCTTATTCCCTACTAAGCTCGTTGAGAAAGCAATTAATCCAATAAATAAAAAAAGAACAAATCCATTCATAATTTCTAGTACAGGTGACAAATATCTTTTCACCCATTTGTATGTTTCTTCATATTCACTATTATTCGCTAAACGATAGGCGTAAAAACTTATCCCAAAATAAACCGCCGCAATAATAACATATGCATATAAGACGAAACATAAAATCGCACTGCTAATTTGCACGTAATTCCCCACCCTTTTTTCTATGTATCACATTGATTTTACACACTTTTCATACTAAAAGTAAACATATATAAGTAGTTAAATAATTATCTTCTTTATTAGCAATAATTAATAATGAGCAGTGGCTAAAAACCCCCTGCTCATTATTAAAACACCAAATGTAACTTTACTCATTTGAATGAAAATGTCTAACACTAACAAATATGAAAGATATTTTCGTCTCGGAACTAAGAAGTCACCACTCTAAACTGTTGCAAATTTAGCGCGGGAGTTCACTTTCTATTTCCCTTCCACTTCACATATTGATTTAAAAATACAATCACTTTCTCAATAACCTCTTCGTCGGGTTTTAATTTTGCATGATGTAAACCATATTCTGAATTTACTCCAAGCCAAAACATAAATCCAGGTATCTCTCGAAGCATATAACCAAAGTCTTCACCTGTCATTGCCTCCGTACATGTAATTACGTCCATATTCGTTTGTTCACGTGTAAATTGCATAAACTCTCGCGTTAACTCTTCATGGTTATACACTTGATGATACATCGCTCCGTAGTCAATAACAGCCTCACATTGAAAAGAAGCTTCTATTCCCGCAACAATTGCCTCGATTCGGCTTTTAACACGTTTCATTGATTCCACTGATAGCGTTCGAATTGTTCCTTCTAAACGAGACTTTTCTGCGATGATGTTTTGGACTGTACCACCTGTAATTTTCCCAATTGTAATTACCGCACTATCAAGAGGGTTCACATTACGACTAATAACTGATTGAAGTTGTGTAACGAGATGACTCGCTGCAACAATCATATCATTTGCTGTATGCGGATATGCAGCATGTCCACCTTTTCCTTTTAAATCAACGTATAACTCTGATGTATTCGCAAATAATAAACCTTCTTTTGTAGCAATTGTTCCCACAGAGTATTCAGGCGCAATATGAAGCCCAAGAATCATATTCGGCTTCCATTCTTTTAACTCTTCACTTTCTAACATTGGAAGTGCACCGCCTGGCCCTTCTTCAGCTGGTTGGAATATAAACACAAGATCATCGTCTATTCTTTCGCTTACAGCCGCTGTTAGAAGTCCTAAACCGATTGTTGTATGCAAATCATGTCCACATGCATGCATCATTCCTTCATGGACGGAAGAGAATTCATATCCAGTTTCCTCTGTAATTGGTAGACCGTCTATATCTGCACGGTAACCTATTATTTTTTCTGGATTTTTTCCATTTACTTTAACAATTACACCTGTTTTCCATGTTTTCACTTCCAAATATTCATTAGGAAGCGTTCCTATATAGTCTAAAATATACCGTTGTGTTTTCCACTCTTTAAATCCGATTTCCGGAATTTTATGTAAATCTCTACGAACTTGAACAAATTTGCTTACTGTCATTTTTGCACCTCTATCTATAAAAAGCGTAAGAGCACATTCATGCTCTTACGCTTTTTGTTTTTTATTTCTCTGGGTTTAATTGACGAAGCTCTTGTTTAATTTCAGTTTTTGCTTTTGTCTTCTCATCAATTTCTTTAATTACACGTGCCGGAGTTCCCGCAACAACTGTATATGGAGGCACATCTTCTGTTACAACAGCTCCTGCTGCTACAACTGCACCTTTACCTACTGTAACGCCTTCTAGAACAACTACATTTGCACCAATTACAACATCGTCTTCAACGATAACTGGTTTTGCAGAAGGTGGCTCAATAACACCCGCAAGTACAGCTCCTGCACCCACGTGACAGTTTTTACCAACTGTTGCACGTCCACCAAGCACTGCGTTCATGTCGATCATAGTACCTTCGCCAATTACAGCACCGATATTAATTGTTGCATTCATCATGATAACAGCATTGTCACCAATTTCAACATTATCACGAATAATTGCGCCTGGCTCAATACGAGCTGTAATACCTTTTAAATCAAGCATTGGAATTGCAGAATTACGACGGTCGTTCTCAACTACATAGTCAACAATGTACTTGCTATTTTCATCAAGAATTGTCTTAATTTCAGACCATTCTCCGAATAATACACCAGATTTTTTATTTACAAATGCTTGTACTGTTTCAGGGAATGTTACTTCTTTTAAATCCCCTTTTATGTATACCTTTACAGGAGTTTTCTTTTCACTTTTTTGAATAAAAGAAATAATTTCGTTAGCGTCCATCATTTTCATTCTTGTTGCCTCCTAAATCCATTTATAATGTTACTCTACCAAACGATAGGGCGAGTAGCAAGACAATAATCTTATTTTTCCATTTGAATTTCTTCTATAATTTCTAAAAACGCTTGCACTTGCTTCAACTGCCTTGCCGAGTCACTCGTCAATAACCATGTTTCTCTCGTTAATTGAACAGGTGTTTTATACATGTTTTCCTGCACTTCTTTTAAAACAGTCGAAGGTAAAAGAGCATAGCCTATACCATTTAAAACAAGCTGTTTGCACGTTTCAATTTGGTCAACTACAATCGTTCGCTTAGGTGGATTGGAAAATAATCCATACCACCAATTTTGTATTTGTCCATAGTAGGTCGAATCACTTTTAAATTGAATAAAAGGTCTATTTGTCTCTTTCAACATTGTAATATCTTTTATTTCTTTATCAACTAAGTATAATTCATCTTCAAATAATTGTTGCTTCTGACCTTTATATTCTTGTGTCCCTCTTAATATGGCGACGTGAACGTCTCCTTCATAAAATTGCTTTTGCACTTCACTACTCCAGCCAGTAAACAGAGATATCTTCACAGAAGGATACTTTTGCACAAATTTTTTCAAAACAGGTGGAAGCCAATATTGACCAATGACTGACGCAACAGCTATTTTTAGCGTACCGTATGTTTCCGTTCTAAAAAGAGCCAGTTCACTTTTTATATCTTCTTCTTTTTGTAACATTTCTTTCGCATAATTTGCAACTTTTTCCCCTTCAGGTGTAATTGTCAATCCTTTTTGTGAACGAATAAAAAATTTCATTCCCCATTGTTTCTCCATAGATTGTAATCGTTGACTAAGCGCAGGTTGGGAAACAAATAAACGTTCCGCCGCTTTTCTCATATTTGATTCCTGAGCTAACACAACCATCATTTGAAAATCATCGATTTGCAACTTTCTCCCTCTTTCCTTAGCTTCCATACACCTAATTCTAATAAGCATTTCATCTTTAATTTAATTGAATAATTTTATACATTAGAACGGTTTGTTAGTTCAAACCTTTCTTATGTTTTATGTCCTTTTAAATATAATACATACACAACTGATATGCACGAAAAAAAGTGACTTCTCCTTTTCTGTGAAGTCACTTTTCCTATGTTATCGATTATGCTGTCTCACTTTTTTATTCAACAATTTTAAAATAGCTCGGCGTGTCAAAATACCCTCGAAGTAACCTTCTTCATTGACAGCGCAAATAAAAGGATGATCAATTGTCATTTCTAAAGCTTTTGCAAAGGAATCTTCTAACATAAGAACTGGAATCTCTTCCTTCATCACTTGTTCCACTTTCATATTCTCAAGTCTTTCAAACTCAATGCGCTCTAATCCTAAAATACCATCTAAAATCATAGCAGTACTAATCAACCCATGTAATTTATACGTAGGGTCTAAAACAGGAATCGCCGAATATCCAGATTTCACAAGAACGAGTAAAGCATGTTCTAAACCATTCCCTATTTGGACATGTGCTACTTTTTCTGATGAAATCATTAAATCCTTCACAAGAATTTGTTGAAACTCATCTTTCGGAATACTAATCATGTTACATCCCCCATTTTCCCTTTTTCCTGCTTATATTCTCTGATCCTATTCACATTTTATGATAGCGTTTTCATATTATTATTTTGTCCTGACATTCTTCTAATAAAAAAGATACACAGCTATTTTAGCATACAACATAAAAAAAAGACTACCATTCCGGTAGCGCTTAATACCCTTTATTTTTTAATCGGTAAAACAATCTTGTGATTTTTTTATATTGTGTCACATCTGTCTGTTTTAAACCATTCTCAATGTCTGTAAGCTCCACCGCTAAAATTTCGCTCGCATAATTTTGCTGAAACAGAATATCCAACAATAAATCTTCTTCTTCTCTCGTTAAAACAAATTCCTTTTCCATATGTCCCTCTCCTTGTCCTCGCATCATCACTCTTATTATATAAAATTTCCAACTTATTTAATAGATGTAATATTCAGTTTTTAATAAAAGTATTTAACGAACATATAGAAACCATTTCACATTATTTCGTATACCTGTTCGCATAACTAAACGCCGCATAAGCATCCGGTTTAATTTTTGCTGTTAATCCCATCGCTTGAATTTTCTTCGTCATATCTAAAATAAATTCTTTTGTTAAACCATCATTCCCAATATCTAAATGAATTTCCATTATGAATCCCGCTCCATCTTGAGCGTATGGGTGCAATAAATCCCAGATTGTTTGTATATGATTTGGAGTAAATAGACAGGCAATTTCTTGACTAAACTGCGTTTCTAAATATATTTTCTCTCGCAAAGTTGCTGGCTTATTTTTTACTGATTTGTGGTGCAAACATCCCCATGCTCCTTTTCCAACCCGATGAATATGTATCGCTGTAATAAACCTCGTATCCTTTTGATGTGCTTGTGAGTCTGTCCCAATAGATAATCGATATAAATTTCGCGGATCCTTTTCAATGAAACTACAAATGCGGTTAAATACCATATCAAAATTCAAATGCCTCTCAGAAACATTATAAAATGTATGTTCACCGTCCACATAGTCACGTCCTTTCAATTAGACAGACTTTTCGTATTCTCATTGTATGGGACAAAAACAAAAATTATAACTCACTACCCTTTATTCGTTTCAATATTTCGGATTACATAATGACAAAACCTACACGTATAAATTACATTTTGATTAGACTGAGCAGTTAATACATGATTAATTTCAGCATGACTGTGACAATTAGGACAAATAACAATCGGTAAGCGTTCCATCCTTTTCACCTCCTATTACTATTTACTACCATTGTAGGAAAAATAAAAAATTCCTATACATATACATTTGTGGAAGTTCTTTTATTTCATTGCGACTTCCACTAATGTATAGCCTATTAATTAATATAACTAAAAAAGGTACTGCCAAATGGCAGTACCTTTTTTATATGTATCAAGAAATGATGTCGTAAATCTCAATTGCCACCATGTCGATGTTGTCGAATTGATACACTTGAGGTTTTTCACCTTGTTGATACACTTCTAACTCATACATTTCACTTTTATCGAAAAATTTCACGCTACATTTGCGCTCACCGTTCACTTCAAAATAGCGTTGTGCTACTTCACCGCTTTCAGCTTGTTCTTGTAGACTAACAAGTCGAGTTAAAATTCCTTGGAGTAGAGACATGAAATCTCTCCTTTCTCTGATCTTCCTACCAATAGGTTTTACAGCTATACTCATTCTATCCGTCATAACAGAAAAAATGTTCCACACTCTAGGATAAAGGTTCTTGGCCAGAAACTCAACTAAAATTTGTCGAAATACGAAGGAAAAAGAAGAAAGAATATCTTTTCCCTTCTTTATTGCTCTTTTTATACTGACAGAATATAATAAAACACAGAAAAAGGGAGGAATTACAATGAAAAAAATTGAGGTTTATACACAGCCTGATTGTCCGCCTTGTACCATTGTGAAAGAATTTTTAAAACATAATGACGTTGTGTATGAAGAATTTGACGTAAAAAAAGACGCCGCTGCACGCAATCGTCTTTTATATGACTATGACTCCTATTCAACTCCAACAGTTGTAATTGACGGAGAAGTTGTCGCAGGTTTTCAAATTGAAAAATTACAACAGCTACTTGGTATAGAATAGGAATAGGGAGAAACCTATTCCTATTCTCATAATTGTTGTAACCTTTTTATTTCAGCCAAAAGTTCCTGACTTTCATGATACCCTGCTAATTTCCATTTCCCATTATCCTTTTGTAATGTCACAATTTGATATTGTCCACTTTTTGCCCGTTCATAGACGTATAAATTTTTATGTTCCTCATCATATGACATTTTTGTTTCTGAATTAAAGGAAAACGGAGCTTCTTTTGCTGGAAGTAAATACTCACCACTTTGTTTTTCATTTCTACTGTTTTCATCTGTAAAAACTTGAAGGAAATTATTTGTAAAATATGGTGATAACGTCTCTATCATCTTATTCATTGGTATTTGCTTCCCTCGAATTGAAAATTGCGTCTCATAACCTTTTTGTATCGTTGTAAACACTTCTTTCCGATCCACTTTCACTTCTTCTTTCCCTAAAACAGTTGTGACGCTATAGCCAACTAGAAAGGCAACACATATAAATAGAACAAACCATATTCCATATTTCCTCATTTTTTCACCTTCCTTTTAAAAGAGCTTGTCTTTGTAGTATTCATTGTAACAATGATTATGCAAAGACAGGGATGATTTCGTTCGTAAAATCTTTACAACGATAGACAGCATTTTCATTATTATTTTCACTATTACCAATTTATGATAAAAACAAACAAAAAAATGCACGAATCTCTTCGTGCATTAAAATAAAACGTCTTCTTCATATAAATATTCATAAGATAAATCTATAAATAAAAAGTTTTCATCATCAATCGGAAAAGAAAATGTTCGTACCATTTCACCAGTTTCAATATCGGCATATAAATCCGAGAGCCTTGCCTTATTCTCAAAACGCATTTTCATGATATTCTCGAGAAAATACGGACGCCAACTCCAGTTTTTCATATAATACTCCGGCATCACAATCCATTCACCATCTTTTTTCATAACATTACCTGATTGCTGGAAACCATCTTCATTACAAATAAATATCCGAAAACTACATTGTGATACACTTTGGCTAAATTGTAATAACCAGTCATTTATATCTTCATTCTTTTTTTGTTTTGACAGAACATCACCAATTCGATCACGTAACATCTCTGTTAAATTATAAATTTTTTGCAACTTCTTCTTCTCATGCAGAATAAATTGATGACATTCATTACCAAGTCGCTCTTTTAAAACATTCGTTTCAATAAAATCAGGTAAACATTCTTTCAAATAATTACCTTGATAATATCTACCACCGTTTTTCCAAGCATATTGTAGTTGATAAAAAGCATCAATCTCTTCATATAACAATGTCGCACCAATTCTTCTAGCAAGTAAAGATAAGGAATATAAAATATCTTGATAAGATTGTAAAAGTGCAGTTTGCCTTAGGTTTGTTAAATCTACTTTTAAAATATCCGGTGCTAACACGCTAATACGTTCTAAATTACTTGTACCCGTTCCTACTTTATTAATCGAAATTTGAATACCATATGTACGATAATACATCAGCAAATGATTAAATTGCTCGATATCTTCTTTACATTCATGTTCTGTAATCTCTAAAACAATGTGGTTCAAATTTAAACCTTGTTTTTCATACATCAATAAAAGTTGAAGTAAACTTTCATCTTCATCATTCATTAATACATTGGCATTCCGATGTATAAATAATAATAATTTTTGATCTGTTTCTAAATACCTATTTAACGCTTTTTCTACTATGATATTATCCGCTTCCAGTTGGAACTCACTCGGAATAGAATCATCATGGAAGAAAGACGCTAAACTTTGTATGCCCTCTTCTGTTTGAATACGTCCTACAACTTCATATCCAATTACTGTATGCTCATCAGCACTAAAAATAGCTTGATAATAAGGAAGGACTTTATCCAAGTTACTCATTACATCTAATGCATCTATCAACGTGCTTCCCTCCCTTTACTTTTCAAAAATTATAACACGATATTTACGGAAAAATAATAAAAAATCCCTTCAGTTTTCCTGAAGGGATTAGAGGGGTAAAATGCTAAGGGGAATTAGCAATTCTACTATGAAGAAAAAAGAGGTCTTAAATATACCGTATATATTCCCCTTTGTAAACACCTTTCTCTAACGTGTCACAATTTCGTCACATTTTACCGGAGAAAAATGAATACATCATCCATTTTTCATCCCTTTTAAAATGGATATTGGTGCAAATGTTGGCCACCATCCATTGTCATACAAGTTCCATTTATGTATGCAGCTTCATCTGAACATAAATAATAAGCTAGACCCGCGATTTCTTCTGGTGTCCCCAACCTACCAAGTGGGACACTCTGTATTGTACGCTTAGCCATTTCTTCTGAAATCCATAATTTATCGGCACCGCCCGTACGTTCAATCGGCCCTGGTGCGATAGCATTAACTCGTATCCCATATTTACGCCCCCACTCAACAGCAAGCGTTTTAGTCATCGCTAATACACCAGCTTTAGCTGCTGCTGAATGAATAACCCCTGGCCCTGCATCCCATGCATATGTTGCCACCATGTTAATGATATTTCCTTTTATGCCTTTTTCAATCCAATATTTTCCGACAGCCTGGCTACAATAAAATGTACCATTTAATACAATATTAATGACCGAATTCCAGCCATTCACTGATAGGTCCTCTGCTGGACAAATAAAGTTTCCAGCTGCATTATTTATTAAAATATCAATTCGTCCAAACTTCTCATCAATATGCTCAATCATCTTTTGAATATCATCCGTATTTCGTACATCCATTTGTACAGGCAATACTTGCCCCGGAAACTGTTCAATCTCTAGCTTTGTTTCTTCTAATTTTTCTTTTGTACGTCCTGTAATAACAACTCGTGCCCCTTCTTTCGCAAAACGAGTCGCCATTCCTTTTCCCATTCCACTTGATCCACCTGTTATAATAACTACCTTCTCTTTCACATACATCCCCTCCAAAAAATGAATACACATTCATTTTATCATTTTATTTAACAGAAATCTTTATATTTTTAATATTTTCTGATATTTTAACGTAAAGAGGTTTCTTTTCGTTCATTTTTTCTTAATCTATACTACTTTTTTAATATTAAAAATATATTTTAAAAAAACTGAAAGGAGATTCAAGTAACCTGTATATGAAAAAAATTACAAGAAGAAATTTTTTAAAAGCTGGAATACGCACTTGTCTATATTCATTTATAACCGCTAGCATCGGCTATTATTATGCTAAATATATAGAACCCTATTTGCTTTCCTTTACCCAACACACACTTACATCACAACTCATACCAAAAAGTTTTCATGGTATGAAGATTCTTCAATTTAGCGATTTACATCTAGGATACTATCTCTCTCTCCAACATTTATCTCAAATCGTTTCCAAGATTAATGCTGAAAAGCCAGATATTGTCCTTTTTACTGGTGATCTCATTGATGATTATCAAACATATACCGAGGCTCCTTTTGTGGCATCCATTTTAAAGAATATACAAGCACCCTTCGGTAAATTTTCTATTTATGGTAACCACGACCATGGGGGATATGGAACCGAATACTATGATCACATCATGCGTGAATCTGGATTTGAACTTTTACAAAATAGTGAAAAGCGAATTCGTTTACTGGATAATAGTGAAATTTCCATTTTCGGACTCGATGATGTACTACTAGGTAAACCAAAAATAGCGGAAACTTTACAGCACGCAAAACAAAATATTTATACAATTGTTCTCGTTCACGAACCAGATATCGCGCCACAAATCGCTACATATCCAATCAACCTTCAACTTTCTGGTCATAGCCATGGCGGACAAGTACAAATTCCTTTTTTAGGTGCTATTATTACCCCGTCGCTTGCAAAACAATATATTGAAGGTTTCTATAACATTCAGGATTTGATTCTCTATGTCAATCGAGGTATTGGAAGAACACGTGTCCCATTCCGCTTTATGTCAAAACCCGAAATTACACTCTTCACCCTACAACATTCGTAACAATTCGCCTATTTTCTTACTTATCCTTCCTTGTACTCGCTCATCCACGCTTGGTCCACCATATGATAAAAATGAGTCCAATAAAGGAGGTTTGTTCATGTATCCATATTACCAACCTATCCCAGTTCGTTCAGCACCTATTGGCCCAGCAGGCGACTCACGCTTCTTTCCATTTTTCGGTGTTCCATTTCTAGCCGGAATTGCTGGAGGATTGCTCGGCGGAGCATTAGCTTTCGGCCCTAGACCGTTTTATCCGCCTTATCCACCACCTTACCCACCACCAGCACCTTATCCTTGTTACGGAGGGCCTTGTCAACAACCATACTATTACTAATTTAAAACAACGATTCTTCCACTTTTATTCTCTCAACTAAGCGATCCATCATACGCATATAATAAAAACTATTCTCCCTACTCATTCTTCCACTTTTGGAACACGTGAATAGAGACAAAGTAAAAACCTCTTAATCGAAATTAAGAGGTTTTTACTTTGTCTCTATTATTCAGCATCTGTATTTTGATAAGCCAACTTAAATAAACTCACTTGGCTATCAATTTCTTCTGCACCACTATTAATAATATAATAATAGTCACCATCTTTATTTTGTTCACGTGTTTTCACATTATCAGCTAAAGTAAGCTGTAAAATTGCCTTTATTCTCGCTTTCATTTCAATATCTAAAATTGGGAAAGATATTTCTACTCGTTTTTCCATATTTCGTGTCATCAAATCAGCTGAAGATAAGTATATTTTCTCATCTCCATTATGATGGAAATAATAAATACGACTATGTTCTAAATATCTTCCCACAACACTAACTACACGAATATTTTCACTTACATTTGGAATCCCAGGTCTTAAACAACATGTCCCTCTAACGATGAGCTCTACCCTTACCCCAGCTTGCGATGCTTCATACATTTTTTTTATTAACGGTTTATCTGTTAACGAATTCATCTTAGCGATAATATATCCATTTCCATATTGTCTATGGTAACGGATTTCCTCATCTATTAAATCCATAAATTGCTCTCTTATATCAAATGGTGCAACAGATAAATGATGAAAATACGGTTTCGTTGTATAGCCACTCAAATAATTAAAGAAATTTGTTGCATCTATACCAAAGTCTTTTCGCGATGTAATATATCCAAAATCGGTATATAACTTCGCTGTTGCATCATTATAATTTCCGGTTCCAAGATGTACAAACCTTTCAATTTTTCCGTTTCTTCTTCTTACAACTAACGTAATTTTACTATGCGTTTTCAAGTGACTTACTCCGTAAATAACGTGACATCCGGCCTGTTCCAATTCTTTAGCCCAATGAACATTATTCTCTTCATCAAACCTCGCCTTTAACTCAACCAATACCGTCACTTGTTTCCCTTTTTCAGCCGCTACCTTTAGCGCCTGAATAATCGGAGAATCTCCACTTACACGATATAATGTTTGTTTGATCGCAAGTACATTCGAGTCATCTGCCGCATCACGGACAAAATCAACGACTGGCTGAAACGACTCGAAGGGATGGTGTAATAAAATATCATGTTCTATCGCTTTTTCAAATACATCTTCCTCATCACCTAAATCTTGAGGAGGTTGAGGAATAAGAGCCGGATATACTAGATGTTCATATAAAGGCGCTAGTTTTTTATATAAGGAGAATAAACATGTTAAATCTAACGGTCCATCCATCATGTACACATCTTCATCTTTTACTTCCAACACTTCATACAATAACGCTAGCACTCTTTCATCAATGTGTTCTTTACCAACTTCTAAACGAACGGCAGCTCCCCACTTACGCTTTTTCAATTCTTTTTCAATTACTTTTAATAAATCGCGTGCACCTTCTTCATGGATTGTTAAATCCGCATTACGTGTAATACGGAAACGAGTAACGGGTGATACATTATATCCTGTGAATAATTTATGAGTAAAACCACTAATTACATCTTCTAATAAAATAAATTTATGTTTTTGTCCTTCACTCGGTAAAAATATGAAACGCTCCAGTAAAGAAGGCACTTGGACAATTCCTAACTTCGTGCGATTTTCTTCCTCTGCCTGTTTCTCATCGTATAAAATAGTAGCTAAATTCAAGCTTTTATTTAATAACATAGGAAATGGACGATACGCATCAATAGCTACAGGAGTTAATACCGGAAAGATTTGTTCATCAAAATATTCTTCTATAAATTCCCTCTGCTCTTTCGTCAAATCATGGAACGTTAGACGCTCAATCCCCTCTAGTTCAAGCGCTGGCAATACATAACCTTTAAACGTGTCATACTGTACAGTCATTAACTCATGAGCTTTTATCGCAATCTTATTTAACTGTTTCTTCGGTGTTAAACCCGCTTTATTTTCTGGCTGATTAAATCCGGCACTTACTTGATCTTTCAAACCTGCTACGCGCACCATAAAAAATTCATCTAAATTTGAACTGAAAATACTAATAAACTTTAATCTTTCTAAAAGTGGATTATTTTCATCTTGCGCTTCTTGTAGTACACGTTCATTAAAAGCTAGCCAGCTCAACTCACGGTTATTATAATAAGCTGTATCATTTACATTTACTAAATTCCCCTTTAGCAATTCCATTCTCTTCACACTTCCCTTTGAAACTTTTTCACTATAATTTAGTTACTTTTATTTTATCAAATTACTATATTCCAAAGTGTTAATTTTTTGTAAAGACATCCGTACAACTTAACGTTTTGATTCAAATGATAAGTTAATATTCGTTTTCAATACTCTTTCCAGCTGCTTTTTTTGCTTTTCAGCTTGTACTTTTTCTGATAACGCCGATTGCTCACATACAATTCTAAATGTTAATCCTTCTTTACTTTCTGTTATAGATATCGTTTCAACAAGCGATCTTTGTCTCACATTTAAAGCAGCTGAAAATTGCAAAACAGCTCCTAATAACCGAATTTTTTTTTGTTCACTTTTCTCAAACCAACCTTCAAATGGAGCTAAATGTTGTTTAAATAACATTTTTGATTTGTATGAGGCAATAAGCGCTAATCTAACTCGGTCTTTATGCATCATACCATCAATTGTTTTATTCGCTAGTAAATAAAACGTATGTAATCGGCTCGCTTCTTCATCTATGTACTTCCCAATATTAAATACTTTCGCCGCTTGATGGAATATTTCCCAGTCTTTTTCCGACATAGAAATAAGCCCTACTCCTTCAAGTTGTTTACAAATCAATGTTCCTTGTTTAATAAGTTGAATTACAAATTCCATATCCATTTCGTATTCAAATGATAATAGATGTAAACTTTCTTCTACTACGTTTGGATAGTATGAAATCCCCAAATCTTTCGTTAATTCTTCATAGAAAACACCTTCTCTTAATCCTTTTTTACTCAATACAAATGCCGGTGCCTCTATAACGTTAACAAGTATATGAAAGACTTCGATAGCTGGAATAATCGTATCCGCTCGATCTTTTGCTAACCCCTCTAACTTTTGAAGCTCTATGAACGACAATTCTTTTAATTCCTCTTTTACATGTTGAATATCTTCTTCTTTCATTTTGTATAAATGTAATCCAGCTATAGGATAACAAATTAAATTTTGATGGATTTTCACCAAGTTCCTCGCACTCCCACCAATTGCGATAAGAGGTAATTTTTTATCGATTAACCATGGTAACGTTCGAAATTGATTCCATAAATAGTTTTTGATTTCCTCTAACTCTTCTGTAGTAGGAATATCCCCTTGAATAAATTGTTGCTTTAAAGAAAGTGCTCCAAAAGGAAAGCTATGATATTCTAAAATTTCTCTATTTCGGAAGTATGTAACTTCTGTGCTTCCCCCACCAATATCAACTGTAATTCCTTCTGAAAATGAAGTAGAATTCATAACTGCTAAATAACCGTAACGCGCTTCTTCATATTCTGATAAAACTCTTAGAGTAAAATCTGTTTGTCCTTCAACAAGTTTTTTAATTTCATCTTGATTCTCTGCCTGTCTAATTGTTGCCGTTGCGACACAAAGCACATGGTGTAAATTATGGAATCGTGTACTTTCTTGAAATTGAAATAATGTTTGTAACAATACTTCTATTCCTTCTTCACTTAATACACCATCTACTAAGTAATTTCTTAACCTAGCGACCACTTTCGTATTTTCAATCTCTTTATAAAAGCCTCCGCTTTGTTTTTCATAAATAACTAAGCGCATTGTATTAGAACCAATGTCTATAATGGCATATTGTTGTTTTAATATTTCTTTCAAACTTCTCACTCTTTCATTATCAAATTTCTGAAACATATTCTATTACTATTATACAAAATAGTTGTTTTTTGTAACAATATTGCTTTAATATTGAAAATATATACAATTACTTTTTGCATATAATAAAAACCCATTTTATTTATGCTATAATTAAGGAAAACTTGAAAGGAGATTCAATATGAAACCTTCACAACCACAATCTCAATTACATAACCAACATTCTATTAACAGACTAGCTCAATCTATTTTCGTTGTGAATCGTCATGCTAAAGCTGCAACTAACCCTAAGTACTTATACTGGTTAAAAAAGACTGCTTTAGAACGCTTAATTACTGAAAAGAAGGCTATCAAAGAAGGATTACATTTTTCTAGAAATCCACGTTTTAGTCAACAACAATCCGATGTCCTTATACGTTTAGGTGATTATTTTTTCCATATCCCTCCTACGAAAGATGATTTTCGCACCCTACCACATCTTGGTCACCTTGAATCCTCCTATCGAAATCCGAAAACAACCTTATCTTTAACAATAGCAAAAAAAACACTGCAAGATTATATTGGTCCTGAAGCATTAAAACAAGAAAAAAAATTAAGCGAACCAGTTCCATGGTATAGCCGTACCTATACAAAAAAATAAAACAGTTTGGCCAATTATAGGCCAAACTGTTTTATTTTTTCTCTTCTTTAATTTTAATATTTGCTTGTTTATAAAAAGCTATTTTTTCTGTATTATAGGATTTCGTGAATTCATTAAACTTATCTTTTTCTGATTCAATATCCTTATAAGATTGATTTACTACTTTTACTTTTTCACTTATATCTTTTAATTTTGTACCTTTATCTTGTAACATTGTATATAATTCTTTTTCTTGTTTTAACGATTTATTATAGCTATCATACATCTTATTAAATGAATCGTGTCGTTTCTCATATGTGCTTTTCACTTTATCCGCTTGATCTTTCAATTTCTTATCTTCAATTTTCTTCACATATTTATCTGCTGATTTCACTTCTTCTTGTGCCTTATTTAAAGATTCTTTTTCTTTTTTAAGTACTTTTTCTCGTTCATCTGTATTTTTCACTGCTTGGTTCAGTTTTTCCTTAACAGTTTGATTATTATCTTTTCCTTCTTGAACAATCTGGTTATATAATTCTTGTCCCTCTTTTTCTAAAGTTTCAAGTTTCTTTGCATCTTCAAACATTGTTTTTTCTTGCTTTGCAGCATTTTCAAATGCAACATATAATTCCTCTTCTGGTTTCGGTCCGAAACAACCGGCTAGTAAAGTCATTGATAATGCAGTTACAATTGCTAATTTATTATATTTCAACATCTTTTCCTCCTATTAGTAAACGATCATCGTGCCAAAAACCCCATGAAAACATGTAACTTCTTTATCTATTTCATGCTCGCATCTTTTTTACGAAGATCATCAATAATTATTTATACTGCTTGTACAATTTTAGCACTTGAAATTATGTAATGTCTTAAAACATAAAGGTATTTACTTTAATCTTACCTACTGCAAGAAACACTATAATGTTTCACCTGATAAAAGATAATCTATAACCTCTCATGTCTATCATTCCCTTTCTCGCTTTCTACCAAATAACCTCTTTGTCCATTTTACATAGTGCGAAGATGACCTCGCAACTCTTACAAAGATTCTTTTAATTTCTTAAAAAGGAAAAGTGTAGAGCATGTTTTCCTCTACACTTTTAAACTGAAAACATTGTGCAAAATGCATTGATACATCCACACACAATTATATGCTGATTCCATATATTTTTAAAGACTTTTGTTACAAAAAAAGTTTTCCCTTGTAACAAAAGTCAAAAAAATGTTACAAAAACTCTTTATATCATACTTCTTCAAATCAAAATTTCATTCATGACTTTGCAATTTTCTATAATTATACAATTGATTTTGTGCTTTTCTAAGCAAATCTTCAAAAGTTTTCCCTTCTATCGGATAACTTGCAGCCCCAAATAATAGTGTGACATTTAATAAATCATTCGCTATTTCATTTTGAATATTTTTGATTAATCGATTTGTTATTGTTGACTTTTCATAGCCATTATCAACAGCTACGATAACATATTTATTTTCATCCCACCTCGTCACTACATCACCCTTTCGCACTGTCTTTACAATTGTACGTTCTACTCTTTGGACTAACTCATCTAATTTTTTTTCTTGCACTGTGTCTTTTAATACATCCCATTCTTTTACAGAAAGGATATACACTGTAATATTACGAGAATCTCTTTCTGATAAAGCAGCTACTTTCCCGAAAAAATCAACGACAAAATCGTTGTTCGTCATTCCTCCTACTTCAATATTTTCATGCGTATTCGTTCTTTTATCGTACCGATGTCCAAAATAACAGCTTAGTATCATTTGCAGTATATAAATAATAAAGACGGTTAAAAATGATCGCGAATCTAGCTTAGCGATTACATCCTGAAGTGCAATCCATTCTGTAACCGCAACTGTGTTCCCAAGTAATAACCCACTAATTTTCCCTTTATATTTCATACTCTCCCCCCTTTTTATACCAATATATGTTTCTATAACAATAATGTTTTTCTACAAAATAAAAAATGTACATATTTAATGTACATTTCTACTTAAGCTTGTATACCTTTTCTAATTCATTTCATATATATAATATATATCGTTTTTAGAAAGGAGTGATATATATGCTTCAAAAAGAAAATCTATCAGATATTATACGTTTTCTAGCAGGTTTTCTATTATCGTTAAAATTACTATTTAATTCTTTCGGAGTGAACTTTATTACAAACGATCAAATTGATGCTATTGTAAATGTTGCTTCCTTTCTTTTCATTCTATATTTTGGTTATAAAAACAATTATGTAGGAAAAAAAGGAATCGAGCAAAAAAAAGTACTCAAAAAACACAACCTTCACTAAAAAAGGAACCTTTCATACAGGTTCCTTTTTATCATTGCCGCACAACAACTTCATTTGTTTGCAGTGGACCATATGATAATCCTTTATATTGAAATGTATATGTAGCCTGAAATAATGCGTTTTTAAGTGCTTTATCTTTATTTGCTTTTATTTTACAAATTAGTTCTACCTTCTCATTCGGTAATAAATTTTCGATTCGCCACCTTACAAGCTGGAACAGAAACTCACTCATCCCCTTATCAACCTTTAATGAGTTTGGAATATATGCAAAATAATCTCGAATCATATGACTTACTACAACTCGTGAAATCATTTCCATTCCTTTATTTTCAACTTCAATTCGAATAATAAGTATGTCATTTACATCATAGGTCAGTTCATATGAAAATTTTTCTTTATACATACTACGGATTTGTAATGTAACTGCTACATTAGGACATTCGTTTTCCTTTTTTGAGCCATCAATCCATAACACCGGTTGTAGCGGTATTGAACGCCTTCCTTGATCCGAAATTCGTTTCCACATTTTCATAATAATATTCACCCCATTTCAGATGCATCATCCATACGACCTTATTCTGCCTCTCTACACGATATTAATAAAGCTTGTTACAAAAGATATATAGTTATTACTCTTCCTTTTATCCTATTCGACAATATAAAGAAAAAACCATTTTTCCTCTGTTAACAGAAGGTATTCTTACCGAAATATTTTTTTACAATTTCCTTCATTGACTTTATACCAATATTAAGTATTACTCACTCTTTCGCTGTCCATACAACAGAATATTTTGACGGAAGAAAAAGTTTGCCTTTTAGTCAAATTTGACTATAATATTCTTTATGGCTTTGTCAGTGCACTTGTGTAAATTGATTTGAAAGAACTATATTAATTTTTTTATGCGCTGCACTCAAAACTTAATATAGTGTACTTATTATTAAAGGAGGGTTATATTTGGAATCTCAATTATTAAAAAAAGACTCCAACAAGACAAAATTTGTTGTTGCTGGTTTACTACTTGGTATTTTAATGGCAGCAATGGATAATACAATCGTTGCAACAGCAATGGCAACGATTGTTGGAGATTTAGGAGGATTTGACAAGTTCGTTTGGGTCACATCTGCATATATGGTAGCAACAATGGCAGGGATGCCTATCTTCGGAAAACTTTCTGATATGTACGGACGGAAACGCTTTTATATTGGTGGCCTCATTCTTTTCTTATTCGGTTCCGCACTTTGCGGAACAGCATCTAGCATTGAGCAGCTAAGTATTTATAGAGCAATTCAAGGAATCGGTGGCGGCGCTCTTATGCCTATCGCCTTCACAATTATGTACGATATATTCCCACCAGAAAAGCGCGGAAAAATGACAGGTCTATTCGGTGCGGTTTTCGGGACATCTAGCGTATTTGGCCCTTTATTAGGCGCTTATATTACGGACTATATAAGTTGGCATTGGGTCTTCTATATTAATATTCCATTAGGGCTTATCTCCTTCTTCTTTATTACTAAATACTACAGTGAATCTCTAGAATTTAGAAAACAAAAAATTGATTGGGCTGGCGCTATTACACTTGTTATTAGTATCGTTTGCTTAATGTTCGCCTTAGAACTTGGTGGTAAAGAATACGCATGGAATTCCAATGTAATTATCAGTCTATTTACAACAGTTGTTATTATGCTTATTATTTTCTTCTTCGTAGAAAGAAAAGCAACTGAGCCTATCATTTCATTCCATCTATTTAAAAAACCTTTATTCGCAGCTAGCCAAGGGGTTGCCTTTTTCTATGGCGCCGCTTTTATCATCTGTACCGTATATATTCCAATCTTCGTTCAAGGTGTTCTCGGCGGTTCAGCCTCAAATGCTGGATTGATTTTAACACCTATGATGGTCGGCTCTGTAATTGGAAGTCAAACAGGTGGACAGTTAGCTTCTCGAACAAGTTATCGTAACATCATGATGGTGTCTGGTGTTTTCTTCGTTCTTGGTATTTATTTACTAAGCACCTTAACAATGGACACACCACGTGTACTCGTAACGCTATTTATGGTTCTCGCTGGACTTGGTGTTGGTTTCTCATTCTCAGTTTTAAGTATGTCTTCTATCCACAAATTAGAAATGAGAGACCGTGGTTCTGCTACATCAACAAACTCATTCTTCCGTTCACTCGGTATGACCCTTGGTGTAACGATTTTCGGTACCATTCAAAATCATATTTTTACAGATAAACTAAACACTGTGTTCCCTCCTGAACTAGCAAAATTAGCCCCAAAAGGTGGAGACACAAGTTTCTTATTATCACCAGGTGCTACCGATAAAATACCAGCTGAAATATTAACTGGTATTAAAGAAGCTCTTGCTACATCTATTGCCAGTACATTCTTCTGGGCACTTATCCCGGCTGTATTAAGTATTATTTGTATTTTACTTATGGGAAATGAACGCCTCTTTACCGGACCAAAAACGAAACAAAAACAAAAGCAAGTAAGTTAGTATAGAAAAAAGAAACGGCATACCCTTTATGAAAAAGGGTATGCCGTTTATAATATATAAAGTAAAACTTTAATCAGCATAGGACCATTTCCACTGATTATAATCCCTCACCAATCGGGATTAAGTTTCTATATACAGGAGTTGAAACAGCATGAGCATGAAATTAGTCATTCTCGGCTTGCTACTCGAAGGGGATAAACATCCATATGAAGTGCAGCACATCATGAAAGAAAGACAAATGGATTGTTATATTAAATATGCAAAAGGATCACTTTACTACGCCTTCGAGCAATTAGAAAAGCAAGGTGCAATTAGTATTACAACTATTGTTCGAGATACGAATAGACCAGATAAAACAATCTTTCATATAACAGAAGAAGGAAAACGGTTATTTCACACGTTACTATTAAAACAATTCGAAGCAAAAAATCAAATATATAAACCAATTTATTCAGCACTCTCTTTCGCTCATTTTGGTGATGATCAAGAGTTACTTCCTATTTTAGAAAAGAAGAAAAATGATACCGTTCAATATTTACATAAAATGCAAACTATTTATGATTGTAGCAAAGGAAAAATTCCACGTGCACAACTATATATTTTGCAAAGCGTTATTGAGCATATTACAGTTGAATTGCAATGGTTAAACACCCTCCTTACAGATGCAGTTGCAGGGCGACTTTCAGAAATTGATATCGGTGAAGGTTAAGCTTGTAAAAAAGAGACTGTAAAAAGACAATAAAGTTATTTAATTTTAAAACCTAAGATAAACATACCCCCGTTCTAATTTAGGACGGGGGTATCATATAGTTGTTTAATTTTCGATATAGGATAATTCACTGTACTCAAAAATATAACAATAAAATCGTTTGAAAATCTAAGATTTATTCAACAATAGTGTCCTATAATAGAATTTCGTTTCTTAAAATTCTATATAAAAAGGTTGTTGATTTTCATCCAAACTGTATTCAATTCTTTGTCTAAAATTCATAAAACTCACCATTTCTAACGCCTGTTCAATAGGATAAAACCCTACTTCCAAACTTTCTGGTGTAGTCGTTAATTTACCGCCAACTGGTCTAGCTAAAATAACGTATTACATATTGAATGGTTCACATTTTGAAATACTCCACAAAATTTTAAAACTTCAATATCAATACCCGTTTCCTCTTTAGTTTCCCTTATTGCAGCATCTTTCAAAGACTCTCCTTCTTCAACTTGTCCACCTGGCATTTCCCACCCTCTTTTAGGCCCCTTGATTAATAGGATTTCTTTTTGTTCATTCATTACAATTGTCGCTGCTGAAACTATATGTTTTGGCGGTGAATAAATATTTTGTGTACTTTGTTCCCATTGAAATTCCCCGTTTCTATAAACTTAGTATATGCATCTTTATATAGCTATTTTGTTCTTTTTTTGTGATAACTTACTATTTCAAAATGAACTATCCAATTCCCTTCCTTATTCCAGAATATGGACCGGTTCTTAAATAACATAACTAGCATCTTATCCCTGTACAAGTACACAATTCTTTATAAGTTTAATCCAATTCCCCCTTCTAGCTAGTCAGAAAAATAAGAATAATAAAAATAAAAAACTTTGGAATTTTCTTATTTTAAAACAGTAGACAAAATTCTAAAAATTGTGTTAGAATTTGTTTCAATATCATATCGCTTGTTAAATTCCTTTCAAAAGGAAAATGGGTACACGAACATTTTGTTTCGTGTTTAAAAGGGAAGCTTGGTGAAACTCCAACACGGTCCCGCCACTGTAAATGCTGAGATTTCTTTTCTATACCACTGTGAAAATGGGAAGGTGAAAGAAATTATATGAAGCATAAGTCAGGAGACCTGCCTGTTTTAGCAACACTGATAGATTCACGGATGATGATGAGGTGTTAAAACAAAAAGGAAGGCTTATTTTCTATGCCTTTGTACTTTTTGTTATAGGTATTTCCTAGTAAACGGAAATGCTTACTTTCAATTAGGGAGGAATTTGAAATGGCAATTCAAACAAGTAATTTAGGTTATCCACGTATCGGACTACAACGAGAGTGGAAAAAAACATTGGAAGCCTTTTGGTCCAATAAAATCGATGAAGAACAATTTTTAACAACAATGAAAGAAATTCGCCTTCAACACGTTAAAGCACAGCAAGAAAAAGGGATTGAACTCATTCCAATTGGCGATTTTACATATTATGATCACGTTTTGGATACTGCTTATATGCTAGGATTTATTCCATCACGTTTTTCTGAGTTTACATCTTACCTTGATGTATATTTCGCAATGGCGCGTGGCTCTAAAGATCACGTAGCTTCCGAAATGACAAAATGGTTTAATACAAACTATCATTATATCGTTCCTGAATATGAAGAGGGATTACAAATCTCTTTAAAAGATAATCGTCCACTTCGCTTATATGAAGAGGCAAAACAAGAATTAGGAGTAGATGGAAAGCCTGTTATTTTAGGACCATATACTTTCTTAAAATTAGCGAAAGGCTATACACAAGAGCAATTTGCTACGATTTTAAACCAATTAGTTGCACCTTACGTACAACTAATTTCAGAACTACATGCAGCTGGTGCACAAATCATTCAAGTTGATGAACCGATTTTCGCTTCTTTAACGAAAGAAGAAATTCAACATGCAAAAGAAATTTACGAAGCTATTCGTAAAGAAGTTCCAAATGCGACTCTTCTTTTACAAACATATTTTGATAGTGTAGAAGAAAACTATGAAGAAATCATTTCATTCCCTGTATCTGGTATTGGATTAGATTTCGTTCATGGTAAAGAAGGAAATCTAAATGCTATTTCAAAATATGGATTCCCAGCTGATAAAATTTTAGCTGTCGGTTGTATAGATGGCCGTAACATTTGGAGAGCTGACCTTGATGAAGTTCTTACGTTATTTACAACGCTACAAAAACAAGTCCAAACGAAAGATTTCATCGTTCAGCCTTCTTGTAGCTTATTGCATACACCAATCGATAAAACAGAAGAAACTCACTTATCGACTGAGCTATTTGATGCGCTAGCATTTGCAAATCAAAAATTAGAAGAGTTAGTTCTTATTCATTCTGCTCTAACTCAAGGTACAGAAAGCATTAGTAATGAGCTAGAAACATACCGAAACGTACATCATACAATTCGTTCATCTGCTGCACGTAACCGAGAAGATGTTAAAGCAGCACGAACAGCATTAAAAGAAGAAGATTTCTCACGTCCTCTTCCATTTGAAAAACGATATGAACTACAGCAAGTAGCTTTACAATTACCGTTGTTACCAACAACAACTATCGGTAGCTTCCCGCAAACATCCGAAGTTCGTCAAACTCGTAAACAGTGGCGTAACGGTGATATTACAAATGAACAATATAATCAGTTCATTGAAAAGGAAACTTCGAAGTGGATTCGTTACCAAGAAGATATTGGTCTTGATGTACTAGTGCATGGTGAATTCGAAAGAACTGACATGGTCGAATATTTTGGTGAGCGCCTTGCTGGTTTCTCCTTTACTAAAAACGGATGGGTACAATCATACGGTTCTCGTTGCGTAAAACCACCTGTTATTTATGGCGATGTTGCCTTTATAAATGGAATGACTATTAAAGAAACTGTATATGCACAAAGCTTAACAGAGAAAGTAGTAAAAGGTATGCTCACTGGACCTGTCACTATTCTAAATTGGTCATTCGTTCGAAATGATATTTCACGAAAAGAAGTTTCATATCAAATCGCACTAGCACTTCGTCATGAAATTGAATTACTTGAATCTTCCGGAATAAGAGTAATCCAAGTCGATGAGCCCGCACTTCGTGAAGGTATGCCGTTAAAAGAAAAGGATTGGGATGCATACATTACATGGGCAGTTCAATCATTCCTTTTAGCAACATCTTCTGTAGCAAACGAAACACAAATTCACACCCATATGTGTTACAGTAACTTCGAAGATATTGTAGAGGCGATTCGCGCATTAGATGCAGATGTGATTTCTATCGAAACATCAAGAAGTCACGGAGAATTTATTGATACATTAAAACATACAACATATGAAAAAGGAATTGGTCTAGGTGTATATGACATTCATAGTCCACGTGTCCCAAGTAAAGATGAGATGTTCGCAATCGTAGAGCAATCTTTACAAGTATGTGATCCTAAATATTTCTGGATTAATCCAGACTGCGGTTTAAAAACTAGAAGAACGGAAGAAGTTATTCCGGCTTTAGAACACATGGTGCAAGCAGCAAAAGATGCTCGTTCCCTTTTAAAAACAAACGCATAATAAAAATGGGTTATCCTCCAAAAGGATAACCCATTTTTTATACTTTACTTTCAAAAAAGAATTCATATTGTATTTTATATAATTCATCATCCGTTGGCTCTTCAAGAGGAATTGCCTGTAATACAACGGTATACTCACCATTTGGAATATGGATTTGAAATTTATTTGAAAGAATACTAGTTACAACGATACATTCATTTTCAACTGTAAAAGGAACCGTAACCGTTCTAATCACTTCTTCTTTCTCAATATGTTTTCCACAAGTCACTTTTACTTCACAAGTATAATCAGAGAGTGCTTCAAAAATAACAGTTCCATCCGCCTTAGCATAACCTCTTTCAAAATCTTCATCTGTCCAATCTACGTAAGGCTGCTCACCGTCATAGTTCATCAACATTAATTGTGAATAAGAAATTGTTAACTCCATAGTTCCCTTCTCCTTCATTATGAAATATGCAACTACTACTTCACTTCAAATTTCACACGCGTACCATCTGGATATTTGTCTAGCTTATTCCCTACCCAAGAACCTGCACCGCGGTTATCTGCTGGACTTATATATTCAATATGAGCTCCCTTTCCGCCTTCCTTACACATCGCCATCGGCCATTCATCGCGATCATAACCTTTCTTCGTCGGATATGGCGCTAACGATAATTTCCTTCTATCAGCTGCACCATTACGATCAATTGTACACATTTCTGAATGCCCTTCTTTTATAGCATCCGCTATATGTTTCCCGGTCTCTGGATATCGTTCTTTCGGGAACTCTAAAATTTGATCATACGTAGTTGTTTTTTTAGTACTTGTCTCCTCTGGCACAAGTACTTCATATACTGCTACCAAAAGAGAAAGAATTGCAATAATTGAAATGATAATACCTTTTAATTGCTTCATGTGTACCTCCGTGTTCCTACCAATTTCTTTTCCTCAGCTATTATAACAAACTTCTTCTATGTATGTTTTCAGACATTATTTTAGCTCTTCCTCTCCATTCCGCCAAAAACATTCATTTTTCCTCATCTTTTCACTAATGCTGTAGAAAACTAATAACCTTCCGACATTCTTTTTCAAAGGAAGTCTTCATAAAAGATTGAAATGATATATACGATACTTTTTGGGGAGGAAAATTCATGGAAGCTATTTATAAAACGAAAGATGTTACAAATAAAACAGGTATCCCAAAACATATAGTCCGAAAATATAGCCAACTCTTAGAGGAACACGGTTATATCATTTCAAAAACAGCTGATGCTCGTATTTATAAATTGGATGATTTAAAACTATTGAAATCTATACATGAAAGAGCTGCTACATTACAAGAAGATATTTCAGAAACAATACCTATTATTTTAAAAGAAAAAGAGTCCCCACCTGTACCTGTTATTCAAGATAAGCAAGAAATACAACCAAAAGAAAAAGAAGATGGACGTAACTTTGAGGAATTCATGTTAAAACTTGAAATGCTTGCTCAATTAAATGAAGCAATTATTCATCAAAACTCTACTCTCATTACACAAAATCGTTTAAAAGACGAGAAATTAGATGAACTTATGCAACAAGTTTATGTAAAGGAAGGATCTCAAGAAAAAATGTTACAAGATCTAGTTGATCATGCCGCTCAAACCGATGCACTCCAGAAAGAAAAGATGGACTTATTAATGAATCATATGTATAAGCGAGAATCTAAACAAGAAGAAAAAATGAATAAACTTGTCCATCAAATTTACAATAAAGACAGCAGCCGTGATACACAACTTATGCAAGTTATTCGCGAAATTCAAGAAACAAAAAGATTAGTCGCCGCCTCAAAAGAGCAAAGCTTCTTTCAATCATTTAGAAGTTTATTCATTCGAACAAAACAAGAAAAAACAAATGAATAAACTTCTGTATATTTTCTAATGCATAATAAAATAAAAAGTTACCTTCTACCGGTAACTTTTATTCCTTATATCGTGCAGCTGGCAATATAATAATAGCTTCAGTTCCTTTTCCACTTTCACTTTTATATTCCAATGTACCATTATGTGCTTGTAAAATACTAAATGTTACCATAAGACCTAATCCTGTTCCTTTTTCTTTTAAAGAATAATACGGTTGTCCAAGTCTTGCTAACTGTTCTTTTGTCATCCCAACGCCACTATCTTTAACTCTTATTATTATCATTTCATCTTTTTGAATAGCCGTGACTTTTAAATACCCTTTGTTTCCTTGAATTGCTTCAATACCATTTTTAACAACATTCATAATAGCTTGCTTCAATTTCGTTTTATCACCGATAGTATAAAGGCTCTCAGAAATCTCAACTTGCAAATAAACGCCCTGCATCGCCGCAAATGATGACATAAGCGTTGTCATTTCAATTAATTGTGCTGATAAACAAATATGTTCTTTTTTTTCAATTTGAGGCCTTGCTAAATTTAAATAATCTGAAATAATCTGTTCAGCACGATCCAGTTCAGCTAATACGAGACGCATATAATCTTTGTTTTTTACATCTTCCGTACTCTCTAGCAATTGAATAAACCCACGTACCACAGTGAGCGGATTTCGAACTTCATGCGCAACACTTGCAGCTAACTCACTTACAATATTAAGTTTTTCTGATTTTTGCATCTCAGTACGTAGTAATGCGTTTTCATTTAAATATTCCGTTAAATACACCTGAAATACCATAGTCATAACCATAATAAGCGAGGCAAATATAAACCCGCTATATATTTGCGAAATATACGGTGTAAAACCTGTTTCTAACAGCACATTAATCATGCCAAATACTAGAAAAACCAATACATAAAATGACGAAATCATAAATGCTAAAATTAGCTTCTTATCCCTTGAAAAAAGAGACCATTTCTTTGATAAGAACAATGGAACTATTAATAGAAATATTACTTCTACAACTGGAAGAAAGCTCATTCCTTTTAGTGCCCATTCATATGTAACAAAAATAACCGCTGGGATTAAACCGACAATCCCACCATATAAAAAACCACTGACAATTGGGATTGGGTGAAAGTTATACCCGCAAACATTGTCAAAACAAATAGAATAGGTCATGGAGAGCACGAGCGTAACGCTAGATAAAAACATAATAAAGTAACGATTCGGCTTCGGAGGCATTTCTTGATAGCGATTTAAACGAATCGCTTCATATAAAAATAGTGGCAAAATAATGATGGCAATTTGGATCAATAAATCACGGATAAGCTCCATAGCCTCTCATCCCCTATATGTATTTTGATATGATTATATCATTTTATTAGTGTATTTGTTTTAAAATTTTGATTTTTCTTAACATATTTATTAATTCTTTGTTAACAACCCATATTAATTGTTACAGATTTTCGAAATGATTGTAAACCCTGTACCAAATTCCCTTCATACAGTATACAATGAATACGGATTACAAAGAAAATATAAAAATACTTCACTAGACGGACAACTACAGTAAAATACAGCATATAATCCATACTATCTATGTTTACAAATAAGTGATCATTACTTTAGTAGGAGGAAGATAAATATGGCGGGTACTACGCTTGTTTTAAAAGAAGAAAATTTGGTTGTTCTAGAAAATGTTGAAAAATCAGTGTATGAGGAATTACAGCATAAAACAGGAGAAGCAGATTGCACATGTGCTGTGAACGAATCAGTTGTTCACCTTGGCAAAGTATCCTCTGTACTTTGGAATGAAGATGAAATAGATTGGGAATACGGATACTAAAAAGTCGCTTATAGCGGCTTTTTTTCTGTTCTCTCTTTCTAAATTTCATATACAAAGCGTAATCATAGAAAGTATGATAAAATGAACTTAATTTTCAAACGGAAGAAAGGGAGATACAATGGAACAATTCATTAATCCTAGAGTAAAGGACATCCAAATTTCTGGAATCCGCCAATTCTCTAATATGATTCAAAACTATGATAATCTTATCTCTTTAACAATTGGGCAACCCGATTTCCCTACACCTTCTCTCGTAAAAGAAGCGGCAAAACGGGCCATTACAGAAAATTATACAAGCTACACACATAACGCTGGTTTACTAGAATTACGAAAGGCCGCTTGTAACTTTGTAAAAGATAACTACGATTTACATTATTCAGCTGAAAACGAAACCATCGTTACAATCGGTGCTAGTGAAGCAATTGACGTTGCATTCCGAACTATTTTAGAACCAGGAACGGAAGTAATTTTACCTGCTCCTATTTACCCTGGTTACGAGCCGATTATTCGACTATGCGGTGCAACGCCAATTTTTGTAGATGTTCGTGAAACTGGATTTCGTTTAACAGCTGAAGCATTGCAACATGCAATTACAGAACGAACGAGATGCGTCGTTTTACCGTATCCTTCTAATCCAACTGGTGTTACCTTATCAAAAGAAGAATTAGAAGATATTGTATCTGTCTTAAAAGATAAAAATATTTTCGTTCTTTCTGATGAAATTTATAGTGAGCTTGTATATGAAGAAAAACACACATCTATCGCTCATTTCCCAGAAATGCGTGATAAGACGATTGTCATTAACGGCTTATCAAAATCACATTCTATGACCGGCTGGCGTATCGGACTTTTATTTGCTCCAGAATATTTAGCAAAACACATATTAAAAGTTCATCAATACAATGTTACATGTGCTACTTCAATCGCTCAATATGCTGCAATCGAAGCTTTAACAGCTGCTAAAGATGCTCCGAAGATGATGCGCTATCAATACAAAAAACGCCGTGATTACGTATATAATAGACTCATTCAAATGGGTTTAACGGTTGAGAAACCAACAGGTGCATTTTATTTATTCCCATATGTTGGACATTTAACATCTTCATCATTTGATTTTGCACTTGATCTTGTAAAAGAAGCCGGGCTAGCCGTTGTTCCTGGGACAGCATTTTCTGAATACGGTGAAGGCTACCTTCGCCTTTCCTATGCTTATAGCATCGAAACTTTAAAAGAAGGCTGTGACCGTTTAGAAGCCTTTCTAAAGCAAAAAGCTAAGAGTTAAACTCTTAGCTTTTTTTATGCATAGTGATCACAAGTTTGACGCTTCAGTAATTTATGCGGAATAATGATACACTTTGCAGTTAACTCAGCATTCTCTACTTTATCAACTAAAGCTTTTGCTGCTTCATATCCTAGCTGATATATATTTACATCAACTGTCGAAAGCGGAGGGCTCGCAATTTCTGATAATAAAGCATTATTAAAGCTTACAATAGAAACATCCTTCGGTACAACGAATCCTTTTTTAGAAAGTGAGCTTAGTACACCAAGTCCAATTAAATCATCCGTTGCCATAATTGCCGTCGGTGGTTGCTTCAGTCCCATTAACTCTTCAACGGCTTGTTGACCACTTTCTCTTGAAAAATCAAAATGTAAAATATACTCTTTTGGTAATACAATGTCTGCTAGTTTTAAAGCATCACTCATACCGGCTAAACGATCTCTCGTTACAAGTAAATCTGATCCACCACCAATGAACGCGATCTGTTTATGGCCTAGTGAAATTAAATATTCTGCCACTTCTCTTGCAGCTGTATAATTGTCATTATCTACATATGTAATTTCATCTTTTCGATCATATGGTTTTCCAATTAAAACAAACGGGAAGTTTTGGTCATGCAAGTATTGAATAATCCGATCGTTCTCTCTTGAATATAAAAGAATAATACCACCGATTTGACGACCTTGTACCATTTTTACAACACCATTAAAAATTTCATCTTCCGTTTCACCAGTCGACATGTAAAGCGCATACCCTTCCACATGTGCAAATGAACTAATTCCTCTTATAACTTCTGGGAAAAACGGATTTTGAAAAGCTTTACTTGCAGAACTCGGCATAACAAGGCCAAGTGTCTTCGTCGTTTGGTTTGCAAGGTTTCTTGCATTTAAATTTGGATGATACCCTAATTCACTCATTACTTTTCGAACACGGCGCTTTGTCTTTTCACTTATACTTGGATTATCAGCAATTACACGAGAAACAGTTGATGGTGCTACGTTCGCCTTCTTCGCCACATCTTTAATTGTAACTGTCATAAAAATCCCCTCCTTTCACTTCTCTGCCATTTTCATATATTTTATCCCGCTATTTGCTGGGCAGTAAGACCCCCACCTCAAAATTCAGCGAAAGCAAAGAAGTTAGGTGGGAGTCAGGCTGCCAGTAAAAGCCCGATTGGTGAGAGCTGATAATCAGTGAGGATGAACAACAACCCCACTGATTAAAGTTTCACTTTATCTTGCACTCTTTGCAAGTCATAGGAGAAGTCACAAACTTTCATTTATTTATTCATTTATTTATTCTATCTTGCAAAACTTATCATATTCTCCCTCTCCATGTATTGTAAGGGATATAGCTCTTTTTTCCTATACTATAATATACTATTTATTTCACTTCTTTTCATATGCGATGTCAAATCTCTTTTCATCTCTCTATAATTTTTTATAGAGAGATGAAAAGAAAAATGGGACATAATGTCCCATTTCTCATCCCTTCGTACCTCCAGCTGTTAAACCAGAAATAAAGTATTTTTGTAATGATAAGAATAAAATCGAAATCGGGATTGCAATTAATACTGAACCGGCTGCAAACGTTGTAAATTCATTACCAAATTTCTTCGCTACCATTTCATAGAGTCCAACTGCTAAAGTATAATTTTCCGGTGTGCGCAAAATAATACTCGCTAAAATGAAATCTGTAAATGGACCGATGAAAGTGAATAACGCTACAACTGCCACGATTGGCTTTGCAAGTGGCATAATGATTTGCCAAAAAATACGGAAATGTCCAGCTCCATCCATGCGAGCTGATTCATCCAACTCTTTCGGGATCGTATCAAAATACCCTTTCATAAGCCATGTATTCATAGGGATTGCTCCGCCTACATAAATTAAAATTAATGCAAGATGTGTATCGATTAATCCTGTTAACTGCGCTAATACATATAGTGCGATTAACGCCGCAAAGTTTGGAATCATTTGCAGAATTAAAAATGTTAATAAACCATTCTTTCTTCCAACAAAACGATATCTCGAAAATGCATAAGCAGTAAAACTAATTGCTAACACCGAGAAAATCATCGTTAAAACACTTACTTTTAATGTGTTTTTATACCAAAGTAAATAATTACTATTTTCCAGATCTAATAACTTACGATAATGATCTAACGTTGCATTTTGCGGAATAATACTTGATCCTGATAAACTATCACCCGGATTAAACGATGAGCCAATAATCCATAATAATGGATAAAAAATAATGGCACACATTACAAAGATAACTAAATAACTTAATGAGAGACGTAACATCTTTTGTCGTTTAATATTCATTTACATCATATCCTCTTCTTGGAATGATTTTGTTCTCTTAAATTGCCATAACGCAACTGTAATAACGATTAACGATAAAATCATTGTAAGAGCTGCTGCTTTTCCGTACTGCGCCGAAGTCATCGTTAACTTATAAATCCATGAAATTAAAATATCTGTTCCACCTGCATCTTGCCCCGCTACAGCAGGACCTCCGCCGTTAAATAGATAAATGATACTAAAGTTATTAAAGTTAAACGTATATTGCGTAATTAATATTGGTGCTGTTGCATATAAGACAAGTGGCAATGTAATTTTACGGAATTGTTGCCAAGCTGTAGCTCCATCTACTGTAGCTGCTTCATATAATTCTCCTGGAATCGATTGCAGTATACCTGTCGTCATTGCAAAGACGAATGGGAATCCAAGCCATGTTTGAATCATAATTAAAGCAATCTTCGCCCAAAATGGATCCGTCATCCAAGCGATCTTTTCAATACCGAATAAAGCTAATACTTGATTGTTAATTGCTCCAAATGTTTCGTTAAACATACCAGAGAAAACAAGAATAGATACGAATGCTGGGACCGCCCACGGTAAAATGAAGATTGTCCGAATAATTGCCTTCCCTTTAATACCAGGCTGGTTTACGATAATCGCTAAGAAAATACCAAGCGCAACTTGTAATGTCGTTGCAACGAATGTCCAAATGACAGTCCAAGAAAATACACTTAAAAACGTCTCTCTCCACATCGGTAATGTAAAGATATCAATAAAGTTTTTAAACCCTACCCAATCTACTAATTTAGCTGGAGGAGAATGATATAAATCATAGTTCGTAAATCCAATTAAAATTACGAAGATGATTGGAAATACAACTACAAAGATAAGTAATAGAAAACCTGGTGAAACCATTAAATATGGAAAACCTTGATCTAGTAAATTACGGTATTGCTCTTTTACAGAGTTTAACGGTGTTCCTATATCACGTTTCTTCCCGTTTTGGTATGCATCATATAAATTAAATGCATATATTCCGAGTCCAAACACGATGACGATGAGTGCCAAGATTCCTTCTACTAATAGAAAGACAGAATGGTCACGTGGAACTTCTGTACCAAGCGTTACAATTCCCCATAATCCCATATTTAATAAATCAGCAAATGCTACAATAAATGAACCTGTTAGTACTAGAAAAATAAGACCTTTTACAAATTGTTTATTATACATTTGGCCCATGCCTGGAATGATTGATAACATGGTTGCCATTTTCCTATGTTTTGAACCGTTTAAGCCGTTTGCTGGTTCCAATGTTTGCATGTTCCTTCCCCCTTTTTTCTGGGAGAGAATTCGTGCCTCTCATATTAGAGGCACGAATTTCACCTTATTTTTGCTTACTATGATTTGCCTCAATATTACCTTTAATTTGCTTCACTGCATTATCAAGTGCTGCTTTTGGTGCCTCTTTCTCCGTAACAACTAATTGAAGCGCATCGCCAGCTGGTTTCCATACTTCTTGCATTTCTGGAATGTTTGGCATTGGAATTCCATTTTCAGATTGCGTTGCAACTGCTTTTGCAGCTTCATTATCTTTAATAATTGGATCTTCCATTACTGATTTTACTGGAGGAATTTCTTTTGTTTTCTCAAATCGAATTTTTGCATTTTCTTCATTCGTTACCCATTCAGTGAACTTTGTAGCTAAATCATTTTGCTTAGAGAAACTTGTTACATGCCATCCTTTAACCCCAACAAATGTTTTCATTGGTTGACCATTTGGTAATTTCGGCATTGGAGCAACACCATAATCAATTCCGTTCTTTTCCATTGCTTGGAACGCCCATGGGCCGTTCATGATAGATGCTGCTTTTCCTTCGTTAAATAGTCCATCAGCAGCAGCTCCACCAGATTCACCGATAATACCTTTTGGGAATAACTTTTCTTTGTACCATTTTTGAAGGTATTCAGCACCTTGTACTGCTCCGCTATTATTTAATCCAACATCACTTGCATTTGGCTTTCCATCTTTTTCACCAAACACATAACCACCCATACCTGCCATGAATGCATTAGCAAAGTAGAAGTTATCTCCTAATGTTAAAAATCCGTACTTGCCATCCTTCGTAAATTCTTTTGAGAAGTTAAACAGCTCGTCCATCGTTTCTGGTGCTTTTGGCATTAATTTTTTATTGTAAATAAAGATTGGTGTCTCAATTGCTTTTGGTAAACCATATAATTTTCCGTTATATGTCTGTGCTTTTATTGATGAGTCAGTAAATTTACTCTTTACAGCATCATCAGCTTTCACTTCAGAAAGTAAACCTTCTGTTACTGCGTTTCCGATTTGATCATGTGGCAATGTTACGACATCTGGTCCAGTCCCCGCTGGTCCATCAAGGCGTAACTTCTTCACTTGATCTGTCATTTGCATTTCAACAACTTTAACTTTTACTTTATATTTTTCCTCAAAGCTTTTCACGGCTGGTTCTAAACCAACACCTTTTTTATCATCTTCCCAAACGAGAAGATCATAATCTTTCTTCTCTTTACTTGCTTCCTTTTTCCCTGAATCTTTCGGCCCACATGCAGATAACATACCGATTGACAATGCCGAAATTGTTAATAGTGATAATGCTTTCTTCATCCCAAAAAACCTCCCTAAATTGTCTATGTACCTTAGAAATTGAAAACGTTTGCATTAAATAGTTTAATAGAAGCGCAAACAATATCCTAATCTATGAAAACGTTTGCGCTATTTGTCTATCATTATACATTCTTTTATTCATTTTGCAAATATTAATTTTCAAAATAATCCCCTCATACTCTTTATCCATTGACTTTACATAAAATGAATACTACTCTTATAAGCAATATTAAAGTTATGTGAAAGGAAATCGTTTGCAACATAATCTTTATTATTTCGTTTTAGGTAACAATATGTATAGAGATATTAAAGGGGGATTTTCTATATGCTTAAAGAAGCGATCTATCATAGGCCAAAAGATAATTATGCATACGCTTACAATGAAAAAACAATTCACATCCGAATACACACAAAAAGAGATGATGTTCACAGTGCCGCCCTCATCTACGGTGATCCCTACGAATGGCAAGATGGAAAATGGATTACAGCGAGTACACCGATGAAAAAAAACGGATCTACTGAGTTATTTGATTATTGGTCGGTTTCAATCGAACCGAAATTTAAACGCTTACGATATGGATTCGAATTAAAAAACGACGTAGACACTCTTATTTATACAGAAAGAGGATTTTTTTCTAACATTCCAAATGACGATGTCGGTAACTTTTTCTGCTTTCCATTCATTCATGCAAAAGATGTTTTCAGGGCACCATCTTGGATTAAAGACACAGTATGGTATCAAATCTTCCCGGAACGATTCGCTAACGGGGACAGCTCATTAAATCCGATAAACACTCTTCCTTGGGGAAGTACCGAACCAACTCCAACTAATTTTTTCGGGGGGGATTTCGCTGGCATTCTTCAAAATCTTGATTACCTTGTGAAGCTTGGAATCTCTGGAATTTATTTCACTCCTATTTTTAAAGCCCATTCGAATCATAAATATGACACAATTGATTACATGGAAATCGATCCACAATTTGGGACGAAAGAAACTTTCAAAGAACTCGTTGAAGCATGTCATAAACGTGGTATAAAAGTAATGCTCGACGCTGTTTTTAATCACAGCGGATACTTCTTCGATAAATTTCAAGACGTGCTGAACCATGGTGAGAATTCCACCTATAAAGATTGGTTCCATATTCATGAATTTCCAATTATAACTGAGCCGCTTCCTAATTATGATACTTTCGCATTTACACCATACATGCCTAAATTAAATACTGCTCATCCAGATGTTAAAGAATATTTACTTGAAGTAGGTCGTTATTGGGTAAGAGAGTTCCATATAGACGGTTGGCGCCTTGATGTCGCAAATGAAGTCGATCACAGTTTTTGGAGAGAATTCCGTAGTGAAATAAAAGCATTAAATCCTGAAGTATATATTTTAGGAGAAATCTGGCATGATGCACTCCCATGGCTACAAGGGGATCAATTTGATGCTGTCATGAGCTATCCTGTGACAAACGCCCTACTTTCTTACTTCGCTAACGAGTCCATTCATGCGAATGAATTCATGAAACAAATTACGGATTCTCTACATTCCTACTCTATGAATGTAAATGAAGCGGCATTTCATTTATTAGACAGTCATGACACACCTAGAATTTTAGCAACATGTAATGGGGATACAAATAAGTTAAAGTTACTCTATGTATTTCACCTTTCTTTCATCGGTTCTCCTTGTATTTATTACGGTGATGAAATCGGTATGGATGGTGGTATGGATCCTGGTTGTCGTAAATGTATGATATGGGATGAAAAAGAACAAGACACTCTTTTATTTACACATATACAAACATTAATTTCATTACGAAAGCAATATAAAGCATTTGGTGGACATGGTACTTTCCAATTCATCGAAGCAAATGATGAACATAATTATATTTCCTATACGAAAACATATGAGGATGAAACTATCTTCTTCGTTTTAAATCCGACTAATAGTGAAATTACTGCTTCCCTCCCTCTCCATGTTACTGGAAAGAAAATCATTAATATTTATACAAACGAAGAATTTTCAGCGGAAGCAAGTGTATTACAAGTTACACTTCCACCATATGGATTCTCAATCTTAAAGTGGTAACAAAAAATCCTTATGCCAAGGTGTGGCATAAGGATTTTTCTTATTTTAATTTAAATACCATCGCTTCATATGGGCGTAATGTAATATTATCTATCGACCCGATTTCCACGTCGTAATTGTGTATTAATAACTCTGATTCACTATAGCTAATATCCTCAGGCAATTCAAATACACTTTCGTCCGCAGTAAAGTTTGCAACAACAAGAATTTTTTCGGCTCCATAAGTTCTTACATAAGCAAAAATAGAAGGATTGTTTTCTAGTATTAAATCATATGATCCATACACAATAATCTCATTATTTTTACGTAGTTCAATTAATTTTTTATAGTAGTAAAAAATAGAGTTTTCATCTTGGATTGCATGCTCTACATTAATCTCTTTGTAATTAGGGTTTACCGCAAGCCATGGTTCACCTGTTGTAAATCCAGCATGTTTCTTACCATCCCACTGCATTGGAGTTCTAGCGTTATCTCGGCCTTTTATATAAATAGATTCCATTACTTTTTCTTTATCTTCACCACGGTCTACCACTTTTTCATTGTACATATTTAACGTTTCAATATCTCGATATTCATCAATTGATTCAAATCGAACGTTCGTCATTCCGATTTCTTCTCCTTGATAAATATATGGTGTTCCCTTCATCATATGAAGCACCGTCGCTAACATTTTTGCTGATTCAATGCGGTACATTCCATCATTACCAAAACGGGATACAACACGAGGCTGATCATGGTTATTCCAATAAAGGCTATTCCATCCTGTATGCTCTAATGCTTTTTGCCACTTTGTTAAATTCTCTTTTAAAGTAAGAAGTGAACATGGTTTTACATCCCATTTCCCGCCTTCTCCTGAATCTAAATCCATATGTTCAAATTGGAATACCATTTGTAATTCTTTACGCTCTTCCCCTGTATACAATTTGGCTTCTTCCGTTGTTACACCTGGCATTTCCCCAACCGTCATAATGTCATAATGAGACAATACTTCTTCATTCATTTCATGCAAATATTTGTGAATGTTCGGACCGTTCATAAAATGTTTATGCCCTGAAACATATCCTTCTTCATCCGTTTCAACAGCTGGTAAGCCTTCTTCTTTAGAAATAAAATTAATAACATCCATACGGAATCCATCAATTCCTTTTTCTAACCAAAACTTCATCATGCCATAAACATCTTGTCTTACCTTTGCATTATCCCAGTTTAAATCTGGTTGTTTTTTAGAAAACAGATGTAGATAATATTCGTCGGTCATTTCATCATATTGCCATGCAGAGCCACTAAACGCTGCTCCCCAGTTATTCGGCTCTTTCCCTTCATTTCCAGGACGCCATATATAATAGTCTCTATATTTATTATCTTTGGATTTACGTGATTCAATAAACCAATTATGTTCATCTGAAGTATGATTAACAACTAAGTCCATCATAAGTTTCATATTACGTTTATGCATTTCATGTAATAGTTCATCCCAGTCTTCCATTGTTCCGAACTCGTTCATAATTTTACAATAATCACTTATATCATAACCGTTATCATCATTTGGAGATTCATAGACTGGTGATAACCAAATTACATCAATACCCAATTCTTTTAAGTAATCTAGCTTTGAAAGAATGCCACGAAGATCCCCTATGCCATCACCATTACTATCCATAAAACTACGAGGATAAATTTGATATACTACACTTTCTTTCCACCATTGCTTTTCCATTATGCTACCCCATTTCATCTATACTATAATTTTTTCTTCTTTTTAAGGCGCAAACGTTTTCATTAATGAATGATAACAGATTCTATCTTAATTTAAAATAGCGCTTACAATATTTATTCCTCTTTTTCTAAGAAAACAAGCGAAACTTACTATATTTTCTTGCGGAAATGAAAACGTTTTATTTTTTTCTAGTGTTTTTATTTCTTTTTTGAATCTATTCGTTTATAATGAACTCAAAGAAAACGTTTGCATAAATTTCTAGGGGGAAATATCATGGCAGAGCTTAAATTAGAAAATATTTATAAAATATATGATAATAACGTAACAGCCGTAACAGATTTTAACTTACACATTCAAGATAAAGAATTTATCGTATTCGTCGGTCCTTCTGGATGCGGAAAATCTACCACATTACGAATGGTAGCTGGCCTTGAAGATATTTCAAAGGGAGAATTTTCAATTGATGGTAAGCTAATGAACGATGTTCCTCCAAAAGATCGAGATATCGCAATGGTCTTCCAGAACTATGCTCTTTATCCGCATATGAGTGTGTATGATAATATGGCATTCGGATTAAAACTTCGAAAAATACCGAAAGATGAAATTGATCGTCGCGTGAACGACGCAGCAAAAATTTTAGGGCTTGAACAATATTTAACTAGAAAACCAAAAGCGTTATCAGGTGGACAACGACAACGTGTTGCATTAGGCAGAGCAATTGTTCGAGACGCAAAAGTTTTCTTAATGGATGAACCATTGTCAAACTTAGATGCAAAACTACGTGTTGCAATGAGATCCGAAATTTCTAAATTACATCACCGCCTTGGCACAACGACAATTTATGTAACACATGATCAAACTGAAGCAATGACAATGGCTTCACGTCTTGTTGTTATGAAAGATGGAAAGATCCAACAAATCGGAACTCCAAAAGAAGTATATGAAACACCTGAAAATATTTTCGTTGGTGGTTTTATCGGTTCACCCGCAATGAATTTCTTCCGCGGAAAATTAACTGAAACCAATTTCGTTATAGACAGTTCACTAAAGATTAAAGTATCTGAAGGAAAAATGAAGTTATTACGTGAACAAGGCTATGTAAATAAAGAAATTGTTTTAGGTATTCGTCCAGAAGATATTCATGATGAACTATTATTTTTAGAAGCTTCACAATCTACTACTTTCACAACAAAAATTGAAGTTGCAGAGTTGTTAGGGGCTGAATCTATTATATATATGAAACTTGGAAATCAAGATTTTGCAGCACGTGTTGATGCAAGACATACTTTTTCACCTGGAGATCAAATTAAACTTGCATTTGATTTAAATAAAGCGCATTTCTTTGACAGTCAAACAGAACAACGTATTCGCTAAAAAATTATCTTTTATATAACATACAAAAAAACCGTCCACATATATTGAGGGCGGTTTTCCATTATTATGCTAGGGCTTCTATTGTATGAAATGATTGTCCTCTCGTGCTAATAATACCAAAAACAGGTAAATCACTAAGCACCACTTCTTCTTGCTGTTTCATAAAAGATGACGTTAATTGTTTTATCTCTATCCAAACGTCATTAATACAAAGTACATTGGAATCGTTCTCTTGTTGGCGAGAAAAAATAGAATCTATTTTATATAGACCAGCATTTTGAAAAAGCATATCAACACGACTGTATGCCTCCATAGTAAAACTGATAACACGTTGCCAATCTCCTTGTTTTCCCATATCATAGGATACAAAAAGTGCCTCTCCGCCTAGATTCGTAATTTCTTCCACTGTTGCTTGTCCACTTTCTTGATCAATGTCCGTCACAATTACTTTTGCGCCTTGCTTAGCCAACAAAAGAGCTGTACTACGTCCAATACCGATGCCACCACCAGTTACAATGGCAACCTTTCCTGCAAGCTTCATTTTCATTACCCCTTCTATATGTCTTACCGTCATTCAGTATACTCCTTTATTAGATTAGTCCGCAAGCAGGAAAAGTTAACCTCACAACTTGTAAGCGATTACTTTTTTGTTTCTTTTTTCTTACTATTATATTGATCAAAGGTTAAACCGATAAAAATAAGAATCCCCCAAAATATTAAGCTACCTCCGGTCATTCCAAATCCCCCTTTGTTATATAACAATATTATTTATATTCATTATAACATTAACTTAATTTTCAATCTATTCAAACAGAAAATAGGATGTTTGAATTAGCCACCGCTTCTTTAAACATCCTTCAGTAAGATGGAGAATACTATATAGTAGATATCCAGCCCATATAAATTCCATTATATCAATTACATTTATCAAATTTCTAAAAAAAAATAAGACTTTTTATATGCAAACAATAAAAAGTCTTATTTCACTATTATAACGTATAATCTAAATATCCCTTATACCAGACTCATCACTTTCGTCTTTGCAATTAAATCATGGAAACCACAATTATCTTTGCGGAATAACATCATATATACGTTACATATTAATGGGATTCCAAGTAACAATATGTTTGGTAATAACAATACAAAAAATCGTATTATTAATGTTTGTAACGTTAGTTTTTCACTTGTTAATGAAATTACTTTTGTTCTTGTTACCTTTTTACCTACTGTAGAACCGTTCCAAATAAAGGGTAACAAAATAAAATATATAGCCATTAGCATGAAAGCTACCGTAAGGTCATATCTATAGTCACCAAAACTTATATTAAAACGATTGAAAATAGCACTATAGTTTCCGGTGATAACAGCTACTATCGCACCGTACATAACCGAGATTAAAAACATGTCAATAAGGGAAGCACCTATGCGATTCATTACAAGCGCTGGACGATGCATCTTTAACTTCATTCTATGTCGACTCCTTCATATCCTTCTTTACCCGTTTCATCGTACCACTTCTAAAAAACATTGTAAACTAGCGTTTCTCTTACTTTTCTTGTACAATGTGTTACAACAGCACTATAAAGGAGGTTCCCATATTGAAAAGATGGATAATCCTATTTGCCGCACTCTTATTAACAGGTTGTACAGGCAATACAAACCATTTAACCTATACAATTAACGACGAATATGAACTCATACATACTTCTGGAGATGCATTTGAACTTTTCCCCTCGCAAGATGCTGTATATGCTACACAATACATCCCTGCTAAAATCACAGAAATTGCTTGGGATGATAAATACATTATCGCAAAACAAATTGAGGAAAAATCAGATCCAAATAATCCCGATGCAGCAATTACAAATAAAAAAAGTGAACATTATTGGATTATCGATGTAAAGCATAATAAACGATTCGGTCCTTATAATGAAAAACAATTTAACGAACAAAAAGATGCATTTAAAATTACAGTACCTTTTCAAAGTGTAGATTCATATGTGAAAGAGCTAAAAAAACAGTCAGCATAAATTTTTATGCTGACTGTTTTCGTTTAAATACACACCTTACTTGGAAAGTGAGATATTGAAAGTTTGTGGCTCTTGAACAGTTTCATGAGTATCTCCTGCCGCTAAATCATCTGTTGTAAACTTAATATCCTTTACCTTCTCTTTTCCATCATCAAGTATTAAACCGATAATTCCGGCTCGTGTCTCACCAGGCTTATAATCTTCCCTTGATACACTCTTTGTCCCCACCAGTGTGTCTTCTTCATATAAAAAGTTTTGAGTCGCTACATTAAAATGTTGTTTATCATTAATAATAACATCATTCATAGAGAAGAATTGCATGTTCTTATTCCCACTATTTTCTACCTTATATGTAATTTCAACATACCGAATCGTGTCGCTAATTTCTGTTCCACTTAACGATGCATATAATTCAGCATCTTCTTGACTCACTTTATCTCCCAATCTACGCTTTACTTCTTCAGGAGTTAATGCCGTATACACTTTCAATGTATTTTTTGCATCTTTGCTCATTTGTGATAATGAGATAACTTTAACGTCTTGTACATGAATTTTCATTGGGGCTACTTCAAATGTTTGATTCACAGAATGAATCTGTTCTAATTCAAATGTCCCCCATCCTTTTTCTTTCACTTTTTGTCCTACTTTTTTAAGCTCACGCCCACCATACTCTTTTGTTTCTGGAATAGATTCTTTCTTTTTAGGTTCTGCCTTCTTTTCTTCTTGATGGAAGCAACCACTTAACATAAGAAGAAAACTACATAAAACAAAAATATTTTTCCATGCTTTCATCATTTAATTTCTCCTAACACTATCATTCATTAATATAAATTAGTCCCTTGCTTTGTAAACTATAGAAACAATGAGAAGTCCACAAAACGAACTTGTCAGTCCAGATACTATTATACCCCCTATTTGGAAAATATGAAAATAGGGATCTATGAACGCATGAACGATAAATATAATGGCTGCCAAACCAATAGATAAAGACCAGTACTTCCTTTTTTCCGAAGTTAAACTAGTATCTCTATCCATTCTTCTATATTTCCATAGTACATATATTAGTAATAGTAGACCGAAACATGTACTCCCATGCTGTAAAAACTTATAAATCGGAATACTATATACTTCTTGCTGTAACAGCGGCATTTTCATAACAAAATAGCCGGTCTTATGAGTAAACGCATCCCAAAAGACATGCGTCAGCATGCCAAACAATGCAGAATAGCAAAATACAAAAAAATCCTTCCAATTATAAAGCGCCCACTTCTCATCTACTACATATTTATAGTAACTAGCAAAAGGCTTAGGTAAATGTGTTATAAATGGTCCTTTTAAAATACAATGATATGCATACGCTAATAAAAAAACGAGTGGCAAATTCAAATATAAGAAACCAGCCCATGTATGGCCAATAATACCGTATGGCCTAAAATGTAAAAAATATTCAAAATCAGGTGCCATACTACCTAATATAAGAGCCGTTACTGAAATGTAACTTTTTTTCTTAACAAAAGGGAGAACAGCTGCTGGATGTGCAAATGTAAACGGCATGTTTAACTCCTTTTCATAATTTTAATAGAATACATACTATCATAACGACATGAATAATCTCCATGCAATATTTATTTTCACATTGGAATATGATAGTTTAAATGATATAATCCACATGCAATATTCAGAAAATAAGGAGGAGTTCGTGTGTCGTTAACACTTTTCTTTTTTCTTATTCTTTCTATTTTTTAATAAGTACGTACATAGGATTTTTTCAATGGAAGAACTTAAAAATTATAAAATATACGCCTACTCTAGTTGGCTTTATGAACGTTCTTTTCATTTTTATATTAAAGAGAATGACTTTCAGATGAGAAGGTCTCGGTTTTGGCGCACTTCAATATACGATATTAATAGCAAGCTGTCTTACACTTGTATTCGCTGCTTTTTTAGAAACAAAATCCCTTATGAATTGAGGTTTATATATTGATTAAAACACCCTTTTTAAAAAGCGTCTCATTACAAAAAGAAAATATCCCTAGCTTTTCCGCATATCCATACTGTTTACCCGCAATTCGAACATTACAATCACTCATTTTCCACCCGAATGTAACATTCATTATTGGAGAAAACGGAACAGGTAAATCAACATTACTCGAAGCTATTGCAGTTGCTTTAGGTTTTAATGCAGAAGGTGGAACGAAGAACTTCCGTTTTAACACGTACGATTCACATTCATCTTTACATGAATACATTCGAATTTCAAAAAGTTTTAATACCCCAAAAGACGGCTTTTTTCTACGTGCTGAATCATTTTATAACGTTGCTTCTTATATCGATGAAATAGATGCTATAAAATCTTACGGCGGCGTTTCACTTCACGAACAATCACACGGCGAATCATTCTTCTCATTATTTATGAATCGTTTTTCAGGACAAGGTTTATACATTTTAGATGAGCCTGAGGCAGCTTTATCACCGATGAGGCAACTTTCAATGCTCATTCGCATGCACGAGCTAGCTGAACAAGGTTCACAATTTGTTATCGCAACGCATTCTCCCATTTTAATGGCTTATCCTGAATCTACTATATACTCTTTAACTCAAGAAGGGGTTCACGAATCGACATTAGAAGAAACAGAGCATTACCAAACGACGAAACTTTTCTTTGAAAATCGCGATCGATTATTTCACCACTTATTTGAGTCATAAAAAAAAGGCAGCAATCGCTGCCTCTTTTTTATAATGCTTCTATAAATAAAGCTACTCCAATACCGCCTCCAACGCATAGAGAGGCAATACCTTTCTCTAATCCACGTCTTTTTAATTCGTGAATTAAACTTACGGTAATACGAGCTCCTGTACAACCAATTGGATGTCCAAGTCCTACGCCACTACCGTTTACATTCACTTTCTCACGATCTAATCCTAACTCTTTCTCTACAGCTAAGTATTGTGCAGCGAAAGCTTCATTAATTTCAAGTAAATCTGCATCTTCTAATGACCAATCTACTTTTTCTAACCCTTTGCGAATTGCTGGTGCTGGTCCAATACCCATAATTTTCGGATCTACACCCGCTACTGAATATCCAACAATGCGAGCTAACGGTTGTAACCCTTTTTCTTTCGCTTTTTCCTCACTCATTAATACTAAAACCGCACTTCCGTCATTAAGACCAGACGCATTTCCTGCCGTTACCGATCCATCTTTACGGAAAGCTGGTTTTAATCCTGCTAATTTTTCCGCTGTAATATCTGCACGTGGATGTTCATCCTTCGAAAATACAACTTCTTTTCTACGTTCTTTTATCGTAATAGGAACAATTTGATCGTCAAAGTATCCAGACTCGATTGCTTGCAGTGCCAATGTGTGACTGCGAAGTGCAACTTCATCTTGTTCCTCTCTCGTAATTTCATATTGGTCAACTAAATTTTCCGCTGTTTCACCCATCATAATATGATGCAATGGATCTTCTAATATTTCCCACACTGTATCACGGATTTCTCCATGTTGTAGACGTTGTCCCCAGCGGTGTTGTTTTAATGCATAAGGGCTTGAACTCATTGCTTCTACTCCACCTGCAACAACAATATCACTTACACCTAATTGAATTTGCATTGCAGCAGACATAATTGCTTGCATACCTGAAGAACATTGACGTTGAATTGTATAACCAGTAACTGTGTCAGGAAACCCTGCCGCTAATGCAGCTGTTCTTGCCGTATTTGCTTCATCAGTTCTTTGAATACAATGACCTAAAATCACTTCATCAACTTCATGTGGCTCTACTCCGCCTCTTTTTACAGCTTCCTGAAGTACAGGAACAGCTAATTCTACTGGTGTGATATTTTTTAGTGCTCCTCCGAAAGTTCCAATTGGTGAACGAACTGCAGCTGTAATGACAACATTATGCATTTTGTACTTGCCCCTCTCTTATGTACCCTAGTAAGTTTTTAGATGGAATTCCATAAGATGTATGTCTACAATTATCATACTATAAACATACTAAAAAATCAAAATATTTAATATAATAAAAATAGAAGGAATTAACCTTCTATTCTGTTAATGCATATAAGAATTTTTGCAATATCTTCTCTGTCGTTTCATTCAATTTCGGTAACTTATCTACCGGAAAATATTGAAGTTGTAACCCTTCATGATCCAACCTCATGTCTCCACTCACATAATGTGCCTGATACAGATGAATTACATTAAAAACTTCATCTCCATTTGGATAACGGAAATAAACTTCTTTTCCCGAAAGAACACCAAGAAATTGCATTATTTTTGCACTTAGCCCCGTCTCCTCGAATAATTCTCTACGAGCAGTTTCTTCCGTCGTTTCTCCTAATTCCATTGCCCCGCCAGGCACACCCCAATCATATGTATCTGAACGATATTGAAGCAATACTTCTTGATTATCATTTAATATAATAATTGCTGACCCTACTAAAATAAGTGGTCTCGTACCAACTACTTTGCGTAACTCTTCAATATACCCCAATATGTAAACTCTCCTTTCCTCATCCTTCCTTATCATAACAAAATTCTCTTCCTTTTGTTGATGTAATTTTCAACAAAAAAGGAAGCTTTCGCTTCCTTTTTTTACCGTTACCTTGCTATTTGCGGGCGGTAAGACCCCTACCTCAAAATTCAGCGAAAATAAAGAAGTTAGGTGGGGAATGAACTGCCCGTAAAAGCCCGATTGGTGAGGGCTGATAATCAGTGAGGGATGAAGAACCACCCCACTGATTAAAAGTTTCACTTTATTTCTTAAAGCTTTCGTACTTTACAGCTTCAAAAGCTTCTTCAATTTCCTCATTGCTATAATGGACATATGTAAAACGCCCTAATTCTACTAATCTAGCTATTTCCTGTAACGCTTTATGCTGATCATATATTTCTTCAATTGTAATATGTACATAAAATTTCATTAATGGATGTTCATATAAAGGTTCTCCCACCTCTACATATACATCTTCAACCCCTTGCACAACTCTTACGTAACTCGCAAATTGATAAAGTGCTTCTCTGTCTGAAACGATTTTTAATGTATACATATATTCTCCCCCTTTCCTTTACTATATCAAAAAGATGACCACACTACGTTATAGAACTATGAAATTTTTTCGACTTGTAGTCTATATTTTCATGTAATAAACAAGGCGTTTATCCATACATAGCATCTTTTCCCCACATATATTATAGGAAGAATTTTTTCATTTGAGGTGTTCCTTATGGATCCATACGTCAATATATGTATTTGCATTACTCCAGGCGCTAATGTTTCTGACGACCGCATCGCAAAAGATTTAGCAGTTGCAGAATCAATTTGGCATCCCATTACATTTCAAATTCAAGAAGTAATTGTGTTAAATGAGCTTTTCCGTTTTTCTGACCGTGAGATTAGTTATAAAAGTTCCATTCAAAGTCAGGAAAAATTAGCATCCTTTTTCCAAACGTGTGTAAATGAAGCTCCAGAATGTGATCTTTATATTTGTTATATTGGCAGTGATTATTTCAAAGAAACAGCCGTAATTGCCTGCGCTTATTCTTTAGCAAAACAACAACAAATTACTGGTTACATCGTTTTAACAAATTCGGCTGCTCTCATGAAAAATATATATACGCTTGCTCACGAAGTCGGTCATATTTTATTTACAAGACGTATTCATGGAAAACTTACTCACGCAGATCCTCATTCCCCAACTGGCTCGGAGCACCATCCTTCTCCATCAAATCTTATGTATCCGATAGTCCCGCGCCCTGAAAATGTTCATATTCAGTCTCTATTAACGAACGAACAAAAAGCACTCTCTTTACAAAGCTCTTTATTGCAAAGAAAAAAACAGTAACGATTTTGTTACTGTTTTAAAACAATGTATTCCAATCCACAAACCAAAACCCGGCTGCTAGAAATAAAAATAGGCAACTAAACATAAACGTAATACCTCTAAAAATCCCTATATAATATTTCTTTGGAAATAATTTTTTGCATATCCAAAGCAGCCATTTTCCTATTAAACCGAAGAACAAAACATAACCCGATGTGTCATCTAATTAAGTATCGAAATAGTTATCATGTACCTTTTTCGAAAAGGTAGTATATAGCCCAAAAATCGTTAAACCTAAAAATATAATAGACAATATACCTAGAAATGTACTTTGCATATTTGTTCCCTCTTAATAAAAAATTCAGTTCGTTCACTATTAATATAAAACTAGCTAACAGTTTTTTTCTCCTCATTTTTCAAAGACCATCGCATTAATACATATAAACTTCCGTACAGAAGTAAAGATTCTAACATTCCCCAGTATGGATTTTTCTCTCCTAATCCTTTAAATACAAACATAATGAATAACGGTACGATAACAGCTAATATTCCAATCCATCCAAGTATGTACGCTTCACCAATTAACAACACTAATAAGACAATTCCAGCTAGTATATAACTTTGCATAGTAGTTAATTGCAATACAGGTGTCCCGTACCATTTATTCATAAACATTAATAATACTAGTAATAAAATCGGTAGCAAAGCTGCTACATAAATAATGCTAAATTCTTTTATTTTGCTTTTAAATGATGACATCTTAAAAGCAACAATAATACCCACAATAGTAATCATTAAAACAATTGGGTATCCAATCAATTGTACATTCGTTAATGTAAATTCATGATTCGGACTTCCAAATAAAACATTTGTAAGTAACCAATATCCACCAATACCAATTACCATTGCAAGAATACTTTTTATACTCCCGCCCTTATCTTTCTCCATCTCTTTCGCCAATTCTTCCGCATATTCTTTTGGTGAATCACCGAATATATCCCTTACCGTCTTTCCCTCTTTCTCGCCTTCTATTAAATGAAGTTCTGCATCTTCTAGAAAAGCATCCACATCTTCTTCTTTAATTCCTTTTGTTATTAAATACACTTTCGTATCGATTAAAAACTTTTCTCCTTCTTTAGAAATCCGCATGATAACCTCTCCCTTATTTAACCGTCTCTCTTCTATTCGTCTTCATCATAATTTCAAGGAAAATTAAAATAAACAAACTTCCGTATAAACATATAATTTGAAATAACATTGGCACGAGATCTTCCGATGTAAATATTTGAAACACTAACATAATAGAAAGCGGAATGATTAAATATAAGTTTTTAAACCATCCTTCAAAATATATATTTATCGCTACTGTGATGATAAATATACCTCCAGCTAATATATAGCTTTGCGTTTGAGTGAATATAAACATTTTTGTAGGATATATCACATCTAATATCGTTACAGCCCCTATTAGAAACATTGGTACAATCATGACTAAAGACCACATAGCAAACCATGTTTTTGTAAAACTTGTTACGAAGGTCATTTTACGAAGTAAAAAATTAGGACCCATAACAACTAAAATCAATGAAAAACTATACCCAATGCACTGAATAAGTGAAATCTGTAAAACTCCATTATTCACTATTACAATAGAAGCAATAATCCAAAATGCTACGATATTCATTACTGTAAAACCAATTTGCTTCCACGTTTCCTGCCTATCTCTTTCCATCACTTTTACAAGTTCATTGGCGTATTCTTTCGGTGAGCTTCCGAAAATTTCTTCTACACTTTTCCCATCACTCTCACCTTCTATTAAATGCAACTCTGCATCTTCTAAAAAGCTTTCAATATCACTTTCTTTCACACTCTTTGCAGTCAAAAACAATCTCATATCTAACAAAAAATTTCGTGCTTCACTTGATAGCATTATTTTTTTCTCCCCTTCCCTTCAAGCAAACGTTCTACGCTACTTTGCATCGCTTCCCAGCGACCCATAAATTCATCCAGTGCTTCCTCGCCTTTTTCTGTTAATGTATAATATTTTCTCTTTGGACCAGATGGTGACTCCTTCATTACGCTTGTTATTAACCCTTCTTTTTGCATTCGTATTAATAAAGGATAAATACTCCCCTCACTCGCCATTGTAAAACCATACTTCGCTAGCTTTTCACTCATTTCATAACCGTATATTTCACCTTCAGAAATAATAGCAAGTAAGCATCCTTCTAAAATCCCTTTCAGCATTTGACTTGTCGACATAATTCAAATCCTCTCGCTATCTTGTTTTACAAGATAGATAAGCGTAAGTATCTTGCTTTACAAAATAGTATAGCAAAGACTATTTTGCAAAACAAGATAGCTGGCAATATTTTTCCAAATTTTTGCAGGATTTTTATTATCCACTCTCTAAATAGAGCAATAAGAGAACTTTTATTATAAAGGAGTGTTTTTCATCATGGTTACAAATCGAGTTGTCTTTTTAACAGGTGCTGCGAGCGGTATTGGTTATGAAATGGGAAGTGCTTTCGCCAAAGAGGGTGCTAAAGTTGTCATTAGTGATCGCCTTGAAGATCGTGCAAAAAAAGCTGCTGAACAATTGCAAAAAGAAGGCTATCAAGCTATCGGTTTAAAATGTGACGTTACAGTTGAAGAAGAAATTGTAGCAGCAATTTCTCAAACAGTTACTCACTCCGGCTCATTAGACATATTAATTAACAACGCAGGAATGCAACATGTTTCACCGATTGAAGATTTTCCAACTGAAAAGTTCGAGCTGTTAATCAAAATTATGCAAATCGCTCCTTTCATCGCAATTAAGCATGCCTTTCCGATTATGAAAAAACAAAAATATGGTCGGATTATTAATGTCGCTTCTATTAACGGCCTTGTCGGATTTGCTGGAAAAGCTGCTTATAATAGTGCGAAACATGGTGTAATCGGATTAACAAAAGTGGCTGCTTTAGAGGGAGCAACTCATGGAATTACTGTAAATGCTCTTTGTCCTGGATATGTTGATACCCCTCTTGTACGAAATCAACTACAAGACTTAGCAACTACGCGAAATGTACCACTTGAAAATGTTTTAGAAGATGTTATTTATCCTCTCGTACCGCAAAAGCGCTTGTTGCAAGTACAAGAAATTGCGGATTACGCTATGTTTTTATCAAGCGAAAAAGCAAAAGGCATAACTGGTCAAGCTGTTGTTATCGATGGTGGATATACTGCTCAATAAAGTGAAACTTTAATCAGTGGGGTCTTACTGCCCACAAATAGCGGGATAAAAAATAAAGTTTGCTCTTCGCGAGCAAACTTTATTTTACTTTCTATCGCGAGGATCTTTCTACTTTAGTAATTGTTTAGGGAGTTTCTCAATTGCAACAATCACTCCGTCTAATTTACTTTCAATGCGATGTAGTAAATATAGCGTTACAACAATTGGAAACCCCACATTACCTATCATCCTAATCCACTCTTCCATCTTTCTCTCCTCCCTTCATTACATAAATAAGAGAACAAAAGATTCTTAGGCATAAAAAAACAAGCTATTTGTGATTAGCTTGTTTTTTCAAACAATGATGCAATTTCTCGCTTATAATCTCCATGTAAAATACCTTTCTCAGTAATAATCCCTGTAATTAATTCATGCGGTGTTACGTCAAATGCAGGGTTAAATACAGGCGTTCCAAGTGGTGCTACTTGTTTCCCAAAAATTTTCGTAACTTCTGTTTCATCTCTTTCTTCAATAACAATTTCAGCGCCTGTTTGTTTCGTAATATCAAATGTAGATAACGGCGCTGCAACGTAAAATGGGATACCGAAATACTTTGCTAATATAGCTAAATTCAATGTTCCTATTTTATTCGCAGTATCACCATTTTCAACGATTCGATCTGCTCCTACGATAATCGCATCAATTTCTTTCGTACGAATTGCATGAGCTGCCGTATTATCTGTAATAAGCGTTACATCAATTTCCGCTTGTTTCAACTCCCAAGTCGTTAAACGTCCCCCCTGTAAAACTGGTCTTGTTTCACATGCATACGCATGTAAATGTACACCTTTCTCTTTCCCAATATAAAACGGTGCTAATGCAGTACCATATCTAGCAGTCGCGATACTCCCTGCATTACAAATTGTTAAAATTTTATCACCGTCTTTAAAACACGTTAAACCATGTTCTCCAATATTTCGGCACACTATTTCATCCTCTTGCTGAATGCGAAGCGCTTCTTCTTCTAATATTTTTTGAGCTTCTTTTATTGTAGTAATCTCTCGAATAGATTCTCTCATACGATCGATTGCCCAAAATAAATTGACTGCTGTCGGGCGTGATGTTCCTAAATAGTTACAATCTCTATTAAACTTCTTTTGAAACTCATCGATATTTATAGCATCGTATTTCTTTGCCGCAAGCGCCAAACCAAACGCAGCTACAATTCCAATTGCAGGTGCCCCGCGTACTTCTAACATAACAATGCTTTTCCATACCTCTTCAATAGTCGTTAATGTTTTAAACTCAGTAATATGCGGTAGTTTTGTTTGGTTTAATACCGCAATGGCATCGCCTTTCCAACTTACAGATCTCGGAACAGTAACAATTGTACTCATGCTTTTACCCCTCCAGAAACTGTCTGTTGAAATAGTGTTCGGAAGAGTTGAATATCAGCACTCTTAGATTCATATTTTATTAGTTCTTTTCCTAAGTATAGAGCTTGCTTCTTAGCTTGAATTCTTTTTTCTTTATTTGCTATTTCATCTAAATCAGCTACATGAGCTAAGCCAATTGTTCTACGAATCAGTTCACATCCGGCAAACCCGACGGCATCAGTAAAGATATTTTGCAAAATAATTGGTAACCATTGTTTTTCTTTCGTATATGCTTCTACCCCTTCTCCAATCCATAACCTCGTAAAAGCTTCTACAAAATAACTCCATGTCTTCTCTATATGGAAAAATAGTATATTTCTCTGCTCTTCTTCTCTTGATAAAGCATTTAATAATAAATTTGCAACAAATTGACCGATATCAAATCCAAATGGACCGTACGTTGCAAACTCTGGATCAATTACTTTCGTTTCAGAAGGTGATGAAAATATACTACCAGTATGTAAATCTCCGTGTATGAGAGCCTCTTTTCTCGTCAAAAACTTATACTTATACTGTGCTACTTTTAATTTTAAAGTTTTATCACTCCATAGTTCATCAACCACTAGTTGTAACTCTGGTTCATAATCATTTGTATCATAATGACTAAACGGATCTGTAAACACTAAATCTTCTGTAATTTTGCTAAGGTCTGGGTTTACAAATGTACCTTCTAGTACCCTTTTCTCTTCTGACTGTAAACCGAAATCTGAAGTATAAAACAACACATGTGCTAGAAAACGACCAATATGTTGGGATAAAAGTGGATATCCTTCTCCATCTATTAATCCTTTTCTTGTAATTGTTAGCCTTGATAAGTCTTCTATGACTGTTATTGCTAACTCTTCATCATGACTGTACACTACCGGCACATATTCCGGCACATACTTCGCGAAAATTTGTAATGCTTTACTTTCAATCGTCGCTCTTTTTATAGACAGTGGCCAGCTCTCACCAACGACTTTCGCATATGGCAGTGCTTGTTTTATTATAATAGACTTCTCTCCATCATCTAATTTGAACACGTAATTTAAATTTCCATCTCCAATTTCATGACAAACTACATTTGCTTTCTTTTCAAAATAACCGTGTTCCTTCGCATATTGTATAGCTGTTGTTTCAGTTAATGAATAATATCCCATCGTCTTCTCCTCCTTTTCATTCAGAGGTTTTTCTAAAATAGAAAAACCCCTTTCCACAAAGAAAGAGGTTTGAAGTTTATCTTCTCCCCTCTTATCTGCCAGAAAGTAAACCTTCTGTTGGAATTAGCACCGTGCCTTTTGGCGTCATAAACGCCCCATTTCACAATGGTATTACGGTCGGTTGCTGGGCTTCATCGGGCCAAATCCCTCCACCTGCTCTTGATAAGAGTTGTATAATTTTTTAGAATTTTTAACTTTATGTTGAAGACTATACCAAGAATAAAAATCACTTGTCAACATTTTATTTGTATAATTCTGGACGTCGATCTGCAAAAACTGGAATTCCTTTACGTACCTCTTTAATCTTCTCGAATGTAATTTCTCCAAATAAAATGGATTCCTCTTCATTTGCCTCTACTACAACTTCACCCCAAGGATCTACAATTAGAGAATGACCTGCAAACTCATTATTCGGATCCTTTCCTGCCCTATTACATGCAACAACATAACACTGATTTTCAACTGCTCTTGCTTGCAATAGCAAGCGCCAATGCGCTAAACGAACTAATGGCCATTCTGCTACAACAAATAAAACTTTTGCACCTTTAGCAGTATGAACGCGCATCCACTCTGGAAAACGAATATCATAACAAATGGTGCCAGCGCAGTCGACATCATCTAACTTAAATTCGCCTGTACTATTTCCAGCGATTAAATATTTATGTTCATCCATAAGCTGAAATAAATGCACTTTACTATATTCATTGACTAGCTGACCTTTATTAGTTACAACATACATTGTATTTGTAACACCTTGCTCTGTTTGCTTCGCTATGGAACCACCAACAATATGTACACCATATTGTTTCGACCATTCTTTCAACTTTTCTTTCGTTTCTACTCCATCCCTATCTGCAATTTCAGAAAGTCTCGTTAGATCATATCCTGTTGTCCATAGTTCTGGTAAGACGATAACATCTGGCCTTTCCTTCATCGCTTCACTTATTTTATTTTTAGCATTCTCAATATTTTTTTCTACATCTCCAAAGACAATATCCATTTGAATACATGCGACTTTCATTTTGTCAGCCCCATTCTTAATTTTTTTCTTTACAAAATACTGGAAAGATTATATCATTTGTCACTAGAATTGTAACAACTTTCAAAAGAGGTGGAAAGTATGAAATTATTTCAACCTTCTGAGATAGTAACATCATTGCCAACACAATTTTTCGCTTCACTTGTTGCAAAAGTTAACAAAGTCGTTGCAGCTGGTCACGATGTTATTAATCTAGGTCAAGGTAATCCAGATCAACCAACACCGCAGCATATCGTAAAAGCTTTACAAGATGCTGCAGAAAAGACTATTCATCATAAATATCCGCCATTTCGCGGACATGAAAGTTTAAAAGAAGCCGTGGCAACATTCTATCAACGTGAATATGGTGTAGTAGTAAATCCAAAAACGGAAGTTGCTATTTTGTTTGGTGGAAAAGCTGGATTAGTAGAATTACCAATTTGTTTTACAAACCCTGGTGATACTATTCTCGTTCCAGATCCAGGCTATCCAGATTATTTATCCGGAGTTGCTTTAGCAAAAGCACAATTTGAAACAATACCGCTTATTGCAGAAAATAACTTTTTACCGGATTATACAAAAATTGATGACTCTATTGCGAAACAAGCAAAGTTAATGTTTTTAAACTATCCAAACAATCCTACTGGTGCTACTGCATCAAAAGATTTCTTTGATGAAACCATTCATTTTGCTAATAAACATAATATATTAGTTGTTCACGATTTTGCTTACGGTGCTATTGGATTTGATGGTCAAAAACCAGTTAGTTTCTTGCAAGCAGACGGCGCCAAAGATACAGGAATTGAAATTTACACATTATCAAAAACTTTTAATATGGCCGGATGGCGTATTGCTTTTGCAGTGGGGAATGAAAGTGTCATTGAAACAATTAACTTATTACAAGATCATATGTATGTTAGTATATTTGGTGCAGTTCAAGATGCTGCCCGTGAAGCACTATTAAGTTCACAATCTTGCGTCGTAGACCTTGTAAATAGTTACGAATCTCGCAGAAACGCTCTTATTTCAGCTTGTCATTCAATTGGTTGGAATGTAGATATTCCAACAGGATCATTCTTTGCATGGCTTCCTGTACCAGAAGGATATACATCTGAGCAGTTTTCTAATATTTTACTAGAAAAAGCACACGTTGCAGTTGCTCCTGGTATTGGATTTGGTGAGCACGGCGAAGGGTATGTCCGCGTTGGTCTCTTGCATACAGAAGAACGATTACGAGAAGCCATTAATCGAATTGATAATTTGAATTTTTTCAAAAAGTCATTGACAACATGAAAAATATCTGACAAAATTCAGTTATCTTAAAAATTAAAACATTTCTAAATACTTCTTATCAAGAGCAGGTGGAGGGACGAGCCCGACGAAGCCCGGCAACCGATCTACATAATTGTAGACACGGTGCTAATTCTCGCAGCATTACGCTGACAGATAAGGAGCTGGTTGTAAAAAAACCTCTCCTTAGCTGAGAGGTTTTTTTATTTAACTAGGAGGTTATAACAATGAGCGGAATTATAGCGACGTATTTAATCCATGACGATTCACATAACTTAGAAAAAAAAGCTGAGCAAATTGCACTTGGGTTAACAATTGGCTCTTGGACTCATTTGCCACACTTATTGCAAGAACAATTAAAACAGCATAAAGGCAATGTCATTCATGTTGAGGAATTAGACGAACAAGAGCATACCAATTTGTATCTAGGTAAAAAAGTAAAACGCGGGATTATTAAAATCGAATACCCGTTATTAAATTTCAGTCCAGACTTACCAGCGATTTTAACAACTACATTCGGAAAGCTATCACTTGATGGCGAAGTGAAATTAATTGACTTAACATTTTCAGACGACTTAAAACAGTATTTCCCTGGTCCAAAATTCGGGATAGACGGTATTCGAAATCTTTTACAAGTGCATGATCGTCCCCTTTTAATGAGTATTTTTAAAGGCATGATCGGACGAAATATTGGGTATTTAAAAACGCAATTACGCGATCAAGCTATTGGTGGTGTAGATATCGTAAAAGATGATGAGGTATTATTTGAGAATTCATTAACACCACTAACAAAGCGCATTATATCTGGAAAAGAAGTTTTACAAGCAGTATATGAAACATACGGCCATAAAACGTTATATGCCGTAAATTTAACAGGACGAACTTTTGACTTAAAAGAAAATGCGAAGCGCGCAGTACAAGCTGGTGCTGATATTCTATTATTTAATGTATTTGCTTACGGACTAGATGTACTACAATCACTTGCAGAAGATGCTGAAATTCCAGTTCCTATTATGGCTCACCCTGCTGTGAGTGGTGCTTATTCATCATCCAAGCTATATGGAGTCTCATCTCCATTATTACTCGGAAAGCTATTACGTTATGCTGGTGCAGATTTTTCTTTATTCCCATCTCCATATGGGAGCGTTGCGTTAGAGAAGGAAGAAGCTCTCAACATTTCAAAGTATTTAACTGAGGAAGACACATTTTTCAAGAAGAGCTTTGCTGTCCCATCTGCTGGCATTCATCCTGGTTTCGTTCCCTTTATCTTGCGAGATTTCGGTAAAGATGTTGTTATTAATGCTGGTGGCGGGATACATGGGCATCCGAATGGAGCACAAGGTGGTGGAAAAGCTTTCCGCACTGCAATTGATGCTACTTTACAAAGCAAGCCACTCCATGAAGTAGATGAAATAAATTTGCATAGCGCACTACAAATATGGGGAAATCCCTCTCATGAGGTGAAATTATGAGTATTCAAGTATTTTGTGATTTCGATGGTACGATTACAAATAATGATAACATTATGTCCATTATGGAAAAATTCGCACCACCAGAAGCAGAAGAAGTAAAGAATAGAATTTTATCACAAGAGCTATCTATTCAAGAAGGTGTTTCTCAATTATTTCAATTGCTACCTACTAATTTGCACGATGATATGATTCAATTTTTAAAAGAAACTGCCGAAATCCGTAGTGGCTTTCATGAATTTATACAATTTACAAATGAAAATAATATTTCTTTTTACGTTATATCAGGTGGAATGGATTTCTTCGTCTATCCACTCTTGCAAGGAATCATTCCCAAAGAGCAAATTTACTGTAATAAAACAGACTTTTCAGATGAACACATCACAGTGAATTGGCCTCACCCTTGTGATCATCACTGTCAAAATAATTGCGGATTATGTAAATCATCTTTAATCCGTAAATTAAGTGATACAAATGACTTCCATATTGTGATTGGAGATTCTATTACTGATTTACAAGCTGCGAAACACGCAGATAAAGTGTTCGCCCGCGACTTTCTTATTACCAAATGTGAAGAAAATCGTATTGCTTATACACCGTTTGAAACATTTCACGATGTTCAAGCTGAATTAAAACATTTGTTGGAGGTGAAATTATGAAACAACTTTTTCGTCAATGGTATGACTTAAGCGAGATTAAAAAAGAGTTAACAATACGAAATTGGTTTCCAGCAACAAGTGGTAATATTTCTATAAAAGTTAGTCATGAGCCACTTACTTTTCTTATTACAGCAAGCGGTAAAGATAAAACAAAAACTACTCCAGATGATTTTCTATTAGTAGATCATCTAGGGGTTCCCGTATTAGAGACTGAATTACGCCCTTCAGCAGAAACCATATTGCATACACATATTTATAACAATACGAATGCCGGATGCGTACTTCATGTTCATACAACTGATAACAACGTCATCACAAATCTGTATGGTGATGCAGTCACCCTTCAAAATCAAGAAATTATTAAAGCTCTTGATATTTGGGAAGAAGGTGCAACGATTCACATTCCTATTATTGAAAACCATGCTCATATCCCAACACTTGGAGAGGACTTCCGAAAACATATACAAGGAGATTCGGGAGCAGTATTAATCCGTAATCATGGTATTACCGTATGGGGCCGAGATAGCTTTGATGCAAAGAAAAGATTAGAAGCTTATGAGTTTTTATTCCAATTTCATATAAAACTATTATCAATTCAAGGAGGCGTTTCTAATGGCGCAAATTCGTATTCATGAAGTAAATACTCGCATTGAAAATGAGGTGGAAGTATCAAAATTTCTACAAGAAGAAGGCGTTTTATATGAGAAATGGAATATTTCTAAACTTCCTACTCATTTAAATGAAAATTATTCATTAACAGATGAAAACAAAGCTGAAATATTAGCGGTGTTTTCAAAAGAAATCGCTGATGTTTCAGGGCGCCGAGGTTATAAAGCATATGATGTGATTTCACTTTCTAGTAGCACACCTAACCTTGATGAGTTATTAATTAATTTCCAAAAAGAACACCATCATACTGACGATGAAGTTCGCTTTATTGTCAGCGGTCATGGCATCTTCGCTATTGAAGGAAAAGATGGTCGATTCTTTGACGTTGAACTTGAGCCTGGTGATCTTATATCTGTACCTGAAAATGCAAGACATTATTTTACCTTACAAGATGATTGCCAAGTTGTAGCTATTCGTATTTTTGTTACAACAGAAGGTTGGGTTCCAATTTATTAAGGTAGCTAGTTGAATAAAAGATTGGAACCCCTTTTCCAATCTTTTATTCACTCTACATATATACATCCTCCTATGGAACAGGCTTATTTCATAACATTGAAGTAAGCCTGATTTTTTATTCACTAAAATAATTTATCCCTTTCGTTTATTCAAATCACACTTCCATTTTATCAAGTACATTTCGGAATACTTTTTGAACATTTATTGAACTTTTTTTGAATTTTTTCTGAAAATTCTGTTTTACGTATGATATACTACAACTAATAAGAAGGAAAAGAATATTGCAAGCAGAGGGGGATAATCATGAGTTTACTTATCGCACTTATACTAGGAGTTTCATGTGGAGCTATTCCTGTCATTTTAGGAGCTATTATGGAAGAATTAGAAGTTGGTGTTTTAGGTTTTGCAGCATCTTGTGTAAGCGCTTTATTTTTTGGTTTGTACGGTGCTATTCCTGTTTCTATCCTGTGCGCATTTTATATACTACGCCATGCTCGCGCGAAACAGTTTGGTCCTAATCACATTGCACAAGTTATTCCATTCCCAATTGAACGATGCCGCCGCGCTTCCAGCCTATAAATTATCCAACTTAAATATTATGCCTGCCTAAATAAATAAAAAGTCCTCATCTGAGGACTTTTTATTTATTTTCTTCTAGAAATTGAAACAATTCTTGCAAATGAAGTGCATCTTCACTATAGCTAACGGATACGTGACATGTCCCTTCAATCTCAGCATGCATATAAAGGGCAATTCCATCTCGATCATATTTCAATGCCAAATAAAAATCCATTTCCTCTAACATCTTTTTCGAAGTTCGGATAACATAATGCCCTTTCTCATCTCGTCCATATTCGAAACTTGGCTCAAAATCGTATTTTTGTTTAAAAGCTTCTTTTTGCTTATCATTAATCTGTACACAAGTTGATTGCTGCACAGCATCAATCATCTCATCAAATTTTTGGAGATCCATCTCACTTACCCCCTATGTATTTTTTGTATAACACTTGCGTTCCGCTATTCTCTTCTCCAGCTGCGATTAGTTCTTCATACAATTCCTTCGCTAAGGTTAAACCCGGTACTGGTAATTGTAGTTTTTCAGCTTCATCTAAAGCAATCTTCATATCTTTCATAAAATGCTTTACATAAAAACCAGGTTCAAAATCTCCCTTTAACATTCGAGGAGCTAAATTACTTAATGACCAGCTACCTGCTGCTCCTGTTGAAATACTCTCTAATACTTTATCTGGATCTAGTCCAGCCTTTTTCGCATAAGCAACAGCTTCACATACTCCAATCATGTTGGAAGCAATCGCAATTTGATTACACATTTTTGTATGTTGTCCACTCCCTGCTGGTCCTTGCAGCTGAATATTTGTTCCTAGTTTTTCAAATAACGGTAAACATTTATCATATATTTCGTTCTCTCCACCGACCATAATTGCGAGTCTTGCTTCTTTCGCACCGACGTCTCCTCCAGATACAGGCGCATCTAACGTATATATATTCTTACTTTTACCAGCCTCATTAATACGTTTTGCCAATGTTGGTGTAGATGTCGTGAAATCAATTGCGATCGTGCCTTCATTTGCATTCTCCAAAATCCCATCTATCCCAAAATACACTTCTTCTACATCATGTGGATATCCAACCATAGTCATTACAACATCAACTTGCTTTACTAACACTTTCGGTGTATCACACCAAATCGCACCCTCTTGTACTAAAGAATCCGCTTTTTCTTTCGTTCTATTATACACATATACTTTATAACCACTTTGCATTAAATGGTTAACCATACTTTTTCCCATCACACCTATACCAATGAAACCTATTGATAAATTTTTATTTTCCATCTTCTCATCCCCTTTGTTCTAATAAATCATTTACCATCTTTCGAAATTCCTTATTAAAATCATCATCCAAACCATTCTTCACATTTGAGAATAAAATAACAAACGTTCCTTTTTCTTTATTGAAATTATTAAACGTATTCCAACCAGATAATACACCATGATTATGAAAATAGTCCGGATATATATAAAAACTAAATGCATATTTCCGTTCTGCTGAAGGTGTAAACATCGCTTGTATACTTTGTTCAGAAAGAAGCTTTCCATTTATAATCGCTTCATCTAATTTTTTCATATCCCCTACTGTCGTATACATCTCACCAGATCCATATAACCAGTCCATTCCTAATTTTTGCGCTGGTACAAGTTCTTGATCTTTCTTCACATAACCCTTCGTGAAATTTTCATCTCCAGGTACCATATTTCCCATACCTGATTCATGCATCTCTGCCTTTGTAAATATATTTTCTTTTATATAATCTCCTAAAGGCTTTTTCGTTATATTTTCTATAATATAAGCGAGCACCATATAATTATAATCCGTATACTTCCAACCTGTCCCTGGTGGAAAATCTAACTTTTGACTTCCAATCCAATTTATTAAATTTATACGTGAAGCTACATTAACCTTTCCTTTCCCATTTTCCGGTAAACCAGATGTATGCGTTAATAAGTGATATAACGTAATGTTTTTATCTGCTGGAAATGAAGGAATGTATTTATTTACATTCTCTTGAATATTTAACTTCCCTTGTTCTTGCAACTGTAAAATGGACGTAGCAACAACTGTTTTCGTAATAGAACCGATACGATATTTTGTTTGAGGCGTATTTTCTATTTTATTTTGAACATCAGCATATCCATATCCTTTATTCAATATAACATGCTCTTTATCTGTCACCAAAACTGTCCCATTAAATTGCTTTCCTACTAAATATTGATCTAACTTTTGAGATATACTAGCATAATCAATTTTTTGTACTTCTTCTATATTATCCTGTACCTCTGACTCAATAGCGGGAGTTACCTTTGTTGTTAATACTGCTTGTTCCTTTAGATCGGGACTATAGAGAAAATAGTATACTCCGCTGCAAACTACAACAGACAGTGAAGCCATAATCATTATTTTTTTTTTCATATTGTTCCTCCATAATTACTTCGTGAAGAATGGTCCCCCATATTCTATTATCAGGCAATAAAAAAAAATCGCAACAATTTGTTGCGAAAAATCACATTTTTTCCTTTCTATATATACATACTTGATTTTTCCCATTTTTTTTTGCTTCATATAATGCAATATCCGCTCTTTGCATTAATTCCTCTTTAGTAATTCCTTGCTCATATAACGCAACTCCAAAACTCGCTGTTAATTTCGAAATTCCAGAGAACTGCTTTGTTTCAATGAAAAATCGTAACGATTCCGCAACTTGAAACGCTTCTTTTTCTACCGTATCTGTCACTAATATTATAAATTCTTCTCCTCCCCACCTTGCAAATATATGTTGATGTTCAACTTTAGATTTCATAAGATCTGCAAGTTGTACTAATGCTAAATCGCCAAAATCATGACCATATGTGTCATTTACTGATTTAAAGTTATCTATATCAAACAAAATAAGTGCTATTTTTTTATCATTACGTATTACATTCTCCCACTCTGTCTCCAATATTTGTTGGAATTTCAAACGATTATATATTTCTGTCAATGAATCTATCATAGCCAGTCTTTCTTGCTCTTGATAGATTTCATCTAATTCTGTAATCTCTGTGCATTTTACTATAAATCGCGATAAGTCTTCTGGTAATGGTGTCGCACGTAATAAAAAGGTAGAAGCTTCCCCTTCATAATTGTGCATCTTAATTCTTCTTCCATTTGATAAAGTATCATCCAGCCATGTTACATCGTGAGTCGTCGAATAATATCCAGTCTCTCTTATAAGATGTTCTGCAAACACTAGATGTTGTTCACGATAGGTAAATAAATTATCATATCCGAAAAACTCTAAAAAATTTGTATTACAATCAACAATCTCATCATCTTCTACTATAAATAATAAATCATTTTGAAAATCAAACATCGTTTGAAGTAATTCCTGCTGCAAACTTACTTGTCGCACTAAAGAAAGCTGATATAAACTCTTATTCACTTCCTCCAATACTACTTGTGGGGTTACTGGTGCTATAACAATATTACGTATTCCTAACAGTAGTAAATCTGCAAACTCATTGTTTATCTGTTGATCCCAAATGATAATGAATGTGCTCTGTGAATTATATATATTCTTTATATATTTTATTTGAGCAAAATCTGTTACATACATAATTACAATATGCGGTCTAGTTCTATGAAACAACATTTCTCCTTCTTCAAAACTATTTGCTATAAACATACATTTTGGATGGACGTTTTCTATCGTTTGTTGATGTGTACATCCATCTTCTATATAAAGGACATTCAACTGAAGATCTTGTAATACATTTTGGAAAACAGTATTCTCTAATAAAAAATGTAGTATGTTCATCACTAGTCTTCACTCACTTCATATATCTTGTTCTACTGAATTCCTCGTAATCATTTTATAAAAAAATAGTTCTCAAAAAAATCCGATTAGTGAGGAATGCATATTAACAAGCTAATTGAGAATGTTATCTTCGCTTATCTACTCTAGAAATTCCTTTTTTAGTGTATGATTATAGGAATTGTATCGTTTGTATGAATGCCCCATCTCGTCACTTAAAACTTGACAATTAAAATAAAGTTATTATATCCTTAAATTCAATAACTTACAAAATGTAAGTAGAATATATTACATTTATTTCATATTAAGTTGATATGTAATTTGGAGGATATATAATGACAAACAATGACTTTTTTAACGTTTTATATGAACGCACATCTACACGTGCATTCAACCCTGAAAAAGAAATTTCATCTACAGAATTACATGAAATTTTAAAAGCCGCTGCACAAGCACCTTCTGCTTGGAACTTGCAACACTGGAAATTCCTTGTTTTCCAAGGCGAAAACGTACAAAAACGATTACATCCAATTGCTTATAACCAACAACAAATTCTTGATGCTTCTGCCGTAGTCGCTATTTTAGGTGATTTAGAAGCATATAAAAATGTTGAACCTGTTTACGGTCCAATTGTTGAACAAGGATTTATGAAAGAAGAAGCAAAAGAGCGCTTAGCTAAAAACATTGAATCTGCATATACTCGTGAGCAATACCCACGAGATGCTGCCTTTTCAAATACTGCTTTAGCAGCAATGCAACTTATGCTTGCTGCTAAAGCAACTGGTTGGGATACTTGCGCTATTGGTGGCTTCAACCCACAGGCACTAATGGAAGAATTTAATGTTTCATCTCGTTACGTACCAATTATGCTTATTACAATTGGTGAATCCACTTTAAAAGGTCACCCTGCACCACGCATGAGCGTAGAACAAGTGAGTGAATGGGCGAAATAATAGAAAAACGAAGGTAATTTCATTACCTTCGTTTTTTTATATTCTGTTACACATCCGTAATATTACAATGTATTATTCGACATCTATACATAGAAAAATCGTAATTTTCATGCTATCCCCATAAACAAATATGGCGTTTTGTGTCGAAATTTGTTAAACCACCGAAAGATAACCGTGTGTTTTTGTTACAATTGTGATACAATGATAACAAATAGATAACAAGAGAGGGATTTTCATTGAGTTCATACGGAAGCTTTATCGCACTTTTAAGTTACATAGTAACTGTACTACTGCTATATTTTATTGGCGATGCTGCAAACATATCAGTGTTACAATTCCCAAAAGAAGAAGTGTTCCAATTAGAAGCAGAAAAACATACTGCACGATCCATTGCACCGCTACTCCTAGCTCTTCCTGTATATATCATCGTTTTATATAAAAGCAAAAAAGTGTAAAGGCTACCTAATTTATTTCATTTTGGTGGTCTTTACATTTTTTTGTGATATTTCCCCTATTTTAAACATCATCTCATACTAAATACCCATCTAGTCATTTAAAATGAGAAAATCCCCTAGAAAAATTTTCATTATCTGTCCAGTCACCGACTACCGAACTTACATAGATTATAAGTGTGAAGGGGGTGATGAGGATTATGTTTGGATCATTTGGATGCTGTGATAACTTTAGAGACTGTCATCATCGTGAAAGAGAGTGTGACCATCGCGACCATCGCGAGAAAGAGAGAGAAGAAGTTAAACAACAACGACCTGCTGTATGTAACGTGCTTGCTAGCATTTCAGTTGGAACAGAGCTTTCTCTTTTAAGCATTAGAGGTAACGGAACCTTCAACAATGTAATTTTTGAAGGTTTCGCTAACGGCGTTGCTCTTTTCTCTGCTTTAGCTCGTAATAACGATAACAAAGATAACAATAAAGACGATAAGAACAATCAAAATAAAAATACTTTTACTGGTATTTTACGTGTATGCCCAACTGATATCGTTGCAATCGCTATCTAATTCTGTTCCTTATCCTCTATAGTAAGAAAATAAGATTTACTTTTCTCCTAGAAAAAACCTGAGACCGATTTCAAATCGACTCAGGTTTTTTTACTATTATATGCTTTTAACTAACTCAACAACTTCTTCAGCAGTTGACATTGTTAATGCTTTTTCTGCTAATGTTTCCATTTCTGCTTTTGACAACTTGCTTAGTTGTGTTCTTGCAGGAAGGATAGATGTTGCACTCATACTGAACTCATCTAAGCCTAATCCTAATAATAATGGGATAGCAAGTGAATCTCCCGCCATCTCACCGCACATACCAGCCCATTTGCCTTCTTTATGAGCAGCATCGATAACCATTTTTACAAGACGTAAAATAGATGGGTTATATGGTTGGTATAAGTAAGCTACTTGTTCGTTCATACGGTCCGCAGCCATTGTGTATTGAATTAAGTCATTTGTTCCGATAGAGAAGAAATCAACTTCTTTTGCGAATTGATCTGCTAATACTGCTGAAGCTGGAATTTCAACCATCATACCAACTTCAATAGAATTAGAAACAGTTGTACCCGCTTCTACAAGTTTCGCTTTCTCTTCTAATAAGATCGCTTTCGCTTGACGGAACTCATCAAGAGTTGCAATCATTGGGAACATAATTTTTAAGTTACCGTATACGCTAGCACGAAGTAATGCACGAAGTTGTGTACGGAACACATCTTGCTCATCAAGACATAAGCGAATTGCACGGTATCCTAAGAATGGGTTCATTTCTTTTGGTAAATGTAAGTATGGAAGCTCTTTATCTCCACCGATGTCAAGTGTACGAACAACGACAGGTTGACCTTCTTTTACACCTTCAAGAACTGCTTTATACGCATCGAACTGCTCTTCTTCTGTTGGAAGATTGTCACGGCCCATGTATAAAAATTCTGTACGGTATAAACCAACGCCTTCTCCGCCATTATCGATAATACCTTGTACATCATTTGGTGTTCCGATATTAGCAACAAGCTCAACGTGATGTCCATCGCTTGTTACAGTAGCTTGGTCTTTTAATTTTGCCCATACAGCTTTTTGCTCTTCAAATTTCGCTTTCTTTTCTTCAAACGAACGAAGAGTTTCTTCTGATGGATTTACAATTACTTCTCCATCTAAACCGTCAATGATTACGATATCGCCGTTTTGGATTTTCTCCATAACAACTTTCGTACCAACAACAGCTGGAATTTCCATAGAACGAGCCATAATTGCAGAGTGAGATGTACGTCCGCCGATATCAGTAGTGAAACCTTTTGCATACTTACGGTTTAACTGAGCTGTATCAGATGGTGTTAAATCTTCAGCAATGATGATTACTTCTTCAGAAATTGTACCAGGATTTGAGAAGTTAATGCCTAGTAAATGTGCAAGAACGCGTTTTGTTACGTCGCGAATATCCGCAGCACGTTCTTTCATATATTCGTTATCCATGTTTTCAAACATAGAAATAAACATTGATGCAACTTCATCCATTGCAAATTCAGCATTTACTTTTTCGCTATTTACTTTATCTTTTACTGGATTTACTAATTCTGGATCATTTAATACTAATAAATGTGCTTCAAAGATAGCAGCTTTATCAGCACCTAGCTCAGCAAAAGCGTGGTCCTTAATAGCTTCTAGTTCAGATTTTGCTTTCTCAAGCGCAGCGTCTAAGCGTGCAATTTCAGCAGCTTCGTTCGTAATTGATTTCTTTTCAATGTTAAATTCAGGATTCTCAAGTCTGAAAGCCTTTGCAATAGCAATCCCACTTGATGCAGCGATCCCTTGGATATTAAGAGTCATTATTCTCCTAATCCTTCGTTTTTCATAGTTTCTTCGATAGCTGCTAGTGCTTGAGCTGCATCATCACCATTTGCAGTGATCTTAATTTCCGCGCCTTGTTGAATTCCTAAAGACATAACACCCATGATTGATTTTAAGTTAACGTTTTTTCCGTTATACTCTAAGTTAATGTCAGAACCAAATTTGCTTGCAGTGTTTACAAGTAGAGTTGCTGGACGAGCATGAATTCCTGAATCGCTAGTTACTTTAAAGATTTTTTCCATGATAATTTATCTCCTTTAAATTACGTATTTTTTTAGTTGTATAGACGTGAGTACTACATCATCTATTGTATATAATAGGCGATGTTCGGTCAACCACATCGCCTATTATAATTATAAACATTTTGCGTCAAATTCCTATTGAATGTCAATAATAGCGTTTTCGCCATTTTTAACATTTCCATCTTTTTTCAATTCGACTTGTTGCCCTTGTTGTAAATTCGTAAAGACGATTGGTGTAATAATAGATGGTGCATTTTCTTTTACAAATGCAAGATCTACTTTTAATAATGGTTGTCCTTGCTTCACTTTATCACCTTGTGCTACAAGCGCTTCAAAGCCTTCACCATTTAATTTTACAGTATCAATACCAAAGTGGATTAAAATTTCTTTTCCGCCTTCAGACTGAATACCAATCGCATGTTTTGTAGGGAATACATTTACAATCTCACCATTAACTGGAGAAACTACTGTTCCTTCTGTTGGCTCAATCGCAAATCCATCTCCCATCATTTTCCCTGAGAATACTTGGTCAGGTACTTCTGTAATCGGTAAGATTTTCCCTTCAATTGGTGAAACGATTGTTTCATTTTCATCAACTTGTTGAGGAGTTTCTTCCACTTTTACAGGCTCTTCTTTTTCAACATGAGGTGTACGACCTGACATAATATCATGAATTTGTGATTTTAATGTATCAGATTTCGGTCCGAAAATAGCTTGAATGTTATTTCCAACTTCAAGTACACCAGCTGCTCCAAGCTCTTTTAAGCGGTCTTTATTTACATTCTTTTGTTCGTTAACTTGTACACGTAAACGAGTAATACAAGCATCTAAAGAAGCGATGTTTTCTTTACCACCAAGTGCTACTAATACTTCACGTGGAAGTTCACCTGCTTCTGTTTTTCCTGCGCCGTCATTAGCATTTGCTACTTCACGACCAGGTGTTTTTAAATCCCATTTACGAATTGCAAAGCGGAATCCGAAGTAGTAAATCACTGCTAGTACAAGACCAACAATAATTACCCACCACCATGCTGTACGGCCTGGTAGTACACCGAATAAGATAAAGTCGATTAAACCACCAGAGAATGTCATACCAATTTTAACACCTAAAATTTGCATTGTCATAAATGATAGACCAGCGAATACTGCGTGAATTCCGAATAATACTGGTGCTACGAATAAGAATGAAAATTCAAGTGGTTCTGTAATACCTGTTAAGAAAGATGTTAATGCAGCAGAACCTAAAATACCTGCTGCTAATTTTTTATTTTCTGGACGTGCTTCATGGTACATTGCTAAAGCGGCAGCTGGAAGACCGAACATCATGAACGGATACTTACCAGTTGTAAATGTACCTGCTGTTAATTCTACACCATCTTTTAACTGTGCCATAAAGATTTTTTGGTCACCGCGGATTAATTCACCAGCTGCATTTGTATACTGACCGAATTCGAACCAGAACGGTGAATAGAAAATATGATGTAATCCAAATGGAATTAATGAACGTTCAATTAAACCGAATATAAATGCTGCTAACGTTCTATTTGCATCAATCATTTGATGTGAGAACGTATTTAAGCCACCTTGAATGTATGGCCAAACGAAGCACATGATAATACCTACTACTAAAGAGAATGTTGCAGTTGCAATCGGTACGAAACGCTTACCTGCAAAGAAACCTAAGTATGATGGTAATTCAATGTTGAAGTATTTATTATAGCAATATGCAGCTACTATACCGACGATAATACCACCAAATACTCCTGTTTGTAGCGTTGGAATTCCTAATACGTTTGCATATGCCGGATCTGCAAATCCAATTTTCACTGGGTCTGCTCCAGAACTTGTTACTTTCACTAGCTTATCTACTTCTAAGAACACACTCATCGTTTTGTTCATAATTAAGTAGCCGACGAATGCTGCTAAACCAGCTACTCCGTCTCCACCAGCTAAACCGATCGCTACCCCAACTGCAAATAATAATGCAAGGTTAGCGAAAATAATATCACCCGATTGTTCCATAATTTTTGCAACCATTACGAACCAATCTGCTTTTAAAGCAGGAATAACATTTGTTAACTGTGGATTTTGAAATGCATTACCAAATCCAAGTAAAATACCTGCTGCCGGTAAAATCGCTACTGGAAGCATAAGCGCTTTTCCGACTTTTTGAAGAACACCAAAGATCTTCTTAAACATGGAAACCCTTCCTCTCTTATCTATATTGATACTTTTCGACAAACGCCAAAAAGGCATGAGGAAAAAAAGATAGAACGATAGCTATACAAAGGGTAGTATGTCCCTTTATTTAGCTTACATTCCCAACTTTTCTCCACTCATGCCTGATCGAATCAGTAACACGTGTCAAAAATAGGATTACGTATAAGTTCACTATAATTAAGGCAAACGTTTTCGTTACTTACCTTAATATGTTTGTCGAATTTTGTATAACTTTGCAATAGTTATTATACATAACTATTGTAAGCGATTCAATCATTTTTTTTAACGTTTTCATTTTAGACAAAAATATATGTCTTTTTACACATGTTCTGCTTTCACTAATCGTTGCAGGTGCATCGTTAAATAAATACTCTCCGCTTCATATACAGGAAGTTGCAATTCTTTCTGCATTACTTTGACTAGTTTCCACGCCAAATTATAACAAACTGGATATTCCAACTTTAATAAATCAGCAAAACTCTGTGCTTCTTCTACTTTTTCTCCTTTTTTCACCCGCTCAATAGCATATTGTAAATGGCGAATAAGGCGTAAATAATGAATGCTTTCTTGGTCTAATGTAATTTGTAGGCTTGTCTCAATTAAAGACACAAGTTGTGCAATAAGACGAGAATTTTGATTAACAGAAGATAAATCAGAGTTTGTAAGCGAGCTGTAAATGTGAAGTGCGATAAAGCCAACTTCCCCTTCTGGCAATGTAATTTGCAAACGAGAATTTAAAAGATCTACAACACCTTCAGCGATTTCATATTCCTCTGGATATAGCATTTTCGTTTCAACTAAAAAAGGATTATCTATTGTAAGTCCTTGTTTCAGCCTTTTAATTGCAAAAGAAATATGATCTGTTAAAGCAATGTGAATATGTTCATTTAATGGCGATTTTGCCTTTTCTTGAATGTAGAACATAATATCATTCATCAATTCAATTAGCTTTTCACTCACATGTGGTACTAAAAGTTTGTATTGTTCACGATCACGTTCATTTTTTAAAACAAACATTTTCTCAATTTGTTCTTGCTCCAACACATCTTCAGCCTTTTTCCCAAATCCAATTCCTTTACCAATCACTACTACTTCCTCGTGTTCAGGATGGCTAGCAATGATGACATTATTATTTAAAACTTTTTTAATTTCTAGATAATTACTCATATAACACCACCCTCGTACTTAAATAGCCTACTTTTATGTTACAGAATATTCTTCTTTGTCGTCAATGTAAAACATCTACCATTTAATAAAAATTCATTTTTTAGACATGTTTGTATATGATGCGTATAATGTAAGGGCAACTGTACATAGAAAGGAGATTGCAACATGATTAAAATGTTTGTAAGTGATATTGATGGAACGATGATGCAACACGGAGGTTTTATTGACGAACAAGATGTTATCGCTTTACGCAGCTTAGCTGAACAAAATGTAATTCTTTGTTTCGCTTCTGGAAGACTTGATAATGAAATTGCAGACTTAATGAGAGCGGTTAATACAAATTTCCATCGCATTAGTGTAAATGGTGTTTTTGTATATACACATGAAAATAAGCAGCTATTATCTGCAACTTTCGATTCCAGCATTCTTCCAGATTTGTTAGCTATGACAAATGAAGACCCTTATTTCCGTTATGTAAGTGATGAACATAACTACTACATTGAAGAAAAAACACCGTTTATTCATGAACTTGAACAACAAGTAACGATGACTTCTGTTGAAGAACCTAATCTATTACAGAAAATTGATGATACAATTTTTCCAAATAAAATTTCTGTCGGTGGAACGAAGGAAAGCTTACAACTCCTCCAGAAAAAAATTGATGAAAAATTTCACGGAAAAGTTAGCACCTTCATTTCAGCAGAACAATGTTTAGATGTAATGCCACCTAATATTAGTAAAGGTTCTGCTATTTCTATTTTATTAAAAGAATTTCAAATACAACCAGAGGAAATTGCTTGCATAGGGGATTCTTATAATGATATTCCAATGTTCTCTTTAACTCCTCACAGTTTTGCTATGTCTCAAGCAGATGACGCAGTAAAAGAGCACGCTCACTATGTAGTAAATACGGTTAAAGATGCAGTTAACCACGTAATTGCTCATAATAAAAATACGACTCACTCCTTATAAGGATGAGTCGTATTTTTATTTCTTTACATGTTGAAAACATCAAAGTTCACTGTACTTCACAAACTGAAATATATTACTTGTTACGTGCGATGTTCGTAATAAACTTATAACGGTCACCACGATAAATACATTTCACATACTCTAACGGTAACTCACCTTCTGAATAAGACCATTGACGCATTACAAGTACAGGCGCCTTTTTAGGAATATGCAGATGTTCAGCTTCGTTATCCGTTGCAATTGAAGCCTCAATTGACTGAGTAGCGCGAACTAGCTTAAAGCCCAGTTTTTTCTCTAAATGTTCATATAAAGATTGTTGCAATATTTCTTCGTTAATATCTTTCACAAGAGTTGGCGACAAATATGTCGTCTCAAATGCAATCGGTTCGTCATCAGCTAAGCGAGTACGCCTCACCTCATAAACCGATTCTCCCTCTTGTATTCTTAGCCGGTCTGCTATTTTAGCAGTAGCTGGAACTAGGCGGAAACTTAATAACTGGCTGCTCGGTTTCATACCACGAGAAATCATGTCTTCTGTGAATCCCGTCATCCCTTGCAACTTTTGCTCCACTTTCGGAAGTTGGACGAACGTTCCAATTCCACGCTTCCGGTATAAATACCCTTGTTCCACTAAGTTATTAATTGCCTGTCTGATTGTCATACGACTCACTTCGAACTTATCACAAAGTTCATTCTCAGATGGAATTTTATCTCCCGGCTTCCATTCGCCGTCCTCAATTAGCTGTTTCACCCACTCTTGAATCTGATAATAGATCGGAAATGGTGAATACTTGTCGATGTTCATCAGCAATCGCCTCACTGCATAAAGATAGAGCTTCTGGATCTGCGATTACGGTTACATTCGGATGACGTTGTAAAACTGTAGCAGGACACGCCTCACTATATTCACCTTGCAATAATTCTTTAATAGCTTCTGCCTTTTTAGATCCCATAGCAACAAGTAGAATTTGTTTCGCTTTCATAATGCTTCCAATTCCCATTGTAATCGCATGAGTCGGCACATCTTCTTCATTTTCAAAGAAGCGAAGATTTGCTTGGCGTGTAGATTCTGTTAATTCCACAATGTTAGTTGGAGAATTAAATGGTGTTCCTGGCTCATTAAATCCGATGTGACCGTTTTCACCGATTCCAAGAATCTGTAAGTCAACTGGGTTAGCTGCTAGAATGCCTTCATAACGCTTGCACTCTTCCTCTAAATCACTTGCCATCCCGTTTGGTACATAAGTTTGTTTAAATGGAAGATGATCAAACAACTGTTCTTGCATGAAATAGTGATAGCTGTTTTTATCTTCGTGTGGTAAATTTACGTACTCATCTAAGTTTACAGTGGTTGTATGACTTGTATCAAGTTTATTTTTTCGCATTTCTGCATAAATACCTAATGGAGAGCTTCCTGTAGCCATTCCTAATGTTGGATTTTCTTTTAATTTTACAACTTCTTCAATTAACTTGAAACCTGCTTCTGCTAATTCTTCTGGAGTTTTTACAACAAGAATGTTCATCTAATTACTTCCCTTCCTTCATATGAATTCCTAAACGAACCGTATCATATACATGTAATTCTTCAGTCATAACAACAAAGTCTGCATCTTTACCTGCCGCTAACGCACCTTTATTATTTAATCCAAACTCTTCTGCTTGGTTAACCGATGTCATGAGTACTGCATCCTCGATTGAACATCCTGTAAATTCAATTACATTTCGGAAAGCTTGATCCATTTTTAAAATACTACCAGCTAACGTTCCATCTTCTAATCGGGCACTGCCATCTTTTACATGTACTGGCTGTCCGCCAAGCTCATATAATCCATCTTCAAGACCTTTTGCACGCATTGCATCTGTAATGACACTTACTTTTTTCGGTCCTTTTAATTTATATGCTAATTTCACCATATCAGGGTGAATGTGAATACCATCTGTAATTACTTCAACCATTACATCTGGATTTAATAACACATGACCAACAACTCCTGGTTCACGGTGATGTAATCCACGCATTTGATTGTATAAATGTGTTGCATGTGTAATTTTTCTATTTTTCAGTTGTGCATCAATCGCATCTGTATGCCCCATTGTGCCAACAACACCTGTTTCAGCAAGATACCGTTCAAATTCTAACGCACCTTCTTCTTCCGGTGCATATGTTACTAATTTAATTAGATTACCGCTTGCTTCCTGCCATTGTTTAAATTGCTCGATACTCGCAGGAACAATATGTTCAAGTGGTTGTGCACCCGCACGTTTTTTTGAAACATATGGTCCTTCTAAGTGAATATATTCGAAATGTGCTCCCTTATCTTTCGCTTCCTTCGCAGCACTTAGCGCCGCTTCAATCGCTTCTGGAGCTTGTGTCATTGTTGTTGGGAAGTAAGTTGTAACTCCTTCTTTTAACATTTCTTTACCAAGAGTTACTAATCCATCGCTATTTGCATCCATCGCATCAATATCGTATCCACCATGAATATGAACATCAATCATACCTGGAATCACAATCTTTCCTGCCGCATCTAACACAGTTTCATTTTCTTGTGATACATATTGAGCCATCAAACCAATTTCTTTAATTGTTTCTGCGTAACGAATAAATCCGTTTTCCACTACTTCTTTACCTGTATAAATTTTGGCATTGATGACAACTTGCGTTTTCATTTTCATCGATCCTTTCCCATGAAATACCTACTTGTTATTATTACCTTATTCGCCTAATTCCATCTTAATATACACACGAGTAGTTGTCTATACATTCTAATGAAATTTCCTCTTCATTCAGCAGAAAAAAGGAAATTTATTTCTTTTTCATTATAATATATGTTATTCATTTTTTCCAAAATGGAAAATACCTTCTTATATAATTAATTACTTAAGTAATGGCATAAGACCGCTCGACCCCATAGTAATATGTTCACCGTCTGTTTCTATTTCTACTGTACGCTTGTTTGTTCCGTATATCATTATACCACGCTGTTTTAATCGTCTTACAACACTTTGATGAGGATGTCCATATGGATTTCTACTCCCGTACGAAAGAATAGCGAATTGTGGGTCTACTTTTTTTAAAAATGTTTCACTCGTTGAAGTATACGAGCCATGATGCCCTACTTTTAATATATCTGCATGTACATCAAATTGCTTTAATATTTCTTTTTCTGTCCGTATATCAGCATCACCCATTAATAAAAAGTCCGCTTTACCATAACGAATCTTTAATACAATTGAAGATTCGTTATTCTCGTCTTTCGATTTCCCATTGTTCAATACTTGTATAGAAACATGTGGATCTAGCGGTATGTATTGTCCTTCCTTCACTGAAATGAAAGGAATGCCCCTTTTTTTAATATTATTTCGATACGTATGATAAGTAAATGAACTATATGTTTTCCCGCTATCTAATACGAGGGAAACTGGCATTTGCTCTACAATTGGAATAAGTCCTCCTATATGGTCCATATCAGGATGAGTACTTACAATCACATCTAAATGATTAATTCTTTTTTCAATTAGTTTTTGAATAATGACCTCTCCCGCTTCATAAGGACCCCCATCTATTAACATCGTTTGACCATTTGGCAATGTAATGAGTGTCGCATCACCTTGTCCAACTTTTAAAAAACTCACTTTCATTTTACCAAAATGTTGCCGCTGCATATGTATAGAAGACGCAGTATGAATAGACATCATATATCTTTTAGCCGATGCGCTGTTTAACGTAAAACATAATAAAACAGAAACCAACAATAGAATATTCCGTACACCTCTCATAACTCGTCTCCTTTTTTCATTTAGTATGGCACGCTCTGTAATTGATATACAAAAAAAGCTTAGCAAAATGCTAAGCTTTTATTTTGATAATTCCTGTAAAGAACCGAAGAATAAATCTGCTTCATTCATTTGTTCATTTTCTTCCGAAAGAGGTGGTAAATCATCTAGCGTTTTCAATCCAAATGTATCTAAAAACTCTTTCGTCGTTCCGTATAAGATAGGACGCCCCGGCCCTTCTGCTCTTCCCATTTCTTTTATAAGTAAGTGTGAAACTAACGTTTGTAATGCCTTGTCTGTTTTCACTCCTCGAATCTCTTCCATTTCTGTCCTTGTAATCGGTTGACGGTACGCAACGATTGCCAACGTTTCAAGAGCTGCTTGAGACAGTGAAGCCGTTGTTGGGGTATCTATTAATTTTTGATAGTATGCCGCATGTTCTTTCTTTGTTGCAAAACGATACACTTTTGCATATTGTACAATTTGCAAACCGCGATTCGATCCTTCACATTCTTTTTGCATTTCCTCTATACTATTTATTACTTCTTCCACTTCAACTTCCAGAACTTTAGCTATCTGTTCCGGATAAATCCCTTCGTCACCTGCAACAAATAAAAGCCCTTCAATAATCGCTTTTTGTTCTTTTCTATCCATTTTACGAACTCCTTCCTCCTATTTTTCTATAAAAATACACATAAAAAAACCGAATCACAGTAAATGCGTTCGGTTCAATATTTCTTCTCTCGTTCCAAACGATACATTAAAACCTAACATGAGATAAAATATTTCTACCCCATCTTCATATGCTGGCTCTATACGGATTTACTAGAGCTTGATACGAAAATTTCATCAAAATTATGTTCTTGCTCAATTATGATTTGTTGATTTTTCATCAGCTCAAGAACCGCTAAAAATGTTACAACCATTATTTCACGTTCTTCATCAGCAAACAAATCATAAAAGCTTTGACGACCGCCTTTTACTTCTAACTGTTGTAGAATATCAGTCATTCGCTGTTCAATTGGTATTTCTTGGCGAGTAATTCGCGTTGTTACGGGTTTCTTTGCTTTTTTACGACGCATTAGCTTTTGAAATGCCGCTAACATATCATATAACGTAACATCAAGAGGTAAACTTGTCTCCTCTTCTTGTTGAAATGATGTAAAATCAATTGGCGGACGTGTATATAGCTGTGCTCTTTCTTGTTCTCTTTCTTTTAACTCAGTAGCAACTTGCTTATATTTCTTATATTCAATTAACCTCTCCATCAATTCTTGACGAGGGTCATCTATAAAGTCTTCACCGTTATCAGGTACATCTTCTTCTTGTTTCGGTAACAACATTTTACTTTTAATTTGTAATAACGTTGCAGCCATTACTAAATACTCACTGGCAACATCTAATTGTAGTTCTTTCATCGTATGGACATAAGATAGATATTGCTCTGTAATTTCCGCTACAGGAATATTATATATATCAATTTCGTAACGATGTATTAAGTGTAACAATAGATCTAAAGGCCCTTCAAAAGCCTCTACTTTAAAATTATACTGCACAAAGCATCCCACCACATTTTTTCTATAACAACATAAGTATAGAGCATACTCATGTTCTATCCAACCTTTTTAAGAAATTTAATTAAAAATAGACCTATGCCCATGTCATAATGCCCACCGCTTCATATGATAACAATGTAGTAAGAACAATGTAGGAGGTCAAAAAACTATGGGTCACGTTGATTGCGGTTTTAGCGGTGGATTCGCATTACTTGTTGTACTGTTCATTTTACTAATCATTGTAGGAGCAGCTTGCTTCTGCTAATATGAAGCAATAAAGCGACTAGGGATATTTCCCTAGTCGCTTATTGTTAATATTTCTATGATACACTGTACATATAACCGTTAGACAGGAGCGAAAAAAATGTATCCTACCGAGTACATACAATTTTTAATTCATTTTCACGGAGACTATGATTATTTTGAATGTCATGAAATACTAGAAGAGTATTGGAAATTAAAGCCTAGAGGAGAACGTGACAATTACTTAGTCGGTCTCATTCAAATTGCTGTTTCCTTATACCATCATAGACGATTCAATTGGAATGGTGCAGAGAAGATGATAAAAAGCGCAATAACAATTTTAGAAAAGAACAGCGCGCAATTACATCAATTAGGAATAGATCATAAACAACTTACAGTCTTATTAAATGAAAGATTACAATCTATCCACAAAAAGGAAAATTTCGCCCCGTTATTTTTACCATTATTAGACGTATCGTTAGAAAAACAATGCATACAGTTATGTACGAAACAAAACCTCTCTTGGAAAGATGCGAACGTTATTCCTGGTGAATACATCATAAATAAGCACACATTGCGTGATCGAACAGAAGTTATTTCTGAACGACACGAACAACTACAAAAAAGAAAGCAGAGATAATAAACTACTTATCCCTGCTTTTATGAATGTATATTTTGTTCAAACTCTTTACACTTTTTGCAAAAACTTGCTGTTTGCTCATTTCCGCAAATTGTAAACTCAAGGAATTTACTCTTAAGCTCTTGAACCATCTTCGTCCCAATACCCATATGACGGTGAGACGGATTCACGCTCAAATGCTGAATTTCCAATACCTGATCTTCTTTTTTTATAATCCCCATTATCCCAACAAAATCTTCATTTTGTTTCCACAAATACAATTGCCAATCCTCTTTCGCCTCATACTCTTTCATTGTCAATTGTAATGTTTTCACATCTTTTTCAGTTGGCATAAATGAAAGAAGCCCCATTGCAATTTTTTCATAACTTTTTTTAAAACGAATTAACATAACCCTTATCCCTTCTTACAAAAGTTACAAACTATTTATCCCCTCAGTCACTCTTTTCATATCACATTCATTCTACAATATTTTTAACAGAGTGAGAAGAGGCTGAAACAACTTGATAATCATACAAAGCGTTAAGAAGAAAGTCAAATATATGTTTCCACGCTATTTTTTTCTATTATACCGCTCAGAAAAGAGACAATACTGTATAGAAACTAAAAGGAGAATCCCCCTGCTCATTACATTTTAATTATTAATCACTTTTGAACGAAATAGTTCTATTAAAAACAATATGTTAAGAGAAATCCATTTATTGAAGCATATAATTGGTACTCCATTCTATGTATTTTGTTAAAATTATGTTCTCATGAACAATATATTTTATAGTAGCCGTCCTATTTACATCATATATTTCGAGATATATACCAATTATTGTTCATACGAAATAAAAAAAGAGAGCACAATCGCTCTCTTTTTCTTGTAACTTATTCTTCCCAAACTTTAACTTCTTTCATTACATCGCCTTGACGCATGTTTAATACTGTTTCAATACCGCTTGTTGCTTTACCGAATACAGTATGTACGCCATCTAAATGCGGCTGTGGCTCATGAACAACAAAGAATTGGCTACCACCTGTGTTACGGCCAGCATGTGCCATAGAAAGTGAGCCAACAAGATGTCTATGAGGATTTCCATCAGTTTCACATGGGATAGAGTAACCTGGGCCACCTGCTCCTGTGCCTGTTGGGTCTCCACCTTGGCTTACGAAGCCAGGAATAACGCGGTGGAATGTCACACCATCATAAAATCCTTGCTCTGCTAATTTTTTAAAGTTTTCTACTGTTTTTGGTGCCTCTTCTGGGAAAAATTCTAATTCGATTTTTTCACCATTTTCCATTAATATGTATCCTAAAGTTTTCATACGTATATGTCTCCTTTCAATTATCTCAGCACTATATTACCACATTCATGACTAGAAACAAAAAGAATCCGACAATCTACATACTTCTTTTTTGAAATGTGGAAAAAGCTAGGTGACAAATAAGAAATATATACTATAATAACTGTGTTGCCCGAAAATTTTAGAAAGAGAAAGGGAGCGATTTTTCGTGAAAACGAAATTACTAGCTCTGCTATTAGCTGTAGCCGTATTTATGATACCAACAGCTTCATTTGCAGACATCATTGAGGGAGAATCAATTGTCACACTAGGAGAGAACTTATCTGAACAACAAAAACAAGATCTGTTAAAAGAAATGAAAGCGCCAAAAGATGCTACAATCATTACTGTGTCTAATGCAGAAGAACATAAATTTCTAGAAGGAATTGTACCAAAAGCGCAAATTGGTACGAGAGCAATTTCCTCTTCTATGATTACATACACAAAACCAGGATCTGGTCTCATTGTACGTTCAAAAAACATTAATTCGATAACAGATGCAATGTACACAAACGCACTTATTACAGCGGGTGTGAAAGATGCAGAGATTCAAATTACTGCACCATTTAAAGTTTCAGGAACTGCTGCTTTAACAGGTTTAATGAAGGCCTATGAAACAACCTCGAACAAAACAATTCCTGAGGAAGTAAAAAAAGTAGCCAATGAAGAAATGGTACAAACAGCCCAGCTTGGTGATAAAATCGGTGAAGAAAAAGCAGTTCAACTTGTTGCAAAAATTAAAGAAGAAATTGCAAAAGAACAGCCAAAAACAACTGAAGATTTACGTTCATTAATTAAAAAAATCGCTGATCAACTCGGCATTACATTGACAGATGAACAGTTAGATAACTTAGTAGCGTTATTTGATAAAATGAAAAATCTTAATATCGATTGGAATCAAGTTGGCAGTCAATTAGATAAAGCAAAAGAACACGTTTCAGCCTTTTTAGGATCTGAAGAAGGGCAAAGTTTCCTAGATAAAGTTAAAGATTTCTTCTCTAGTATCATTGATTTCGTTAAATCTTTATTCAAGTAAAAAAGAAGCTCGTCACTGACGAGCTTCTTTTTTATACAAGTAACGGTAATTTCATAACAGCTTCTTCAACAGAACGAACAACATGATTTGCTTTCTCCTTCACATACGGATGAGCATGATGAAGGGTGAAGGAATGCGGGGTTACTTCAAACATAGAAATATCATTAAAAGAATCTCCAATACACGCAACTTCATTTGCTTCAATTTGCAAATGTTCCATTAATCGCTTCAGAGCACTTCCTTTACTTACACCTCTTGGCATAATATCAACATAGCGCTTACCCGATATAAAAACTTCCGCTTCGCTATGAAATGTATCTCGCAACTCTTGATCTAATGCTACAATTTTTTCTTCTTCACCAAAAACAAATAATTTTGCTGGATGTACAGTTTTCCCAAATTCCTCTTCTAACGCTTCAATTTCAGCAATATGCACTCCCATATACTCTTCAAAAGTATGATGATTTTCATTCTTTCTTTTTGTATATCGCTGCTCATTTGCACAAACAATATCTGCTAGTCCCTTGTTATGTATATATCGATATATTTCCTGGGCAACTCTATCTTCAAAATTTGATTCATGAAATATTTTTCCGTTTGGTAGTATCATTGTCGCCCCATTTAAACCAGTTGTATAATACGGGAATGAAAACCTTTTTACGACTTCATCAATTCGGTGAGTAAAGCGGCCAGAGGCAAAACAAATATTTGTCCCTTTTTCAGCCAGCCAACAAAGTGCACGTTCATCTTCTTTTTGCATATCATTCACATTGTAAACGAGCGTGTCATCTAAATCACTTACAAATAATTTAATCATGTCCTCTTCCCCTCTCATACACAATATCTACTCTAAGTGTACACAAAAAATGTTGGGTTTTTGTTAAAAAATAATAAATTTTTGATAAAGTGAAACTTTAATCAGCGGGGGTTTTGTTCATCCCCCGCTGATTATTAGCAATCACCAATCGGACTTTTACGGGCCGTTGTCTCCCACCTAACATCCTCGCATCCGCCAAATTTTGAGGTGGGAGCCTTACTGCCCACAAATAACGGGATAAAAAAATAAACGGGAGCATAATCCCGTTTATTTTTGTCTTCTTACATTTTGAGGTCGTACAATACTAGGACGTACTTTTAAACTAGACATAGTTGGACGGAGTAAAATTTTCGTTAACGCGCCCCAATCAAACGGTAAAAATGGCCATAAATACGGTGTTTGTAAGCTTTTTATAGATGTTAAGAATAGAATCAGTATCGTCATTCCGATTACAAACCCCATCTCATGAAATATGCCTGTTAAAACAATTACAAACAATTTCCCTATCTTATTCCCAAGCCCTAGTTCATAACTCGGCGTAGCATATGCACCGATCATAGAAACTGCTACGTATAAAATAACTTCTGGCACAAACAAACCTACATCAATTGCAATTTGACCAATTAATATAGCTGAAATTAATCCTGCTGCCGACGACAATGATGTCGGCGTATGAATGGCAGCCATTCTTAAAAATTCAAGTCCGATTTCCGCCATCAAAATTTGTAATAAAATCGGTAAATGCGTCATCTTATTTGGTCCAATAAAAGCAAGATTTTCTGGTAAAAGAGTTGGATCAAATACAAAAACTAACCAAAACGGCAACAAGAACAGCGAAAATATAACACCTAAAAAACGTACCCAACGTAAAAATGTACCTACAGCTGGATTTTGTCTAAACTCTTCTGCATGCTGTAAATGGTGGAAATATGTTGTTGGAGTGATCATGGCACTTGGTGATGTATCAACAAGTACTAACACATGTCCTTCTAACAGATGATTTGCTGCTACATCTGGTCTTTCTGTGTATCGAATAAGCGGGAATGGATTATAACCTTGTTTGACTACAAATTCTTCTACCGTTTTATCCGCCATCGTAATCCCATCTACTTCAATGCTATTTAATTCTTGTTTTATAATCTTCACTAAATCCGGATTTGCAACATCTTGTACATATGTAATACAAATATCCGTTTGCGATCTATCCCCTACTCGAATCATTTCATTTCGAAGACGTGGGTCGCGTATCCTTCTGCGAATTAACGCTGTATTTACAACGATATTTTCAACAAATCCATCTCTTGCACCACGTACTACTTTTTCTGTATCTGGTTCTGTCGGTGTCCGACCCGGATAACTACGAACATCTATTGCGAACGCTTCCGTTTCACCTTCTACAAATATAACAATAAGTCCTGATAATACTTGGAGCATTACATCATCCATCGTTTTTACTTTACTTACTTGTTGGTGAATTAAACGATTTTCTAAAAGCTTTACTGTATCTTCTTCTACATCCCTTATTTCATTTGTATCCACTGCTTCTTCTAAAATAGGGATAATATAATTCGTATCACAAAGTCCATTTACAAATAACACACCAATTTCTTTATTTAAAATTTGAAATTTACGAATACCAACATCGTATGTGACACCCAATCCAACTGTTTGCTTTAAGTAATTTTCATTATCACTTAAAAAAGATGAAATCGGGATACTCATTTTTTTAGGTTTCGTCATAAAATCCACTCCTTTCCAAAATTAATTGAATCGCTTTTCTAGTAATAGGTGACCCTCTCTCCCATTCATCATTTCCACACATCTTACCAATATCACCGACACCAACAATGACAGGAACATTCAAGTCATCCAAACAATAAATTGTATCTCCGCTAATTCTGCCAATTTCACCATCTGGGAGTCCAAATTTATCAACGCCGTATTCTGTCAAATTCCCATTTCTATCTACACTTACATCTACACGCGCCCATTCCCAATGATGTGTATTCGACGCTACTGCTAAAATACCCAGTACATCAACTTGTTTATGTGTTGCAACATACTTTAACGCCTTTTCACCAGACCCTTCTCCTATAAATCCGCTGTCATCAAACATGACAAATACAGGGTCATATGGCGTCTGCATAATAAGCTCAACAACTTTCTTCCCTGTCAATTTGGTCGGATTACTTTGCGATGCTGAAATACACCTTCCCCCAAATTCCTTTGTTAAAAGCTCAATTGTCCGCTTTGCATATTCATCTCCATCTGTGACCAAAACAACCCTTCGTCTCATTTGATTTATCCTTTCGGTTTACATATAAGTGCAACAAAAAACGAAAACAATATCGCCGCTGAAATCCCCGCAGACGTTAAGCTAAACATACCGATTCCAATCCCTAAATATCCATGTTTTTCTGCCGCATGCATTGCCCCGTGCAATAGTGAATGCCCAAAACTTGTAATAGGGACCGTTGCCCCAGCACCTGCAAATTTTATAAGCCTATCATACAATCCGAATCCGTCTAAAATAGCTCCGGCGACTACAAAAGTTGCCATTAAATGTGCCGGTGTTAACTTTGCAAAATCTAGCAACACTTGTCCAATGACACAAATAGCTCCTCCTACAAGAAATGCATATATAAAATCCACAATTCACTCTCCTTTAACTCTTTCAAACACAACACCATGCGCAATCGTTGGAATCGTTTCCTTCTGCTGCATCATCATCGGGCTTAATAAAGCTCCAGTTGCCACGACAAAAATTCGTTGTAAGTTCCCTTTTTGCATTTCACGCAATAAATGACCGTATGTTACAATAGCTGAACAAGCACAACCACTACCACCTGCAAACACTTCTTCTTGATTTGAATTGTAAATCATTAATCCACAATCGTTGTAAATATGCCCAAGATCATACCCTTCCTCAAGTAAAAGTTGTTTCGCAATTGGTGTCCCCACAGCTGATAAATCACCCGTAACAATAAGGTCATAATCAGCGGCACTTCTTCTTAAATCTTCAAAATGCTGTTGAATTGTATGAGCAGCAGCTGGCGCCATTGCCGATCCCATATCTAAAGGATTAGCAATTCCTAAATCTTGTACTGTTCCGATTGTTGCTGCTGTTATTTTAATTGCGCTTTCTTCATTGCTAATTAATATGGATCCTGCTCCGCTAACAGTCGAGTTTGCTGTCCCAGGCTTTTGTCCTCCGTACTCTGTTGGATTACGAAATTGTCTTTCAGCCGTCGCATTATGACTACTTACTGTCGCTAAGACACGATTCGCAAATCCACCATCTATAAATGCTGATCCAACCGCCAAAGTTTCCATTGACGTCGCACAAGCACTGAACATCCCTAAAAAAGGAATACCACAATCTCGAGCAACATAATTTGCCGTCACTGTTTGGTTTAATAAATCACCTGCTAAAAAGAAATCAATTTGTGATGGTTTTATATTTCCTTTTTGCAATGCTTGTTGAATTGAGTCTGACATTAACCTTCGTTCAGCAAGTTCCCAGTTTTCCTCTCCACAATGTAAGTCTGAATATGAAATATCAAAATCCTTTCCAAGAGGGCCTTCAGCTTCTTTTGGACCGACAGCGGTACCAGTTGCATTCACGAAGATATCATTTTGAAATACCCACGTTTGTTTTCCTGTCAATCTCATACCTATCCCTCCTTTAAGACATTAAAATTTGAAATGTATATCTTATTAATCCGATAATGTAAGCACCGACGACTCCAAACACAATGACGCTTCCTGCAAGCTTAAACATGTTTGTAGCGATGCCTAGAACAATCCCTTCACTCCTATGTTCTAGCGCAGCACTTGCCATAGAATTCGCAAATCCAGTAACTGGTACTGCTGATCCCGCTCCAGAAAACTGCCCGATTTTATCATAAACACCACATCCTGTTAAAATCGCTGATAGTAAAACGAGAGTTGCAACTGTAGGGTTTCCTGCCTCTTGCTCACTAAAGTGAAAGTAATGTATATAAAATTTCATCAATACTTCTCCGACGGTACAAATGAATCCCCCAACAAGAAATGCCTTCACACAATTTATTAAATAGTTTGGTTTTGGATGGTACTCTTTCACTTTATTTATGTAATCATCTTTCAGTTTTCGCCCTGCCATATATATATTGCCTCCTACTTTACGAAATAAATCCAGTGAAACAATGAGCCTATTACTTTTCCAAGTACAAGAGCAACGAGTAAAACAACAATTTTCCCCTCTACCCCGACTCGTTTCGCTAAAATAGGTAAAACGTTTAACACTTCCGTTAACGCCGCAGCTAGCATTCCAATGAATGTGCCACAAAATAACCCTAATATTACGAGCCAATATTGCGACGTTTGAAATGTAATATTCTTTAAACTACACCAAGCCCCAGTTAAAGTACCCGCAATGACAGCCCACTCAAAATATTGAATATGCTTTCCACTTCTCGTTAATTGAGCTAAACGAGGGATTATACCAAGTACAGCTAAAAACGCAACATATCCGCTGCCTACAGCAATCCCTCCAGCTAAACCAATTAAAATCACGAATCCAGACTCAATCATCGGTAAGCTGTTTCATATTATCCTTGTTTTCATGAACAATTACATATTGATCAAGCGACTGTTGATATTGAAACATCTCAACTTCCAAAGGGCTCGGCTCTTCATTAATTCGCTTTTGAAATACATGATTAAAAAATAAAACCATACCTACTCCAAGACCTAATGAATAAGGAATTTGAAATAAAAGTGGTTGCGCCTTAAATTCTCCTGTAATCATGTAATATAACCGTTGGTGTACTTGTTGCATACTTACATCTTCATGAAAATAAATAATTGCAAGTGCTGCTCCAATGAAAAGTAACAACCATACAAGTCCGAAGAAAACCGGATGCACTTTCTTTTTTTCATATATAATTTCAACAAGAGTTTGTCCAGAACCAAGTAAATTAATTTGTAAGTGAGCCGCTTTTTGTTGAACAATCTCAATCACTTTCATAACATCAATTACAACATGTGTTTTATCATGCGCTGTTATTTTGTAAATTATCTCATTTTGTAACGACTCAACTACCAAAGAATCTCCAGCAAGTTGAGCAACATCGCTCAGTTTTACTTCATACGTAGGAGACACTTTTAATCGATTGCGCATTTTAATATAAATCGTTTGTTCCAATTTTCATTCACCCCTTCACTCTTCCTCGTAGTTGTAGTATGGTTATTGGAATTTTTTCTAATACAATTTTTTCATAAAAAAACATCTGTACCGTTTTGGTACAGATGTTTTTCTGCTAAGCCTTTTTCTTAAATAAATTTGCAATGCTTAATGCGAGCCCTCCCCAAATGACTACCATACCTATAACCATCATCATAATCGCTGATCCGCTCATCATGAAACACCTCGATCCTTCCATTCTTTTTCAAGCTGGACAGAGTCTGAATGTATTTGTGCATTCCATTTCTTCAGACTAATGACTAGTGCAACTATAAGAAATGCTGCTGCAATTGACCAACCATACGTTACAACAAACTCCGTTGGATAATCTCCGTAGTTCTTTTTAATATTTTGGATTGTGCCATCAATTAACATATACCCTAACATAAGTGGAGTAATAACGAGTAAACTCACTCTCCAAAACGTCCCTAACTTAATATCCGATACAAAGTTTGCATGATTTTGATAAACTGGTAAACGGCGCAAGATAAGACCTATTGCAACTACTTCAGCTAGTGCAATTGTAATCAGCCCAAAATTGTTAGCGAAATAATCAACAACGTCTAAGAACATAAGTCCACCACGCGTTGCAAAAACAAGAGAAACTAACACGAGAAGTGTTCCCATAATTCCAATCGTCTTTGGACGACTCAAGCTGAATTTTTCAGATACAGCAGCAAAGCATACTTCCGCAAGTGAAATGAGTGATGTAATTCCAGCAACGGTTAAAGATAAGAAAAATAATACTCCAAATAACGATGACATCGGTAGTTCATTAATAATTTGCGGGAATACTACGAACGCAAGTCCCACACCAGCACTAGCTACTTTATCAACCGGTACCCCCATGTTATTCGCCATAAATCCAAGCGCTGCAAAGACCCCAATACCTGCTAATAATTCAAATCCTGAATTTGCAAATCCAGTAATAAAAGCATTATTTGTTGTATCTGAGTTTTTCGGTAAATAACTAGAGTACGTAATCATAATTCCGAATGCTAAAGATAAACTAAAGAAAATTTGACCGTAAGCAGCAAGCCATACCTTTCCATCAAAAATACGGCTCCAATCTGGTTTAAAGAATGCATCTAATCCTTGCATCGCACCTTCCATCGTGACTGCACGAACAACGATAATAAGAAACATAACAACTAGTAAAGGAATGAAAATACGGTTAACAACTTCGATTCCTTTTTTAACTCCTTTAAATGCAACACCAAGCACAATAATCCAAACGAGAGCTAACGGAATTAATACTTCCGGCACAAGCCCCCCAAACTGTCCTGGCTTATCTGCAACCTGTAAATATTCTTTAAATAAAAATGATTCCGTGTCTTTCCCCCATGCACCAGTAATTGCAAAATATGTATAGGAAATAGACCAAGCAATAATTACTGCATAATATGTTGAAACGATAAATGTTACACACATTTGCCACCATCCAATAAATTCAGCACGTGGATGAATACGGAAGAATGTAAGTGGTGCCGAACCACGATGACGATGCCCAAGAGCAAACTCGAATGCTAATAATGAAATACCAGTTGTTAATAATGCGAATAAGTACGGTAAAAAGAATGCGCCTCCTCCGTTTTCATACGCTGTATAAGGAAAACGCCATATGTTTCCTAATCCAACGGCAGAGCCGACCGCTGCGAAAATAAATCCAGCCCTCGTTCCCCATTGTTGCCTCGTTTCCATGTTTCCTTCCCCCTTTGTGACAAGTTCATACTTGGATTATATTTTAAATTGACTAAATTATCAATAAATTCTGTAAACTTTTTAGCAATAGTTGTAACCTTCCCCTTTTCATGACAATAAAAAAAATCGAATAGATAGCTATTCATCTATTCGATCTTTCATCTGTTTCAATATTTTCTTTTCCAGTCTGGAAACTTGTACTTGCGAAATGCCTATGCGCTCCGCTACTTCTGATTGGGTTTGATCTTTATAGTAACGCAAATACACAATTAGACGTTCTCGTTCATCCAATTCTCTAATTGCTTCTTTTAAAGCAATTTTATCAAACCATTTCGTTTCCGATTGATCTGCAATTTGATCTAAAATAGTAATTGGATCTCCATCATTTTCATACACAGTTTCATGTATTGATGAAGGAGCACGACTCGCTTCTTGCGCCAGAACAACTTCTTCTGGTGTTAGTTCCAGAGCCTCCGCTACTTCATTAATCGTTGGAGCCCTTCCGAACTCTTTCGAAAGCTCGTCCCTCATCTTTCGAATTTTGTTTCCTGTTTCTTTTAAGGATCTGCTTACTTTCACTGATCCATCGTCACGTAAAAATCGTTGTATTTCACCAATAATCATTGGAACTGCATATGTTGAAAATTTCACGTCGAAAGATAAATCAAATTTATCTACCGATTTTAAGAGCCCAATACATCCAATTTGAAATAAATCGTCTGGTTCGTATCCTCGATTAAGAAACCGTTGCACAACCGACCATACGAGACGCATATTACTTTGAACGATTGTATCTCTCGCTTGTTGATCTCCATCTTGACTTTTTTGAATTAACGCTTTTAGCTCGTGGTCCTTTAACTGAGGTTTCTTCTTCTCTTTTCTGACCTCTATGTCCATTGGCTATTCTCCTTAATTGCATAGAGCGTTACTATTTGATAAGTACTTTGTCAAATGGATTGTTGTCCCGAAAGATTCGTTTGAAATAACTTCTACTTCATCCATAAAATTTTCCATGATAGTAAATCCCATTCCGGAACGCTCTAATTCAGGTTTAGTTGTAAAAAGGGGTTGTCTTGCTTCATCTAAGTTAAAGATACCAATCCCTTCATCTCGAATCGTGAGTTTCACCATTGCTTCTTCCAAAATCACTGAAATATAAACAACACCTTCTGCATTTCCTTCATACCCATGAATAATTGCATTTGTAACCGCTTCTGACACAACTGTTTTAATCTCTGTTAATTCTTCCATCGTCGGGTCTAATTGTGCAATAAAAGCAGCTACTGTAACGCGAGCGAACGATTCATTCTGACTTAACGCTGAAAATTGAAGGTTCATTTCATTTCTCATTTATGCCACCCCCAACGTCGCGAGCGCGTGCGCTTCACTTTCTTCTAAACGAACAATTTTGAATAGGCCTGACATTTCAAATAAACGTTTAACAGGCGGTGAAATTGCACAAACAACCATCTCTCCACCTAATCCCTTTACATGTTTATATCGGCCTAATATAACACCTAAACCAGAACTATCCATAAATGATAAGTTCTCCAGGCTCAAAACAATATGATGAACACCATGTGTCTCAATCATATCTGTTACTTTCGTTCGCAACTCTTCAGCAGTATGATGATCTAATTCACCCTCCAGCCTCACACATAAGACGTCACGTTTTACTTCTAAATGCATGGAAAGACTCACACGATTTCCTCCTTATGCTCAAACTTTACTCATTAACATAAGATTTTCGTGATATAAAATAAGAATCCTTCCTACTGACAAAAGAAGAACTATTTCGTCATAATGTGAAACCGTTCAGCAATTATTCCCGTACATACGAACAGAAAAGCGGCAAAATTTTTGCCGCTATTTTGATGTTGAAAACATCCCAAAACTTCTTTTAAATAACTCCCACCAACTCGCTGCAGCAACATCTTCTTTCGCTACAATAGTTTGTTTTAATAAAACATCTTTATCTTTTTTAATGACAAGTGTGCCAAGCGCGTCACCTTTTTTAATCGGTGCCTTCACTTTCTTTTCAGCGATTACTTCTTGTTTTACTTTGTCCATATTTTCGCCCTTCTTCATAAGAAGAGATACGTTATCTGACGCAACTAAATCTACTTTTTCTTTTTTCCCTTTTCCTACTTGTACAGTCTTAATTTTTTCACCACGTGTATACAATTTCTTTGTCATATATTGTCCAAATGCATAATCAAGAAGCTTCGTTACTTGATTGTTCCGCTCTTTTGATGTAGGTGCTCCCATAACAACTGAAATGACACGCATTCCATTCTTTTCAGCTGATGCAGTTAAACAATATTTTGCTTCTGTCGTAAAGCCCGTTTTCACACCATCTACTCCAGGATAAAAACGTACTAACTTATTCGTATTAACAAGCCAAAACTTCTTATCCGTATCCTCACGTAAATAGTCTTCATATTTACCTGTGTATTTGCGAATAAGTGGATACTTCATCAATTCTCTCGCCATTATAGCCATATCATTTGCTGTAGAATAATGATCTTTGGCCGGGAGACCTGTTGGGTTTTGAAAATGTGTATTTTTCAGTCCTAAATCTTTCGCTTTTTTGTTCATCATATTTACGAATCCTTCTTCTGAACCAGCGATATGCTCAGCTACTGCAACAGATGCATCATTTCCAGATGCAATGGCAATGCCCTTTAGCATTTCATTTACGGTCATCTCTTCCCCAGGTTCTAAAAAGATTTGTGATCCACCCATTGAAGCTGCGTGTTCACTTGCTCTAACTTTATCGGTCAGTTTTAGTTTTCCTTTTTCAACTTGTTCCATAATTAATAGCATTGTCATAATCTTCGTCATACTGGCAGGTGGTAACTTTTCATTCGGATTTTTATCAAATAAAACTTTACCTGTATCTTGCTCAATTACGATTGCTGACGACGCTTGTTCCGCTAACTTCGGCGTGGTTTCTTCTGTTTTCTCCTGCTTCGTTTTCTCAGATTGTGCAAAACTAACTGAAGTACCAGAAAGAAATAACATGAAACAAACAAGTATTCCAAAAACTCGCTTCATGACTAACCCTCCATTCTATATCAGACCTATTTTTTCCAATTTATTCATTTTTAATACCATATTTTTCTATCATTTTCAGTTGACAAATAAATTCATTACTTATATTGTATTAAGTGTATTACATACAGTAGTACACTTAATACTCATCAGGAAGGAGACATTGCTCTTGCATATTCAAATTGATCCAAGAAGCAACACTCCGATATGGGAACAAATTGTTCAAAATATAAAAGAACTCGTATTAAAAAACATGTTAGCTCCACGTGATAAGCTCCCTTCTGTACGCGAGCTCGCTTCTTTACTCGTTATAAATCCAAATACAGTAAGCAAAGCTTATCAAGAATTAGAGCGACAAGGGATTATTGAAACATTACGAGGAAAAGGAACATTTGTATCCCAATCGATTACCCCAACATTAGACGAAAGGAAAATCGCTATGGTTGAAAAGCTGTTTCATCAATTACTATTAGAAGCCTCTTACCTCGGGATTACGAAAGATAAAATTCATGATTGGATAGATTCATACTACAAAGAGATTGGAGGAAATGCAGATGCTGAAAGTGACAAGCTTGAAGAAAACAATTGATAATCAAACGATTTTAGAAGATGTTTCTTTCACATTACAAAAAGGTAGTATCGTCGGATTACTAGGAAGAAACGGTGCGGGAAAAACAACTTTATTACGAACGATGGTCGGTATTTTAGACCCTGATGCAGGGACTGTTACATATGAAGATACAAACATTCATCAATGTCCTGAAATAAAGCAAAAAATCGTATACGTTCCAGATTCTACTAACATACTGAACGGCTATACGATAAAAGAAATTGTAAAGTTTTATAAAGCCGTTTATACAGCATTTGATGAACAGTATTTCTATGAACTGTTAGAACGCTTTAACTTACCAAACAAACGAATTCGTAGTTATTCAAAAGGAATGAAAGCACTGCTCGCCATCATTTTAGCCGTTTCTACAAAGGCCGAATATATCATTTTAGATGAACCGACAAATGGGCTGGATCCTATCGTTAAAAGGCAAATCCTCCAATTTCTCGTTGGAGAAGTTGCAGAAAAAGAGATTACTATTTTCATCTCAACTCATCATTTAGATGAAGTTGAACAAATTGCCGATACAATCATTATATTAAAAGGTCATACCATATCTTCTATTACATCACTAGACGATGCAAAATCACAATTTGCCAAAATACAAGTAGCTTACGAACGATCACTACCTCAAAAACTAGAAAATTTAAGCAATATTAAAATATTAAACCAAACAGGAAAAGTATATACAATCTTAATTGAGGGAAATGTGGCTACAACACTGGAGAAGTTTTATAAAGAGCAACCAATTCTCATTGAAGAATTAACAATGTCGCTTGAAGATGTCTTCGTTACGACACTTGAGGAGGATGGGTATGTTTCATAAAGCGTTGTGGATGTGGAATTGGAAGCGCGGGAAATATGCTGTGTTACTGTTTTTCTTTAGTTCACTTTATCTTTTATCTTTCGGATACTTTAGAGCAGCCGAGCGACAACTTGCTGAATATCACGATTTACAAGAAAAGGGAACGTACTATTATTCCTATTCTTTTGGGTTAGGAGAAAGTAATAGCTTTTCGTTAACTGTTCTTATCATTGCTTTAGCTTGTTTATTGATGGGATGGGAACGTAGTAACCAGTCTAATACTTTACTTATGACGATGCCATTTAAAAGAAAAGATGTTTTTTTATCTAAATGGGCTTTTGGTTCATTTTGTATTGCAGGCTCATTACTTATAAATTGGATCCTTATGTATGTTATTTATAGAACAACAATCCATTTTGATTATCAATCATTTGGACCATTTCATCGATACTTTCTTTATGCAATTGTCTCTTATGTTGCAGTATATACAGCTGCATTATGTATCGGTACTTTTACTGGAAGCGTTGTTTCGCAAATCATTTTTTGTATTCCGTGGCTTCTAATGGGGCTTACATTTATTCCATTAGTGTACACTTTTACAATAAACCATTTAAACGCTACAGATACTAGAAATAACAACTTGTATGAACAACTTCATGAAATCAATCAAAAAACAAATATAGTTGCACCAATATATAATTTCACGATTTATTACGATTATGATCCTGAATTACGTAAAAAAGAAAAGGACTCAACTACTTTAAGAGATCCAGCATCTTATCACTATTATTCAGCTAAATCGATGTTAGTCCCTATTTTTTATACAATAGTTAATTTACTACTTGGCGCATATTTATATACACGATCGCCAAATGAAAACACTCAAAAAATATTTATTTTCCAAAAACATTTAAAAATATGGGTATGGGGGACAACCATTTACTTTGCATTACTAGGTGGCTATAAAATAAATCAATTTAATTTCTTACTTAACTACTATATCAGTTTGCTTCTCGCTGGAATCATTACTTATTTTGTACTATCACGTCTAACAAATTATAAAGTTTTTTAAAGGAGGGAGCCTATGTTTCAAAAAGCACTATGGCTAAGAACATATCAACAAAGTAAATATGTTGTGTGGTTGTTTTGGTTCGTTAGCTTCTATACTTTATCATATAAATACTATATGGCTTCTATTCAACAGCTATACTTTCTAAATGACAATAAAAAGTGGAACTATGTATACCACTACAGCTTTGATTTAACACTTATAGACCCTGTCCTACTGTTAGGTAGTGTACTTATCGTTCTAGCTTGTACATTAATTGGTTGGGAAAGACAAAATAACTCTAGTGACTTGCTATGGTCTATGCCATATAAACGTTCACACATCTATATAACAAAGTGGTTGTTTGGGATCTGCAACATCGCAGCAATCATCGTATTAAACTGGGGACTATTCGCCATTATGAAAAAAACAACTTTTCATAATAAATATCAAATATTTTCACCATTTCATACTTATTTTCTATACATGTTAATTGTGTTAATCGCTATTTATACGCTTGCATTATGTATAGGAACAATTACTGGGAATATTCTCTCGCAGGGACTTCTTACTGCAGCTATATTCATGTTTCCATTATTATTTCCATCCCTTATCTCAGCGGTCATCGCTGTTCACTCGAATACTGACTTTCATGAGGACAATGGTAATATGCATCGTGTTATGGAAAACATACGCATTTCGGGTCCAGCAGAAAATTTTCATATTAGATTTGATTATAATCCACAAAATGCTTATACCGATAATGATGGAGTGCGTCATAATGAACCGAACTTTACAGAAATCCCTTCAGTAAAAACATTGATTGGACCTATTGCACATGTCATTATTTTATTACCACTCGGTATATATTTATATGTTCGTTCAGTCAATGAGCGGAATGGTAGTTTCTTACTATATCCAAAGCTTCAAAAGATATTTATGGTCTGCGCTATTTTCTGTATCGGAATTAGCGGCGGTTTAATAATTGGTGGGACCCATTCGTTGCTTAATTTTTACGTTGGTTTATTCGGAACAAGCATAATTAGCTATTTTCTTCTATCTAAAATATTGAGATTGAAGGTCTCTTGGAATTTCAAATAAAATAACCTCCTCACTAAGAGGAGGTTATTTCACATTCTCTCTCCTATCTCCATACACCATCTCTTCTTTCATCCCAAACCCATCACCATTTTGCACAATTTGCTCTGTCGGTGCAACTACACTTTCAGCAATTTTCCATTCCCCGCGCTCTTTCATAAATACTTGCAGAAAATAGTTCATGCCATTTAGCTGATATGCATTTTCTTTTTTCACATTATAGTGCACCGCAATGTAGTACACTTGAATGTTTTCTTTCCCTGCTTTTGATACGTATTGCGATAATCTTGGAATGTACATTGATGCTTTCTTAAATGGTAAGTGCTTCGCTTTAACGAGCGATGAACTTGTTACATTACGTAATGTGTCCTGATTACGAATGTTATCACTATGATGAAATAATACTGCATTTTGCATAGAACGAACCCATAATTTCGAATACAAGACAGTATTATCATTTTCAATATACTTCACTTCTTTTTGCACCACTTGAATAGGGGTATCGGCGTGCATGAATGTATTAAAGCATAAAAAGCTTCCAAGTAAAACGGTAAGTGCCGCAATATATTTCATAATCTTTCCTCCGATCTTTTTAATTAAAGTATCGGAGTTTCAAAATATTTTTATTCAAAAGAAAAAGGATAGGAAAGCTCTTGCTTCCTATCCTCATTTATTATAAGACGCGGCCAAATAGTTCTAAAACCATTTCTATCTCTTGGTCGCTCCAACCTTTAAATCTCTCTTTATAATATTCTTTACGCACAGCTTCAAGTTTTTCAGTTACTTCTCGTCCGTTTTCTGTAATTTCTAAGTATACGATACGACGGTCTGAATTTGATCTCTTTCTTTCAACAAACCCTTTTCGCACGAGACGATCTGTTACAGCTGTAATATGACTGGAGGTTACGTTTACTTCACTCGCAATTTGCGAAGCCATCTGTGGACTTTTTAAAAATAACGCACGTAATACAGAGAATTCATTATATGGCATATGCTCTGAAAAACGTGTATTAATATCATTTTGTAATAAACGTATCATCTTTCGAAATGATGCAGATAAATCTAAAATCAGTGTTTCTCTATTTTCGTTCACTAGCCTCGTCCCTTTTTTATCATATTTATACATATTATAATCTATAAATACCTATGTTGTATATGCTTTCTTCCCTTAACATTCTCATTTATGTAACTTTTTTCATACGATTTTCTTTTTTGTTCACACATATACATGTAAAAAAGGATGGTGAGCATAAATGCAAAGTGGAATGAATCCGTATTTACATAATATCCGTACGACAAATACTGGTAAAGAAGCTACTATTACTGTACAAGGAGAAGGCATTATAAAAGCCAAACCAAATGTTGTCATATTGACACTGGGCATTCGAACAGATAGTAAAAATGTAAAACAAGCACAAGAAGAAAATGCAGTGCAATCGAAACAATTGCTTGATGCACTCAAACAGCTAGGTATTGCCGATAAAGATATAGAAACCATTTCTTATACGATTACCCCTCAATACGAATATGTAAATGATAAAGCCTTACTACAAGGCTACCGTGTGGAGCATTTGTATGAAATTACCGTTTTAAATGTACAAAAAGCAGGGGAAGTATATGATATAGCCGTTACGAATGGTGCAAACGTAGCAAAAGGGTTACGTTTTCGAATATCTCATCCAAATAAATATTATGAGCAAGCTCTCATTCAGGCTCTGCACCAAGCAGTAGAAAAAGCTCGTGCTATTGCGAGTACCTACAATTTAAACATTAATCCTGTTCCCCTCTCACTCGTTGAAGAATCTGCCCAATTACCACGGGAGGTTGCATCCTATGCTACTTTACATGCACAAGCAGCCCCGCCCATTCAATCTGGAGAACTAGAAATTATTTCAACCATACGAGCCATTTTTACGTATTTATAAATAATTTCGTTTATAAGTAAACGTTATCATTTTCGTTGTTGTAAAAACATGATGTTCTGATATAATAAAGGACGGTGAGCTCTTACAAAAGAGATATCACGGGTGGGAGAGGGATATGAAAAAGAAGGTTTAACATGAAAGGAATACTTGAAAGAACATTTAAATTAGACTTACACCAAACATCACCAAAACAAGAAGTTTTAGCTGGAGTCACGTCATTTTTCACGATCGTTTATATTATGATTGTAAATGCGTCAATCTTATCAGATGCCGGCATTCCTCTTGAAGCTGGAATTTTAGCAACTGTTTTTAGTTCATTTGTCGGATGTCTACTTATGGCATTTTGGGCAAATGCACCTGCTATTCTTGTCCCAGGTATGGGTGTAAATGCATTCTTCACGTACACTGCTGTGCACACGCTCGGTCTAGCTTGGCAAGAAGCATTAGCAGCTGTTTTTATCGCCGGTATTATTTTTGCAATTGCTGCTTTTACACCGATTGCTCGCGTGCTTTCGGTATCGATTCCAAGGTCATTAAAGGAAGCGATCACTGTCGGTATCGGGTTGTTTTTAGCTTTCATCGGCTTGCAAAAAGGTGGTTTAGTCGTTTCGCATCCTAATACTGCTGTTGCAATGGGGAAATTAAGTAGTCCTGTCGTTCTTGCAACACTACTTACTCTTATTGTGGCACTTGTGCTATTTGTGCGTAACGTACGTGGAAACTTTTTATGGACGATTGCAATTGGAACTGGTATTGCATGGCTATTTGGCCTTGTTGATACGAGTCAAGTGGGAAATAGTTCGTTTTCATTCGCTAATTACGGCGATGTGTTTGGAGCTATGTCATTTGGGAAACTTTCTTCCTTACCATTTTGGATTGCAACATTCTCCTTAAGCATGGTGCTTATTTTTGAGAACATGGGACTACTGCACGGTTTATTAGAAGATGACCGTAAATTCCCACGTGCTTACCAAGCAAATGCAATTTCAGCAATGACATGTGGTCTATTTGGCACAAGCCCTACCGTTTCAACAGTAGAGAGTGCCGCAGGTATTACTGCAGGCGGAAAAACAGGTCTGACGTCTATCGTTACAGGGTTGTTATTCTTCGCGTCACTGTTTGCTCTTCCGTTTGTCAAACTAATTCCTGATAGTGCCATTGCACCAATCTTAATTATTATTGGCGGCCTGATGATTACAAGCATTCAACAAATTCCTCTGAACGACTTTTCAGAAGGATTTCCAGCGTTTTTAATTATCGTTATGATTCCGCTCACATATAGTATCGCTGATGGCATTGCGTTCGGATTTATTGCTTATCCTATCTTGAAAGTTGCTCTTGGAAAGCGTAAAGAAGTCGCACCGTCCATGTATATCATTACATGCTTATTCTTAGCCATGTTCGTATTACACGCTATTGGCTAGTAAAAAACACCGAGGAAACCTCGGTGTTTTTTACTTAAACCAACCTTTTTTATAAAACCAAGCCATCATGCCCCCGCCAATTAACGCCATAATTAATAGACAAATAAAGTAACTATACTTCCCGCCAAGCTCTGGCATATGTGAAAAGTTCATGCCGTATACCCCTGCGATAAATGTTAACGGCATGAAAATAGTTGAGAAAACAGTTAATGTTTTCATAATATTGTTCATATGGTGGGAGTTCAGTGAAAAGTAACTATCTCGAATATCTGCTGTTAATTCACGGCTTGCTTCAATCATCTCTGTCAGTTTAAGCAAATGATCATGTATATCTTTAAAATAAATTTCATGATCGCTTATACCGTAAAAACGAGTTGAATTTAAAATGCGGTACAATAAATCACGCATCGGAATAATCGTACGCCTTAGTTTAGATAAATCTGTACGAATATCAAATACCTCTTCTAGCACACTTCCTGCTGTCTCACCCGTTAAATTATCATCAATTGCATTTAAATGGTCTTCAATGTAATAAACAGGTGCGAAATAATCATCTACAATTTGGTCAATAATTGTATGTGCTACATGTAAAGGACTCTTCTTAATACGTTTTTTCTCACCGAGCGTTTTCCATACTCTTTCAATCGCATTATTATGAGAGAAGTGGAAAGAGACTATATATCGATCACTAACAAATAAATCGATTTCATGCGGTTCTAATCCGTCTTCTCCGAATGCATGGAGAACTAAAAAGTTATATCCATCATAAAAATCTACCTTTGGTCTCTGTACATACTCTACACAATCTTCAATCGCAAGGGGATGGAACTTGAAGTGATCTTGTAAAATATATGTATACTCCTCTTTCGTCGGCTTATATAAATCAAGCCAATACCATACGATGTTTTCTTTTTTCGTGTCTTCCAGCGAAACATCATATAAAACTTCATTTTTTTTCGTTATTGCACAAATTCTAATCATAATTTCACCCATTATTATTATAAACAAAAAATAGTAAAAAAAGCCAAGGAGAAATCTCCTCAGCTTTTTTTTATTACTTCGTTACAATACCGTGTACTAAAGTTGGTGCATCTACGTGGTCTTTAGCGATTTTCATGTTCTCATAAATTTTCGCTTTTACATCTTCAACATTTTCGCGGTTTGCGTAAATTGTAACAAGAGAGTCACCTTTTTTCACGCTATCGCCTACTTTTTTGCGAAGCATTAGACCAACTGCTAAATCAATTTCAGACTCTTTCGTTGCACGCCCTGCTCCTAAAAGCATTGCTGCTGTTCCGATTTCATCTGCAACGATTTCCGATACGTAACCGTCTTCTTTCGCTTCTACTTCAATTTTAAATTGTGCTTGTGGCAATTTAGAAGGATCATCAACAACAGATGCATCGCCGCCTTGCGCTGATAAGAACGTTTTAAATGATTCTAGCGCTTTACCATTGTTCATTACTTCAATTAACTTTTCACGCGCATCTTCTAAAGATGAAGCTTGTCCAGCAAGGTACACCATCTGACTTCCAAGCGTTAAACATAACTCTTCTAAATCTTTCGGTCCTTTACCTTGTAATGTATCAATTGCTTCTTGTACTTCTAATGCGTTACCAATTGCTTCACCAAGTGGCTGACTCATATCAGAAATAACCGCCATCGTATTACGACCAACGTTATTACCGATGCGTACCATTGCTTCAGCTAAACGTTTTGCATCTTCATCCGTTTTCATAAATGCTCCTGCTCCAGTTTTTACATCAAGAACAATTGCATCTGCACCAGCAGCAATTTTTTTACTCATAATCGAGCTTGCAATAAGCGGAATTGAGTTTACTGTTGCCGTTACATCACGAAGTGCATACAATTTTTTATCAGCTGGTGTTAAGTTTCCACTTTGACCGATAACAGCAATTTTATTTTCATTTACAAGACGCATGAATTCATCATTTTCAATTTCCACATGGAATCCTGGAACTGCTTCTAATTTATCAATTGTACCACCAGTATGTCCTAAACCACGTCCAGACATTTTCGCTACCGGTACACCTAAAGCAGCTACTAATGGACCTAATACAAGTGTCGTTGTATCACCAACACCACCTGTTGAATGCTTATCTACTTTTACCCCTTCAATGGCTGATAAATCAATTGTATCACCGCTATTTACCATTGCCATCGTTAAATCTGCACGTTCTTGATCATTCATATCTTGGAAGAAAATTGCCATTGCCAGTGAACTTACTTGATAATCAGGAATATCACCATTTGTATATCCTTCAATAATAAAGTTAATTTCTTCTGTCGTTAATGCTTGTCCATCACGTTTTTTTGCAATTAGGTCCACCATTCTCATTGTGAAGTCACCCCTTCATTTGTTTTACGATTGCTTTTACTAATGCTAAGAAGTTTGCTTTAACACGTTCTGTCGTTTCAATTACTTCATCGTGGTGAAGTGGCTGATCTAAAATACCAGCTGCCATATTTGAAATACAAGAAATACCAAGTACTTTCATACCAGCATGACGAGCTACAATTACTTCAGGTACTGTTGACATACCAACTGCATCTCCGCCAAGTGTACGAAGCATACGAATTTCAGCAGGTGTTTCATATACAGGACCTGTCATTCCAACGTACACACCTTCTTGTACTTTAATGTTTAAGTCTGCTGCAACTTGTTTCGCCATTTCGCGAAGTTCTGTCGTATATGATGTAGACATATCAGGGAAACGTACACCCATTTCAGAATCATTTGGTCCGATTAATGGATTCGTACCCATGAAGTTGATGTGGTCTGAAATTAACATAAGGTCGCCTGGCTCGAATGATGTATTTACACCACCAGCTGCGTTCGTTACAACAACAGTTTCTACACCTAGTTCTTTCATAACACGAACTGGGAATGTTACTTTTTGCATGTCATATCCTTCGTAGAAATGGAAACGTCCTTGCATTGCTACTACAGGTACACCTTGAAGTGTACCGAATACTAGTTGACCTGCATGCCCTTCTACAGTTGATACTGGGAATTCAGGAATTTCGCTGTAAGGCACTGTTACCGCATTTTCGATTTCATCTGCTAATACACCTAATCCAGATCCAAGGATTAGTCCTACTTGTGGTGTTTCTTGAAATTTCTCTTTTAAGTATGAAGCTGATTTTGTAATAAGTTCACGATTCATTTGTTTATCCCCCTATTTCTTTAGCTCGTTTAAGAAGCTTGTTCCGTATTCTGGCATTTTCACACCGAAGTTTTCTGCTACAGTTGCACCAATATCAGCAAATGTTTGACGAAGTGCTAATTCTTGTCCGCCTTCTTTCATGCTTGGGCTATATGCTAATAACGGTACATATTCACGTGTATGATCAGTACCAGGATGTACTGGATCATTACCATGGTCTGCTGTAATTAATAATAAATCATCTTCTTTAAGTTTTTCGAATACTTCTGGAAGACGTGCATCATACTCTTGCAGAGCTTCTCCATATCCTTGTGGATCACGACGGTGACCGAATAATGCATCAAAGTCAACTAAGTTTAAGAAGCTAAGACCTGTAAAGTCCATGTTTAATGTATCTACAAGCTTATCCATTCCATCCATGTTAGACTTCGTACGAAGTGATTCCGTTACCCCTTCGCCATCATAAATATCAGAAATTTTACCGATAGCAATTACATCGTAGTCACTATCTTTTAATTCATTCATTACCGTGCGGCCAAATGGTTTTAATGCATAGTCATGACGATTTGGTGTACGTGTGAATTTCCCTGGTTCTCCAACGAATGGACGAGCGATAACACGTCCTACCATGTACTTCTCATCTAACGTTAGTTCACGGGCAATTTTACAAATTTTATATAACTCATCAAGTGGCACTACTTCTTCGTGTGCTGCAATTTGTAATACGCTATCAGCAGACGTGTACACGATTAAAGAGCCTGTTTCCATTTGCTCTTGACCAAGCTCATCAAGAATTTCTGTTCCAGAAGCTGGCTTATTACCGATAATTTTACGGCCTGTTTTTTCTTCTAATTCATCAAGTAATTCTTTTGGGAATCCTTCAGGGAATACTTGGAATGGTGTATCAATGTAAAGGCCCATAATTTCCCAGTGACCTGTCATTGTATCTTTACCGGTAGATTTCTCTTGCATTTTTGTATAATATCCAAGCGGTTTCTCTACTTTAGAGATCCCTTTCATTTCACGAATATTACCAAGACCTAATTTCACCATGTTTGGCATGTTTAATCCATTCATATGTGCAGCGATATGACCAATTGTATCAGAACCTAAATCACCAAACTGCTCAGCATCAGGTGCCTCACCGATTCCTACAGAGTCCATCACGACTAGGAATATACGTTTATATTTATTCATAACTGCAACCTCCTATATGTTCAGTTCTACTTCTTGTAGTATGTTCAAAACGCTATAAAGTGAAACTGTTATCAATGGGAATTATCTTTCGTCCTCATTATTAAACAGTACTGCTTTAAATCATTCTCTAACTTTTTCGTTTTACTTTCAAACGAATCAAAAACATTTCTAGTTTTTTCTAAGTCAGATGTCAGACATCTGATATTGATATCATAACATGTTTACGCTTTCTTTTTAATACATTTTCGTAGAATTTCTTATTTTATTCACACTTCTATTGTAATCCATTCTGCGAAGAAGTGCTAATTATTTTATAACATATTTCCTAATATAAAAATAAAAAGCAGCTCTAAAGAGCTGCTTTTTATTTTACTTCTACTGTTTCTTCTTTGTGTTCATGTAATTCGCCTTTTCTTACATGAACTTTCACTTTATAAGCACCATTCTCTTTGAAAGTATACTTACTTTCATATTCGCCTTTATTCCCCTCTTTTGCTGGAATAAATTCATGCTTTTCAACGCCGTCTTTCCAAATTTCAAGTTGTACTTCAGCACCAGTTAGTGCCTCTTCTTTTTGTTTTAAATGAACTTTCATTGTTGACTCAGCATTTGCTTTAATATCACCAGCCATAAGGTGTATCATCGTATCACTTTTATGGTCTCCATGGCCTTCTTCTTTTTTCGCATCTTCAACTTTTGCATTTCCCACAGCCACTTTTACTTCTGGCATAACATGCATTTCACGTGCATTTGTATGAGCAATAATATGATATACTCCATCAGTTTCGAATGTTTTCTCTACAGCATAAACACCTTTTCCTTTATGCTTACCGTCTAACATCTCGTGTTTTTCGTCGCCTGTTTTCCAAATTTCAAACTTTACATCATCAGCATCCGTTACTTTTTCTTTTCCTTGTGTAACAAGTGCTTGTACTTCTGTTTTTTCACCAGGTTTAATTTCCTTCGGATTCGTTTGAACTGCTACTTTTACAGCTTCAAGTTTCTGTTCTTTTTTCGGTTCTTCTTTGTTTGTATTACAGCCAGCCAATGCTAGCATCGCGATAAATAACGTCATAATAAGTTTTTTCATCATCATTTCCTCCTTCATACTTTCTTTAGTATAGAGGAAAAACATTGTAATATTCCAGTCTTCTGCTGAAAACAATATACGAAATGTTTGTGAAGTTTCTGTGAAACGATTTACTCTTCTTAATCTATGAAAAAAGAGCATAATAACTATGCTCTCGGATGAAACTGTTTATATACATCTTTTAATCTAGCTTTTGAAACATGCGTATAAATTTGCGTCGTTGAAATATCTGCATGTCCAAGCATTTCTTGCACGGCACGTAAGTCTGCCCCATTTTCTAATAAATGCGTAGCAAACGAGTGACGTAACGTATGCGGTGTAAGCTCTTTTTCAATATTTGCTTCTTTCGCTAATCGTTTTAAAATTTTCCAAAACCCTTGTCTTGATAATCGATTACCATGATGGTTTAAAAAGAGTGCATCTACTGCTTTTTTACCCATCAGTTCTCTTCTTCCTTTTTCAATATACTTTTGAATTGCTTCCGTTGCTAAGCTTCCTAATGGAATAATTCTTTCTTTATTCCCTTTCCCTATGCAGCGGACAAATCCCATAGTCAAGTGTACATCTTCTAAATTTAATGCAATTAATTCTGAAACACGAAGTCCTGTTGCATACAATAACTCCAACATTGCCTTATCACGAATCCCAAAAGCGCTCACCGCTTTCGGAGTCTGAAGTAATGCTTCTACTTCGTCAATCGATAATACTTTTGGTAATTTCCGTTCCCCTTGCGGCGTTTCAATATGTACCGATGGGTCATGCTCCACCGCTCGTTCACGAAGTAAAAATTGGTGAAACGAACGAATCGATGCAATATGACGTGCCAATGTTTTTGAAGATTTTCCGTTTTCTTTTAAATACTGCAAAAAGTTAACAATGTGTATGCGCGTCACTTCATGGAATGTCTTCGTCTGTTCTACATTTTGCAAATACTTCACATAGCTTTTCAAATCACGTTCATAAGATACAACTGTATTTTTCGCTAACCCTTTTTCAACAATCATATAATGAATAAAATCTTTTAATTGATCTTCCAATATACACTACTCCCCATTTTCATAGAAAAACATCATTCTATTTACGAAAGCATCCTTTGCCGGCTCCTCATTCCCTGATACTTTTTCTACAGTCTCTTCTTTTGGCTTTTCATAACGATGGTAACTTTCATATTCTTCATTTATCCATAGTATAGCGAAATAAAACAAAATCGTACAACTCGTAAATAATAAAAATACTTTCATCCCATCAAAAGTTAATTTTAAAGCTCGGCGCATTGTAAATTCCTCCAAAATATAAGTTATTACAACATATGCCAAGCTTTCACCAATTTATACCTTATTCAAATAAAAAACCTCTTCCTAGTTAAATAGGAAAAGGTTATTTTTCATCCGTTTCATTTTCTTGACAATTTTTACAAATCCCATGGAATGTTAAACGATGATCTTTCACCTTAAAGCTCCAGTCTCGTTCTACTTTATTCTCCACTTCACCAAGTAAATCTTCTTGTATTTCTTGTACAGCACCGCATTGTGTACAGATTAAATGATGGTGGAAACGCTGTGCACCTTCCTGGCGTAAGTCATAGCGCGAAACACCGTCTCCGAAGTTAATCTTATCGACAACTTTTAACTCAGACAATAACTCTAAAGTTCGATAGACGGTTGCTAATCCGATCTCTGGCGACTTTTCTTTTACAAGGAGGTATACATCTTCTGCGCTTAAATGATCTTCTTCATTCTCTAGCAGCACACGAACTGTTGCTTCACGTTGTGGTGTCAATTTATAGCTCGCTGCATGTAATTGCTTCTTAATTCGTTCAATTCTTTCTTCCATTCGGTACTACTCCCTCCTCGCCACTCTTACACCATTATATCAGAAGAAGGGCTTCTGTCAAAAGAAAAACAATAAAAACAAATTGATAATTATTCTCAAAAAGTATTTATTGTTTGTTAATAGCCTCCACGACTTCTTTCATTAAAACTGGTGATGCATATGCCTCAACACTAGAAGCAAGAGCTAACACCGCTCCGATCACTAGAAAGAAACATGTATAACGAATTAATAATGGTAATAGTGGCTCGGTTATTTTCCTAATAAACTGATGTCTAATCATGCGTAAGGAAAAGCTTGCAGCAATTGTTGTCATAATGAGAAATACAGGAATTATAATTAAATTTTGCGGCAATACAGACACAAACGCTAACAATAATCCATTCCATCCGTGCTGACTTACTAAAAAACCTACTGTAAATCCAACAACTACTCCTTTTAAAAATAATAAGATGAAAATGAGTGGTAACCCAATAATCGAAATCCCCAAAATCCAAATAAAGCCGATGTATTTTAATTGCGAAAAGTAACTTTCTCGAAACATTTCGCCCGCGATTGCAAATTCTCCTTTAGAAACTTGTCCAAAAAAACGTTGTAAATAAAATGATAAATCTTGCTTTTGGTTTATTTGTAAACTATTCACAAGAATCGCTCCAAATATTACCCCCATCAATAATAAAACAGCATTAAATATATATAATGAAGAGTTTTCCTGTATGTGAGACATTACACGGTCTTGCCAAGTTTTTCGCCACATTTTCCTTCCCTCCGTTCACACTCTTACTAAAAATGTATGAAAGAAAGAAAAAAAGTATGACGAATTAACATTGAAATTCCGCTCTACTTTGCTAAACTAAATAGTAGAGAATAGGAGGGATTTCTCTTGAAACCATTATTATTAGATTTTCCAACGTTATTTCAAACTGAGCGATTGCAAGTACGTAAGCCGTTTCCGGGTGACGGTACAGAAGTATATGAAGCAATCCAAGCTTCTCTAGAAGACTTATTACCGTGGATGCCAATTACAGCTGAAACAGAAGAGAGTGCGGAAGAAATTGTTCGCGAAGCTCACGGACAGTTTTTACTTCGTGAAACACTTGATTTTCACTTATACGATAAAGTATCTGGTACATTCATCGGAGCTATTACTCTTAAGCCTGAAAACTGGGACATTCCAAAGTTTTCACTTCACTTCTGGTTACATAGCGCCTATACAAAACAAGGCTACATGACTGAAGCTGTTAAAGGTGCGATTCAATTCGCTTTTGATAAGCTAGGTGCTAGAAGAATTGAAATTCGTACTGATGCAACAAACGTGAAAGCATGTAACTTAGCAGAACGTCTAGAATTTATTTTAGAAGGTACTATGGAAAATGATTTCCTAGCACCAGATGGTAGCTTACGCGATGCACGTGTATATGCAAAAATTAATTAAAAAAACACTCGCCTAAGGCGAGTGTTTTATTTTTGTAATTGTAAATATTGCACAGCGAACATCGTCTTCGCATCATGAATGCGAAGGTCTTTCATAAGATCAATGGCTTCTTCTAATGACACTTCCATTAACTCCACAAATTCATCTTCATCTAAAGCTGCTTTATTTTCTTTTTGTTTTAACCCTGTCGCCTTATATACATATAAAATCTCATCTGCAAAGCCAGGTGATGTATAAAAAGATGTAATAAGCTCCATATTTTCACATACATATCCTGTTTCTTCTTCTAATTCACGAACTGCTGTTACTTCTGGCTTTTCTCCAGGTTCTAACTTCCCAGCAGGGATTTCCACAATTGCCTTTTCAAGAGCTTTACGATACTGCTCGACAAGTACAATTTTCCCTTCATCAGTAATAGCAATAATAGCAACTGCCCCAGGGTGATTTACGATTTCACGTTTACTCATTTCTCCATTTGGTAATACTACTTCATCAACACGAACTTTTATAACTCTACCATCAAAAATCGGTTCAGTTTTTACTGTTCTTTCTGCAAGATTACTCATACTACTTCATCTCCCTGTTCTATTTCCTATTCTTTACTCATACATTTTACCACATTGAAAGGAGCGTGATAGAAATGAAAGTTTATATTTTACCAAATCGCGTCACTTTAGTCGGAAAAGCATGGCAAATTCGTCATAAACTAAAACAATACGGCAAAGAGTATACAACTGTACAAGAGTGGATTAAAGCAAGTAAAAAGTAAACATTTGTCAACCTCTTTTCCCTTGCGTACAATAAAGATAAGGAGGTTGACCTATGAAAAAACGTCAATTAGGAAATTCAGATTTGTTTGTTACAGAAATGGGACTTGGCTGTATGTCTCTCGGTACATCTGAAACAGAAGCTATGGGCATTATCGATGAAGCAATCGATTTAGGAATCAATTTTTTTGATACAGCGGATTTATATGATTATGGATTAAACGAAGAATTTGTCGGAAAAGCATTGAAGGGAAAACGAGACCAAATTGTTCTTACAACAAAGGTTGGAAATCGATGGACAGAAGAAAAAAACGGCTGGTCTTGGGATCCTTCTAAGGATTACATAAAGGCTGAAGTGAAAGAAAGTTTACGTAGACTTCAAACTGATTATATTGATCTTTATCAACTTCACGGCGGGACGATTGAAGATCCTATAGATGAAACAATTGAAGCCTTTGAAGAATTAAAAAAAGAAGGTATCATTCGCCATTACGGTATTTCTTCTATACGTCCAAATGTCATCCGAGAGTATGCCAAACGTTCAAATATCGTTAGTGTACTAATGGAATACAGCCTTTTAAATCGTCGCCCTGAAGAATGGTTCCCACTTCTAAATGAACATCAAATTAGCATTATTGCTCGTGGACCACTTGCAAAAGGAATTCTAACTGACAATAATGCAAGAAAGATAGAAAGAGTAAAAGAAAAAGATTACCTTTCTTATTCTTACGATGAATTATATACGACACTCGCGAGTGCAAAAGAAATAATCGGGGAAAGCTCTTTAACAGGAACAGCTATTCAATATTGCTTACATAACGAAACTGTTGCAGCTGTTATACCTGGTGCAAGCTCTATTCAACAATTGCAGGAAAATGTACAGGCTAGCCAACAGTTATCTTTAACAAAAGAAGAATATGTACAACTTCAAAAAATTGTTAAGTATGATTCATATGCTTTGCATCGCTAAAATATTGATACCGATAAAAGCAAAAGACTGCCCCCAACACTAGGCGGCAGTCTTTTTTTATAACGTATCATATTTATCAGGATTCGTTCCTACATGTAAATTACGATTTAACGTATTAATTTGATCCATCTCTTCTTCAGTTAATGAGAAATCAAAAATAGTAAAGTTCTCTTTAATACGAGATGGCGTAACAGATTTAGGAATAGTCACAATCCCACTTTGAATATCCCACCTTAATATAACTTGTGCAGGTGTCTTCTCATATTTTTTAGCAATATCCTGAATAATTGGATGCTGAAATACTTCGCCGCCCCTCATTAAAGGACTCCAAGCTTCCATTTGAATTTGCTCACCTTGACAGAAATCACGCAATTCAAATTGTGCTAACATTGGATGAAGTTCCACTTGGTTTACCATCGGCTTCACTTTGCAATTTGGTAATAACAGTTCTAAATGATGTCTATGAAAATTAGAAACACCAATGGCACGCACTTTACCTTCTTCGTATAGCTTTTCTAGAGCACGGTACGTATCAACATACTTCCCTCTTATCGGCCAATGGATTAAATATAAATCTACATAGTCCATTTGTAATTTCTTTAAACTTTTTTCAAACGCCTCAAGAGTCTCCTCATACCCTTGATCGTCGTTCCAAACTTTTGTTGTAATAAACAAGTCTTCGCGCGGGATTCCAGATTCACGAACTGCTTCTCCGACACCGCTTTCATTTTCATATACAGTTGCTGTATCAATCGAACGGTATCCAACTTCTAACGCTGTTTTTACTGCTTGTTTAACTTCGTCGCCTTCTTTCGCTTTATAAACGCCTAGACCAATCATCGGCATTTTCACACCATTATGAAGTGTAGTTGTTGGAATATGCACAGTCTTTCTCCCTTTCATTCTTACATTTTTATAAACCATAACTTTATTTCAACAAGATTCATTCAAAATGTCAAAACATACGTACAGTTTACATAATAATTTTATACCTCTTTAGAAAGTAACATGAACTCAGTCGTTCACGTTACTTTCTATCCATTCTTTCGCTTTTTCATCAACATCACGTACAAATTCATTTTTTCCTTCTGTATACAACGTGCCATCATATGTATATTTTTCAGCTAGTTCTTTCTTTAAAGTCGCATACGCTTCTGCTTCTTCACAATGAACCATCATATAATCACGAAATGCTAAATGCCTTGTAATCTCAGGATTTCCTTTTTCAAATACATGCAAATGATACGAGCGTTTCTCCTCAGTTCCATGAATAAAAAAACGACGACCTGAAATACCATTTTCTCCTTTCACAATGTAACCAAGCTCATCAAACTTTTCATTCCAATGATCTACTCTTTCAATACTATCTACTTCCATTATCATATCAATGATAGGCTTTGCCGCAAGTCCTGGCACTGATGTACTACCAATATGATGGATTTTCACCGTTTCTGGCATTGCCAATTTTAATCTTTCGGCCTCCATTTGAAATTTCTCACTCCAATGATTTTCATACGGAACGACTACAATTTTCCTCATTCTAACTCCCCTTTTCTTACAAACTCGTCAAAAAAATGATCAGTGGCATCTCACTGATCATTTTTTATTATTTAAAGTCTTTCCAAGTAAGGTTACTTTCACTTAACAGTTCTTCAAATGATTTATTCTTTTCACGTTCTTTTTGTTCTTTACGTTTTCTTTCTTGCTCTGCTGCCTCTTTTTTCTCTTCTCTCACTTGCAACTCTTTTTTCTTATTCTTTAATTGTTGCATTAACGAATCGTTCAATTGATCACCTAGTGTAAGCGATTCTTTCTCTGGTTGATTCATTTGAGAGTGTCTTTGCATTTGTCTTTGCTTCTTTTTCTTCATACTACTCACCTTTTACTTTTTTCTCCATTATAGAGGATACACAGTGAAATCGACAATAAAAAAGGTGTATTACTACCCGATTCTCTATTATTCTTTTTTTGTAAATATGTTAATTTTTCGAAAAAACTAAATTTTATTGTAGATATAATCCTAGTAATCTATTAAAATTATGTCGTATGATGTCAGATTATAAAAAAAGGAGAAATTAATTATGTGGAAAAAAATTATTCCTGCTGTCGCTATTTTAAGCACCATGACTTTTTCAAGCGTGTTCGCCGCTCCTCCATCTCAGACTCCTGCTGAACAAAACCGATACATAGACGTACAAATGCTTGGTATTAACGATTTCCATGGACAACTAGACACTGTAAAAAAAATTAACAATAAAGAAGCTGGCGGCGCTGATTATTTAGCTACTTATTTAAAAGAACGTAAAAAACAAAACCCTAATACACTTCTAGTACATGCCGGTGATATTGTCGGCGCCAGCCCACCAGTTTCCGCATTATTACAAGACGAACCAACAATTGAATTTTTAAATGACTTAAAGTTTGATGTTGGTACAATCGGAAACCATGAATTCGATGAAGGTATCGATGAAATGAAACGCCTCATTTACGGTGGTTACCATGAAAAAACAGGGAATTTCAAAGGAGCAAACTTCCCTTATGTCGCTGCAAACTTCTATAACAAATCAACTGGCCGCTTATTTTTACCACCATTTACTGTAAAAATGGTTGACGGAGTTCCTGTAGGATTCATTGGAGTTGTTACAACGGATACGCCAAATGTCGTTATGCCTACTATGCTTAAAAATGTAGAAATCACTGACGAAGTAGAGGCTATTAATAAATCAGCGCAACAATTAAAGCGTCTCGGCGTTAAATCTATCGTAGTCCTTGCGCATGTCGGCGGAACAACTGATGAGTCTGGTGTAACAAATGGAGACCTCACTCGAATTGCAAATGAAACAGATCCAGTAGTTGATGTTATTTTTGGTGGACATAGTCATACGTATGTAAATGGTACAGTTAATAATAAACTTATCGTCCAAGCGAACTCTTACGGAACGGCTTTCTCAGATGTAGATGTAACAATTGATCGTAAAACAAAAGATATTGTTAAGAAAAAAGCTGAAGTTATTACAACATATCATGAAGGTGTAGAGCCTGATAAACAAGTAAAACAAAAGCTAGACCAATATAAAGAAAAAATCGCACCGCTTGTAAATGAAGTTGTCGGAAAATCTACAGCAGCTATCGACCGTAAACAAAACGATGCTGGTGAGTCCACTCTTGGAAATGTAATTGCCGATGCACAGCGACAAACAATGCAAGCGCAAATCGCTCTTATGAATCCTGGCGGCATTCGTAATGACTTAGACGCTGGAGATATTACATGGGGCGAATTATACGGTATTCAGCCTTTCGGGAATCAATTAATTAAAGTAGATTTAACAGGTCAAGATATTCGCGAGATTTTAAATCAACAATGGCAAAAAGGTGCAACGAGAATGCTCCAAATCTCAGGTATCCAATATACTTGGGATGCAAATAAACCGAATGGTGAAAAGGTTACTAATATCCGTTTAACAAATGGTGAAGAATTAGTTTCTACGAAAACGTATAGCGTAGTTGCAAATGCTTTCCTAGCTTCGGGTGGTGATGGATTCGTATCATTTAAAAATGGAAAAAATGCTGAAACGGGTCCAAACGACTTTGAAGCGTTAGTCGATTATGTAAAACAATTGAAAGAACCGATTCAGCCGATTATTGATGGACGGATTCAAAAATTAAATTAAATATTTTTCAAATAACTGTATGTGCTGTAAATGGAAAATGTCGTTCCCTATAAAAGGAGCACTTTTCATTACAAATTATACGCACATACCCTTTAACTTTTTCGTAATATACATGAACCTGAAAAAGGATACTCGTTCTTACTTTGAACATAGTATCCTTTTCTTCATTTATCTAAATGTGATACCTCATTAAAATCATATCGTTGCAAAAATTCCTGTAGTGCCTCTTCTACAATTTTAGACTTTTGAATCCCTTTAACTTCGGATATAACATCTAATCTCGCTAATATTTCCGTATTAATAGAAAAGGTTCGTTTCTTTTTCTCTGAAATTCCACTTATAATCGGCACGCTTACTTCTTCTCTTTTTCTTAACAATTCATAAATACTTTGCAATTGTTCATAAATTAGTAATTGATAATCCGTTTTTGCATATTGAAGGGCAGTAGCTTCTTGGATTTGTAAATGACGCGGCTCTTCTCCATCACCTATAAAGATGCGTTTTTTCTGCTCTCCATCATATTCATATCCAATCATTCTTAATTTCTTTGATAATGTATATGGGCTCATTTCAAGCCGTTTTGCTATAATTGCGATTGATTCGCGTCTATTTAAAGAATCAATAATTTCTCCAATCGTCACATTCTCCCTCCTCTCTTAATCGCCTAAACTTGAAACCTGACCAGTATGTTATGATACAATGATTTTCTAGTAGTATATGCAAAAGAAAGAGCCTGTGCGCTTCATACCATTTAAGAAAAGGAGGTTTACATATGCTTTTTCGTAGCTATACACCTCAGTTTTATAACGAAAAGAAGCAATTAATCCCTAACAGTATCGCTACGATAGAAAGCGTTATGATTAATGACCGGAAACAATCTCTCCTTATACGCGGGCAAAACGTGGAACAGCCTATTTTATTATGCTGTCACGGCGGGCCTGGTATGGCACAAATTGGCTTTATTCGTCATTTTCAAAAAGAGTTAGAAAAGCACTTTATCGTTATTAATTGGGATCAACGCGGGGCTGGTAAATCCTTTTTATTGCGAGATATCCAAACAAATTTTACGATTGATCAATTTGTTTCAGATGCAAAAGAAGTCATTCAATATCTTCTTAAAAGGTTCAATAAGAAAAAATTAATTCTTGCCGGTCATTCATGGGGAAGTATTATCGGACTAAAAGTCGCTAGTCAATGCCCTGAATATATAGAAGCATATATCGGCATCGGTCAAATCGTACATATGAAGCAAAACGAAGAATTACTATATCAACATTTAATTAGCTCTGCAAAAAAACATGACCATAAAAAAGCATTAGCTTCTCTTTTAAAATTAGGGAAACCGCCCTTTTTAGATACACGACGTCTCATCATTCAAAGAAAGTGGCTTGGCACATTCGGCGGAGCAATCCAAAACGGATCTTCCTTTTCTTTCATACGAAAAGGTTTCTTTTCTCCTGAATATACGCTATTAGATTGGTTCAAATTTCTCGCAGGAAATTTAAAGTCAGGAGTTTTATGGGAAGAGATGCTAACAATCGATTTCTTTTCGTCTATTTCAAGTTTATCTGTTCCGGTTTATTTTTGTTCTGGTCGCTATGATTATCAAACTCCTTACGCACTCGTTCAACAATATTGCGATATTATTCACGCTCCGATTAAAAAAATGATTTGGTTTCCAAACTCGGCACACTCTCCAGATTTAGAAGAGCCTGAACTATTCGCTCAATCTTTACAATCAATTAAACAAGAGCTATCTTTTCAACATGCATAACGACAGGCTCTTTTACATTTCATAAAAAACATCTTATAATAATATGTCGCAAGTATATGTCACTGCAAACATTTGCTTGCCTTAACAGAATAAAAATTAGGGAGATTACATTTATTATGAACGCTGTACTCATCGCAGTAGCAGTCATGCTAGTGCTTAGTTTGTTACGTGTCCAAGTCATTGTCGCCATCATCGTTGGAGCTTTAACAGGCGGACTTATCGGTGGACTCGGTATTTCAGAAACAATTAGTACTTTTACAACTGGTCTTGGGAACAGTGCTCCTATCGCATTAAGCTACGCAATGCTCGGTGGATTTGCTATTTCACTTTCAAAAACAGGACTTCCTGATGCAATGATCCAATCAGCTTTAAAATGGATTGGCAACGAACAAGACACGAAAAAACAAGTCTATTCTAAAATACTCATATTATTTATCATTTTAACAATGGCTTGTTTCTCACAAAATATTATCCCTGTTCATATCGCCTTCATCCCGATCTTAATTCCAGCACTTTTAAAAGTATTAAATGAGCTGAAGGTGGATCGTAGGCTTGTAACATGTCTTATTACATTTGGATTAATTACCCCTTACATGTGGGTCCCAGCAGGATTCGGAAAAATTTATCATGACGTATTGCAAACAAATGCTGCGCAAAGCGGGCTTACATTTGATGTCGCTCTTATTCCAAAAGCAATGACTATTCCAGCAATCGGTATGATTATTGGATTATGTGTAGCGGTTTTCATTACATACCGAAAACCACGTACGTATGAAACGGAACAAGTTCATGCTACACAGAATGAAATCGTTCCCTATACAAAAAGAAGCATTACTTTTGGTTTATTATCAATAATCGCTACATTAACTGTTCAATTAGCAACAGAATCAATGATCTTCGGTGCTTTAGCAGGTATTATCGTCTTATCAGTTAGCGGTAGTCTCCCTCTTAAAGAAGCCGATGCTATTTTAACGAGCGGAATGCGTATGATGTCCTTTATCGGATTTGTTATGATTTCTGCCGCTGGATTTGGCGCTGTTCTTCGAAAAACTGGACATGTTGAATCTCTTGTGCAAACGAGTGCACATATAATCGGAAATAATAAACCGCTTGCTGCATTTCTTATGCTCGTTATTGGACTTCTCGTTACGATGGGAATTGGTTCTTCCTTTTCAACCATCCCAATCTTAACAACAATTTTCGTACCCTTATGCGTCCAGCTTGGATTTAGTCCAATGGCAACAATCGCAATTATCGGTACAGCTGGTGCACTAGGTGATGCAGGTTCTCCAGCATCTGATAGTACACTTGGACCAACGTCCGGTTTAAATGCTGATGGTCAGCATCACCATATATGGGATACATGTGTACCAACTTTTCTACACTATAATATACCGTTACTTATATTCGGCTTTATTGCCGCAATTACACTATAAAAGGTGCGTTTTATCAACGCACCTTTTACTTTGTTGTTTCTCTCTCAATACATCTAAATTCTGTTTCCACTTCTTCTTGTCCCACTTGTTTCTTCTTTATTTTTCCTATTAACTGCTGAAATGCTATTTCCCCATTTTCTTCGATATAACTTCCAATCGTCGTTAATGATGGGCTTATCCATTCACCCTCTGCACTCCCGTTAAATCCAATGATTTGCAACTTATCTGGTATATGAATATTAAGCGTTTTCGCCGCCCTGATTAGCTCAATAGCAATCTTATCACTTGAAGCTACAACCCCATCTATGTATGGATGTTTTTGTAACAATTCAAGAAACTGTTGATTCGTATACCCTTGTACAATTTCCTCTCGATAAGAAAGTCCTTCTTTCCAAGCAGTATCTAAAAACCCTGCCACATGCTCTTCCATTTCTTCACTTTCTACTCCCTCGCCAATATAAGCAAGAAACTGGCAGCCTTTCTCTTTCAATAAAGAAACAGCTTTCTGCCCACTTTCATAATAACTAGTCAGAGATTGTCGTTCTTCAAGCACAGCGAAAGGAAGTGAGATTTCTCCTATACTTTGAAAAACAGATTTCGTCAATATAACGCCTGCGATGTTATTTTGCGCCAACATATCTATGTATCTATTCTTATTTTCTATATTACAAACTACTACTTGATACCCTTCTTTATATGCTATTTCCTCAACGAAACGGAGCAAAGTGATGTATGATGGATTATGCAAAGTATCTACCAGTAATGCAATCATTGTTGAAGGTTGTTTAAATAAAGGCTTTGCTGTCGCATTCGGTCTATATTGTAACTCTTCAATTGCTTGCTTTACTTGTTTTACCGTATCTTCATGGACATATCCTTTTTCATTAATAACTCTTGAAACGGTTGCAACTGAAACACCAGCCAATTTTGCAACATCACGTATAGTTGCCACATCGTCACCCCTTAATATGGTAATAGATTACAATTTTAAACTAAACCAAAATATAACATTCGTCAAGAATATTGTTTTATATTTCTGAAAATTGTTACACAAATTTCACTTTTCTTACAAAATATACTCCAACTGAATTTCATGTAAAATTGCAATATTATCATGACCAATAAACGGAATCTCTTTTTTTATTTTTCGTGCTTCCTTCACGGCGTCCATGTATAAGTTCGTCATTATGAAATTACGTTTTTGATAAAATCGGAGTGCGCTCATATTATCATTCGTCGTAATGAGCCACACTTTTTTACACTCATTTTCCCTTGCCATTTGCAATACACAATCCACCAGTTTTGTTCCAATCCCATTTCCTTCCTCAAAACTATCTAACGATACAATTTCACACATGCTTTTTAGTATTTCACACGTTATAATTCCTACTATTCTGTCATTTTTAAGTGCAATAAAACCAGGTAATTGTTCTAATTGATGTGCTCTGCCTCGCGAGACCATCATTGAACTCCCCCAGCTTTCACACATAAAGACCCGAATTGTTTCTTTCATTTCTGGTGTAATTTTTTGTATATGAACCATATACGATTTCTCCCCTTTTTATATCATTGTGATACAATGTAAGTGTATCATATGTAGAGGTATTTGGAGGATGAGGTAAAGTATGAAACGTTTTTTTACAGCATTGTTTACTATACTAGGTGCAATAACTGCGATTGGGATTTTCTTTACAAATAAAGTTATGTACTTGAAGAAAAAGACAGAGGAAGAAGTTTTAGAACGCGAAACGAAAAAGCATTTTCATTTGGACGATTTTCACGCTATTCAAAAAGAAGAAATTCACATCTCTTCTCAATTTGGATACGAACTTCACGGATACTACATGCCAGCTGGGCATTCCAATAAATTTATGATTTTTTGCCACGGTGTGACTGTAAATAAAATGAATTCCGTTAAGTATGCAAACTTATTTTTAAGCAGAGGATATAACGTATTTATTTATGATCATCGCCGCCATGGTAAAACAGGTGGTAAAACAACAAGCTATGGGTACTATGAAAAACACGATTTAAAGTCAGTAGTTGACTGGCTAAAAGGTCGTTTTGGAACAAATATTATCCTTGGAATTCATGGTGAATCTATGGGGGCTGCAACCCTTCTTCAATATGCAGGGCTTGTAGAAGATGGTGCCGATTTTTATATTGCAGATTGCCCTTTCTCGGATTTTTACGGACAGTTACAACATCGTTTAAAAGTTGAATTCCATTTACCCAAATGGCCTTTATTACCTTTAGCAAACGCCTTTTTAAAGGTTCGTGACGGCTATACAATCCGTGAAGTTTCACCAATTGATTGTATAAAAAACATTAATAATCCTGTTCTTTTTATACACAGTAAAGATGATGACTATATTTTATCTGATATGACAAAATCACTTTATGAAGCGAAGGAAAATAATAAACAACTTTATATTGCAGAACATGGTGCACACGCTTGTTCTTATAATGAAAATAAAGAAGAGTACGAAGCTGCCATCGATCAATTTTTAAACACATATGTAAAAGAAACAAAAAACAGGCTTGCATAAGCCTGTTTTTTCACTGCGCTAAAACGTCTGTAACTTGTTCCATATTTTCAGAAATCCACTTTATTGCCTCATCTAGCGTCAGAAATTCCGTCGTTTGAAAGGTCACCTCATCTTGCAATAACCAAACATCTTTCGGTTCTTGTCCTACACCTGCGATTGACCAATGAAGTAAACTATATGGATGATTATCATTCAAAAATGATGCCCACGTGCGCTCATTTGCAATATTTTGTAGTGTTCGTAATTTTTTATCCATCTTTCGTCACCTTACTCTAGTCAGTTATAAAAACTATTATAACACTCTCTTCTCTCTCAAATAAAGTGCTCTTTTTGTATTGTCAAGTACTCTCCCTGATTATATGATGAGATTAAGCGTTTGGGAAGGAGGGATAAGGTTGGCAAAAGTACAAATTAAAGTAAATGATAATGGCTCTTTTCGCGTTACAGGGGACGTGGAATTAGTTGACTCACAAGGGAATGTATTCCCAGCAAAACCAGCATTTTCTTTATGTCGTTGTGGTTTATCGAAAAACATGCCTTATTGCGATGCTTCGCATAAAGGCAAATTCGAGTCTGTTGTTAGAGCACCCGAGGCAGAATAGTTTTGTACGTAACATGCACATTTTTTTGTGCATGTTTTTTCTTTTTAGCAACTCCGTTATATCCCTTCTCCTTACAACATTTCTCATACTTTTTTCCCCATTCCAGCCTACATATATTTTCACACAATTCTTCACATTCGAATATTTTTTTCTAGCCTTTTATTTTTTTTGTGCTATAATTTGAGCAAACAACATCCTTCGGGGTCGGGTGAAATTCCCAACCGGCGGTGATGAAGTGCAAACTTCTAAGTCCGTGACCCGTTTTCAACTCGAAAACGGTGGATCTAGTGAAACTCTAGGGCCGACAGTATAGTCTGGATGGGAGAAGGATATGTTTTCTAGTAATTTTATATAGCGAATACACTTTTATTTCAGTATGCATATTTATAAAGTTTCATTTTGAATCTTTATATATGTTTTATTTTGTATACTTATGTTTCTATACTGGAATAAAAAGATACGACTAGCGTTTGAAAAATTCGATATTTTGCTAGGTTTTTTTCCTTATGCCAAAATATCAGTCATCGTTAGGTTTCTTTCCTATACTTTCGTATTCGAACTATATTTCTAGAAATCACGTCTCCCAAACCCCAAGGATTTTATATCCTTGGGGTTTTTTGATTTTTTCAGGAGAGGTGAAGAGAATGACAGATCAAGAATATATGAGGATTGCCTTGCAGTTAGCACAAGGTACAACTGGGCAAACGAGTCCAAATCCTATGGTTGGTGCTGTTGTTGTAAAAGATGGAAACATTGTTGGAATAGGTGCCCACATGCATGCTGGTGAAGAACATGCTGAAGTTCATGCTCTTCACATGGCTGGTGAAAGAGCAAAAGACGCTACTGTTTATGTAACACTTGAACCATGTAGCCATTTTGGAAAAACACCCCCTTGCTGTGAATTACTCATTGAAAAAGGAGTTCAGCGCGTTGTAATTGCTACCCTGGATTGCAATCCCCTCGTTTCTGGCAATGGAAAAAGGAGATTAGAAGAAGCTGGAATCGAGGTAACTACTGGTGTTCTTGAGGCGGAAGCCACTTTATTAAATCGATACTTTTTTCACTATATGAAAACGAAACGTCCCTTTGTAACAATAAAAACAGCAATGAGCTTAGATGGAAAAACAGCAACTGTAACGGGTGAAAGCCAGTGGATTACAGGCGAAGAAGCACGCGCTGATGTTCACGAATATCGTCATATGCATGATGCTATCCTAGTCGGTGTGAATACAGTTCTAACTGATAATCCACACTTAACAACACGAATTCCAAACGGAGGTAAACATCCTATACGTGTTATTTTAGATACCCACTTACGAACGCCGCCATCTTCTCATGTCATAACAGATGGCTTAACTCCGACATGGATTATTGTCGGTAAGGATGTAAATAAAGAGAAAATAGCGTCTTATGAATCTAACAATATAGCTGTATTCCAAATGAAAACACAGCAAATTGAAATACAAGATGTCCTATCCCTACTCGGTGAAAAACAAATTCTTTCTCTGTTCGTTGAAGGTGGTCAAACGGTGCATGCAAACTTCTTAAAAACAAATAGTTTTAATGAAATTGTGACCTATATTAGCCCGAAATTAATTGGTGGAAAAGATGCACCCACTTTATTTGGCGGAGCTGGTTTTTCGAAGTTACAAGACGCACTTTCCTTAACAATTCAAGAGATGAAACAAATTGGTAATGATATAAAAATTGTTGCAACCTTAAAAAGCGAGGTGATGGAATGTTTACAGGAATTGTAGAAGAGTTAGGAACGATATCAAGCATGACTCAAAGCGGGGAAGCAATGAAACTAACTATTAGCGCAAATCAAATTTTATCGGATGTTAAGCTGGGTGATAGTATCGCGGTTAACGGCATTTGCTTAACCGTAACTAATTTTACAACTACTTCATTCACTGTCGACGCAATGCCCGAAACAATGAAAGCAACATCACTTCGTATGCTAAAGCCCAGTTCCAAAGTGAATTTAGAACGGGCGATGGCTGCAAACGGACGATTCGGGGGACATTTCGTCACCGGACATATCGATGGTATCGGTACGATTTTAACTAAAAAACAACATTATAATGCCGTCTATTACAAAATAGCAATTTCTGATGAATTACTACGCTATTGTTTGCATAAAGGATCCGTTGCTGTTGATGGAACGAGTTTAACGATATTTGATATAGACGATTCTTCTATTACCATTTCACTCATCCCGCACACAGTAAGCGAATCTGTTATCGGGGACAAGAATGCTGGAGATATCGTAAACATTGAGTGTGACATGATTGGTAAATATATCGAACGCTTTATTACTAAACCTGTAAAAAGAACTGATTCAATGACCGAAAGCTTTTTACAAGAAAACGGATTTCTATAAGGGGGAAGCACAATGTTTCATCGTATTGAAGAAGCTCTAGAAGATTTAAAACAAGGAAAAGTCGTTATCGTATGTGATGATGAAAACCGAGAAAATGAAGGCGATTTTATTGCTTTAGCAGAGTACATTACACCAGAAACGATTAATTTTATGATTACACACGGTCGTGGTCTCGTTTGCGTACCGATTACGGAAGGGTACGCAGAACGTCTACAGTTAGAACCAATGGTTTCTCATAATACGGATTCGCATCATACTGCCTTTACAGTAAGCATCGATCACGTTTCTACAACAACAGGCATTAGTGCTCATGAGCGCGCTACAACAATACAGGAATTATTGAATCCCGCATCTAAAGGAACTGATTTTAACCGTCCTGGACACATCTTTCCATTAATCGCGAAAGAAGGTGGCGTCCTTCGCCGCGCGGGTCATACAGAAGCTGCTGTCGATTTAGCAAAACTTTGCGGAACTGAGCCAGCTGGCGTCATTTGCGAGATTATAAATGAAGATGGGACGATGGCACGTGTACCTGATTTAATGCAGTGTGCAAAACAATTCGATATAAAAATGATTACAATTGAAGATTTAATTGCTTATCGCCGTCATCACGAAACACTTGTGACGAGAGAAGTGGAAATTACATTACCTACAGATTTCGGTACTTTTCATGCAATTGGCTATTCTAACTCATTAGATATGAAAGAACATATTGCACTCGTAAAAGGTGATATTTCAACAGGCGAACCTGTACTTGTACGCGTTCATTCTGAATGCTTAACAGGCGATGTATTTGGTTCGTGCCGTTGTGATTGCGGACCACAGCTACATGCTGCACTTGCTCAAATTGAGCGTGAAGGTAAAGGTGTTCTTCTCTATATGAGACAAGAAGGACGAGGTATTGGTCTTCTTAATAAGCTGCGTGCTTATAAGTTACAAGAAGAAGGGTTAGATACTGTAGAAGCAAATGAAAAACTTGGGTTCCCAGCTGATCTTCGTGATTACGGTATTGGGGCTCAAATTTTAAAAGATTTAGGCTTACAAAGTTTACGATTATTAACGAATAATCCACGAAAAATTGCTGGCTTACAAGGTTACGATTTAGAAGTAACCGAGCGTGTACCGCTGCAAATGCCAACAAAAGAAGAAAATAAAACGTATTTACAAACGAAAGTAAACAAATTAGGACATTTACTAAACTTATAATTAAGGGAGAGATAAATTATGGTATTCGAAGGTCATTTAGTTGGTACAGGATTAAAAGTTGGGGTTGTTGTTGGGCGCTTTAATGAGTTTATTACAAGCAAGTTACTTGGCGGAGCTTTAGATGGATTAAAGCGTCACGGTGTAGAAGAGAATGATATTGATGTTGCATGGGTTCCTGGTGCATTTGAAATTCCTTTAATCGCTAAAAAGATGGCAAATAGCGGAAAATATGATGCTGTTATTACATTAGGTACCGTAATCCGTGGTGCTACAACACATTACGATTACGTTTGTAATGAAGTAGCAAAAGGTGTTGCGTCTTTATCACTACAAACGGACATTCCAGTTATTTTCGGTGTATTAACGACAGAAACCATTGAACAAGCGATTGAACGTGCAGGTACGAAAGCTGGTAATAAAGGATATGAATCAGCCGTTGCTGCCATTGAAATGGCTCACTTATCAAAACAATGGGCATAAAAAAAGAGGCTGCGGCCTCTTTTTATTTTTTCGCTTTTTTTCGTACATCTTTTATTAATTCATTCATCGTTTTTCCTTCTGTCTTTATACGAAGTGCTTGCGCTGTTCTCCATACATTCTCTCTTTTTTTCGCTTCTTCTATAATAGTAATTTCTTTTCGTACTTCCTTTAAATCTTTCCCTTCCGTTTTCAATCCAAAATGTTCAGCTTTCGTTCGAAAATGTTGTTCAATTCTTTGGTACATCTCTTTTTGTTCAGGATTTTCAGCGGCCTTAACTGGATCAGTACTTATTGCTTTTATTAAAATTAGACAGGTCATAATCGCTAATATGTATTTGTGCATGTAAAATCCTCCAACCCAATATAAAATACATATTTACTATGTACAACTAGGGCTTGGAAAATTCGTCCACAAAAATTCTTTTTCTCACTCAAAATCCATTCGTATCAAGTGATAATAGCCTTTTATTACATTTTATTTACAAAAAAAGCAAACTCTTTTACAAGTTTGCTTTTTCCTCTATCTTATAGTGCACATTCCTCAATCTCAAAACCTAAATCTTCAATCATACCCCAGTCCGCAGTCGGTTCTTGTCCAGCTGTTGTTAAGTAATCCCCTACGAAAATAGAGTTTGCTGCAAATAAGCCGAGTGGCTGTACAGAACGTAAATTAATTTCGCGACCTCCTGAAATACGAATTTCTTTTGTTGGGTTTACGAAACGCATCATCGCCAATACTTTTAAACATTCTACAGGTGTTAAATCTTTTTGTCCTTCAAGCGGTGTACCCTTTACAGCAACGAGGAAATTACACGGAATAGAATCTGCATCTATACGTTGTAATTCAAATGCTATTTCAGCACGTTCTTCAATTGTTTCTCCCATTCCAAAAATCGCCCCAGAGCATGGTGAAATACCAGCTTGTTTCGCTTTTTGAACTGTATCAACACGATCGTCATACGTATGAGTTGAGCAAATGCTATCATAATTGTTTTCATGCGTATTTAAGTTGTGGTTATAACGATGAACACCCGCTTCTGCTAAGCGTCCTGCTTGATCTTCGTTTAAGAAACCTAAACAGCAACAAATCTTCAAATCTGTCGTTTCACGAATCTCCTTCACAGCCCCAATTACGTGATTTACCTCTTTATCTGTCGGGCGACGGCCAGATGCTACAATACAATATGTACCCGCTTTACGGCGAATTGCTTCATGTGCTCCTTCTACAATCTTCTCCTGCGTTAACCATGCATATTTATCAATTGGTGCTTCTGAAATAATAGACTGTGAACAATACCCACAATCTTCAGGACATAAGCCAGATTTCGTATTAATAATCATATTCAATTTTATTTTCTTACCAAAATGATGATGACGAATGATGTAGGCAGCATTCATAATTTCTAAAACTTCTGTATCATCAGCTTCTAATATTGCTATTGCATCTTCTTTCGTAATCATTTTCTCTTCTACTACGTCGTATGCAAGTTTTTTCCAATCCCTTTTTGTTTGTACTTGTTTCATTTCATCTCTTCCCCTCTTTTGTTATATACGTAAATAAAGCATGATATGTTGCCATTATCCCTTCTTCTCCCGTGAAGTCTCTTTCGTATATACGAAGCATCGTACGAAAGAGTGAAGGGCTTTGACAGTAAGACTCTTCATTACTATTGGTTGCCCCTACTTTTCGAATAGAATGTAGAAACTCCCTAACTTCTGTAAAGCTTTCTATGTAACACGTTTCAGAAACATGTACATTTCCTAATGGATTTTTGCATATATTCACTAACTGTTCTTTCGAAACGAATCGTTGTCCTATTGAAGTACAATTGTGTATCCCCTTTTCTTTCTTAGCACGCTGGAAAGACGTATGCAATTCTTGAAAAGTCGTATTACCGAACGTGGAAAATAATAACATTCCTTCTTCAGACAAATAGTTAAATAAATTTTTCACTGTCTCTTTTAAATCATTAAGCCATTGAAATGTAGCATTTGAAATAATGACATCATATGAATTTTCTAATTTTAATTGTTCAATATCTTCACATCGAAACATCACATTTCCCACATTTTTTCTAGTTTTCGCGACTGCAATCATCTCATCGGCAAAATCCACAGCTGTAATATGCGCTTTCGGAAATAAATTTGATAATTGCTCTGTTACATATCCTGTCCCGCATCCAAGTTCTAAAATACGTATCGATGATGTTTCACTGTATCGCCGATTCAATGTAGAAAGTAACGAATGCGCCATCTTTTTTTGTACATTTGCATATTGATCGTAGGATACAGCCGCCCCGTTAAACCGTTTTTGCAGTAACGTTTTGTTGATCATGTCGTATCCCCTCTACAAATTGAATGATTTCGTTTGCGCAATATTCAAAATTCGTTACGCATAATGCATGCCCCGCCTCGCTTACTACCTTTAACGTAGCATTCGTATTCTCTGTCATACTATGAGCTGCGGATAATGGACATATCACATCCTGTTCTCCATGAAGAAGTAATAAAGGGACTTTGACACTTGTTAATTCGTTTCTCATATCTGTTTCTATTAAATAATCTAAGCCTAATTGTAAAGACTGAATCGAGTCTCCTTTAAACTTCAGCGCAATCTCTTCAAAACTTGTATTCTCCCTCAGCTCACTTTTTGTAAACATATTTTCATAGAAACGCTTCAAAGTATCTTCTTTCTTTCTCTTTAAATTCTTTTTCATACGTTCTACATGTAAGGAATTCCATCCACTTGTATAGTCACTTGTATTGGTAAATTTAGTGGTACCACCAATTAGTACCATACCTTGGGCCTTAATCTTTTTATAAGCTTGTACTGCTGCTAATGCTCCTAGTGACCATCCAACTAAAATTACATTTTCGTCCTGCGCTACATCTATTATTCGCCCCGCAAATTCACTTTGTTCTTTCACGTTACGCCAATCTATGCATTGAACAGAATATCCTTTAAAATACGACAGAACTAAAGTCCAAACACCTTCTTCCATTCCCCATCCTGGAATAAAAATAAGCTTTAGCTCTTTCATACTAAAAACCCCTCTTCTTTACCAATGCGTATAATATGCTGAATAGCCCATTTTAAATCTGCTATTGTATGTTGTGACGTAACTGCAAAACGGACTCGAGAACTACCAACCGGAACAGTCGGCGGACGAATTGCAATGGCTGCGATACCTACCTCTTGTAACCTTTCACTAAACCGTAAAGTATTTTCATTTGACCCAACTACAATCGGTACAATATGAGTTGAGCTATTCCCAATATCAAAACCAGCTTCTTGTAAATGCGTCCTGAAATATGCACCATTCTCTATAAGTCGCTCTCTTCTTTCGTTATCTTCTTTCACAATTTCAATTGCTTTTCGTATCGCCCCTAATGTTCCTGGTGGTAAAGCTGTAGTAAAAATCAAGCTTCTCATCATATTTTGTAAATACTCTATATAAATGGAATCACCCGTTAAATACGCACCATAACACCCTAAAGCCTTACTAAACGTCCCCATATGTATATCAATTTTTTGAGCGATATCTTTTTCTATATGAGATAATCCAGCTCCACCGATTCCATATATTCCACTTGCATGTGCTTCATCAACTATAATGATTGCCCCATATTTCTCTTTAAGCTGAACTAAGCCTCTCAAATATGCAATATCTCCATCCATACTAAAAATCGTATCTGTTACGATTAATTTTCTCTTTTCTGGTGACGCTATTTGCAACATCTTTTCTAAATGATCCAAATCATTATGGCGATATCTTTTATGCTCTGCTCCGCTTAATATAATCCCATCAACAATACTTGCATGATTTAATTTGTCACTAAAAACAATATCGCGGCGGCAGGCCAACGAAGAAATCGCCCCAACATTCGCGGTATATCCACTATTTACAATTAAGGCTTTTTCAGTGCCTTTCCAATCGCATATACTTCTCTCAACCTCTTCATACAGTGGATAATTTCCTACAACGAGACGAGATGCTGTCGCTCCAGTTCCATATTTTCTTGTACAGGCAATAGCAGCTTCTTTCAACCTTTCATCTCCAGCTAATCCTAAATAATTATTCGATGCTAAATTTAGCATCTTTTTCTTATTTCGAATAAGCCATGTCTCTTCGGATCGCTCTGTTACATGTAAATTACGATACTGCCCTTGCTCCTTTAATTGTTCTACTTTAGATTGAAGATGCGCGCGCCACATTTGATTCATTTTGGATGAGCTCCTCTAATTTTGAAATCATAATATGCTCTTTTGCCGATTCTAATAATTCTTCCTTTGTAAACTCTCCTTCAAGGAATGGTAATAACCCTAAAACCGGCACGCCACTTAACTCCTCAATCATTATTTTATTTTCTTGCACTCTTTCTTTTTCATATTCTTTACATCCAGATAAAATTACACCTGCTACTTTTAATCCATGTGCTTTTGCATAAGAAATTGTTAAAATAGTATGATTAACTGTCCCAAGCGTAGGACGCGCTACTACAATAAGAGGAAGCTGTAATTCTTTTGCAAAATCAATCACTAAAGCATCTTCTGTATATGGGACGGCAAGCCCACCAGCCCCTTCTACAAATAGGCTGTTAAACTCTTTTAATAGTTCATTATAGTGATCAGTAATTTCTTTTAACGTTACTGTCCTTCCAGCTCTTTTCATAGCAAGTCTCGGAGCAAGTGGTTCTTCAATGGAATAAGGACAAATTTTATCTTCTTTTGTCGGTACACCCGATAACGCTTTTAATCTTGCTGCATCACCCTCAATATTTGATGCAACATGTCCACTTTGCAACGGTTTATATACACCAACATTATGTCCACGCTCTCGAAATATACCTGCCAATGCTCCTGTCACTACCGTTTTACCAACTTCTGTATCCGTTGCTGTTATAAAAAAACCACTCATTACTCTCCCTCCGTAACATCCGAGATTGCTTTATATAAAATGCGTAACATCTCATCAATCTCATCAATTGTAGAAGCAAGAGGAGGCATAAATACAATAGTGTTACCGAGTGGACGTAAAATCATCCCTAACTCTCTTGAGCGTTTACATACTTGAACACCGACTCTTTCTGTCCATTCAAACGATTCCTTCGTTTCCTTCTCTTTCACAAGTTCAATGCCAACCATTAGCCCACACTGACGAATATCTCCTACGTGCTTATATTCATTAAGGGCTTCTAATTGTGCTGCTACATATTCTGCTTTATGCGCAGCATCTTCTATTAAATTAGTTTTTTCATATAGTTCTAAATTTGCAATTGCTACGGCACACCCTAATGGATTCCCTGTATAACTATGACCATGGAAGAATGTTTTTTGTTCTTCATAGTCCCCTAAAAAGGCATTATAAATTTCATCTGTCGTTACCGTAATTGCCACCGGTAAATAACCACCTGTTAGGCCTTTTCCCGCAGTTAAAATGTCTGGCGTCACATCCTCGTGTTCACATGCAAACATTTTCCCGGTACGCCCAAATCCAGTCGCTACCTCATCTGTAATAAATAATACATTGTATTTTGTACATAAATCGCGAAGCCCTTTTAAGTATCCTTTTGGCATTGTAATCATCCCACCAGCACCTTGCATTAATGGCTCCACAATAATAGCTGCTACTTCTTCATGTTTTTCTTTCAGCAATTCTTCCATTTCTTCTAAATGTTTTTTCACAATTTCTTCTTTATTATCTCCATAAGGAGAACGATATGTATACGGATAAGGCATTTTGATTGCTTCAAATAAAAGCGAACTATACACTTGGTGAAACAAGTCTATTGCTCCTACGGAAACAGCACCAATTGTATCACCGTGATATGCTTCTTTTAATGTAACAAATCTTTGTTTTTTCGGTTTTCCTTTATGCTGCCAATATTGAAAGGCCATCTTAATTGCAATTTCAACGGCGCTAGAACCAGAGTCTGAATAGAATACTTTCTTCAAACCTTCTGGTACAACTTCAATTATTTTTTCTGCTAATAAAATAGATGGAACGTTAGCAAGTCCTAGCATAGTAGAATGTGCAATTTTATTTAATTGCTCACGAATTGCTTCATCTAGTTCCGGTACTTGATGCCCATGAACATTTAACCAAATAGATGAGACACCATCCCAATATTCATTTCCATTTACATCGTATAGCTTTCTTCCCTCTCCACGTTCAATAATGACAGGATCTTCTTCTAAATAATCTTTCATTTGTGTAAATGGATGCCATACGTAAGCTTTATTTTTATCCGATAATTCTTTATATGTATAAGACGATTTTTCAGTCGCATTACTATTAACAGTCACAATTGCCACCCCTTATGTTAACTAGTTTATAAATATAGTTAACATTAAATCTAAATGACTGTCAATTATTTTTAAATCAAATGGTTCTTAAAAAAGAACAACTTATCATACGATAAGTTGTTCTACTTTCCATGTTGTATCTTTCCAATTTCTAAAATGATCTCTTCATCTTTTTTTCCTTCTGTATCAATTCCAAGTTGCTTAGCATGCTCAATTAACAAATCATGACGCTGCTCAAATCTAGCGGTATCTACTTCTTTTGTAACCTCTTCTTTTGTTTTCCCCTCAGTAGAAACTCCTAGTTTCGCAGCTGCTTTTTCCATCGATTTCTTCTCTTCAGTTTCTTTCACTTTCTTCACTTCTGACTGCTGTATTTGCTTTTGTTTCGATTGCACTGATTCAGCTGCAAAAGCTGTGTAAATTCCAGCACTTCCGCCAACGACTAGTAAGGTGGTAAAAAGAATTATTTTTTTCTTCACTCTTTCCTCCCCTTTCAATTTCATTATAACGCACGTTTTTACAGTATGAAAAACATTTCTCCTTTATTTCCCTAAAAAAATATTGAACATTTTTATTGACATGTAAGACTAATATATGATAAAAATTTAACTAACATCATATGAATCGGCGTTGATAGGATTTAGTAGTATTTCGATTTCTGATTTCAGAGAGCTGGTGGTCGGTGCGAACCAGTACAGAGCGATTTATGAATTACCCCCTGGAGCTTCTTTTGCGAAACGTAAGGAGTAGTGAAAGACGGTTATAGACCGTTATGTCTAAAGAGTGGTGAAACGACACTGTTTCACAATTTAGGGTGGTACCGCGAATTTTTTCGTCCCTGCATATATTGCAGGGGCGTTTTTATTTTATTAGCGCATATCATATGACCCTTTATTTTGTGATACATTCATTTCACAAGCTAGGGTGGTACCGCGATTTCTTCGTCCCTGCATAATTATATGCAGGGACGTTTTTTTATTCCAATCTTTGTTAAGCGATTATCCTAAAAATTTGAAATAGGAGAGATACAAAGCTTGATAAATCCCGATTATTTATACTTTATGATGAAAAACAATTACCGGTAATTTGTCACAAAATTCTAAAATTTAGAAGGAAATATACAATATTGGCGAATTTTATATAAAAAAGATCTATTTTAGATTACTTAGGAGGGAAAAACAATGGTTTCAAAAATTGAATCTGTTCTTTTAACATTATTTATCTTTTTCTGTATTGGCTTTAGTGTTATCCAATTAGAAGTTTCACCACACATCCCAATTTTATTTGGTATCGTTCTTTTATTAGCATTTGGATTTATGAAAAAAATCTCTTGGTCTACTATGGAAAAAGGGATGATCAGTAGTATTTCAGCTGGTATTCCATCTATTTTTATTTTCTTACTTGTAGGCGTATTAATTAGTGTTTGGATCGCTGCTGGAACAATTCCAACCTTAATGGTATACGGCTTCCAGCTTGTATCTCCTAAAATTTTCGTCCCAACTGTTTTTGTTGTTTGTGCAATCGTTGGAACAAGTATTGGTAGTGCATTTACAACTGCTGCAACTGTAGGACTTGCCTTTATGGGAATGGGCACTGCCCTTGGATACGACCCAGCTCTTATCGCTGGTGCAATTATTTCTGGTGCATTCTTTGGAGACAAAATGTCCCCTTTATCTGACACAACAAACTTAGCTCCTGCTGTAACGGGTGTAGATTTATTTGAACATATTCGTAACATGCTTTGGACAACAGTTCCTGCTTTCATTATTGCTTTTGTCGCATTTTTCATTTTAGGAAGTGGCACTGGGGGAGACGTTGATTTCTCAAATTTTATTAATACGCTAGAAAAAAACGCAACAATTTCTATCGTTACACTGATTCCAATTTTATTACTATTTTTATTCGCATTTAAAAAAGTTCCCGCAGTTCCAACATTACTTGCTGGAATCGTAGTAGGGATCATTATTCTCTTTATTTTTAAACCTAGTACTTCTTTAGCTGATTTAATGAAAATTATGCAAGACGGTTACGTTTCTAAAACTGGTATAAAAGATATTGATAGCTTATTATCTCGCGGTGGTTTACAAAGTATGATGATGTCAATTGCTCTTATTTTCCTAGCTCTTTGTATGGGAGGATTATTACAAGGAATGGGTATCATCACGCAGCTAATGAATATCATCTCTAGCTTTGTAAAAACTAGTACACGCTTAATTATTTCTACTGCTTCAACTGCAATTGGTGTAAACTTCTTACTTGGTGAGCAGTACTTATCCATCGTTTTAACAGGACAAGCATTTGCTAACAAGTACGATGAAGTCGGTTTAGAACGTCGTAATTTATCACGAGTATTAGAAGATGCAGGTACAGTGATTAATCCGCTCGTACCATGGGGCGTAAGTGGTGTGTTCTTAACAAACGTCCTTAGCGTTCCAACCATCGATTATGTTCCATACGCAATCTTCTGTTTAGCTTGTCCAGTCGTAACTATTATTGTTGGATTTACTGGATTCGGTCTTTCTTGGAAAAAAGAAAAAGCAGTAACAGTTTCATAATATAAACATAAAAAAGGATTACCGTAATTGGTAATCCTTTTTTTGTACAATACTTTACTATCTATTTGCTTTCTTTCTTCTAAATAACATAAGTAAACCTGCTCCTACAAACGCAAGACCCGCTCCAATTGTAGAAACAACACTTGTACCTGTTTTCGGTAAATCACGTTCTTCTTTATTTTCACTTACAGCTGTTGTTTCTTTTGAGTTTTGATTATCCGTTGTAGTTTGTCCAGATCCTGCATTATTTCCATCTTGTTTTGGTTCATTTCCATTATTACTTTCACCTGTTGGTGGTGTCGTTGGATTTTCTCCGTTATTGCCTTCACCTGTTGGTGGTGTCGTTGGATTCTCTCCGTTATTGCCTTCACCTGTTGGCGGTGTTGTTGGATTCTCTCCGTTATTGCCTTCACCTGTTGGCGGTGTCGTTGGGTTTCCTCCGTTATTGCCTTCACCTGTTGGTGGCGTCGTTGGGTTCTCTCCACCAGTTTCCTTATCATCATTCTTCTTCGTTATATCAATTGCATATTTAGCAAACTCATTTTCAGATGGTCCAACATATGATATTTTCCCATCTGTCTTTATATACTTTTGTGCATTTGGTGAAGAATCAAATGTCGTATTTAATTTATCTGCAACAATCGGTTTAAATGTCCAGTTTTGATCGGCTGCTGGATCAATAACTGGTGTTTCTTGCATGTACTTCACAATAATTTGACGTGTTTCATCTTGTGATTGGTATACAACTTCCCCTTTACTTACACCTGGGAACGTTTGGCTACTTCCACGATAGTTATTTGTAGCGACGATGAACTCTTGATTGTCAGCTACAGGCTTACCTTCATACGTCATATTTATAATACGATTCGTATTTCCATTTACAACTTTTCCATCTTTATCGTATTTCGCTGGTTGCGTTACGTCAATTTCGTATTTTAAGCCATCTAAAATATCAAAGTTATATGTAGGATAGCCTATATTTACTAACGGCTGTTCTTCTGTTTTCTTTGGATCAATTTGATTAAACTGACCAGCAGACATTTCAAGCCATTCTTTCACTTGTGCACCATTTACTTTTACAGCATATAATGTATTTGGATATACATATAAATCCGCTACGTTTTTAATTGCTAACGTTCCAGCTGGAATATCAGTATAATATGTAGCACCGTTTCGGCCACCCGCTTTAAATGGTGCTCCTGCAGATAATACTGGAATTCCTTTATATTTACTATATTGTTCGTTTTCAGCAAATAGCTTTTCTACATACCATTTTTGTGCATTTGTCACTAGTTGTACAGAAGGATCATCTTGTACTAATGAAAAATAACTATTAATTGGCGCTGTCGTTTTTCCTACAGCTGTATTTACATAGTTAATAGTCGCTTCATGATCATCCTTAATTTCATTAACTAATTTTTGATCAGATTGTACTAATGGATTCCCTTTACTATCAGCAATCGGACGAACTTGTGGCTTAGATTGCTCTTTTTGTACTTGCCATTTTCCGTCTACCATTTTCAATTGCATATCAATAATCCCCAAATTACTTCCGAACACACCTGGCATTACAACAGGAACACCATTAAATGTATCTGTTACTACAGTATGTGAGTGTCCCATTAATACTGCATCTACACCAGGAACCTCCGTTAAATAATACGACGCATTTTCCATGTCAACGTTGTATCCACTCTTATCAACACCTGAATGCGCTAGTGCAACGATAACGTCTGCACCTTCTTCTTTCATTTTCGGTACCATTTTCTTCGCTGTTTCCACAATATCTTTCGCTTTAACTTTTCCTTCTAAATTTGCTTTATCCCAGTTCATAACTTGAGGTGGAACAAATCCCATTACACCAATTTTCACCTTTTGCTTTTGCTTTTGACCAGATTCATCTTCTACTTCTTTTTCAATAATATGATATGGTTTAAAGTAATTTTGGTCGTTCTCTTCATTATTATCTTTATCGTCTTTATAGACGTTCGAATTAATAACCGGGAATTCTGTTTTACTAATTACTTTGTTTAAATAATCTAAGCCATAGTTAAATTCATGGTTTCCAAGAGAAATGACGTCATACTTCATTAAATTCATTAGACGATATAATGGATGTACATAACTCGGATCAACCGGATTTTTCGAATCATTTATTTTATTCGCCACATAATCCCCAAGTGGCGTACCTTGTAATGCATCCCCATCATCAAATAGGACAGAGTTCTTCGCTTCTTCACGCGCTTTATTAACAAGTGTTGCAGTTTGTACGAGACCTACTTTATTATCTGTTTTCGTTTGATAATAATCGTAGTTCATTAAGTTAACGTGAATATCTGATGTTTCTAAAATTCGTAAGTTAACTGTACTCTCCCCAGTTTTTTCCTCTGCATGAGCCGTTGTTGGCAATACTTGCGGCGCTATAACACCAATAGCAAGTGTTGCTCCAGCTAGCATTTTTTTTGACTTTTTCACAAAAAATCCCCCTTATACAATTACCCCAAAATAATGAAGTGAATCTCAATCAGTCTCTAACCACATACCTTTTTCTTCTATTAGAGCGATGATCTTCACCTTATCTGACATTATCATATCTAAAGTGCTTTCATATCGTCAATATTTTTTGACATACTTCTACAAATTTTCTGTAAAGTTATTGTAAAGTTTTCATAAACATATACTATGCCCTTACATTGCTTATACTGATGAATATGATACAATTACCAATTACAAGGAGGATGAATTTATGAAAAAAGTCATCTTAACAATTGTTTGTCTCCTCCTTCTAATCATTTCTTATTCTAATTTTGAAAAGAACGATGAGACAAAACAAAAAGAAAATGAAGGGAAAACAGAAAAAACATCTGCCCCAAATTGGATTGATAAACAAACGAACAGCTCTTTTTATCACCTCGTATTAGGTGATTCACTTGCAAAAGGATATGGCTCAACACAAGGGGGATTTGCCGAATTAGCCTCTAGGCAACTAGAAGGACAAATTCATAAACCAATTACGGTAGAAAACCTCGGTGTAAATGGTCTCACTACAGATCGGCTCGCTAAAAAAGTCCAGTCAGAAGAAGTTCAACAAAAGATTAGGGAAGCAAATATAATTACTATTAATATTGGAGGAAATAATTTATTCCGCTTAAATCGTGATGTAGGTATTATAGATGGTATTAAAATGTTAAATAAGGAAAAAGCCCGTTTTGAAACGGATGTAAAAAATATTGTAAAGACCGTTCGAGATCAAAATCCGAATGCTTTACTCATTCTATCTGAACTCTATAACCCTTTACAACTCGATGACTCCATCGCAAGTTATGCAGATATGTTTTTAGATGGTTGGAATGATTCTATTTATTCTATTTCAAAAGCACATCAACCGTCGATTGTTTTACCAATTCGCAAATTAATATCGAATGATAAAAAAGAGTTACTATTTGACCAAGTACACCCAAATGATAACGGTTATGCAATTATTGCCAATACATTTACAAAACAAGTGTTATCCTACAAATATTAAGGTGACCGTGAAACAATTCTATTTTTATACCTTGTCTTTTTTGTTACAATGATAGTGGAAGGGGGCCGTTGTATGGAATCACGCGAGTGGGAACGTATTGTTGATCATCTTCTTTCGCTAGTGCCTCTTTTTTATCGCAAATTTATGCTTCCTGGAGAGTTTTCTTCTCAAAGACATATGCCGCCATCACATACGCAAGTGTTACTGCTTTTGCATGAAAATGGTACATTAGCAGTTTCAGAAATTGGCAAGCGGCTAGCGATTTCACGGCCTAATATGACCCCTCTATTAAACAAACTTATTCAAGAAGAACTAATAGAGCGTCATTATAGCGAAAAAGATCGACGGGTCATTTTAATTTCCCTAACAACTGAAGGGAAATTGCTAGTAAATCAGTATCAGCAATTCATTTTAGACAAACTAAAAGAAAATTTTCAAACATTATCTGAGGAAGAGCGTGAAAAGCTCATTCATTCTCTTAAAACCATTCAAAATTTAATTTTGAAAACAAACGCATAAAGCTGCTTCTAAATAGAAGCAGCTTTATGATTCATAATAGTTACCGTAGTATACATTTGAATATGGCCATGTCGTTAAATATGGTTTTTGATCTTGCGTAGGTTGTTGTGGTGGTATTTGTGGCAATTGCTGAAATTGTTGCTGTTGATACACTCCAAATTGCTGTCTCATATCATTTACAGGATAATAATTTATATATGGGTATACTTGAGGTACATAGTAATAATACATCCATTCTCTCCCCCTTTTTCTTAAACATATTCAAAGGAGAAAATGAATGTGCCATTCTTTATATTTGTACAAGTGGTTCTCTCACTTTTTTCTTTCTGTTCTTCAAACGTAACTTACGATTTTTTTCATATAAATAATGCACAACGAAATATGAAATTACCCCAAACACAACTCCTATTATCGTCATACCAATCAATACATACACTTCACTCTGTAATAAGCTCTTTAACATCGTAAAAATGTGACTTGAAAACAAGTCCGATATCGTAAATGGTTCATGATGTATTTGTTGTACATGAAATGGATAAATCATTTTCCCTAGCGCATACGCAAACGGAAATAAAAATACTGGGAGAAACGATATTTTCCCAATAATATTACCAATGACTGCGGCTGGAAAAGATCCTTTTGCTAACCTGACAATTGGATAAAATATTAAATATACGAGCGATGCCGTATAAATTACCAACATTTCTAAACCAAATCCAATAGCAAACCCTAACGATACTTTCTTTGCTCCTTCTGGTGATCGAAGCAACTTAAAATATTGAAACTTTAATATTCTCCACATCCGCTTGAAAAACGAATATGTTTTCTTAGGTGTTTTCAAATTCATCATCTCTTTAACTATATTTTTATATGTAGTATGTCCTTACACGCACTGAATAACAAATTTAGTGTTCTCTTTCTATTATAAATGATATAAAAATGGTTAACTAAATATACATATGACATTTCAATATAAAAAGTGCACCTCAAATTGTTATTTGTGTCTAAAAATTTGAGGTGCACTTTAGTTGGGCAGCTTTTTTCTTATTTATTCTCCTAATGTTTGTCCCATGTCATTTATTTTTATATCAAGACGAAAAAAACACTTGTTGTCTTTAATCGACAACCCAGTGCTTTAAGTTCATCTGTTTTTAAATAGTATAGATTTTCAAGTTTTGTAGTAACAGTTTAACAGCCTTTATATGTCATGACAACTACTACGTTAAAACTTACGAGTTTGTACGAGTTCATTAGTTTTATATCCATTCCATGTGTTTATATTCATCATCCAGTAAAATGTCATCTCGCCTAAGCTCGTACTTCGTTTTTCTATTCTATCATTGCACTAAGTACTCCATGATGGTACAACCATCATGGAGTATGTACTTTTTAATAGCTTATTCTTTCCACTCCAATAATAAATTCTTTTCTGTTAGCTTAGCCCTATGTACTTATATGTCCTTCCAACTTTAAACATTAGATGCTCTTAATTACCTCATTAACAGATTCACTAAACATATCAGGGTCTTCATTTTTTATATCAATCAATAATTCTTTAATACTAATCGTAATTGATGGATCAAATCCCGAAAGTACTTTTCCATATGCTAATCTTACTTGAGAGTGATTAAGAATTCTATAATGTAAAATTTCTACCCATTCTTTAGCTGAGTTAATCATCTTCGGAAAAGCTTTAGCAATACATACAAGTCCTTCTTCTATGTTATTTTTATATAAGCTCTCTATTCCATGAATCAAACCAAACATAACCTCAAATTGCTCAGTCTCATCATCCAAAACTAAACATAAATCTGTAATAACAGAGACTTCGTTATACGCTATTACTTCCATTAATGACTCATTAAAATCTCGTATCTCATTCTCACTTTCTAATAAACGATTATCGTATAATCTTTTTAAATGACTCTTTATATCCAAAGATAATCGTCCTTTCCATGTTTTATTTATCAAATAAATGCGGATACAGCTCTTTGTTTCTTTTAATAACTCCTCGTAAACCTTCTCTTATATCGTCAGTATATAAACCATCTTTTATATAATTTCTTCGCGCATCCAAGATATCATGAGATAAGGTATCACGAAAGCTAAGGTTTAAATACGCCTTCGATTTTTCTCCTGATAGACCATATGTATATGTTTCACCATGTCTCCCACCAGTTCCAGGATGAGGTTGTTCCATATTCATACTCACATCATCATTCCTTTTTATACCAGCTTGTTTCATTTTCTCTGCAGAAGGCATATGATGTGGAGTAATATTATCAAAAGTAGTCCCTTGTTTCACAAGTTGTTTATAGGTTCCAACTTTTCCTTCATTAGTCAACAGAGCTTTATCCGCACCATTAACTCCATTGACTTTCTCCACAGGTACTTTTTTAGCCTTATTCACAGCCTCAGTAGCCTTAGCAGTCATTTTGACCCCTTTTCCTACTTTAGCTATCTTTCCAAAAGGTGTAAGCCCTGCTACTGCCATTCCTCCTGCAAATACTCTATCCAAAGTAGATAGTTTTTCGCCAGTAGATGGATCAATACCATTCCAAGCACGACGAATATCATACTCACCACTTATTTCACCAACTATATCCCTAGCAAGTTTTTCACCATCAAAATCCTCTTTTTCTGATGATAGTGGTCCACACATCGCCCCTTGTTCCATTGTAACATCTTGATTATCTGTATTACGGAATTTTTCGACAATTCATTTCAAATCTTCTTCTTCTTTTACAAGTGAATGAATAGATGTAAAAGCTTTTGGTCTCGCATCATTGAACATTTTAATGAACTGTTGATTGGAGGCACCAATCCACTGAAAACACAATTGATCTATTTCATTACATAAATTATTATGTATAGATTCTAATGCGATTCGGGTATTACTTGCATGATTCGCAACTTCTTCTAGCATTTCAGGTGTTATTTTAATTTGAACCAGTTTTTTCCTCCCCCTCCCAATTAAAATTATGAGATAAAAAGCAAAAAATATAAATACAGATTTTTCAGACCTATCAAAAATCTTCGTATAACATAAAACCTACTTAACAGCAAATAAATCCTATGTGTATGTGAAGTAAAGAAAAGAGCCTTCCTAGTGAACTGGACCCAAAAAGTTAGACAAAAAATTAACCAACTGTTTCTCTATTATATGTCCCTTTTCTGTCCATATAATTAAGCACTTTCTGTTTATACTGAAGGGAATACCTTTTTTCATTTACCTTTTCTTCTAGTAAGAATTTAGACATAAAAAAATACACCTCCAATTGTTATTCGTGTCTAACAATTGGAGGTGTACATCATTTAGGAAGGCTCTTCTACATTTTTAAATAAACTTACTAATAATGCTTTTTGCGCATGTAATCGATTACCAGCTTGCTCAAAAACGATAGACTGTGGTCCATCTATAATCTCGCCTGTTACTTCTTCTTCACGATGGGCAGGTAAACAGTGTAAGAAACGATATGTTTGCTTCGCATGCATAACAAGTTCTTTATTAATTTGGTAAGGTTGAAATAAAGTATATTTCTCTTCTTCTCCCTCTTGCCCCATGCTCATCCAAACGTCAGTATAAATGAAATCAGCTTCACTCACCGCTAATTCAGGATTATGCAAAATTTCAATTTCAGCTCCTGTTTCTTCAGCAATCGCTAACGCTTTTTTTACAATTTCCTCACTCGGTTCATACCCTACAGGCGTTGCAACAGTCATATGCATTCCGACTTTCGCACTCGCTAACAACAATGAATGACATACGTTATTTCCGTCACCTACGTAAGCCAATTTAATTCCTTTAAATGTATTTGTTTCTTCATAAATCGTCATTAAATCTGCCAACGCTTGACAAGGGTGATGATCATCCGTTAATCCATTAATAACAGGTATGCTCGATTCTTTTGCAAGCTCTTCTACATCGGCATGTGAGAATGTACGTATCATGATCCCGTCAATGTAATGAGATAATACTTTTGCAGTATCTGAAACGGTTTCTCCTCTTCCAATTTGCATCTCTTTTCCACTTAAAAACATTCCATGTCCTCCGAGCTGTACCATTCCTGCTTCAAAAGATACGCGAGTACGCGTTGAATGTTTATCAAAGATAAGCCCTAATATTTTGCCTTGTAATAAAGGCTCCTGCTTATTCTTTTTTAAATATATAGCGAACTTAATTAAAGAAATAATTTCTTCTTGCGTCAATTCTTCTAGTGTTAAAAGATCTTTCGTATTTAATTTCGGTACTTGTACAGTTGACATGAAACTTCCCCCTTATATGATTGATACGTTTTTTGTACAAACTACTTTTTTTATCATATATACTGCCTGTTCTAACTCTTCATTCGTTACAATGAGTGGCGGTAATAGTCTTATAACATTAGGTCCTGCTTGTAATACGAGAAGTCCTTCTTCTTCTAGTTGTTCTATAAAACTTGCAACTTCATGCTTACACTCAATTCCAATCATAAGCCCCTTACCACGTATATTTTGAATACATTCGACATGTTGTAATTCCTCTTGCAACTTCTCTAATACGTACTCGCCCTTTTCTTGTACTTCTTTAAAAAACGATGGTCTTTTACTTACTTGTAATACTTCTTTCGCTGCAGCCATCGCAATATAATTCCCGCCAAAAGTTGAACCGTGTGATCCTGCAGTGAACGATGTTCCGAGTTCTTTCCGGCCAATCATCGCTCCAACAGGAATACCATTTCCTAGTGCCTTTGCAACAGTAACGATATCAGGTTTTATTCCCATTTGTTCGTAAGCGAATAGTGTTCCTGTTCTTCCTATCCCCGTTTGTACTTCGTCTATAATAAATAAGGAGCCAAACTTATTACATAATGTTTCAATTGCTTTCAAAAAAGATAGAGCGGCAGGTATGACTCCTCCCTCTCCTTGAACAACTTCTACCATTACCGCCGCAACTTCTTCATTCATTACTTCCTCTAATGCCTTTATATCGTTAAAAGGGATATGTAAAAAAGACGGAAGTAGTGGACCAAATCCTTCTTTCACTTTATTTTGCCCCGTCGCACTCATCGTTCCGAATGTTCTACCGTGAAAAGACTGCAGACATGTTACGACGAGAGATTTTCCAGTATGCTTACGCGCTAACTTCAAAGCTGCTTCATTCGCTTCTGCCCCGCTATTACAGAAAAAAACATAATCTAATGCTATATTTTCTGTTAATAATGACGCGACTTCTTCTTGTAAGCTGTTTGTAAACAGGTTAGATATATGCCATATATCATTAAGTTGCTCTTGTACAGCTTTCATCACTGTAGGGTGACAATGTCCTAAATTACATACACCAATCCCTGACGTAAAATCTAAATATTGTTTACCGTTGTTATCAATAACTTTCGTTCCCTTTCCCTTTACAAACTCAATATTTCTTCTCCCATACGTTTGAAAAAGATGACTTGTCATACGATACTCACTCCTTTCGTTACTGTCGTTCCGATACACTCTCCCGTAACTTCAGTAAAATCTTTTGTACCGTTCACAATACTTATCTTTTGCACTCCCATTTTTAATGACGCTAGTGCCGCCTGTACTTTCGGAATCATCCCGCCTGTAATAACTCCTTTTTCAATAAAAGTATCAATTTCAAATTCGTCCGTTTTCTTTACTAATTTTCCTTCATGTACTATTCCATCTACATCTGTAATAAAAATAAGTTCTTTTGCGGATAGCGCGGCCGCAATTCCAGCTGCGGCGGTATCCGCATTTATGTTATAAATCTCATTATCATGTATGCCGACTGGAGCAATAACTGGAATATAATTCATATTTATTAATCCTTTTAGTAAGGCTGTTTCGACATAACTTACTTCTCCCACATATCCTATCTCCTCGCTGACAGGTTGAACTTGAAGTAAATTGCCGTCACATCCTGAGCAACCTACCGCAAGTAAATTATGCTTTTGTAAATTCATTACGAGTTTTTTATTCGTACTTCCGCATAGCACCATTTGAACAATATCCATAACTTCTTTTGGTGTTACTCGTAACCCATCTCTTTTTTCTACTTTGATGTTACAATCTATTAATTTGGCATCAATTTCTGGACCACCACCATGAACAATCACTACCTTATACTTTTGTTGCAATTTCTTTATACAATCAAAAAACAGATCATTTAATTGATTCAACATACTACCGCCGCATTTCACTACAATATAATCGCTCATCTTCCCTCTCCTTATGTACGATAACAAGCGTTTATTTTCACATATTCATAGCTTAAGTCACAGCCCCAAGCTGATCCTGTTTCTTCTCCTAAATGTAAATAAACATCAATAATAATTTCATGTTCTTGTAATCTCTTTTTCATTTCCTCTTCAGAAAATGTTTGAGGCTCACTATTTTTTAATACCGAGATAGATTGAAGAGTAATATCAATTGTATTTGGATTAATAGCTACTTCACTTTGTCCAATACTACTAATAATTCGCCCCCAATTTGGGTCCTCACCGTATATTGCTGTTTTCACAAGACTCGAACCAACTATTTGCTTTGCAATTTTCTTTGCCTCTTCATTTGCTTTAGCCCCTAGTACATTTACTTCAATTAACTTCGTAGCCCCTTCACCATCTTGCGCAATTTTTTTTGCTAAATCTTCACATAACTTTTGTAAAGTAAATACGAAAGTTTCCCAATCTGTATGTTCCATATTTATTGGTTTCGTTTCCGATAATCCACTTGCCATAACTATGACCATATCATTTGTAGAAGTATCTCCATCTACTGTAATTTGATTAAATGTATGATTCGTAATTTGTGATAATGCTGTTTGCAATACTTCATGCTCTATATTGGCATCTGTTGTAATAAAACTAAGCATCGTTGCCATATTCGGATGAATCATGCCTGAACCTTTAGCAACACCAGCAATGGTCACTTCTTTTCCATCAAGGATCATCTCATAGCAAGTTTCTTTCGTTATAAGATCCGTCGTTAAAATCGCTTCAGAAAAAGAATGTGCTTCACTTACTTCCTTTGTCGGTATAAGAGTTGCAACTCCTTTTCGGATTATATCCATCGGTAAAGGAACACCAATTACACCCGTTGAAGCCACTGCAACGTAGTTTTCTTTCACTCCAAAATGTTCCGCCCCTAATGCACGCATCTCGTATGCATCTTGTAATCCTTTCATTCCTGTACAAGCATTTGCATTTCCACTATTGACGATAATTGCTTGCAATTTCCCCTCAGCTGCTATACTGTCTTTCGTTACTTGCAGCGGGGCTGCTTGTATTTGATTTGTTGTATAAACAGCGGCACATGATGCTGGTACATCACAAACGATTGCACCTAAATCCTTTTTCTCCTTTTTCAAACCATTTGCAGTACCGATTGCCGAAAAGCCTTTCGGCGTTACAATTGAACCATTTTCTAATTTTGTAATAGACTCTACTTTGATCATCATGTCCCCCTTATAGATAAAGCGGCATATGCTGTAAACCCGTTGTTTCTTCTAGTCCCGCTAATAAATTTGCATTTTGAACCGCTTGCCCAGCTGCGCCTTTCATCATATTGTCTATAACAGAAACGACTGTCACTCTTCCTGTTCTTTCATCGTAAGCTATCCCCATATCACAATAATTTGAGCCCCTCACTTCTTTTGGACTTGGAAACTCTCCTTGCGTGCGAATTCGAATAAAAGCCGATTGTTCATACGTTTCTTCATATAATTTTTGAAGTTGTGCTATCTTCATTTCTCGTTTCACTTTCGCATAAAGTGTAACCATAATCCCCCGTGATATCGGTATTAAATGTGTACTAAACGTGATTGGATTCGTTTCCCTATTCCACTCTGCAAGCATTTGCTCAATCTCAGGAACGTGTTGATGCTCATTTACTTTATAAATGTGCAAGTTATCGTATAACTCAGGAAAGTGAGTCATTGTTGTTGGCGTTTTGCCCGCTCCAGATACTCCTGATTTCGCATCAATAATAATCGAATCTTCTTCAATCATGCCGATACGTACTAACGGCGCTATCGCTAATAATGCCGCTGTAGCAAAACATCCTGGGTTTGCAATTAAATCTGCATTTTGAATCTCGGACCTTTTCCATTCACTTAACCCATATACTGCTTTCCTAAGAATTTCTTCCTGTGCAGCTTGCCTTTTATACCACAGTTCATATGACGAGGGATCTATCATACGAAAGTCTCCAGATAGGTCAATTACTTTTAAACCCACCTGTAATAATTTTGGAGTTAACTCTACCGATACTCCTGCCGGGGTTGCTAAAAATACAATTTCCGCGGTCTTTTCTATTGCCTCCACATCAATTTCTTGTAACGTATGGACAAGAACATTTCGAAGATGCGGATATACATTTGTTATACACTCACCAACTTGTGAAAAAGAATGGAGAGATGCTATCGAAAAATATGGATGTTGTTCTAATAACCGAATTAACTCAATGCCTCCATATCCAGTTGCTCCAATAATTGCGACTTTCATAAGCTCCTCCTCATATCGATTCTTTAAATTAAGTATGATTATAATATTGTATATTTATAGAGTCAATTAAATATTTATAAATTTTTAAAACTTAAAAAACTTAATTTTACTAAGAAAACAATATATACGATCTAATTTTTATACAAAAACAATGTATAATAGTATTTTTATTTCACTTCAAGTACAATAAAACAATACATGTATACATACAGGTGGGGAAAAACATGAATGAAAAATTAATTGAGAAAATGATTACAAAAAGTTTTCGGCAATATCAATGTAATCCTGTTTCAAAAGAGGATCAGGAAATGCTAATTAAACATATTCAAACGATGATTCATTCAAATACTGAAATTGATGTATACGAGGCAGTTGAGGATATCGTTTACGATTATGTGACTGGAAAATAAAAAAATAGGAGATTTCCATATGGAAATCTCCTATTTTTTACTTAATGATTTGCCTGCAACACGTTCAAATAAACCTGGGAATAATGCGTAGAGCTTTGGCCCCATTCCCATCCACTTCGGCAAGTTTACTTCACGTTTTTTCGTTTGCATCGCCTTTACGATTTGTTCTGCTACATATGTTGGCTTTAACATGTAACGTCCCATATTTTTCACATATGTACCTGATTGATCGGCTATTTCAAAAAAGTTCGTGTCTATCGGTCCTGGGTTAATTGCTGTTACATACACATTTGTGTTAGATAACTCCATACGCAAACTATTCGTAAATCCTAATACAGCGTGTTTTGTTGCTGCATAAGCACTCGACTTCGGAGTTGCAATTTTTCCAGCCAATGAAGCAATATTAATAATTTGTCCTTCGTTCCTTTTTACCATATAAGGTAATATCGCTTTCGTACAAGCTACTAATCCAAATACATTGACTTGAAACATATCCTTTACTTCATCCATTGAAGCATCTTCAAACGTTTTAAAAATACCAAACCCAGCATTATTTACCAATATATCAATACGTCCTACTTCTTGTAATACCTTTGAAAAAACAGATTGTACTTTCGTTTCTTCACTTACATCTAATACATAGTAATAGCAAGGCGTATTATAAGTTGCTTTAATTTTGTCTGCTAATGCTTGTAGCTTCTCTTCTGTTCGAGCCATTAATACTGGAGTTGCTCCCTGCTCTGCAACTTGCATTGCAACTTGCTCTCCAATTCCACTAGAAGCACCTGTAATGACGATTACTTTGTCCTGTAAACGTCCCGTCATTGCTGTCACCTACTTTGCATAATAAATCAATTGTGGTGAAGATTCATCAATCATCACTTGTTGATTATATGCTAAAAAGTCTAATTGTCCAACAGTTTCTGAGATAGTAAGTGGCAATTGCTCTTTATATAATACCGGAAATAGTTTTACACATACTTCAAATGCTGTCATTGGCTTTTCCTTTAATAGCTCCAGCACTTTAAAAGCACGTGTCTCTTGCTTTTGTAATCTTGTTTCAATAAGTTGTTTCACATTCAGAACATCTTCCCCATGCCCGGATAAAATACGTGAAATATTCATTTCACTTAAACGTTTTAACGTTTGATTATACTGCAACAAAGGATGCGCTCTTTCTGTTTGCCCTTCATATGGTGGTTCTAATATTGGATTTGAAGAAATATGACTAATGAGAGCATCTCCACCAATTAATATTCCATCTGATTCTCTATATAATGAAATATGAGTAGAAGCATGACCTGGGGTTTCAATCACTGTAAATCCAGGTAACGAATCTATACGATCTCCCTCTCTCACGGTATGTGTTAACGACCTATTACAAGAATATTTAAGTGTCTTCGTCGTCAATAATGCCTCACCATTCAAAAATGCTGCTGGAACGCCGAACTGCAAGGCCGTCTCTTTAAAAAATTCATGATACCTCTTTAAAAATTCGGCATTCTGCGTGATCCAAGGTTCATTCCAAGGATGTCCAATAATCTTTACTTTTTCAGAAAATGTATTTAAAAGTCCACAATGATCCGCATGGTGATGCGTAATAACTACCGTTTCAATATCTTCTATCTTATACCCTAATGCACCTAATTGGCTTTCTAGTGCCTTCTTTGCTTCTTCTGTATTTGTCCCTGTATCAATTAACGTTAATGCTTCTCCCTCAACTAAAAACACATTCACTGTCTCAACTGCAAATGGAACAGGAATCTCCATTCGATGAATCGCCGTCATGCTTAGCCCCCCTGTCTTTTTCCGGTTCAAAAATGAATACCTCTTCAGTTTACAACTTCCCTATAAATTTGTCATTATTTTCAGATAAAAAGAGGTGTTTTCCATAAAAAAACGAATTTATGTACATTTATAAGTATTTCTAACCAAATTTAAAGGAGGAACATCATGTCTATTCAAAACATTTCCTTTCTCGGTGCAGGCTCTATTGCCGAAGCGATTATTGGTGGTTTATTAAACGCAAATGTTGTTAAAGGGGAACATATCACTGTAAGTAATCGTTCTAATGAGACAAGATTACAGGAGTTACGTAAAACATACGGTGTCAAAGGTACACATAACAAAAAAGAATTACTTGCTGATGCAAATATTCTTTTTCTAGCTATGAAGCCAAAAGATGTCGCAGAAGCGATGATTCCTCTTAAAGAATACATAAATAATGACTTGCTTATTATTTCGTTGTTAGCAGGTGTTTCTACTCATTCAATTAGAAACCTACTTCAAAAAGACGTTCCGATTATTCGTGCGATGCCAAATACATCTGCGGCTATTTTAAAGTCCGCTACTGCTATCTCACCTTCAGAACATGCAACGGAAGAACATATTCGCATTGCAACATCGTTATTTGAAACAATCGGTCTCGTCTCTGTTGTAGAGGAAGAAGATATGCATGCTGTCACTGCATTGTCTGGAAGTGGACCAGCTTATATTTATTACGTAGTAGAGGCGATGGAAGACGCCGCAAAAAAAATTAGTTTAAAAGAAGATGTTGCAAAATCACTTATTCTTCAGACGATGATTGGTGCTGCTGAAATGCTAAAAGCAAGCGAAAAACACCCTTCTATTTTGCGAAAAGAAATTACTTCTCCTGGCGGAACTACCGAAGCAGGTATTGAAGTGTTACAGGAGCATAATTTTCAACAAGCATTAATCTCATGTATTACACAAGCAACGAAACGATCACATGATCTTGGAAAAACATTAGAAAAAATAGCAGAAGAAACATAAAAAACGGAGCTCAATTTTATTTGAGCTCCGTTTTTATTTTAATCATATGCTTCTAGTTATTACTCTTACCAAAAATCTCTTCTTGCAGACGACGACCTGTTGGTGTTGCTGCAAGTCCACCTTCTGCTGTTTCACGAAGTGCTACTGGCATCGTTTGTCCAATTCTAAACATCGCCTCAATAACTTCATCACATGGAATTGTACTAGTTACACCAGCTAATGATAAATCAGCTGAAATCATCGCATTCGCAGCTCCTGCTGCATTACGTTTTACACAAGGTACTTCTACAAGCCCTGCAACAGGATCGCACACTAAACCAAGCATATTCTTTAATGAAATTGCCATCGCTGTAGCTGCTTGATCTGGTGTTCCACCAGCCATCTCAACTGCGGCTGCCGCTGCCATTCCACTTGCTGAACCTACTTCAGCTTGGCAACCTCCTGCAGCGCCGGAAATACAAGCATTATTCGCAACAACCATACCGAAAGCTCCTGCTGTAAATAAAAATTCAATCATTTCTTCGCGTGTCGGCTGTAATTTTTCTTGCAGTGCAAAAAGTACACCTGGCACTGTTCCAGCAGATCCTGCTGTTGGTGTTGCACAAATGATTCCCATCGCCGCATTTACTTCATTTGTTGCGACAGCTTTACTCACTGCGTCCAAAATCGTATCTCCAGATAAGCCTTTTCCACTCTGCATATACGCTTGGACTTTCACAGCATCCCCGCCAGTTAAACCAGTTGGTGATTTTACACCACGAATACCGCGTTCTACTGCTTGCTCCATCACGACTAAATTCTTTTCCATTCCAGCAATTACTTCTTCACGTGTGATACTTCTTGTTTCCATTTCACATTGAATCATAATTTCTGCGATTTTTACATTTTGCTCTTTAGCTTGCGCCACTAGTTCCGCTGCGTTCCGAAACATGGTGTGTCCCCCCTGCAATTAATCCATAATAGTTACTTGACAAATATTTTGTTGCCCATTTATTTCCGCGATTACTTCATCTGCTAATAATTCATCTGTTTCAATGACCATAAGCGCTCTTCTTCCTTTTTCTTTACGAGAAACACTCATTGTACTAATGTTAATCTCATGCTTAGCAAGAATTGAAGCTACAGCTGCGATAGCACCGAAGCGATCATTATTTACAATAAGTAGTGCTGGACTCGTGCCTGTTAATTGAAGATCGAATCCGTTTAATTCTACAACTTCAATTTTACCGCCACCAATTGAGCAAGCAACAACTTCAATTTCCTCTTCACCTTTATACAGACGAATTTTCGCTGTATTTGGATGCGGAGCATTTGCATCTTCTTCAATGAATTCCACTTCAATCCCGCGTTCTTTTGCAATATCTAACGCACTTGGAATACGTAAATCATCTGTTTCAAATCCTAGTATTCCACCGATTAGCGCTACATCCGTACCGTGACCACGGTATGTTTTTGCAAATGAACCATATAATGAAATGCTAACTCTCTCTGGCTCATGACGAAACAACTGACGAGCAACTTGCCCCATTCTTGCCGCGCCTGCTGTATGTGAACTTGATGGGCCGATCATAACTGGACCAATAATATCAAACACTGAGCGATACTTCATCATAACTCCCCCTAAACCTCTATGAAAAAATTATTTTCTACTATTCTATTAAGCTACCGAAACGGTTGCTTTTCCAGTCGTACCACAAATTTGTTCCGTTGTACGAATTGGATAGTTTTTGAATAACAATGAACCAATGTATCTTGAAATAATACCAGTTATAATAATAAATACGAAACTTAGCATTACCTTCATTTAAAAATAATATAAGATAATCCACAATAAAGTCTGGTAGCAATCCAAAGTTTAACACAGAACCCCTTACAAGCATAGCATAAACAAGTGAAACTCCCATTGCTTTCATACCTTTTGGTGCTTTAAAGCTAAAGAGTGAAAAAAGACTTAGTACAAATAATAGTAATATCCTTTTATAATCTCTATGTTGCTCTCTCTGCTTAGTCAACTTCACTTGTTAAGACAAATGGCTAAAACGCATGTAGCCTACAATAAATTATAATCTGCCCTCATTATAGCTTGTTTTTAATAAAACGCTTACTTTTAATGAATTTTAAAAGTTCTGAATAAAAATCTTTTTTTGCTATTTGTACCACTCGTAAGTCGTCTGACTTATATAACAGTTTTTCTAGATAATCGGTATTATGTATTTTCATCCTATATCTTCACTTCTTTAAAACTTTCTGTGTCATCCAATATAAACATAAAATTATAACAGTTTTATTTTAAAATTTTTTTAGAAATAAAAAATGGCAACCTTTCGTCACCATTTTTTCACAACATTATTATCTTTCTACTGGAAATGATTTTAAATCCGTAGCTATTTCTGTATTAGAAAATAGCTCTCTTGCCTCTTTCAATAATTCCTTATATGTATCTCCTTGATAACGAGAACTAATATGAGTCAATATTAATCGTTTTGCATTTGCCTGAAGTGCAATACTCGCAGCTTGCTTAGATGTGGAATGAAAATAGTCATACGCTTGTTGTTCATCTTCTGCCGCAAAAGTTGCTTCATGAACAAGTACGTCTGCGCCTTGTGCCAGCTCTCTACTCGCTTCACAGTATCTTGTATCACCTAAAATGGTAATAATTCTTCCCTTTTGAGGTGGACCGATAAAATCTTTTCCATTTAGTATCGTACCATTTTCTAACTCAACTACTTCTCCATCTTTTAAACGTTTAAAGAGTGGACCGGGTTTCACACCCATCTCCAGCAATTTATCGACTAAAAGAGCACCTTGTATATCCTTCTCTACAATACGATATCCAAAACATTCAATACCATGTGACAATCTTTTCGTTTCCACATAAAATTCATTATCTTCAAACACAGTACCTTCTTCTGTTATCTCAACAATTTCAAGTGGATATTTTACATGTGTCGTACTTACTGATAATGCTACTTCAATAAATTGTTTAATTCCTTTTGGCCCGTATACTGTTAACGGTGTTGTTCCACCTTGAAACGAACGGCTTCCTAATAAACCTGGCAATCCAAAAATATGATCGCCATGTAAATGCGTAATAAATATTTTTTCAATGCGTCTTGGGCGCACAGATGTATGTAAAATTTGATGCTGAGTCGCTTCACCACAGTCAAATAACCAAGTCTGTCCTCGTTCTTCTAACAATTGCAAAGCAATTGCCGAAACGTTCCTTCCTTTCGAAGGAACACCTGCACCAGTTCCTAAAAATACAAATTCCACTTTCTTTCCTCCAGCTCTTTATATAATCTATCTCTCATCTTACGGAATGTTATTTCAAATGGCAAATTGAATTTGCATAACCAATCATCTAGACAACTATATAACACGAACATTATAAATAAAAAACTTAACAATCGTTCGTGTTTTGTAGTAGAATAATACTATCACATTTCAAGGGAGCGTTTTATTATGAAAGAAGTATTTCGTTTACAAACTGATTTTTCATCTTCATTTGATCGCTGGGTAAGTTCTTTCGTTTCTGATCACCCAGCACAACTAGAGTGGACGACTTTAAAAGAATTAATTCATGAATATACAACATCTCATACAAATGAGACGTTACCAACATATATTTCTTCAGCTTTAACATATTACGCACAACGCGTTTCAACGACAAATAGTTCAGAAATTGTCATTTTTGAAAATGCTACAATTTCATAATCTATAATAAAAAGCACTGTAATCAGTGCTTTTTATTTATGTTCATTAAAGTATTTATTTTCCCACCTTATTTCAAAAATACTCCTCTTATTTCCTACTATATAGCCATCATAAATCTATTTAATTTTTCAAAAAAAAGATATTGACACTACAAATTTACAGTGCTAACATTCAACATGTAATTGAATATGGTCTCTGTTAGGTGAGGCTCCTGTATAGAGAAACGCTGCTGCCCAAAAATGTCGAGAGACGCCAATGGGTCAACAGGAAAGGTCGGAATGAAGGCCTTTTTTAACGTAGCTGGTTTCAGTACCTATGCTATACAGTGCTAAAACTCAACGAGGGAGAGGTGCGTATGTTTTGTCATACACAAAAACTGTTTTTATCTATGTTTACTAACAGTCTTTGTTGTTGACTCTTTTTGACTACGAATTCAGACCTTTACTCGTTGTGAGTAAAGGTCTTTTTATGTCTTTATGCACCTTACTATGAAACAAACATAGCATATTCAGAAACTACTAATTGTACGGAGGTGAGGAACAGTGACAAGTGATGATTCGGCCCAGATACCCATATGTTTTACGTTAATTTTTCACCATGTAGGTAGGAAAGAAACTGTTCCTCCCAATTTTAAATAGTCGAGTAACAGATTGTTTCCTCCTTCATGAAAAAGGAGGAACTACCAATGTTAAATTTAAACAGACAAGAAACGAAGCATGCTTACAATCGAGATAGCATGCAAACAAATAACAAAGTATTAGTGGAAGTTGCAACACAAGATATAAACTCTGCATTAAAACTTCTAGAAACAACAGAAAATGGACTCTCGAAACAAGAAGCGTCTCGTAGACTTTCTTTATATGGTCCGAACGAAATTGCTCATAATAAATCATTGCCGTGGTACATTCAATTTCTGCTGGCATTTAAAAATCCATTTATTTTTGTTTTATTAGCTCTTGGAGCACTCTCTTTTTTCACAGATGACATACAAGGAACAATTGTCGTATCTGTAATGGTACTGCTAAGTTCAACGATTCGCTTTTCACAAGAATTCCGCTCTCAAAAAGCCGCAGATAAGTTAAAGGCTATGGTTCGAACAACCGCGAGCGTCTTTAGAATAGATGGATTTGTACACGAAACAAAAAACGTAACGAATTTAAATCGAAATTATACAATAGAAATTCCAATTGAAGAACTTGTACCTGGCGATATTATTTCACTTTCAGCCGGTGACATCGTTCCAGCTGATGTGCGTATTTTATCAGCTAAAGATTTATTTGTTAATCAGTCTTCATTAACCGGGGAAGCACTTCCTGTAGAAAAATACGAAAACTGCTACCATACAGAAAATAAGCATATGTTACCGAAAAATATGAAAAAAAATTTCAATCCACTCGATATGGAAAACCTTTGCTTTATGGGTACGAATATTGTAAGCGGTAGCGCAAAAGCTGTTGTCGTTTCAACAAGTACCGATACGTATTTCGGCTCTTTAGCGAATAAAGTAATTGGACAGCGCACAGAAACAAGCTTTGATAAAGGTGTAAACAAAGTAAGCTGGCTCTTAATTACATTCATGCTTATTATGGCCCCCATTGTCCTTCTTATTAATGGATTCACAAAAGGTGACTGGCAAGAAGCTTTCTTCTTCGCTATCGCTATTGCAGTTGGTCTTACACCTGAAATGTTACCAATGATTGTAACTGCTAATTTAGCTAAAGGTGCTGTTAACATGTCTAAGCAAAAAGTTATTGTAAAACAGCTAAATTCTATTCAAAACTTAGGTGCGATGAACATTCTTTGTACAGATAAAACTGGAACTTTAACAGAAGATAAAGTTGTCCTAGTTCGTCATTTAGATCCTAACGGAAATGAATGTGATCGTGTATTACACTTTGCCTATTTAAATAGCTTCTATCAAACGGGATTGAAAAATTTAATAGATAAAGCTGTTATTGAGCATACAGAAGAAAAACAAAAGTTCGACCCTTCAACGTTTCAAAAACTAGATGAGATTCCATTTGATTTTGCTCGCCGTCGCATGTCCGTCATCGTCAAAGATATCTCAGGTGAACATACAATGGTTTGTAAAGGTGCCGTAGAAGAAATTTTATCAATTTGTAATTACACTGAATCGAATGGACAGGTTGTTCAACTTACCGAGGAAATACGTTCAAATGTCAAACAACTAAGCGAGAAATTGAATGGCGAAGGTATGCGTGTGATTGCTGTAGCCTATAAAAAAGATAGAAAACTAAATGATAAAGAGTACGCTGTAAAAGATGAAACTAATATGATTCTCGCTGGATACATTGGCTTTTTAGATCCACCGAAACCATCTGCAGCTGCTGCTATTCAAGCATTACAGAAACATGGTGTACAAGTAAAAATTTTAACTGGTGATAATGAAATTGTTACAAAAAAAGTTTGTAAAGAAGTGGGATTAAATATTGGAGAGCCTATCCTTGGCTACGAGATCGATCCTTTACCAGATAAAGCATTAGCAAAACTAGCCGAAGAAACAACAGTGTTCGCAAAACTAAATCCAATGCAAAAATCTCGCATTATTCGTGTCTTACAAGGGAACGGTCATACAGTAGGTTATATGGGGGATGGTATTAACGATGCCGTAGCACTACGTGATGCTGACGTTGGAATATCTGTTGATACTGCAACCGATATCGCAAAAGAGTCTTCCGATATTATTCTGCTTGAAAAAAGTTTAACTATATTAGAAGCTGGTATTTTAGAAGGACGCACTACGTTCGGAAATATTTTAAAATATATTAAAATGACGGCTAGCTCAAACTTTGGAAATGTATTTAGTGTGTTAGTAGCGAGTGCTTTCATTCCCTTTTTACCGATGCTTGCCATTCACCTTTTAATTCAAAACTTGCTTTATGATATTTCACAGCTGTCTATTCCATGGGACAAAATGGATAAAGAGTTTTTAGAAAAACCGAGAAAATGGGATACTGCAAACTTACGGAACTTCATTATTTGCATCGGTCCAATTAGTTCCATATTTGATATTATCACATACGTAATCATGTGGAATGTCTTCGGTGCAAATACACCTAGCGAACAATCGCTATTCCAATCCGGTTGGTTTGTCGTTGGGTTACTAACTCAAACATTAATTGTCCACATGATTAGAACACAGAAAATTCCGTTCATCCAAAGTACTGCATCAATACCAGTTCTCTTATTAACCGCTTGTATTATGGCAATGGGAATTTATATTCCGTTCTCACCACTTGGTGCAGCAGTTGGTTTACAAGCATTACCACTATGCTACTTCCCGTGGCTAATAGGAATATTATTAGGTTATGCTTTCTTAACACAATTTCTGAAAAGAGTTTATATTAAAAAGTTTCATAGCTGGTTGTAAAAATAAGAATGAGTGGGTACTCCCCACTCATTCTAAAAAACATAACACGTACTTATATGTACGGAGGTGACCATGATGGTATGGTATGACATTGTATTAAGATTATTGATAGCAATCATTGTAGGAGCTTGCATCGGAATGGAAAGACAATGGAGACATCGAATGGCTGGTTTGCGGACAAATGCTCTCGTATCACTTGGTGCCTGTATATTTGTTTTATTATCCGTCATGCTTGATCATGATGCTAGCCCATCACGTATCGCTGCCCAAGTTGTTAGTGGGATTGGCTTTTTAGGAGGCGGCGTTATTATCCGCGACGGTTTTAGTATTAGAGGACTAAATACTGCGGCTACTTTATGGTGCGCAGCTGCTGTTGGCACTCTTACAGGCGCTGGCTTCCTTCTTGCAGCTATATTAGGTGCAGCCGGCGTTTTACTAGCAAATATACTACTTCGCCCAATCGCTCTCTTTATGAATAAAAAATCAAAAGAAGAATCACCTGAACAAACAAACTACTTCCTTTCTCTTACTTGTTCAGAAGAAAATGAAGCACATATTCGTTTTTTACTTATGCATATGGTAAGTACAGAGGGTCTCGGTTTAAAAGAGTTATATAGTGATGATGTAGATTCTAATCAAAAAGTCTGTATACAGGCTACATTACATTGCAAGACAAATGCGGCTATCTTAATTGAAAAAATAGTAAGTAGAATGTTATTAGAATCTGGCGTTACTGCTGCTGGGTGGAAGACTTCTTTAGATTTAGAAGCGAGTTAAATATGAAAGGTGCCATGATATTTACTGCTTCATGACACCTTCTACATAAACTTATTTTCTAACTTTTGTTGAAACGACTTCTCTTGCTTACGTAGTAGTTGACTACCTCTCTGTAAAAGCGATGTTCCATACTTATCATTAATTTGATCAATGACAGCAAGTAGCGGTTCTTTTTTCGCATCCTCTTCAAATGAAAACAAATCTAATTGTTTCACCGATTCTGTCTTCCACTCTATTTCAGTAGCTGTAACACCTAGTAAACGAACGGAATCACCGTCCCAATGTTGCTTCCATAAACGGGATGCTGCTTGAAAAATATCGCATTCTTCCCAAATCGCATTTTTCAATTGCTTACTCCGTGTTACTGTTCGCCTATCATGGTATTTAATCATAATTTGTATATTATAGCTGACAAGGGTTCGCTTTTGTAACCTTTTACTCACTGACTTTGATAAACGTTCTAACATATCAAGTAATTCTTTCTCTTCATCCATATCCTTTGAAAAGGTCATCGAATTACCGACACTTTTATGCTGTCCCATTTGACTCGGATCAACTTCCCTATCATCCATACCTTTTGCACGTCTTTGTAAATCAACACCGTGCTTTCCAATTTTAGCGCGAATGATATGCTCGTCTCCCTTTGCCAATTGTTCAATTGTCTGTATATGAATATCATTTAATTTTTCAGCTGTTTTCTCTCCGATTCCATGCATCTCTGCAACTGATCGTGGCCAAATAATTTCTGGAATATCACGTTTTCGAAGCACAGTAATACCAAGTGGTTTTTTCATATCTGAAGCGGTCTTTGCTAGAAAAAGATTTGGAGCAATTCCAATACTACACGGAAGCTGTAACTCTGTTAATAACGCCCCTTGAATCATCTTTGCTATTTCAAGAGGCGAACCGAGTGCATAGCAATCTGTAATATCTAAATACCCTTCATCTATCGAAACTGGTTGTATTTTTTCTGTAAAACGGGAAAGTATTTGAAACATTTGAAATGAAGCTTCGCGATATAGTGTAAAATTAGGACGCCTCACAACTAATTGCGGGCATAATCGCTTTGCTTCCCAAAGGGGCATCGTCGTACGTATTCCATATGCTCTCGCTTCATAACTACATGTTATGATAATCCCTTTTCTCTCTTTTTCATTCCCCGCAATCGCTAATGGCTTTCCTTGTAATGATGGGTCATGAGCAATTTCGACAGATGCGAAAAAACAATTCATATCTACATGTAAAATAACACGACCATTTTTCGGATACATTTCTCGCATAATACTCATCTCCTCCAAAGAACATCCGTTCCTTTATTATATCAAATTCATGTACAATATAATAATTACTTATTCTTTTTATCCTTATTTTTGCTATACTTAATACGAAGTATGGATATTATTGTAAAAGGAGTGACTTATTATGAAACCAAATAATAAGCTCAACTATACATTCGTTATTATTATTTTAATTATCTTAATCAATTATTTGCTACTTCCGATGTTCAATATTAATGTGGCTGGACTCCTTCCTCGTTTACTTAGCATCGCAACAACTTATGTACTCCCATGGATTTTCTTATACTGGCTTATCCGTCTTGTGAAAGCAATTGAATCAAAATAAAAAAGCGTGTAAATCACAATTGATTTACACGCTTTTTCTAGTTAATTACTTCGCTACTTCTTCAATAATAGCTACAACTAACTCTGCTGTTTTCGCTAATTCTTCAACAGGAATTTTTTCATTTGTTGTATGAATTTCTTCATAACCAACTGCTAAGTTAACTGTTGGGATACCGTGTCCTGCGATTACGTTCGCATCACTTCCGCCACCACTTTGGTGAAGAGAAGGTGTACGGCCAATGTTTTCAGCAGCGCGTTTCGCAACTTCTACAACGTGATCTCCATCAGCAAACTTAAAACCTGGGTACATAACATTTACTTCAACGTCTGCATGGCCACCCATTTCTTTTGCAGTTGTTTCAAATGCTTCTTTCATTTTTGCAACTTGCGCTTCCATTTTCCCATTGATTAAAGAACGAGCTTCCGCAAAAATTTGAACATGATCGCAAACGATATTTGTTTGTGTGCCACCTTCAAAACGCCCAATATTTGCAGTTGTTTCAGAATCGATACGACCAAGTGGCATCTTTGCAATTGCTTTTGCTGCGATAGTAATTGCAGATACACCCTTTTCTGGTGCTACGCCAGCGTGCGCTGTTTTCCCACGAATAATCGCATTCACTTTCGCTTGTGTTGGCGCTGCAACTACGATTTCACCAACTTTTCCATCGCTATCTAATGCATAACCATATTTTGCTGTAATGCGCTCGCGATCCAACGCTTTTGCACCAACAAGACCAGATTCTTCTCCAACTGTAATAATAAACTCAATTTTACCATGAGGGATGTTTTTCTCTTTTAAAACACGAATTGCTTCAAACATAGATGCTAAACCAGCTTTATCATCCGCTCCTAAAATAGTAGTCCCATCTGATACGATATATCCATCTTTAATAGAAGGCTTAATTCCATTACCAGGAACTACTGTATCCATATGAGAAGTGAAATAAATTGTATCAACACCGTCTTTTGTTGCTGGTAAAGTACAAATTAAGTTACCTGCACCATGACCAGTCACGCCCATCGTGTCATCCTCAAATACTTCTACACCTAAAGCAGTAAATTTCTCTGTTAACACTTTGCAAATTTCTGCTTCAAATTTTGTTTCAGAATCTACTTGTACTAACTCCATGAATTCATTTACTAAACGTTCTTGATTAATCATAAGACTGCGCCTCCTGCACTACCATTATGTATGTAACAATATTAATTATAACAGAATTTCGCAAAAGTTTCGAAATACAAGACAAAAAACAGATGGTTCACACATCTAGATACCATCTGCTTTCTATTACTCGTTTAACAACACCCAGCGCATATGATCTTCCCAAACACCATTAACCATTAGCATTTTTCGAGATACACCTTCATATTGAAATCCTATTTTCGTCACTACTTGTATAGATGCTAAATTACGCGGCATGATCGGTGCTTCTATACGATGTAAATGAAATTCTTTAAAGGTAACTTGAATTGCTTTTCTAAGCGCTTCTGTTGTATAACCTTTATTCAATTCTTCCTTATCTAATTTATAGCCAAGTACACAAGATTGATAAATTCCGCGAACAATTAGATTAAATGAAATACATCCAATAATTTTTGTATCATCACCCTTTTTAAAAATCCACAGTCTGATGATTTTACCTTCCGCGAACTCTTTTCTATCCTTTTGTAACTTTTTCTTTTGATAATCTAACGTGAAAAAATCCTCTGGTCTATATTCTTCCCACGCTTTTAAAAACTCACGATTTTTGTCGTAATATTGAAGAACTTTTTCCGCATACGACTCATCAATTTCTCTTAAATGTAAACGCTCTGTTTCGTATATTTTCATCATCGTATCTCCATTCTTCATGCTTGCATAACAAAAACTAATAATCTACCTTTTAACATATTCTCTACGTATGCTCAAATTTCCTGTAATATTTTGCACCCCCCTCCCGAATTTTGTCCTTTCTCTCCCCTTGTCCATAATTTCATTTCTCGTTACAATGAAATTGTACTGATTTGCAAGGAGGTTTAACTATGCATAAAAAAGCTCAAAAAATTATGGTTTATATAATGCTAATTTCTATGCTTGTAACAACATTACTTACTGGCGCAAGTATGTTTTGGTAAAAAGGACGATTCACTCGTCCTTTTTTTACTGCTTACACATACAAAATAGACCATCTCGAAATCGAGATAGTCTATTTTGTATTGAACATTTTATTTTATATATAGTACAACTGCTACAATGCTAAAGGAAAAAGCCATTACAAGCGCTATTACAAAACTTGTATATTGTTTCTGCTGAAATGCCCCAATAACAAAAGTAAGATTGAGTAATGCCATAAATACAATCGCTACAACGTAAGAACATATATTAAAAGTTGCCAATATGAATGTAATAACAAATAGAAAACCCACAAAAAACTGCATATAAGAAATTTTCAGATTCAAGTACATATAAGCAACCCCTTTATCTATTTTTACCCCGATTTGTGTGGGCTAATAATCAGCGGGGAATAACCTCCCACTGATTAAAGTTTCACTTTATCTTTCTATATTTTCATTAACGCATGGTTATGTACACATGTCAAGACAACTTATAATAAAAGAAAAAGCCAACTTTTGTGTCGACTTTTTCATATGCAATGGCACCTTTTTCTTTTGCCAATTGCTGAAATGATTTTTTCGATTTCACAATCCATACTTTCGTTCCAATCGGAATACGATCAAATAAATATTCCACATCGTTTTTCTTCATTCTTATACATCCTTGTGAAATATACTTTCCAATTGAACTAGGTTGGTTTGTTCCATGTATTCCATATTTACTCCCATCAGTTCCTCTTGCATTAAATCCAATCCACCTTGATCCAAGTGGATTTTTTGGTGATCCACCTGGAATATCCTTTGCAATATAGTACGGATCCTTCGCCTTCATTACAATATCAAAAGTTCCTTCTGGGGTTAATTCATTCGTTTTTCCTGTCGCTACTGGAAAAACCTTTTGGATTTTCCCATCGTCAATATAAGCTAACTTATTCGTCGCTTTATTTACAATAATAAAAGGATCTCCTGTACGCGGATTATCACCAAGAGGCCAGATCGGTGATAAAGAAAGACATAGTATGAAAGAGAGAAGATACGGCATATGTAATTCCTACCTTCTATATAAGTTCTTTTATATTATCCTTTCCCTTAAAGCGACTTTTAATGAGTAAATATTGCTCCATTTCATACACAAGTTGAACAAGTTTCGCACGTATCTCAAATTCTTCACGTGTAACTGGCAATGGCATGTCTCTAAATAATTCTCGCATTTCTTGAAGCTGTCTTAAGGAAATAACCCCAGTACTCTCCGGGCTAATGGCATTTCCAATGTTTTCAACAACATCCGCAATCATGTCAGCTTGTTCATATGTCCATGATAAAGAAGCTGCTAATGGTATCATCCGCTCTAAAATTTCGAACTGTTGCATGCGCATATTAAAATAACGATAGTAATAGCCATCTTCTCGCATAAATGCATTCTCAAGTTTCTTAAACGATAAATCCCTTGCTTCATTTAGCATATTTTCAGTTTCAATAAGTTCCGCCCCGCTCCAACTACTTTCTCTGTTTCGTAAATACACGACCATTTCAAACAAAATTGTTTTAAAATTACTTTCTATTTTATCCTGATACTCTTTTAGCTTATTTTCACTACTTGGCATATACATATTCACTAATAAAGCCACGCTAATCCCTATCGTTAATATCGCAATTTCATTTCCAACAATAAGCCATGTAATTTGTTTCAATGAATATAAATGCATCACAATAACTGAACTCGTGACAATACCTTCTTGAATTTTAAGCATAACTGCAGTCGGAATAAATGTAAGTAATAATATGCTAATTGCAAGTGGTGTATATCCAATTGTTTCAAAAATACAAAACGCGAATACCATTGATAATACACAAGCTAAAAAACGATGTAACGACACTTGAAGTGATTTACGTTTCGTATTTTGTACACATAATATAACTAAAATACCCGCTGAACTATAAAATTCTAACCCTAATAACTGAGCAATAAAAACTGCGGCGCCTGTCCCTATTGCTGTTTTTACTGTACGGTATCCAATTCTGAACATAGCATTGCTCCTATATGTATAAACGTATTTACAGTTAGTATAAAAAAAGGATGACACAATGTCATCCTTTTCTACCTATTATTCACGTAACCTTGACATATTACAATATTTTTTGTAAAAATTGTTGCGCACGCTCACTTTTCGGTGCTGCAAAAAATTCTGCTGGTGCACTATCTTCTACAAGCTTTCCACCATCTAAAAAGAGTACGCGGTCTGCTACTTCTTTTGCAAATCCCATTTCATGTGTAACGATTGCCATTGTCATTCCTGTCGTAACTAATGATTTCATAACTTCTAACACTTCTTTCACCATTTCTGGATCTAGCGCAGAGGTCGGTTCATCAAATAACATAACTTCCGGTTCCATCGCTAGTGCCCTCGCAATTGCTACACGTTGCTTTTGTCCTCCTGAAAGACGATTGGGATATGCATCTTTCTTATCTAATAACCCTACTTTTTCTAAAAGTTTCTCAGCTTTTTTTTCAGCCTCTTGCTTCGTCACTCCTTTTACATTGATAGGGGCATAAGTAATATTTTCTAATACAGTCATATGAGGGAATAGGTGAAAATGTTGAAATACCATTCCGACATTTTCACGAACGTGCATAATATTCGTTTTCGGATTCGTTACTTCTTCCGTTCCAATCCAAATGTGACCATCTGTCGGCGCTTCTAATACATTCATACAGCGTAAAAATGTTGATTTTCCAGATCCAGACGGTCCGATAATTGCAACAACTTCTCCTTTTTCAATCGTTGTTGTAATTCCTTTTAATACTTCATTTTTTCCAAATGATTTATGAAGGTTGTCAATTTTAATCACTTTTCTTCATTCTCCCTTCAATTGCCTTCCCGACTAATGTAAGAATAATTACTAATATATAATAAATAAGTCCAACAAACAGTAATGGTTCAAGATATTTAAATGTTTCACCGCCTACAATATAAGCACGGCGCATTAAATCTGTTGCTCCAATTACAGTTACTACAGCCGATTCTTTCGTAAGAGTTGCAAACTCATTTACAAGTGCTGGTAATATATTTTTTAAAGCTTGAGGAAAAATAATATTTCTCATCATTTTCCCATAAGGAATCCCTAAAGCCATCGCTGCTTCTGTTTGTCCTTTATCGACCGCTTGAATGCCGGCACGAATTACTTCTGACATATATGCACCTGAATTTAAGCTAAATGCAAGTACAGCTGCTAAAAAGGCTGGTATCTCATATCCAATCATTTGCGGAACACCGAAATAAATAATCATTAATTGCAATACAAGTGGTGTACCACGAAATATTGAAGTATATATATCTGCTGCAATATTTAATGCTCGTATTCTAGCAATTTTGCAAAGTGCTAATAACGTCCCTAAAATAAATCCCGCTAAAGCTGATGCAGCTACAATTTTCAATGTAACTTCTAAGCCCTTTAATATATATGGTATTGAAGGCGTAATTGCCGAAAAATCTAGATTCATCCTTTTCATTCCCCTCACAGAAAGGTGAAAGGCAGCTTATTTTCCGCTGCCAAACCATTTCTTCACTAATTTATCCATTTCTCCATTTTCTTGCATTTTCTTAATTACTTTATTAAATTCTTCTGTTTTATCACTGTTTTTTGGAAGGGCAATTGCTGCACCTACTTCTTCTGGTGCTTCTTGAATTTCAACCCCTTGTAATTCTTTCATTTTTTCTAAATAATTTTTTGCAACTGTGTCTTCTATAATTGCAGCGTCAAAACGACCAGCTTTAATTTCTTGTACAATTTCTGGTATACGGTCACGTCCCTCAGCTTTGAAATCGACTTGTTTCTGAAATTCTTTTGCCTTTTCTTCTTGAATTGATCCTGTTTGTACCCCTACTGTTTTACCTTTTAAATCTTCTAATGATTTAATATTAGAGCCCTTTTTTGAAACAATCATATTTTTAGCAACAAAATAAATATCTGTGAAATCAGCATTGTTTTTACGCTCTGCAGTTGGTGTCATACCTGCCATAACGAAATCAACTTTTCCTGAGCTAAGAGATGCTAATAAACCGCCAAAATCCATGTCTTTCACTTTCACTTCATATCCAAGTTCTTTTCCGATATATTTGGCAATATCAACATCAAAACCGATAATTTCATCACTTTTTGAAGCTTCCACGTATTCATACGGTTTATAGTCTGCTGAAGTCCCCATAACGAGTACTTTTTTATTTTTGCTATCCGCCGCCTTTTCTTCCCCATTACTACAAGCACTGAACATACTTACAATTAAAATAAGTGCAAACGATATTGATAATAACTTCTTCATCTTTCTTCCCCCTAATAATGTATATTTAAAAGTTTAATAGAATATTTATTCGATGTTTGTATTGTATCAGCACTTTTATTTTTATGCAAGATTTAAAATAAAAATAAACACAAAAACATTATTAAGTTCATTTTCAATGCATAAAAACATGTATAAAATAACAACCCTATGCATGTCTAATCATTATAAAAAATAAATAAAAAAGCGGTACGTCCACTTATTCGTGAACGTACCGCTTTTTCTCTTCCTTATAGTTCTTCGCAATTTTCTTCGAAGTAAGATTGTAGTTTTGCAATTACTTGCATTGGTTCATGACCTTCAATTTCATGACGTTCTACCATCGTTACAATTTTTCCATCTTTTAATAAAGCGAATGATGGAGAAGAAGGTGGATATCCTTCGAAGTATTCACGAGCTGTTGCTGTTGCTTCTTTATCTTGACCCGCAAATACCGTTACAAGGTGGTTAGGTCGTTTATCATAATGTACGGAATGTGCAGCAGCAGGGCGAGCAATGCCACCTGCACAGCCACATACAGAGTTTACCATTACAAGTGTTGTACCATTTCTTTTAAATGCTTCTTCAACTGCTTCTGGTGTCGTTAATTCTGTATATCCAGCAGAAACGATCTCCTCACGCGCTTGACGAACAACATCATTCATAAAAAAGTTAAAGTTAATCAATCTTTTCCCTCCTCTAATTCTACCTATTTGTATCTTACCAGTTAATGTTTAGAGAATACAAGTAAGTTTACTTGTATTTCAGCATAGAAAAGGTGTTAGAGCCCTGCTCTAACACCTTTTCTTAATGACCACGATGTTTTTGCTTTGCCTTTTGTACTTTTATTAAACGCCTTCTTTGCTTTTCGGCTTCTCGTTTCTCTTTAGATTGCACTTTCTTTTCTTGTTTATGCAGTTCATAAGATAAGCTAATTGCCTCCTGCGCCTTTGTAAAACGTTTTACATTTACTTCTTTTGCTGCTTGTCGTATGATACGCTTTATATTTTTTGGACGCTGTTTTTCTTTAACTTCCACACCACATCTTGCAAAGTGCTGAAAATATGCTAACAGTGGACCATTTACAAATATAAGCACTTCTTCGTCTGACGGTTCCGTTCCAAAAATATACCTCGCACCATACAATTTCCCTTTTTCTTTACATGTAATAATTCCTACAAAAAATTGACCATCATGATATACTGTCAACTCCATCGACAGCCCCTCCTAAAAAACATTAGAAATACTGGACATCCCGGAGGGGAAGGTTACTGACATGAAATCATGCGTCTGGACTACCAACCAGATCTGTGTTTTTGTATTTCTTTCATTATTATTATATCTTTTTTTCCATAATTTTCATATATTCAGCAATCATTTTTTTATGCGATCCTACAATATAGTCCGGTAGTTCTGTTACTGGAAAGAATTTAAGCTGAACCGCTTCTTCTTTATTCATAACAAAGTTCCCTTCATATTCATCGGTATAATAAGCTGTCGTTACAGATTGAAATTCATCACCGTTTGCTAATTTTGTAAAATAGTTCGCTCCAGAAAATACATTGATTAATCGAAGGTTCTTTACTTCTATTCCTGTCTCTTCGTACACTTCACGGTAAGCTGTTTCCTCTGGTGATTCACCAAGCTCCATTAACCCACCAGGCAGCCCCCATTTTCCGTAAGGCTCTGTTCTTTGCTGTAATAATACATATCCGCTTTCATTTATAACGAGTACAACAGCACCAACTAAAATTAAAGGGCGATGACCAACTATTTTTCGTAATTCTTCTACATATCCCATCGTATCCCCCCCTTTTCGTTGTCCACACTATTGTATCATATGTATGAAACGACAAAATGCTTATATTTTTCATTTTTTTAACAAAATATTTATTTTATGTGTTTCATCTACTGTAGCTAACATAATGGATTCGACTTCTGCACTCTTCTCTAGAAATTCTCTCGCCCACTCTTCTGTTTTTCCTAATAAAGCAAGAACATCTTGCTGAACCCTCCCATCCTTTACTAATACAAAAGAAACTGGAGATTTTTTCCCCGCCACTTTAAGATCAAGCCGCGAAACTGCTTCATATTCTGGATACTGAAATATAGAAACCACACCGCTCGCTTCCCACAATGCTAATTTAATCGTTTGAATATCGCTCACATTTCGCATGCGAAGTTCCGAAAATAAATATTCCACCGTAATCCTCGCCTTTTTCAAATTGCTAAAATCAATGGAACCATTGTGTATAAGAATAATAGGTGCAGGCTCTAAAAAACGTCTCCACCTATCCCATTTCAACATTAAAACAGAGCCTACAATATGTAATACAACGAGTATGAACGTTGTAATCATTGAACCGAGTAATCCAACCTTTTCATCAGATAATGCGTTAGAAATATTCCCACCCAGCAATAACACTAATACAACATCTAAAAAACGAAGTTGTGCAATGGACCTTTGCCCCATCGCTTTCGCAACAAGAATTAAAAATATATAAGCTATAATCGCTCGGATAACCCATTCGCCATTAGAAAGATGCCGTGCTCCTTCAAAAATATGCATAACTTTGCACTCCTTAAACGTCACAAACTACAATTCTGTCTTAGTTTGCAACGTTTAAGGGCATATATGTAAAAAAAGCTGATTCGTTTTTAAACGAACCAGCTTTTTTTACTTAACTGAAAACATATATTTTTTATACGTTTTCCGTACCGATAATATGAGCCCCATCATAATCATATTTGAGAATAAGGAACTTCCCCCATATGATAAGAAAGGTAATGCGATACCTTTTACAGGCATTAATCCAACAATCATACCAATATTTTGGAATATTTGAACCGTTAGTATTCCTATTGATCCAGCACATAATAATGTACCAAATAAATTATCAGCAGAATAACCGATAATAATTGTTCGATATAGTAGTAATAGGAACAAGAACACAACTAACGCCGCTACTATAAATCCACCTTCTTCGGCAATTGTAGCGAAAATAAAGTCAGTATGCTTCTCCGGGATATAAACATTCCCTTCGCCAAATCCCTTTCCTTCCATACCTCCACTACCTACAGCTAAAATCGATTGCTGTGTTTGGTAACCTTGATCTGTATGTTCAAATGGATCTAACCAACCTAAAATACGTGATTGTTGGTGAGGTTTTAGTAAAGTAACTAAATTATTAAAGAAGAAATCCTCATACCTTAAGTAAATAAATATTAACGCAGATAATATGGTCACCGGAATAACTGTACATAATGCTATCAATTTCTTTTGAATACCTGACATAAATAAAATACATGCAATTGCAGCAGCATATAAGAACACCATACCTGTATCCGGTTGGCTATATACAACAGCCATAGGCGGAAGTGATACTAGCATAATTTTACCTACTAATTTTAAATCCGTTTGGAATGTCCTTGCCATATACTGCGCATTATGTTTCACTGCTATACTTGCTACTACGAGAAGCAATGAAATTTTGAAAAACTCAGACGGCTGAATTTGTCCAGCTACTGGAAAAACAAACCATCTTTTTGCACCCAATTTTTCAGGCGTGAAACTGGAAACCGGTAGTATTTTCAAAAGAATAAGTGAACCAAACCCAGCGATATAAAGCGGCCAAGACAATTTTTGCCATTGATCTAAGTCGATGCTTGCAACAAGGAGTAATAATACAACCCCAATTATGTAGTTAACACCTTGTTTCAAAGCAAAGTTTGCCTCTCCGTACTGTCCAGTTTGCTGACTGCTATATATAGCGGCTATACTCGTAACACATAACGCAAACAAAATTAAAATTAATTTTACATCTAAACTCTTAAAAAACTCGGTACTTCTTTTCATGACATCCTCCTGAAACATTGTTACAGCAAAATAAAAAACCAGGAGTCAACATTCTTCATGTTTTGACGACTGATTACACATTATCTATAAAACACTTATATAGAATAACTCTCTTTTTCATACAATACAATATATTATACTACAGTTTCATCAGTAAGATTTGCCAAAAAAATTATTCTTTTCTTATTTTATATCTATATACCATATATCAGCAATGTATTTTCGTAAATTCCTAATACATAATCGTCCATTGTAAGATTACTGGGAAAAGTGTTGTACATATAGTAGGAGCAGAAGAAGAAATAAGATGATAAAAAGCTCGCCTAAGCGAGCTTTTTATTAATATATAGACGTATTATTTTCTGACGTGTTTTCTAAAATTTCTTTTACACGTCCTAAGAACTTACCACAAATTAAACCATCAAGTACACGATGATCAAGTGATAAACATAAGTTAACCATGTCACGAGCACCGAACATACCATTATCCATAATTACTGGTCGTTTTACAATTGATTCAACTTGTAAAATAGCCGCCTGTGGGTAATTAATAATGCCCATAGATTGAACAGAACCAAATGATCCTGTGTTATTAATTGTAAATGTTCCGCCTTGCATTTCGTCCGCTTTTAACGATTTCGTGCGTACTTTTCCTGCAAGTTCTGTAATTTCACGAGCGATACCTTTAATTGTTTTCTCGTCCGCTTGTTTAATTACTGGTACAAATAACTCTTCCTCTGTTGCAACAGCGATAGAAAGGTTAATGTCTTTCTTCTGAACGATTTTATCGCCAGCCCACATTGAGTTAATTTGAGGGTATTCTTTTAACGCTTGTGCAACTGCTTTTACGAAGAAAGCAAAGAACGTTAAGTTAAAGCCTTCACGCTTTTTAAAGTCGCCTTTAATTGAATTGCGGTATGACACAAGGTTTGTCACATCTACTTCAATCATCATCCAAGCATGTGGCGCTTCGTGTTTACTACGTAACATGTTCGCTGCAATTGCTTTACGCACGCCTGTTACTGGAATTTCGATATCGCCAGGCATTGTTGGAACAGAAACTGGTTTCGCAGCTTCTACTTTTTGTGCTACCGGCGCTGCTTTTGGTGCTTCTGGACGCGCTTCTACTACCGCTGCTACAGCTTCCTCTTTTTTCGCACCAGCTTGCGGAATATTTCCAGATCCCACTAGCTTTAAAATATCTTTACGAGTAATACGTCCATTTGATCCTGTACCTTCTACTAGATCTAAATCAACATTATGCTCGCCCGCAAGTTTTAACACAGCTGGTGAAAAACGTGGTTTTCCATCAGTTGGTTGTTTCGCTTTCGGTGCTTTTTCAGGCGTAGTTACTTCTGCCTTTGGTTCTTCTTTCGTTTTTTCCTCAACAGCTGTTGCAGCTACTTCATCTGCGCCTTCTACTTGAATGACACAAACAACTTCACCTACTGCTAACGTATCGCCTTCACCAGCGATTAACTCTTTCACAATACCAGTGAAAGAAGATGGTACTTCTGCATTTACTTTATCAGTCATTACTTCTGCAAGCGGATCATACTTATTTACGTGATCGCCAACATTAACGAGCCATTTACTAATTGTGCCCTCTGTAACGCTCTCCCCGAGCTGAGGCATTGTAATATTTTCTACAGCCATGTATAGTCCCCCCGATTAAAATTCCGCAAGTTCACGCATTGCCTTTTCAACTTTATCTGGATTTACCATAAAGAATTTTTCCATTGTTGGTGCATATGGCATTGCCGGTACGTCTGGGCCTGCAAGACGTGCGATTGGTGCGTCTAAATCAAACAGACAATTTTCAGCAATAATTGCTGCCACTTCACTCATAATGCTTCCTTCTTTATTGTCTTCTGTTACAAGAAGAACTTTACCTGTTTTAGAAGCAGCTTCAATGATTGCTTCTTTATCTAATGGATACACAGTACGTAAATCAAGAATGTGTGCAGAAATGCCATCTTGTGCTAATTTCTCAGCTGCTTGAAGAGCAAAGTGAACACATAATCCGTACGTGATAACAGTAATATCATCACCTTCACGTTTTACATCTGCTTTTCCGATTGGTAATACATAGTCATCTTCCGGCACTTCACCTTTAATTAAGCGATATGCACGTTTATGTTCAAAGAATAATACTGGATCTTCATCACGAATTGCTGCTTTTAATAAGCCTTTTGCATCATATGGTGTAGAAGGGATAACAATTTTTAAACCCGGTTGGTTTGCAAACATCGCTTCTACAGATTGTGAATGATACAATGCACCGTGAACACCCCCGCCAAATGGCGCACGAATTGTAACTGGACAAGTCCAATCGTTGTTAGAACGATAACGAATTTTTGCTGCCTCAGAAACAATTTGGTTTACTGCTGGCATGATGAAATCAGCAAACTGCATTTCAGCGATTGGGCGCATACCATACATTGCCGCACCAATTGCTACCCCAGCAATTGCAGATTCTGCAAGCGGTGCATCAAGTGCACGATCTTCACCAAATTGATCATATAAACCGTGTGTCGCTTTAAACACGCCACCTTTTTTACCAACATCTTCTCCTAAAACGAATACTTTCTCATCGCGTTCCATTTCTTCGCGCATCGCTAATGTAATAGCATCAATATAAGACATTACAGCCATGAAACGTTCCCCCCTATTCTGCGTATACGTGCTTCAATGCATCTTCAGGTGCTGCATACGGAGCATTTTCTGCATATTCTGTTGCTTCATTTACGATATGCATAATTTCGTCTAACATTTGTTTTTCAAATTCCTCAGTTAACACGCCAGCTTCTTTTAAATAAGCTGCAAATGTTATAATTGAATCTTTTTTCTTTGCTTCTTCTACTTCTTCTTTATCACGATAAACACGATCATCATCGTCACTAGAATGTGCTGTTAAACGATATGATACTGTTTCAATTAAAGTTGGGCCTTCACCACGTCGGCCGCGGTCTGCTGCTTCTTTTACAGCTTTATATACTGCAAGCGGATCATTTCCGTCTATTGTATATCCAGGCATACCGTAACCAATTGCACGATCTGATACGTTTTTACATGCTAATTGTTTTTCAACGGGAATAGAGATTGCATATTTGTTATTTTCACACATGAAAATAACAGGTAGTTTGTGTACACCAGCAAAGTTTGCCCCTTCATGGAAGTCACCTTGGTTTGAAGAACCTTCTCCAAATGTAACGAACGTTACTAAATCTTTCTTCTCCATTTTTCCAGCTAGCGCAATACCAACTGCATGTGGTACTTGTGTTGTTACTGGAGATGAACCTGTAACAATACGATTTTTCTTTTGACCGAAGTGACCAGGCATTTGACGACCACCAGAGTTTGGATCTCCAGCTTTCGCGAAAGCTGACAACATAAGCTCTTTAGCTGTCATACCAAACGCTAGTACAACACCCATATCACGGTAGTATGGTAATGCATAATCTTTCTCTCTATCAAGAGCGAACGCTGCTCCAACTTGTGCAGCCTCTTGTCCTTGACAAGAAATTACGAATGGAATTTTACCTGCACGGTTTAATAACCACATACGTTCGTCGATTTTACGTGCAAGTAACATCGTACGGAACATTTCTAATACTTGCTCATCACTTAAGCCAAGCTCTTCATGGCGCTTTTCTTTTACTTCTGCCATTTTTCATAACCTCCTAAATCCACATTTTTATGCGTGTAACGCTTTTCCATCTACAGCTAGTGCTGCTTCACCAATCGCCTCAGATAATGATGGATGCGGATGAATTGTATGTGCTACTTCCCAAGGTGTTGCATCAAGTACTCTTGCAAGACCAGCTTCAGAAATCATATCTGTTACATGTGGTCCAATCATATGAACACCAAGAATGTCATTTGTTTCTTCATCAACTACAAGTTTTACAAATCCATCTGATTCTCCGTATACAAGTGCTTTTCCGATTGCGCGGAATGAGAACTTACCTACTTTTAACTTATAGCCTTTTTCTTTCGCTTCTTGTTCTGTTAAACCAACAGAAGCAACTTCTGGACTGCTATATACGCATTTTGATACCATAGAGTAATCAATTGGTGTAACTTCTTTCCCTGCGATATGTTCTACTGCAACAATTCCTTCATGAGAAGCAACGTGAGCAAGTTGTAAGCCACCGATTACATCTCCAATTGCGTAAATATGAGATTCTTTCGTTTGATAAAACTCATTTGTTTGAATGTATCCTTTTTCCACAACGATATCCGTATTCTCTAAACCAATATTTTGCGTATTGGCTTGTCTTCCTACAGATACAAGCATTTTTTCTGCTTTAAATTCTTTATTCTCACCGTTATGTTCAGCTTGAATTGTTACTCCATTATCTTTTACCAATGTTTCTGGTAATACTTTTGCACCAGTCACCACTTTAATACCTTTTTTCTTGAACAGACGTTGCATTTCTTTTGAAACGTCCTGGTCTTCTAGTGGTAATATCGTTTTTGCATACTCTAACACTGTAACTTCTACACCGAAGTCAGCAAGCATAGATGCCCACTCAATACCAATTACACCACCACCAACGATAATGATCGAACTAGGAAGCGTTTCCATATTTAGGGCATGATTTGAAGACATTACATACTCTCCGTCTAACTCTAAACCTGGTAATGAATTTGGACGAGAACCCGTTGCAACAAGTACATTTTTTGGAATTAACATTTCATTCTCTTCTCCACTTGCAAGTTCAACTGAAATTGTCCCTGGCATCGGAGAGAAAATAGATGGGCCAAGAATACGGCCAATACCTTCAAACACATCAATTTTACCTTGTTTCATTAAATGTTGAACGCCTTTATGGAGCTGCGTTACAATCTTCTCTTTACGCTCTTGTACTTTTGCAAAGTTTAGCTCTACATTACTTGCAATAACTCCGAACTCTTCGCTTTTTTTAGCAGTCGCGTATACTTCTGCACTACGTAAAAGAGCTTTACTAGGAATACATCCTTTGTGTAAACAAGTACCACCAAGATTTTCTTTTTCAACAAGTGCTGTTTTTAATCCTAGTTGTGATGCGCGAATAGCAGCAACATATCCACCTGTACCGCCGCCAACGATGACTAAATCATATTCTCTTGCCATTATCTCAACCCCTAGCTACTGTTTGTTTTTCTCTTACAACATACTCTTTCGGCGCTTCTTCTTCACGTAATACACGAAGTGCTCCTTCTGCTAACGCTTCTAACTCATCTTCTCCTGGATGTACGATAACATCTGCAATCCAGTCCACTCGTTCTTTTATTTCATCGACAAGAATTTTACTGTATGCAAGTCCACCAGTTAATACGATTGCATCGATTTTCCCGTGAAGCACAGCACTAGCTCCGCCAATTTCTTTTGCAACTTGATATGCCATTGCTTTATAAATAAGAGTTGCTTCAGGATCACCTTTTTCAACCATTTGTTCTACTTTAATTGCATCATTTGTACCGATTAGACTTACAAGCCCACCTTGTCCGACAAGCTGTTTCACCATTTCGTCTCGGTAATACTCACCAGAGAAACACATTTCAACTAGCTGTCCTACTGGTACTGTACCAGCACGCTCTGGGCTAAATGGTCCTTCTCCGTTTAAACCATTATTTACATCGATAACTTTACCTTTTTTATGAGCACCAACTGTAATACCGCCGCCCATATGTGTAACTAATAAATTTAAATCCTCGTATTTGTGATTTAATTGGTCAGCTACTTTACGAGCAACTGCTTTTTGATTTAATGCATGGAAGATACTTTTGCGTTCCATACCAGCAATACCACTTATACGAGCAATCGGCTCCATCTCATCTACAACGACAGGATCCACAATGAATGCAGGAATATTTAATCCAGAAGCAATTTCATAGGCTAAAATGCCTCCGAGGTTTGAAGCGTGATGACCACTAAACCCATTTTTCAAATCTTCTAACATCGCATCGTTTACTGTATACGTACCGCCTTCGATTGGACGAAGTAATCCACCACGCCCACAAACAGCGTTTAATTTTGAAATGTTAATACCATGAGAATGTAGAACTTCTAAAATCGTTTCTTTACGAAACTCATATTGGTCGATAATTCGCTTATATTTTCCAATCTGTTCTACGTCATGACGAATCGTTTCTTCTAGAACAGGTCTTTCATTATCAAAAACACCAATTTTTGTGGATGTACTACCTGGGTTAATAACAAGAATTCGATTTACAGACAATGTTGCTACCTCCACTAATAAATTTAAAAGGAAGTGGAAACCTCATAAGAGGTAACCACACCTTTTGTAAAAGTTATATATGAATGATTAGCGACGGCTAATAATGTCGTGACCGTTGCGTAAGTATGTGCTACGAGAGTTTTTCAAACTTGCAATGCGCTCTTCAGCTAGACGATCTGCTGCTACATAAGTTGCTATACCATCACGTTTTGAAATTTCGATTACTTTTGCAATTGTGTCATAGATAGACTCAACACGTTTTAGTGCACGTTCTCTATTGTATCCATATAACTCGTCTGCTACGTTAATTACGCCACCTGCATTAATAACATAGTCTGGTGCGTATACAATACCCATTTCATGAATGATGTCGCCGTGACGATCTTCTTTTAATTGGTTATTTGCAGAACCTGCGATTACTTTTGCTTTAAGTTGTGGAATAGTTTCATCATTAACTGTTGCACCTAATGCACATGGTGCGTAAATATCACATTCAACACCGTAAATTTCATTTGGCTCAACTGCTGTTGCACCGAATTCTTCTACTGCACGTTGTACAGCTTCTTTATTAATATCTGTAACGATTAATTTTGCTCCTTCAGCGTGTAAATGTTTGCATAGGTGATATGCTACGTTACCAACACCTTGAACAGAAATTACTTTTCCTTCTAGACTATCTGTACCGAACGCTTCTTTTGCAGCTGCTTTCATACCACGGTAAACACCGTATGCAGTTACTGGAGATGGGTTACCAGAAGAACCGAATGAAGGTGAAATACCTGTTACAAAGTCAGTTTCTTCGTGGATAATATCCATATCATCTACTGTTGTACCAACATCTTCAGCTGTAATGTAACGTCCGTTTAGTCCTTGAATGTAGCGTCCTAATGCACGGAACATCGCTTCGCTTTTATCTTTACGTGGATCACCGATAATTACTGTTTTTGCACCACCTAAGTTTAAACCAGCTGCTGCATTTTTGTATGTCATCCCTTTTGCAAGACGCAATGCATCTTCAATCGCCGCTTCTTCAGAATCATATGTCCACATTCTTGTTCCACCAAGAGCTGGTCCAAGTGTTGTGTCATGGATTGCAATGATTGCTTTTAAACCAGATTCTTTATCTTGACAAAATACCACTTGCTCATAATCATATTTTTCTAAGTATTCGAAGATTTCTAATGTCATTGTCGTTTCCCCCTAATTGTTTTACCCTATTTGGTTTATTTTGAAGCAGTCGCAACTGCCAATGCTAATGAATATACTTTTGTTTCTGCTGAATCAGCACGTGATGTTAAAACAATCGGTGCTTTAGCGCCAGCAATCATAGCTCCTACTTTTGCATCTGCAAAGTATACGAGTGATTTATATAGCACATTTCCAGCTTCAATCGTTGGGACGAGTAAAATGTCTGCCTTACCTGCTACATCACTTACTATGCCTTTATGTTCTGCTGCAATTTGTGATACTGCATTATCTAAAGCAAGTGGTCCATCAACGACACAATTTTTAATTTGTCCGCGGCGATTCATTTGAGTTAACATCGCTGCATCAATTGTCGCTTGCATCGCAGGATTAACAACCTCTACCGCTGCAATTGGCGCTACCTTCGGCAAATCTATTCCTATTGCCCGGGCAACTTCTACAGTATTTTGTATAATAGCAGCTTTTTGTGTTACATCAGGTGCAATGTTCATCGCTGCATCTGTAACAAAAATAAGACGATCGTAATTTGGAACTTCAAACGCTGCAACGTGTGAAAGTACGCTGCCCTTACGAAGTCCCCACTCTTTATTTAATACGGCTTTCAAAATATTTGCAGTTGGGATGTTCCCCTTCATAAGCACATCTGCTTCGCCATTTCTTACAGCTTTAACAGAAAGTTCTGCAGCCTCAGCACTTGACTTTGCTGCAATCACTTCAATATGTTCTGAAGTTTGTAATCCATGCTCTTGTAGCATCCCCATTATTTTTTCTTGATTTCCATATAGACGAAATTGAGCTAGCTGTAATTTAATTGCTTTCGCTACAGCTTCAATTACTTCATGATCTTCAGCTACTGCTACAGCCACAGTTTTTTTAGGCTGTCCTGCCGCTTGATCAATTAAATGTTCTAACTTCATATTTTGTAATCAACCCTTTCCGTCGTCCCTCGTCTATTCATTAAGCAAATACCGTGCCAACTTTTAAAAGTGGTCTTACCAATAATGAAAACGCATTCAAAATGCAGTAAAATCAATACTTTGGAAAACAACGAAATATTCTGTCTTGTTTTGTCACTTTTTGTATACCATGCAATAAATTGCACGGTACGCAATTTATTGCATGCTATTTTTTGCACAGTCGTACTTTTCTAGCTTGTAATATAAGTTTCGAACTGAAATTCCTAACGCTTTTGCAGTCTTCGTTTTGTTCCCGTCAAATTTATCTAAATATTCACGGATAATATTCCCCTCAAATTCTGTCACTAGGTGTTCAAGGGCCTTCTCTTCTAATTCAGGTAATAAATTATTTTGTTTCGTCTCTACTTGTTCTTCTTTATGTAAAGGCGGTAAATGATGTACATCAATATATATCTCGTTATAATTCATAAAGATAACAGCTCGCCCTAAAATATTTTCAAGCTCCCTAACATTTCCTGGCCATTCATATGATTGTAAATACGAAATGGCTGAATCGGTGAGCCCTTCTACATTACGACCATAATCTTGATTAATTTTTTGAATTAACCTTTCTGCAATCGCTGGTATGTCTCCTTTACGCTGACGAAGGGAAGGAATTTGAATCGGGATTTTATTTAAACGATAATATAAGTCCTCTCTGAACTTCCCTTCTAAAATAGCTTTTTCTAAATTCACATGCGTCGCAGCGATCACTCGAACATTAATAGGTATCGCTTTCGTTCCCCCTACTTTCACAATTTCTTTTTCTTGTAGTACACGAAGAAGCTTCGCTTGCGTATTTGCAGATAACTCTCCGATTTCATCTAAAAAAATACTTCCATTATTCGCTTCTTCAAAGAACCCTCGTTTCCCGCCTCTTTTCGCTCCAGAAAACGCGCCTTCCTCATAACCGAATAATTCACTTTCTAATAATGTCTCGGAAATAGCAGCACAGTTTACTCGTACGAACTTATTGTATTTTCGATTACTACCGTTATGAATAGCGTGTGCAAATAACTCTTTCCCTGTACCAGATTCCCCTCTAAGTAATACTGTTGCTGGTGTATTCGCTCCAAGTTTTGCTTGTTCAATAGCTGCCGTCGTTTCATCTGAATCGCCAACAATATCATCAAATGAATATTTCGCCTCTAACGTTCGAATAATTTGTCTTGCCCTATTTAATTCATTTGTTAACTTTTGAATTTCTGATACGTCGCGAATTACCCCGACGCTCCCTTTCAATATTCCATCAACAATAACCGGCGCTACATTTACAATTACATCCCGCTTCTTTTGCCCAATCTTCATATGTATTCCTCGTACCGCCCGGCGTGTCCGGAGTACTTTCATATGCATACTTTCACCTTCTACAATATCAGTTGTAGCCGGCTGCCCCAGAATATCTTCTTCCGTCAAACCCGTTAACTTCGTATAAGCAGGATTTATAACTAACCCTCTTCCTTTCTCATCGACAACCGAAATCGCTTCTTCAGATGAGTTAATAATTGCCTCGAGTAGCGTTTGAATTTCTTTTAAGTCTGTAACTTCTTCCGCTAAATCTACAACTTCTGTAATATCTTTAAAAATCGCAAATGCCCCTTGAACCTCTCCGCCTTCTTTTAATATCGGTATACGCGTTGTAATGATCTTCTTGTCATTTTCTAACGTCAGTTCATAGTTCACTTCTATTTGTTTCGTACGTATAATACGAAGCAACTTACTCGTTGGAATAACTTCTAAAATATATTTCCCTACCGCTTCTTCTTTTTTATATCCGATAATACGCTCTGCGCTTTTGTTAAACAGACGGACTTTTCCCTCTCGATCAATAACAATCATACCGTCATGTGTAGAATTTAAAATTAATTCTCCTTGTTGCGTTTGTTCCTCTAACTGTCCGATCAAGCCTTCCTTCTCATGCGCTAATCTCGTAACAATTTTCGCAATATCCCCTGGTATAAGAAGAGTATCTTTATGCTTACTTCCCAATAACACTTTATGTAAATCATAATCACCTGTCATATCAAACATTACATCAATATGCATAGAAAGAAACGGAGTTACACTATCACCAATCGAAATCCCATATTCCTTTGCGATTTGTAATCCTTTCGCAATTGGATTAATATCAATAACCCCTATAATTTGAAATATATTCGAATTTTGCAACAGACTCAGCAGCGTACTCCCACCTTCACCTGCTCCAACAATTAACACATTTTGTTTCATACATTACACTTCCTCCCGAAGTATCTCTGCAAAATTTTTCACATTCTTATCTTACTCGTTCAGCAACCTCTTGACAAACCCCCATTCCATATAACATCATTAAAATATACAAAATAATCTGAAAAGGAGCGTTTATATGCAGCGTTACCTCGCTCTATTATTAGCACTCATCCCCATTTCATTAGCCGTGCTTGGTATTAAACTAATGAGAGATACTGTATTTGGGATTTTGTTCTCCCCAATCCCTATATTATGGTTACAATTTTTAATCGGCGCTCTTTGCTTTGCACTCGGGTTTTATATCTTCGGCGGCTTCGTCTTACACAGAGATCGTAAGAGAAATAAAGTACAAGCACGCTTCAGAAGATAAAACAAAGTTTTCACATATCATAAATAAAAAATGAGACCATTATATTAGGTCTCATTTTTTTATCGATAATAAAGTTCTTGCTGTTTCAGGATAATCAGTAATAATCGCTGATATATTCATATCAAAATATTTACGCATAAGCGTTTCTTCATTTATCGTGTAAGGACGAACCTCCACACCACTTTCCATCGTTAATTCAGCGATAGCATCTTGAAGATAACGATAATTCGGATGTACTGCAGTAGCACCCATCTTTTTTGCATATGCCCACGGGCTATGCAAACCTTCGCGATACAAAATAGCTGTTTGAATATCAGGAGCCATCATATGACATCGCTTCATACTATAGTGATTAAAAGAAGAAAATACAATCCGATCCTCTAGACTAAACTTACGTACAAGTGTTATAACCTCTTCTTCTAAACCTCTGTATGGAATTTTATTATTTTTCAGTTCAATATTGAGTAGCAATTTCGTTTTTGCGAGCCATTCTAACACCTCTTCTAGAAGAGGTATTTTGCAAAAACCTACTTTGTCACCGAATTTATAACTCGCATCCAACTTACATAAATCCTCATATAAATAATTTCGAACCGCACCTTTTCCATTTGTTGTCCGATCCACCGTTTCATCATGAATAACGACAACTTTTCCATCTTTCGTGAATTGAACATCGAGTTCAATTCCATCTGCTCCGAAAGCCTCCGCCGCTTCAAATGAAATCATTGTATTTTCCGGATACGTTCCCGCTGCACCACGATGTGCAAATATAAGAGTCATCCTCACTCCCCCAATCTTATGCTATACTATACGAAAAAGGAGGTACTTCTATGAGACCATTACAAATTTCTCCAGACACTGCAGTCCGCCTATCAAAAGCGTTAGGTGTTCCACTTGAACAACTTATGCATATGCCACAGCATATTTTAATCCAAAAGTTAGTTGAATTAGAAAAACAAAATAAAGACGAAGAATAATATAGTCCTGTTTTGCAGGGCTTTTTATTATCATCTATTATATCATGGATAACTTACCCACTAAAATTATGAATGCATGGAACAACAAAATAAAAAGCCTCTATCATTTCTTCGCATTGTTTACATTTAACCATTGCTTCAGCTTGAATCTGTTCAAAAATTTCCTTTTCATTTCCCTCATAATTGTTTAGAAACCTTTGCGTCCATGTTACTAACTCCTGTCAGTTATTTTAGGACTGTCTTTTACATGTTTGCTTCTGAATCCCATACCTCTACAAATTCAAAACCTTTTAAATCACTTTCTAACACTGTATTTTTAAATTCTTCAGATACAAAAACAGCAGTAGGATGAATCCTTTTATTTACATATATTTTAAAAATCACTTCATTTTGAATAACATTAGGAGTAAATGCAAATTTTTCACACCCTATTATTAAACCTGTAATTAGTTTTTTAAAAATTGCTTTATCACTATCAATTGCATCTAATACATTTAAAACATGAACTACATAATATACTTCACCTGTTGTATTGTTAATAAGTGGAAGAAACTCAACGTTAACGCCTATTAAAGGTTCTAATAATTTTTTCGCTTGTTCGCTAACCATTGGTGCACCAGTTTCTCCCCAAAAATAAGGAAAATCACTATGATTTCCTTCTTCTAGACATTCAATAAATATTTCTCCCCATGAATCTAGTAAAATTGTAGTGGAGTTGAATTTTCCTTCAAAATATTTCTTATCCTTTTTATAATTTAATAGTTGGAAAGACTCATAGTTATCAGATGAACTCTTCAATTCCCAAATTTTCATTTTCCTTCTCCTTTATATTTAATCTATTCATAAATTATTTCGGGCTATTTAATTTTAAGCCGCCATCTAATAAACGTGTTCTTATGTCATGTAAAGCTGCAACAGCGTCTGCTTGAGTACCACCATATTCTTTAACTTCTTTTAGTACCTTAGTTACCTCTTTCATATAATCCGTACTATGATTACCTATATGTAACACTTCAGTAGTCACATATTCATTTACTTTATATGGTAAAAACACTCCGTTAGCAGCAGAATCAGGATGTATTCCAAACTCTTCTAATAGTTCTTGTACCTGTGCCGCCCTTTTATCATTCCAAGGTCCGATGTGATGTGCTGCATTAGAATATGGAGGTGGTTCAATCCCTGCACCCTTAAGTTCTTCACGTAATACTTTGGATGCTGTATACGAATCGGGATAATCAGTTTTTACATCTACTCTATCAAGAACTTTATCCGCATAATCTTTTATTACTTCTTGTACACCTTTAACTCTACTTCTTCCACCAGTTTCGGAAAACATAAATGTATCACGTGCTTCTTGTAAAGCTTCAAAAGTTTTTATCTGATTGCTACCAAAGCCACTAGTACCTGCAAATGCAAAACGGTCTTTCAATGGTAATTGATTCGAAACAGACGAGATACCTTCTGAGAATTTTGTTAGATTCGCACCTTTTGCGAGTGTAGTTACTTTCCCTACTTTACTTATTCCTTTATCCCCAAGCCATCCCAATCCAAGCCACATAAAAACACTCGTTCCCCATTTTGTACGACTTTCCGCATCACCATGCCAAAAATCATTCATAAATGAATCCGAAACAGCATTCCAAGCAGTAAAGGTTGTCTCTATAGGGTGACCTATAGCATACTTAATGTTTTCTTTTGTTACTGTATCGTCTAGTGAATCAAATCCTTCTACAATCCCCCCAATAACTTGCCCAGAACCAACGTATATACCGTCCCAATCTTTCTAAGCATAGATTTTTCAGAGGGTTTGCCGCACATTGCCCCTTCTTCTACCTTTTCATCTGATAAATTTCCATCAACTAAATTACCATCATAACGTTCATCAGCATTACGAAACTTTTCAGCAGCATGCATTAGTTCTTCTGCAATCTTATCAAATTCCCGAAACACATTAAACATTTGAGGTTTTGTTTCATTAAACATCTGATAAAACCTTTGACTCGTTGCACCATTCCACATTGAAGCTACGTATTCCGTTTGGTTATATAAATCTTTATGTATTTGTTCTAACCTATTTTTAGTTTCAAGAACAAGCTTTGCTGACCGTTCTAGCCGTTCTGGCGTAACCTTTATTTGCGTCACGCTACCCCTTCTCCATACAATATTTTACAAACGAATTATGTCACGTGAAACTATTTTACTGTACTAAATATTCGGATTTTCTAACCCAAAAAATTTAATCCCACTCCTTTTAAAGAAGTTGAAACGAAACAGTCTGCTATATAAAGCAAATAAATACGAGAATCCTACCAAAATATAGCCTCCCTTAATTTCCTCTTTGCTTAATCAAGTATTCGCCTTACTCTTTCAGGGTGAGTTATCCCATGTAAACACCCTAAGTCTCTATATGATAAATAAGGACGTTCTATATACGTCGTTATTAAATCCGCTTCTTTTTTCATGCATTTTCAAATTTATTAAGGGTAGATCGTACCATAGATTTTATTAAATAATCATTCAACTTTGCTTTAATCTTTATTCTATTAATCTACAATTGAAAGTTATTCATACAACAAAAAACCTCCTAATTATTGAAATCTAAATTTCAATCCAATAATTAGAAGGTTTTTAAATTAACCGCCAATTACCTATGTACTTTATTGCCTACATATGTAATTCGTTGGTTATTAAATTTTGTTATGAAATTAATACGACAACATTTACGAAGCCTTATGTTCAAGTCTTAGCTTATCCGCAACCATTGCGATGAACTCGGAATTCGTAGGTTTTGCTTTTGACATTGATACAGTATAACCAAATAAGGACGAAATAGAATCAATATTCCCACGGCTCCAAGCCACTTCAATTGCGTGACGGATTGCGCGCTCGACACGACTTGCTGTTGTATTATATTTCTTTGCGATATCTGGATATAATACTTTCGTAATAGATCCTAGTAATTCGATATCATTGTACACCATAGAGATTGCTTCTCGTAAGTACATGTACCCTTTAATATGAGCGGGTACACCAATTTCATGAATGATACTTGTAATACTCGCATCTAAGTTTTTCGGTTTTCCATCGATCGTTGTTGCTGATCGGAAAGATGGTAATGGACGTTTAATGGTAGCATTTGCCTTACCACTCACTTGACGAATATGACTCGTTAAATTCTCCATATCAAATGGTTTTAATATGAAATATGATGCACCTAAATCAACCGCTTTTTTCGTCACATCTTCTTGTCCAAATGCTGTCAACATAATAACGCTTGGTTGTCTTAACCTTTCAATATGTCGCATTTTCTCTAGCACAGCTAGACCATCTAAATGTGGCATAATAATGTCTAAAACGAGTACATCAGGCTGCTTGTCTGTCAATAAGTTTAAACATTCTTGACCATTGTAAGCAGTTCCGATCACTTCCATATCATCCTGAGCAGCAACATAGCTCTCTAGCATTGATACCAATTCTTTATTATCATCCACAAGACATACTTTAATTTTCTCCACAGTTTTTCCTCCCTTACCGAATCGATTCTTCCGACATGTGTAAGCTTCTAGGCTACATGAATTGTTCGACAATTGTGTGAAAATTCCCTTTTAAAGTTTCTTACTTTCCGATAAAAACACAAAAAAATATATTTATCGCCCATTTACTTTCTTTCGCAACACATTCCATCATAGAATTACAACGAAACGTTCAACCCTTTTCTTATATTTTACAACAAAAAACAGCTCTTGCGGAGCTTTTACAAAATTTCAACGAATTTTTCAATAGAAAAGCGAGCTAATATGCATTAGCTCGCTTTTTTCTCTTGATCATAAATATTAATTCCAGCCTCATGTAACATCCATTCAATATGAACACCGTATCCTGACGTTGGATCATTTACAAATACATGTGTAACAGCACCAATTACTTTCCCATTTTGTACAATTGGACTTCCACTCATCCCTTGTACAATACCACCCGTTTTTGCTAGTAAACGTTTGTCTGTCACTTTTATAACCATACCTTTTGTAGCTGGGAACTTTTGCGGTACCGTACTAACAACTTCAATATCAAACGCTTCAACTTTATCTTGATCAATAACTGTTAATATTTTCGCTGGTCCTTCTTTTACTTGATGGGATAATGCGATAGGCATTGCTTTATCCATTATGCCGTTTGTCATATTTGTATTTAATTTTCCAAAGATACCATACGGGCTATTTATTGTAATATTACCAATCACTTCACGATCCGGTGAAAATCTTGCTAATTTTTCTCCTGGATTCCCGTGACTTCCTCTTTCAATAGAGGTTACGGTCGAGCGCATAATTTGTCCATCTTCTACTTGAATTGGCTTTTTTGTATCATTATCAGAAATGACATGACCAAGTGCCCCGTATTTCATGGAATCCGGATGAACAAATGTCATTGTTCCAATTCCAGCTGCCGAGTCACGAATATATAAACCAATACGATACGACGATTCCCCGCTGTCTTTTTGTGGCGTTAACTTAGTACGAATGTATTTTCCATCTCTTAGCAAAACAAGATTAAGCGGTTCACCTGTTTCTCCACTATTATGAATAAATGGTGCTACATCACTCATTCTTTCAATTGTTTTCCCATTAATTGCAGTAATCATATCCCCAATTTGTACACCAGCTGTTTCACCAGGAGATACTTTACCCTTTTCAGTTTGAATTAAATGATGGCCTACAACAAGTACACCTTTTGTGTTCAATTTCACACCAATCGATTGTCCACCGGGGATAACTTTAAAATCTTTTAATACTTTTACATTTACTTTTTTCACTGGAAAACCAGCGAGTTGAAACACCATATCAGCTTCACCATTTTGGTGAGAATTCACCATAAGCTCTTGTTCATTTGAACTTACTGTAAACACATTACGATTTGTAGATGAAGCCTTAAAAACTGGTAATGATGCTATTTCTGATTGTTGTCCTTCAAAAACAACAAGTTGCTTCGGGGATGAAATAAACGTTCGAAGCGGTTTAAAACACCCAATAAAAACTAAAGAAACAAGGAGACAAAGACCTATTATTTTTCGAAATCTTTCTAATTTCAATTTGTTCACTCTCCTCGCTCCTACCCCACATTCAGCCTCTTGGCTTCACTTTTTAATCTCTCCTTGCAGTGCTTTATTTATAACCGGAAGAATTAAGAAATCATCATTTGAGAAAAAAAGCTATCCATTACTGGATAGCCTCTGCTGTCTGTTTGAAATGATGTGCTTGCGTAAGTAACTCTTTCGCATGCTCTGTCGTTAAATCTGTAATTTCTACACCAGAAATCATCCGAGCAATTTCTGTTACTTTTTCATCCGTACTTAGCACCGTAACAGATGTAATCGTCCGATCATTCGCCACTTGTTTTCTAATAAATAAATGCGAGTCCGCCATTGAAGCTACCTGAGGTAAGTGCGTAATACAAAGTACTTGCGAGTTTACCGATACACGATAGATTTTTTCCGCAATAGCCTGTGCAACCCGACCACTCACACCTGTATCCACTTCATCAAAAATAACTGAAGCAACACCTTGATGCTTAGAAAAAATACTTTTTAAAGCCAAAATAATACGAGATAACTCTCCGCCAGAAGCAACCTTTGAAAGCGGCTTTAACGGTTCACCAGGGTTCGTTGAAATATAAAACTCCACGTGATCGTAGCCATCCGCCGTAAGTTTCACCGGTGTTCCTTCCACAAGAGGTTCTTCTGCATTTCCTTCCCGCTTCATTATTCTCACTTCAAATTTTGTTTTTTCCATATATAATTCTTTTAATTCTTGATGAATAGCGTTTGTAAGATGGTCTGCCAGTTCATGACGCATATCACTTAACAACGTTGCTTCTTTTAAGATAACACCTTCTAATTCCTTTAGCTGTTTTCTCGTCGTTTCAATATGTACGTCTTTATTTTCAATTGTAAAAATTTCTTGTTCAATTTTATCAGCATACGCTAAAATCTCTTCTACAGTATTTCCATACTTTCTCTTTAACATACGGATTTCATTCAACCGTGTTTCAATTTCATCTAAACGTTTCGGATCATATTCCATCATATCTAACTTTTCTCTAAGCTGATATGCAACTTCTTCTAATAAGTAATAGCTATTTGCAATTGAATCATGGTTTTCTTGATACGCCTCATCTAAATGCGTAATACTCTCCATTTGGCTCATTGCATTCCTTACATGATCTAACCCTTGGCTGTCCCCACTCAACGAACGATACGCATCCCCTAACGCTTTATAAATCTTTTCAAAATTGGATATTTTCAATCGTTCCTCAGTCAATTCATATTCTTCATCCATTTTTAAATCTGCCTTACGAATTTCTTCATGTTGGAATTGAATTAAATCTAGACGATGAGCCATTTGTTGTTCATTTTCACTTAAAGATTTCAGCTGTTTTTTTAATTTTTCATAGTCCCCGTATACGTTCTGATATGTGTCTAATTGTTTAACAATACGATCTCCATCAAAATGATCTAGCATAAACATATGACGCTCTTCATTCATTAAATCTTGCGTTTCATGCTGTCCATGTATATCAACAAGCGTTTTTCCAATCTCTTTTAATATACTAAGTGTAACAAGCTTCCCATTTACACGGCATACACTTTTTCCGTTCGCAGCAATATCACGTTTCAAAATAATCATGCCATCTTCTATTTCTATATCTAATTCTTCCGCCTTTGCGATACATGGATGTTTATCATCTTCTACATAAAATAAACCCTCTATTTCAGCCTTTTCTGTTCCATATCGAACAAACTCCGCTGAACCACGGCCGCCAACAAGCAAACTAATCGCATCAATAATAATCGATTTTCCGGCTCCTGTTTCACCACTTAAAACGGTTAAACCTTTTTGAAAAGAAATATTTAATGCCTCAATAATAGCAAAGTTTCTGATCGATAATTCCGATAACAATGCCCCATTCACCTCGTTATAAACTAATCCCCTACTAAGGGCTTTTTTTAAGTACTCTTCATTCAAATAGTTATACTATATGTTTATATGTATAAATTACTCATCTAACCCGCTCCATTGTACCAAACATTCGTTTTACGGGTCAATCCACCTATTTTCTAACTTTATTTAAAGAAAATATTATATTGCATTTAATAATTCATATTTTTAACCAATAAAAATATCTTGTTTACTTTCCACTTTACAGAGGAAAGTAAACAAGATTTTTTTGTTACAGCATATTTAAGAAACGATCAGAGACAACACCTGTATCTTCAGGTGTACGGCAAATAATTAAGCAAGTATCATCACCACAAATGGTTCCGATAATCTCATCCCACTCTAAATGATCAATAAGTGCCCCAAGTGAATGAGCGTTACCAGGCAATGTTTTTAGCACAAGCATATGTCCTGCCGTGTCTAATTTTACAAATGAATCCACTAGATTTCGTTTTAATTTTTGCAACGGGTTAAATCGTTGATCTGCTGGTAAGCTATATTTATAGCGTCCATCATGTAATGGCACCTTAACTAAGTGCAGTTCTTTAATATCGCGCGATACTGTTGCTTGCGTTACATTAAATCCCTCATTACGTAAAATATCAACTAGTTCATCTTGTGTTTCAATTTCTTTGTTCGCAATAATTTCCCTGATTTTAATATGGCGCTGACCTTTATTCATACATTTGCACCTCACACTATCTCTTACCATAGTTTAAACATTGGTATACTTCACTTATTTATGTTAACGTATAATTCGTTTCTTGTACACAATTGTTTTTACAATCATTATACAATTACAACAAAAAGAGGAACAACATATGTTATTCCCCTTTCCCTTTTTGTTTTAGAACGTCATGCGCTTCTGTAACAACTTGCTCAATAGAAACCGGCGAATGATTTTCGCCATTCTCACGCTCTCCATGCCATTTTAGATGGATTAAAAATTCAATATTACCATCCCCGCCCGTAATTGGCGAGAATGTTAAACCTTCGACATCATAGCCTTCCTTCAGAGCAAAATCGACAATCATTTCCACGACAGCTTCATGTACTTTTCTATCACGAACAATGCCTTTTTTCCCAACTTGGTCTCGTCCAGCTTCAAACTGCGGTTTAATTAATGCAGCTACGTCACCATTTAACATAAGCATTGTTTTTAAAACCGGCAATATTAGCTTTAATGATATAAATGAAACATCGATACTTGCAAACTGAGGTAAACCGCGCTCTAAGTCTGCCGGTGTCACGTAACGGAAGTTCGTTCGTTCCATCACAACAACACGCTCATCTTGACGCAATTTCCACGCAAGTTGATTATATCCTACATCTAATGCATAAGATAACTTCGCTCCATTTTGAAGCGCACAATCTGTAAAGCCACCAGTTGATGAACCAATATCTATCATAACTTTATCTTGTAAATCAAGTTGAAATGTCTCTAATGCCTTTTCAAGTTTATAACCACCACGGCTTACATATGGCATAACTTGCCCTTTCACCGTAATCTCTGTATCTTGTGAGATTTTCTCTCCTGGCTTATCGAGTCTCATTTCATTCGCATATACGAGCCCTGCCATAACAGCACGTTTAGCCTTCTCACGCGTTTCTATAAGTCCTCGCTCTACTAATAGTACATCTACTCTTTCTTTTTTTACGCTCATTTGTTACGCCCTTTTTTGTTTTGATGGAATCATTGTATGAATACGGTCTACAACAGCATCTGTCGTCAAACCAATTTCTTCCAATAATTTTGTTACACTACCGTGCTCTATGAAACGGTCTGGAATACCCATTCTCTCAATTAATGCACTATGGTATCCATTTTCAGATGCAAATTCAACTACTCCTGTTCCAAAACCTCCGATTAAACAAGCTTCTTCAATCGTTAAAATCGGTATATTTTTTCCTAAAAGCTCATGTAAATATGCTTCATCCATTGGTTTAATAAAGCGAGCATTCACTACTTTGACTGAAACTCCAGCCTTTTCAAGACGCTCAGCTGCTTCCATTGCCATCGGAATTGTCGTACCAAACGTTAAAATTGCTGCTTGTGTGCCTTCTTTTAACGTTTCCCATGAACCAATTGGAATCGCCTTTAATTCTTCATCCATATGAACGCCAAGTCCATTACCGCGCGCATAACGCAAAGCAATCGGTCCATCTTCATATTGCATCGCCGTATAGACTAAATGTTGACCTTCATTTTCATCTTTCGGCATCATAAGCACCATATTCGGCAAGTGACGTAAAAACGCGATGTCAAATACACCTTGATGCGTTTCACCGTCTGCTCCTACTAATCCAGAGCGATCTATTCCAATGAAAACATTTAAATTTTGACGACAAATATCATGAACAACTTGGTCATATGCTCTTTGTAAAAATGTTGAATAAATTGCTAAGAATGGCTTCATCCCTTGTGTTGCCATACCAGCCGCCATTGTTGTAGCATGCTGCTCTGCAATACCTACATCAATCATGCGATTCGGAAATTCTTTTTGGAATTTCTCAAGTTTCGATCCAACAGGCATTGCAGGCGTAATTGCAACGATACGTTCATCCGTTCTCGCTAGCTTAAGCACTGTTTCACTAACAACAGCACTCCATGCTGGTGCAACTTCCTTCGGTTTAACGAAGTCACCTGACTCGATTTTATACGGTCCTGTTCCATGCCAAGTTCCAATAACGTCACTCTCAGCTGGTTTATAACCTTTTCCTTTTTTCGTGATTACATGAACAAGTACTGGGCCTTTTGTTTTCTTTGCATATTGCAACGTTTCGAATAACTTTTCATAATCATGCCCATCGACCGGACCTAAATATGTAAAGCCTAATTCTTCAAAAAAGACGCCTGATACTAGTAAATATTTTAGACTATCCTTTATTTTCTCTGCTGTCGCAGCAACTTTCCCGCCAACTGCTGGGATTTTCTTCAATATATACTCTAATTCATCTTTTACCCAATGGTACTTCCCTGCGGTACGTAAACGACCAAGTACATTATGAAGCGCACCGACGTTTGGTGCAATTGACATTTCATTGTCATTCAAAATAACAATCATGTCCGTTTTTTCATGACCAATATGGTTTAATGCCTCTAAAGCCATTCCGCCTGTTAATGCACCATCTCCAATGATTGGTATAACGTATTCTTCCGTTTTCTTTAAATCACGCGCTAGAGCCATTCCCATTGCAGCAGATAGTGACGTCGAACTATGACCAGTTTCCCAAACATCATGCTCACTCTCGCAGCGTTTTGGGAAACCACATAGACCTTGGTATTGCCTTAATGTGCCGAATTCTTTGGCACGCCCTGTTAAAATTTTATGTACATAGGATTGATGTCCTACATCCCATAAAAACTTATCTTTCGGACTATCAAATAATTTATGCAGAGCAATTGTGAGTTCTACTACACCTAAATTAGGTGCAATATGTCCACCTGTTTGAGAGAGCTCTTCAACTAAAAACTTACGAATATCCTCACTCAACCCCTCTAGTTCACTAATAGACATATCTTTCAAAAAACTAGGGTTTTGAATTTGCGTTAGATCCACACGGATCACTCACTTTCATTTCATAATCTGTCAACATGTCAAATATTATAAGAAACATTTACACAACACAAGAAATTCTCTTTCTATTCTTTTTATCTTGTCCTGCTTTCAGAAAACACTTCCATTTTTTTCACTTATCATATTATACATCATATTTCTTTACGCGATGAAAAAAATAGCCGCTAACACGAAGTGATAACGGCAATGTAATCTACATATATTTTTGCCAATAACAAGAAAAGAAAAACCTTTTCCTACATTTATATCATAAAATGATGAATGACTCAACAAATGAAAACGCTGTTATATTAGTTATTACGTTTTGCGATTAAATCACAAATAGATAGTAAATATTCATCTTGTAATTGCAAGGAGCTAATAGAATCTTTTGCTTTTGCAATTGTCTCCTCTAAAATAGATTTCGCTCTATCTACAGTAAATAACGTCGTATATGTGCTCTTTTCGTTGGAAGCATCACTACCAATCGGTTTTCCAATCTCTTCTTCTGTTCCTTCTACATCCAAAATATCATCTCTAATTTGGAAAGCTAGACCGATATATTTCGCAAATGCAAGTAGCTTCTCTTCTTGCTCTTCTGTCGCATTAGAAATTATCGCTCCTGCAAGTACAGCAAACTCAAGCAGTTTACCTGTTTTATGCTTATGGATGTACTCTAATTCATTAATTGTAAGTCGTTTTCCTTCAGCTTCCATATCTGCTACTTGTCCAGCAACCATTCCTTCAGGTCCTGCTGCTTTCGCAAGTTCAAGTACAAGCCTTACTTTTTTTTCAGCAGAGATTTCTTTATGCTCATAGGCCATAATAACTTGAAAAGCATATGTCAACAAACCATCTCCTGCTAAAACTGCCATTGCTTCACCAAATACTTTATGATTTGTAGGCTTTCCTCGTCTTAGATCATCATCATCCATACAAGGTAAATCATCGTGAATTAACGAATATGTATGAATCATTTCAAGGGCACAAGCTGCACCCACTCCAAGATTTTTTTCTTTCCCAAACGCTTGTAACGTTGCAAATAAAAGTAACGGGCGGAGACGTTTCCCACCCGCTTCCAAAGAATATGCCATCGCTTCACGAAGCACATTTGGACATTGTAATTCATTTGCATAGCTTACAAGCTTTTCTTCTACGAAAGTTTTACTCTCTTTCAAAAAAGCATCAAAAGCTATATGTGTCACTATGCTTCATCTCCTAAAGCAGTAAACGGTTTAAGCTCTCCATCTTCCCCAAGGATAACTGCCATTTGTTCTTGTACATCTTTCAATTTCTCATCACAAAGCTTAGATAATTCCATACCTTCTTTAAAGTAAGAAATCGCTTCTTCTAAAGGTACATCACCTTGTTCAAGCTTAGAAACGAGATGCTCAAGTTGCGAAATTGCTTCTTCAAAACTTAACTTATTTTCCACTATTCAATTCACGCTCCTCTATGCTTGATACGCTACAATCTAGTATTCCATCTTGTAATTGAACTGAAACAGCATCTCCAAGGCTAACATCTTTCACACTTTTTAACACTTGCTTCTCTTCATCATATACAAGCCCATACCCTCTCATCATTACTTTGAGTGGACTTAATGCTTCAAGCTTTTGAGCAGCTCTCACAAATGCAAACTCCTTCATCTGAAGTAAGGTTTGCATTTCACGTTGCAATTGCTTTTGCAACGTTTCAATTGCCGTTTTCGTTTGTATAATTTTTTGAGATGGGTGGTGCTTTTCTAAATAAAATGAAAGTTGCTTTAATTGATTTACTTTTTTATCTATATAACGCTCTTTCGCTAAAACAAGTTGTTCAAGAGCCCTGTCTAGCTGCTCTTCTTTTTGTTCATACACTTGCCTTGGATAACGGAACGCATAAGATTTTTGTAACACTTGTAGTTTTTCTTCTTTTTTATGTACTCTCTCTCTCATTGCTCTTTGCAATCTCAGAGTTCTTTGTAATACCTTTTCTTGTAACTCTATAATATTAGGTACCGCCAACTCAGCTGCTGCAGTCGGTGTTGGTGCACGTAAATCCGCAACAAAATCTGCGATTGTAAAATCTGTTTCATGGCCTACAGCCGAAATAATCGGAATCTCACTTGTAAAAATTGCTCTTGCAACTACTTCCTCATTAAAGGCCCATAATTCTTCAATAGAGCCTCCACCACGTCCTACAATTAAAACGTCAATATCTCCCATTTCATTCGCTGTACGAATCGCTTGTACAATCGAGGGAGCTGCTGACTCCCCTTGTACAAGTACTGGAAACACAATAACATTCCCAATTGGGTAACGACGTTTAATTGTTGTTATAATATCGCGAATCGCTGCTCCTGTTGGCGACGTGATTACACCTATTGTTTTAGCATACGGAGGAATTATTTTTTTATAAACTTGAGAAAACAAGCCCTCTTCCTCTAAACGAACTTTTAATTGCTCATAAGCTAAATGCAAGTTTCCAATTCCATCAGGCTGCATGTCTTGAATATAAATTTGATAAGAACCACTCGCCTCGTAAACAGAAATCTTTCCTTTTACAAGTACTTTCATTCCATTTTCCGGTCTGAATTTAATGTTACGATTATGACCCGCAAACATAACCGCTGCAATTCTTGCATTTTCATCTTTCAATGTAAAATACATATGACCACGGCTATGATATTTGAAGTTGGAAATTTCTCCTTTTAACCAAACAGACTGCAAATGCGGATCATACTCTATTTTTGTTTTAATATAGCGTGTTAATGCTGTAACGGTTAAATATTGTTTCTCCATTGCTCTCTCCTCATAGCCGATTCAACTTATTGACAAACAACACCTGCACGCTTTGCAGACGCCACAGTGTTGTGAAGAAGCATTGTAATAGTCATTGGGCCGACTCCTTTTGGCACAGGCGTAATGTATCCTGCAACGTCTAATACGTTATCAAAATCAACATCACCACAAAGTTTTCCTGTCTCTAAACGGTTAACACCAACATCAATTACAACTGCACCTTCTTTAATATAATCAGCTGTTACCATCTTCGCTCTTCCAACAGCTACGATTAAAATATCAGCTAACTTCGATAATTCTTTTATATTTTGCGTCTTTGAATGACAATATGTGACAGTCGCATTTTCATTTAAAAACAGTTGTCCCACCGGTTTACCAACAATATTACTTCTTCCGATTACAACAACATGTTTTCCAGAAATATCAAGATTTGTTTCTTTTACTAATTCCACAATACCGTGCGGTGTACATGGAAGGAATGTATCTTGTCCCGTCATCATACGTCCAACGCTGATTGGGTGAAATCCATCTACATCCTTTTCAGGTGAAATTCTTTCAATGATAGCTTTTTCTTCAATATGTTTTGGTAAAGGTAATTGTACTAATATGCCATTAATACGGTCGTCTCCATTTAAGCGATCGATTTCAGCAAGCAAACGCTCCTCAGTAATCGTTTCAGGAAGTTCAATTAGCTCTGAATAAATTCCTACTTGCTCACAGCCTTTTTCTTTTCCTTTTACATAAGAACGCGATGCTGGGTCTTCTCCAACTAAAATAACTGCTAATCCTGGTACAATCCCTTGCTCTTTTAACTTCACAACTTCTTCTTTTAATTGTGCTCGTTTTTTCTCCGCAACTTCATTTCCTTTGATGATTACTGCTACCATTTTAAGATTCCCCCTTAAAGAAATTACAGTGTATCTTTTATATTAGATAAAACGCCGTTAATAAAACGACGAGATTCCTCATCCCCAAATGTTTTTGCAATTTCAATCGCTTCGTTAATTGTTACATTGTGTGGAATTTCTTCCATGTATTTCATTTCATACACAGCTACACGTAAAATACTGCGATCGACAATACTAATACGCTCAAGCTTCCACTTCTTTAAATTTTGACGAATTGCTGCGTCAATCTCTTCTTTGTTGTCTACAAATCCTACAACAAGTGATTCTAGAAACTCATTTGTTTCTTCACCTTCATCTAGCGTATTTTCCACCGCTACTTTCGGTTCTAATTCACCTGTAATATCCATTTGGTATAATGCTTGCATAGCTCTTTCTCTAGCCGTCCTACGTTTCATTGTAACTCTCCTTTATACTTCAAGTCTTTCCTTATGCTTTGTTATATTATTATAATTTATAAGCCGTCAATTCACTTACTCTTGTAGTTTTCATTGATTTTCCAACCTTATAATACAATGATAATAACACAATTTATCGTTTCACACACGGGGTACAAGGCTGAAAAATAATAAAAAGATTAACTTCAAGTTCCATATCTTATCACAATGTACGTTTTTTGGAAAAATGAAACATTCTCTTTTATATTTCTTATTTTTTGAAATAGTATAATAATTTAGAGGTTTTTAATTTGTGAAGAAATGCAACGATAAAAAAGGCACCTATGTTACTAGGCACCTTTTTCACTCTTACACTGGTTCGATTTCTGTTTTTTGTGTTTCGAATGTTACGCCAACGATGTGAACATTCACTTCTTTTGGCTCAAGTCCTGTCATTGTAAAGAGTGCCTGGCGTATATTGTCTTGAATTTTTTGTGCAACAACTGGAATTGCTACACCAAAATACATAACAACATAAAGGTCAACAATAATATCTTCGTTTGCTAACTCAACCTTTACACCTTTACCGTGATTTTTCTTACCTAACTTCTCAACAACATCTGTAGCAAAATTACCACGCATTGCCGCTACACCTTCTACTTCAGCAGCTGCAATACCTGCAATTACTTCGATTACTTCTGGTGCAATTTCTACTTTTCCAAGAGTTGTATCTTGACCCATATCTAACATATGTTCAGCCATGAAAAAAACCTCCTTTAATGTATCACTGCGTCACAAGTTCATGCTCTTCCAAAAATTTCGTGTTAAACTCACCTTTTACAAAATCAGGATGATCTAGCAATTGCAAATGGAACGGGATTGTTGTATGCACGCCTTCAATGACAAACTCACTGAGTGCTCGCTTCATTTTTGCAATTGCCTCTTCACGTGTTTTTCCGTGAACAATTAATTTAGCAACCATCGAATCATAGAAAGGCGGAATTGAATATCCCGGATATACAGCTGAATCGACGCGAATACCAAATCCGCCTGGTGGCAAGTACATTTCTACTTTACCTGGAGATGGCATAAACTTTTTGGCAGGGTTTTCCGCATTAATTCGACATTCAATTGCCCAACCATTAAATTGTACTTCTTCTTGCTGTAACGATAACTTTTCTCCAGAAGCAACACGAATTTGTTCTTTAATTAAATCCATCCCTGTTACCATTTCTGTAACTGGATGCTCAACTTGAATTCTCGTATTCATCTCCATGAAATAAAAGCTTTTCGTTTTATATTCATAAATAAACTCAACCGTACCAGCACCTGTATAATCAACCGCTACCGCTGCTTTAACTGCTGCGTCACCCATTTGCTGACGAATATTTTCATCAAGTGCAGGTGATGGACTTTCTTCTAATAGTTTTTGCAAACGGCGCTGAATTGTACAATCACGCTCTCCTAAATGAATGGCATTTCCATGTGTATCTGCCATTATTTGAATCTCAACATGGCGGAAATCTTCAACGTACTTTTCTAAGTATACACCAGGGTTCCCAAAAGCGGTACTAGCTTCTTGCTGTGTAATTTGAATTCCTTTTACAAGCTCTTCTTCATGGCGCGCAACACGAATACCTTTTCCGCCGCCACCTGCAGTCGCTTTAATAATAACTGGATATCCAATTTGATTAGCAAGCTCGATCGCTTCTTCGGTATTTTTAATAATCCCTTGTGAACCTGGTACAATCGGAACCCCTGCTTCTTTCATTGTATCACGTGCAACGTCTTTTGTGCCCATCTTTGAAATAGCTTCTGGGCTTGGACCGATAAAAATCAAGTTACACTCACGGCATAATTCTGCAAAATCCGCATTCTCTGCTAAAAACCCATATCCCGGATGAATTGCATCACAACCTGTTAATTTCGCAACACTAATAATGTTCGTCAAATTTAAATAGCTTTCTTTCGAAATCGTTGGTCCAACACAATACGCTTCATCTGCAATTTGCACATGAAGTGACTCTTTGTCTGCTTCTGAATAAATTGCAACTGTTTCAATATCCATTTCTTTACAAGCACGAACAATTCGTACAGCAATTTCCCCACGATTGGCTATTAATACTTTTTTTATCATCACAAAGACTCCCTTATTACGCTTTTACAAGAAATAGCGGTTGTCCATACTCAACAAGCTGTCCATTATTAACAAGAATTTCAACAATTTCGCCCTCTACATCTGCGTCAATTTCGTTAAATAATTTCATAGCTTCAACAATACATACGATAGAATCTTTCGATACTTTGTCCCCAACACTTACATATTGAGGTGTATCAGGCGAAGAAGAGGAATAAAATGTTCCTACCATCGGTGATGTGATTTTATGTAGGTTTTCATTTTGAACAGCTGTTTTCTCTTCTTGTTTTGGCACTTCTACTTGTGCTGCCGCTACTGTTGTTTCTACTTCAACAGGTGCTGCTGGTTGCATGACTTGTTTTGTTACAGGTGCTTGCACAGTAACTACTTCATTACCACGTTTTTTCATTTTAATTGTTGTACCGTCTTTTTTGTATTCAAATTCATCAATATTAGAGCTATCAATTAATTTAATTAATTCACGAACTTCTTGAATTTTAAACATGTAAAATCCACTCCCATACTCTTGTTTATCCCGTTTTTACAGATTCTCATCACTAAAATTAGATTGACTGTAAAAATACGATGTATTCTATTAGAAAATTCATTTCATTTACTAATAGAAATATTTACTATTCCCATCTTACGATAAATTTTTTAAACATTCCAATTTATATTTCTTTATAATAAATCGAAACTCCTGTGAAAATATTATTCCACTAAAAAATTATTACCTAGTAATAATACCAAGTTTCACACAAAATTGGCAAGACCACTTCCTAAAAAAACATTTTTTACTTTTACATTGTAAACACGTAATTCCCTAACCACTCTTCTTTTTTCTAAGATAAAAAACATATTTTTACCAAATATTATTTTTTTGTTTACGTGCCGTTCATTCTTCCTTCATATAAGAATAGTATGTTCAAAGTGTATAAAATTTATTGTAATGAGGTGTGGACATATGATATGGCTCATTCTATTCTTGCCTGCCGTAGTGATTTGGGCATTTGTCCTCTTCATCCACGTCAAATCTGGAAAAAGTAATCACCATTATCATGAACCATTAATCTTTTACTCACAGCGTATTTCCCCGTTTCCAATTGAAAAGACTAAATACAACAAAGATGAAATAGAAAAAAGCTATCGAAATCGATAGCTTTTTTCTATTATTCTTTTATCTCATTTGAAGCAGCAACACCTATTATAATTTCAATTTATTTTACTGATGGATCAAATTTCACACCTACATCTTTTGGACCACCTTCACTTCTTACAAGCTGAATAATTTTATTCGCTTCTTTTTGTGAATGCTTTGCTGATTTAACTGTTACTTTAATGTCCGTTCCATCAGCTCTTACAAGAGCATCTTTATATCCACCTTGAGATTTAATCACTGTCTCAAGTAATTGTTGCTTCGTTTCCATTGTAGTGATTGCATCAAGATTATCTTTCGCTCTACTCTTTTCTTCTGCTGAAGATTTCGATGACTTCATTACATTTTGTAGCTTTTCTTTCTCTACACTACGCTGATCTTCCATTTGCATACGTAGCGCTGTGAAATTCTCATCGCTTGATTGAACTGTTACGCTAGCCTCTTTTTTACTTGTTTCTTTTTTGTCATTCTCTTTTTTGTCTGTTTCTTTATTTGTAGTTTCCTTGCTTGTACTTTCTTTTGTTGTCTCTTTATTTGTAGTTTCTTTCGTTGTTTCTTTTGTAACTGCTTTATCAGCACCTTGCTTTTCTTGTCCCATCTTTTCACCCGTTGCCGGTGCTGCTGTATTCATTTTTTCAGGAGTTGTTACGTAATAAACAGATAGTACAACCACTAAACTTAACATCGTTAATAGCCAAACCGTTTGTTTTTTTAACACTTTATTTCCTCCCTATCAATTTTTCGGTGATACTGAAACGCGATGAGATGGTACATCTAACAATCGCGTCACAGCTTCTTTTACCATTGCTTTTATTTGTATATTATCCACTCCCTTTGCTACGACAAGAACACCTCGTACTTGCGGTTTCTCTGTTCGCAAAACAATTGGAGTTTCTTTATCACCTTCACGTATAATGACGGTCTTTTCATCAAGAGACTCGTCCTCTACTTCCCTTTTACCGCCTGCTTTATCAGTTTCACCTGTTGTTTGCGAGCGTTTTACTGTATTTTTCTCGAGTATTTTTTCTTCAGATGAATCTAAGTTCACTTTAATAGTTACGTCTTTTACTCCAGCTATCTCTTCTAAAGAAGCTTTCAATTCTTGTTCATACGCTTTTTCATATTTTTCTACATTTGACATATTATCATTGTTTTTTTGTCCGAAAGTTGGTACATCTTTATCTTGGTTTTGACTTGTCTTTTCTTTAAACACAGGCACTTCTTCTTTTTTAGGTGCAAAGAAATTACTAGAAAACATAAGCACAATCCCAAGTATGAGTAGGACAAGCAAAAATTTAGGTGTTACTTTTTTCCCCTTCTCATTACTTTCTTTTTCATCCCCATTCAATAAGTTTCGAAAAAATGAGAACCTCGAATTTTTATCTTTATTGTCCATTTACGCTACCTGTCCTCCCTTCCATCTGAACTTGGATTTGTTTATCCTCTAGTTGCCACCTGCTTGAAAAGAAATTTTCCATTTCTACATTCGTTTCTTCTAATTTTTTTGGTGGTTCTTTCGTATTAATTTCAATTGACTTTACTGTTTCGATTGCATCATTTTTACTACGCTCTTTTTCTTTCAACATCACAACAACAGATTGAATATCTTTCGCTGACTTTACTTCTTCTGCATGTTTCACTGCGACTATTTGTATTTCAGAGACTGTCATACCATACTTTTTCTCAAACTCTTTTCCTACGTCTTTTTTCATTTTGGTAGCCATCTCTTCTAAACTATATGCACGTGTTAGAGCTTGTATTTCTTTTTTCTTCGAATCTATCGAATTTTTTACTGATCCATCTGCTACGTACTTTTCTTCATTGAAATTTGCGATAACTTCATTTACATCTGTTTGTAACAACTTAAATAGAGGCGTTAAAATTAATACAACTAACAATAGACTTACAACGAATTTAACGTACTTTTGTAAATTTGAATTCGGAAGAATAAGATGAAGCATTGTCGCTAAGAGTAAAAAAACGATAATATTTCTAATCCACTCTGTAACAAATTGCATACTCTTCACCTCCTATCGCATCATGAGCGTAATGTTCCCCGCAGCAATAATAATCGTGATACTTAAAAAGAACATAAACGACACGATAGCTAAACAAGCAAATACGTAAATGATACTTCGTCCGATAATATCTAAACATTGAATAATTGCTCCTCCGCCAACTGGTTGCAATACTGCCGCTGCGAATTTATAAATAAATGCGATACAAAATATTTGAATCGCCGGAAAAGCGACAATTAGGCACAGAATGACGAGCCCGATAATCCCGACTGTATTTTTTAATAATCCAGATGCACTAATAACGGTATCCGCTGCCTCAGTAAACATCCTTCCTACTACAGGAATGAAGTTTCCTGTTACAAATTTAGCAGTTTTCACAGCTATGCCATCAGCAACAGCTGAAGCGGTTCCCTGTACAGATAATACCCCTAAGAAAACCGTCAAAAAGATACCCATAATCCCAACGCTAACGTTTTGCAAAAGCTTGGACAATTTCGTAACTTTATATTGATCACTCATCGTGCTTACAATACTTAATATAGTTGCAAGTAATAAAAGTGGTAGAACGATATAATTCATAAGAAGCCCACTCGTATTCATTAAGAAAATGATGATTGGATGGAAAAATGCTACAGACACGACACCGCCACCAGTCGCTATGAGTGCAAGTAAAATTGGTAATAATGCTAGTATGAAATCTACCATTGTTTGTATCGTCTCTCTTGCATATGTCATAACAACATAAAAACTATTTAAGGCGAAAATAATAAGTACCATGTATACGACTGCATCCGCAATTTTACTTACACTACTCTTTGAAAAAGAAGATTGTAGTGATTGCAACAATGCACTGAAAATCGTAAGCATAATGAGAGTTCCAAGTAACTTTCCATTTGCAACAAGCTCGTGAAATAAATATTTTAATAGACCTATCATCCACTCTTTTATGGAGAACTCTTTTTCTCCCTTTACAAACTCCATAAAGCTTCCTTTTTGACTCTCTGGTAAATAGCCTCCGTACTTTGTAACAAGCCCGTCCCAAAATTGCTTCACATCTTCAATTCCGAGCTTATCCAATTGTTGATCAACGACGTTTGTTTCTATAGGAGAAGCTTGTACAACAATCGGTAAAGAAAAGAAAAGGAAGCAAGCAAACAGCAGCTTAGCTCCGAACTTCCTCAACATGCACTCCCCCTTATCCCGTAGGCAAAAATCCGAGAATTGTTTCAATTACAACCGTCAAAATGGGAATTGCCATAACGAGAATCAAAATTTTTCCAGCTAATTCAATTTTCGAGGCGATTGCACCTTGACCAGCATCTTTTGTAATTTGTGCACCAAACTCAGCGATATAAGCAATCCCTATAATTTTTAATAATGTTTCTACATATACGTTGCTAACCTTTGCTTCACTCGCCACTCTCTCAATCATTTGCAAGATAGAATGAATTTGATCGATTAAGAGAAGAAACATTACGCTACCAACGAACACAATAAATAACGATGTAATACTAGATTTATGCTGATTTAAAACAGCGGCTAAAAACGTAGCAACGAGGCCTAATCCGACAATTTGTATAATTTCGATTCGAACCGCCTCCTTTACTGGAAGAGAAAGACACTTTTAATCTTGTCGAACAGAGTATTAATTAAAAATGCAACATGAAATAAAATAACGACAAAACCGACAAGGATAACCCAATTTGCAATATCCTCTCGCTTTAATTCTTTTAGTACGGTATGAATAAAAGCTAAAACAATGCCGATTCCGGCGATTTGAAATATTAATCCAACATCAATGGACATCGCCTTTCTCCCCCCTATAGCAGTAAAATTACGATAAGTAGCCCTGCTAACACTCCTAAACTCTTTATCATTTTTTCGTATTGTAGTTGTAAAGCTTTTGCTTCTCCTTCTTCTCTCTCCAAATGTGTAATACATAACCGAATATGTTTTTGTTGTGATTCACGATCATGTTGTCCAAGTGTTTCACCAAATTGTTGCAGTATTTCATACTCGGTTTGTTTAAACGCCGTTAATGTCCAGTTCTCTTTCAAACTATCGATCCAAGCCTCTCTAACTGTTTGTTCCCCGTTCTCTAGACGCCTCGCAAAGCTTTGAAATATCCAATTTAATGGCTTCGGCATTTGTTTAACCAATCGCTCAGCCGCTTCAGATAAAGGCGTGTGCCCATACATAATCTCCGCTTCTAATGATTGCAATGCCGCTTTCAATAATCTAAGTTGCCGCGGTCTCTCGCTGTATCGTTTAGCGTATGAAAATCCGAAAAAGGCACTGACCGCAACTATTAATACCGCACCAAATATTTTCACCATATGCCTTGAGCCTTTCTATGCGGTAATACTGGCTTGCCATATTTATCTTTCACTTGCATAACCGTTCCTGGCCCTCTCGCTTTTGACAATTCCACAAACCGATCAAATACGCCAAGTTCCAGCACCGCCTGCAGCGATGGACGTTTCACAACATCATCATAAGAAAATCCGTGTGCACTTATAAAAAGCTGAACGCCTGCATGCACCGCCTCCATAATCGCTTCACTATCTTCTTTACGTCCAATTTCATCTACGATCAAAATATCTGGGCTCATAGAACGAATCATCATCATCATTCCTTCAGCTTTTGGGCAAGCGTCTAATACATCTACTCGCGTGCCAAAGTCATATTGCGGAATCCCCTTCACACAGCCGGCAATTTCTGATCGTTCATCAACAATTCCCACTTTACAAGAAGGAATTTCCGAAACACTAACACCTTGACTCATGCAGCGTGCCACATCTCTTAATAATGTGGTTTTCCCCGTTTGTGGTGGGCCAATTACCATCGTGTTTAACCATCTTGATGCATAAAGGTATGGCAGAAGTGGCTCAGCAATCCCTATTTTTTGACGAGCAATACGAATATTAAACGAAGAGACATCCCGGATCATTTTCACTGCACTTTTTTCTGTAATGACTTTTCCCGCCAGGCCAATTCTATGTCCCCCTCGTAGTGTCACATATCCACGTTTCAATTCCTCTTCCATCGTATAAATCGAAAATTGACTCAATTTATTCAATAAGTAGATTGCATCTTCCGCTGTAGCAACATAGTCATAAAAAAACACTTCACCATGTGCGATACACTCTAGTGGCCTTCCAATTCGAACGCGAATTTCCTCTAGAGAATCGTATTGCTTACAACCTTCAACTAACTGTTTCATCGTTTTTGGTAATACCTCTAATACTTCTTTCATAAGCTTCTCCCCACTATACTCGACTTACTATTTCAACAACGCGATAAAAATGCAGCCAATTCCAAGCGCTAGAAAAAAGAGTTTCAGGAAAGAAATTTCACTTGCTACACTCGCTATGCCAATTGTCATTGTTAAAATTAATACGGTTGGTCCAACAAACGCCAACATACCATTTATAAACAATGCTTTTTTCGCATCATTCACGTAAAGCATAAGCAAAGCGGCGAATATTTCCGCGCTTCCTGAAAACAACCGAAGTAACCCCATCACAAGCACGGATGTTTCCATTGCCGCTAGCCACTGTTTCATTCTCCCACCTTCTCCCATAACGGTTACTATTGCCGTATGCTCAAAAAGAATATATTTGTACAACCATATGCAGAGGTTGTCTATTTCAGAAGTAAAAACATAATTTTTCTCTAACGTCTTTGTTTAAATCTGAATATTCTTATTTTTTTATGGTGTATTATGATATATTTAATTTAAAAGGGGTATAAACGATGTCACACGTTACTTTATTACCACTTGATTTACGCTATGCAAATGTGATTTTTGAGCTATCAAGTGAACCACACGTAAAAAATGCATTAGGAATACAGGTAGAAAAAGTCGAAGACACGAAGGCATTTCTTCTTTTTGCAATAGAAGAAGAGCGCCAAAAGAAGTCTTTATCGAGAGTGATTGTAAATGAAGAAAATGAAATAATTGGCCTCACCACACTTAAACATATTAATTATGAGAAAAAGCACTCTCACATTGGCAGTTGGCTTGGCTATCCATACTGGGGAAAAGGATATAATGAGGCCGCTAAAAAAGAAATCTTTAAAGTCGCTTTCTTAGACTTACAACTTACATACGTATTCGCTGGTGCTAAAACGACTAACATTCGCTCGTTAAGAGCACAAGAAAAACTACCTTATATTTCATTGCATGTGGAAAACAAGTTTCCAGGCGAACATACTGCACTTGAGAAAGAAGTAAAGTCACCTTGCTCACTACATGTCGTATCACGCAAGAATTTTTTAAATTGGCTGGACGTACAAAATGAGGGGGGAAAATATGAAGGTATTAAAAATTAGTTTAACAATTATAGTAGAATTAGCCATTATTTATCTTTTTTCCAAGATGGTCTCTTGGTCCTTTATGGAGAGTTTTTTCCTAGGAAGCTTAGCAATATTTGCAATTACGTGGTTAATTATTATGAGTAACCATAGAAACAATATTACAGATCACGCAATAAGTAAGACATTAACTGGTGTGGAGACTGGTGAAATAAAACCATTTCAAATTATTTTCACTCCATATATCGCGGGTACTCTTTCACTTGTCTTAGTTAGTTTTGTTATAACTGCCATTTACTATCTACCCTACTTTCTATAAAAAAAGCACTCGTGATGATCACGAGTGCTTTTTTACTATGCACGAGAAACGTATTTACCTTCACCAGTGTTGATGATAAGCATTTCGCCTTCGTTAATGAAGATTGGTACTTGTACAACAAGACCAGTTTCTAATGTAGCTGGTTTTGTTACGTTAGAAGCTGTGTCACCTTTAATACCAGGTTCTGTCTCTGACACTTTTAATTCAACAGTATTCGGAAGTTCAACACCAAGTACTTCATCTTGGTATGTCATAATAGATACTTCCATGTTTTCTTTTAGGAATTTTAATTCGCGCTCAATTTGGTTTTCACCAAGTTCGATTTGCTCATAAGTTCCGTTATCCATAAATACGTGAGACTCACCACTCGCGTATAAGTATTGCATACGACGGTTTTCGATGTGTGCTTTTTCTACTTTTTCACCTGCACGGAATGTTTTCTCTTGAACAGATCCTGTGCGAAGGTTACGTAGTTTAGAGCGAACGAATGCAGCACCTTTACCTGGCTTTACGTGTTGGAAATCCATTACTTGCCAAAGGGCATTGTCCACTGAGATTGTTAAACCTGTACGAAAATCGTTTACTGAAATCATGTAAAAAAATCCTCCTGTGTATTACAAAATAATAAGTTCTTTTGGTGATTTCGTTATTACTTCATTACCTTCACTTGTTACAATGATATCATCTTCAATACGTACCCCGCCAACACCTGGAATATAAATACCTGGTTCTACTGTTACAGCCATACCTGGTTCAAGTACTGTATCAGAACGGAACGCTAAACCTGGTGCTTCATGGATTTCAAGACCGATTCCATGACCAGTAGAGTGTCCGAAGTATTCACCATATCCTTTTTCCGTTATGTAATCACGCGTTAATGCATCCGCCTCACGGCCCGTTAAACCAGCTTTAATACCGTTCACACCGCGTAGTTGTGCTTCTAAAACGATATTATAAATTTCTTTTAATTTATCAGATGGCTCACCGACTGCAATCGTACGAGTAATATCAGAGCAATATCCTTTGTAATAAGCACCGAAGTCTAATGTAACGAAATCTCCTATTTCTATCACTTTTTCAGATGCCACGCCGTGCGGTAATGCCGAACGAAGACCTGAAGCAACGATAATATCAAACGAAGAAGATGTTGCTCCTTGTTTTCTCATGAAAAATTCAAGTTCATTTGACACTTCAATTTCAGATACTCCCGGGCGAATGAATGATAGAATATGCTCAAAGGCAGCATCTGCAATCTGTGCAGCTTCCTTTAATATCTTAATCTCTGAATCAGTCTTTATCAAGCGTAACTTTTCTACAAGCCCAGAAGTTGGGATAAATTCAGCTTCGATCGCTTCATTATGCGTTACGTAAGAGCTATATGTAAGGGTATCTTGTTCAAATCCTAGTTTTTGAATTCCAAGTTCTTTAACTTGTTTCGCAACTTCATCAAGAATCAATCCTGCATGCTGCACGATTTCATACCCAACCGCTTGCTTACTAGCTTGCTCTACATAACGGAAATCTGTAATAAATAGAGCACGTTCTTTTGAAATTAGTACAACACCAGCTGTTCCTGTGAAATTCGCCATATATCTACGGCTATGTTCATTCGTTAATACGATACCGTCAATACCAGCATCATCAAACGCACTTCTTAATCTCTCGATCTTTTCCATTACTTTATGCCTCCCTCAATTTCTCCATTAATGCAAATAACGCTAGCTTATAACCATAAAAACCAAATCCAACAATTTGCCCCGCACAAACAGCCGCTGTCACAGACTCATGACGAAACGACTCACGCCCGTGAATGTTAGAAATATGTACTTCAATAACTGGAATCGAAACACTTGCGATAGCATCCCGAATCGCATAGCTATAATGCGTAAATGCACCTGGATTTAGAATGATTCCTTCATATATGTCATCAGCCTCATGAATAATATCAATAATAGCTCCTTCATGATTCGATTGAAAACATTCTAACTCCACTCCCATTTTCTCTGCTTCTTGTTTCATATCTGTTTCAAGCGTCGCTAACGTTCCTTCTCCATATACATTTACCTCTCTGACACCAAGGCGATTTAGGTTAGGACCATTTACGAGGAGTAACTTTTTCATTTTCTTAAAACTCCTTAATATTAAAGAATGTCTATACGACATTTTAACATACGAATCACTTGTTTGAATAGTTTGTCTTCTCGAGCCCTTCTCCTCTATTTGTATTGTTCGCTTCGAATGCAACAGAGTATGAAATAAAGACACCATATAATATAAAGATACATGCTGTTGTTATGATTGTTTCTTTCGGTAAATGAAGTGCACTTTTAATAACTGGTGCCATTATCCCCATTCCAAAAAATAATAATGCCCACCAAAATAAACCGTATAGTATACCAGGTAATACGCCTTCAAACTTTTTAAAAAAAGCTTTATAGAGCAAGGCCACTAAAATTGAAAGAAGTCCCATACAAACGATGCCTAGTACATTTCCCCAAACCCCTTCTTTCCAATCTCCAAATGCAAACGGTAAAAGGAAATAATTAGGTCCAGCTTCTGTAAACGAGAATATATGAAGGAAATACCATATACTTCCCCAAAACAAGCCACCAAATAAACCAATTTGTACAAAGTTCCTTATCGTTGATTGTTCTTGATTCACATTGACACCTCCGCTCAATAGTATGCCCGAAACTATTTTGAAGCATGTTTAAATTCTGCGAAATTTGTCTATAAAAAGAAGAAGAAATGTCCTACTCTCGTAACATTTCCCCTTGTCATCTGCTTGTATTTGTCGATAAAATAAAGGAAACTCGGTGATTGTCTTATTTCAAAATGGCAGGACCAAGTATGACAATTACCTCTTTTTCTACATAAGAGAGAAACAAATACAGGTTGGTGTTAACATGGCAGAAGAGTCAAAACAAATATATGGCGGGCAAGCAGTCATAGAAGGAGTTATGTTTGGCGGTAGAGAATATACTGTTACAGCGGTTCGTCGTAAAGATAAATCGATTGAATTTTATCGATTACCACGCGTTCGTAATAGAGCATTATCTATCCTAAAGAAGATTCCATTTATACGAGGTATTGCCGCTATCGTGGACGCAAGTGCGAATGGAGCGAAGCATTTAAACTTTGCTTCAGAACGATTTGATGTCCACCCAGAAGAAGATGAACAAATTGCAAATACAAAAGAAGAACAATCAAAATTAACGATGGTATTAGGAGTTGCAGCAGTTGGCGTTTTATCATTCATATTCGGTAAAGTAATTTTCACAGCAGTTCCTGCACTATTAGCTGAACTAACGAGACCGATTTTCCCATCTCATACAGGGCAAATCATTGTCGAAAGTGTCATTAAGCTCATGTTACTATTGAGCTATATATACTTTATTTCTTTAACCCCACTTATTAAGAGGGTGTTTCAGTACCACGGTGCAGAGCATAAAGTAATTAATGCTTATGAGAATAATCTTCCACTAACTGTAGACAATGTTCAAAAGCAAACTCGCCTCCATTATCGCTGTGGCAGTAGCTTTATAATATTTACAGTCATTATTGGAATGTTTGTTTATTTCCTAGTTCCTACAGATCCACTTTGGGCAAGGGTAGTAAACCGAATTTTATTAATTCCAGTTGTTCTCGGCATTTCTTTTGAAGTATTACAATTTACCAATCGATTACGAGATGTCCCTGTTTTGCGAGTACTTGGATATCCAGGATTATGGCTGCAACTATTAACAACGAAAGAACCAACAGATGATCAAGCGGAAGTTGCAATCGCATCGTTTGAAGAATTATTACGTTTAGAAAACAAACAATAATTATTTAAAAATGGTGTTCAACTCCTTTCCTCATCGTTAATATACTAATTTTAATATATGTTTTTAGGAGGTGTCCCTTATGAACGGTCGTTCGTTTACATTCGCTATATTTGTGCTTATTATCGGATTAGCAATATTCGGCCTTGTTTCATCTGTTATTACAGATCCAATGGGAGTATTGAAAAACATTGGTATCATGTTAGCTGTCGTCGGTATCTTTTACTTACTCTACAAAATGTTTACAAACTCTAGTGGTTCTGCAAATTCGCAAAGCTCATATAAGCGTGCAGCGAAACAATCGAACCGCAAACACGGGAAACAAAATGTAGCACCCCTAAGTAATTCTTTCTTGAAACGAAATGCTTCTGATGACAAGGGGAAAAAGGGTAATTCTCCATCGTTGAAAAGAAAAAGAAAACAATCTCATTTAACTGTCATTGAAGGTAAAAAAAACAAAAAGAAAGACCGTGCTTCCTTTTAGGAAATACGGTCTTTTTTTATCTCAATTAGTACGGGCAAATAATCAGTGGGGATGAGAAAAGCCCCGACTGATTAAAGTTTCACTTTATATGTTGAAGTACTTCTTTCAAACTTTTTTCTTTCATACTTTCGATACGAAGGTGATGGTTTTCAAATTGCAAATTTCTTGTCACATCATTAGGTACGACGACACATTTTAATCCCGCTGCAATCGCTGCTTTCAATCCATTTAATGAATCCTCAAACACAACAGCTTCCGATGGTTCAACTCCTAATTCTTCTATCGCAACTTTATAAAGAGCTGGATCTGGTTTTACCTTCTCGACATCTTCTCTCGTTTTAATTACTTCAAAATACTCTCTAATCTGTAGCTCTTCTAAAAAACGAATGACCCACTCTCTAGATGAGCTAGAGGCTAATGCGATTTTTAATCCCATTTCTTTCGCTTCTTCTAAATATTCTTTTACCCCGTCACGCGCTTCTGGTATTTTCATTTTCTCTTTATGTAAAATTGTTACTTTTTCCTTTAATGTATGCTCATTAAAATTTTCTTTTAATTGCTCTTTTAAAAATGCATAAAGTACTTCATCTGTCGTTCCAATACATTTTGCAAATTCCTCTAAAGGTAACTCGCCGCCGTATTCACGAACAGCATCTCTGAAAGAGTGAAACCATATTGTTTCTGTGTCCACAATTAATCCATCAAAATCAAAAATAATTGCTTTCATTATTCTCCCGTCCTTTTCGATTGAAATAAAAAAGGAAACGCCACACGTTCCCCTTAATTACTTTTCTCTTCATTTGCTTTTTGAACACCACGAAGTGTTTCTACTCGAACTTTATCTTGTTCAAAGTACTGTACTAAATCACCAATACGGTCAATTGATTCCCAACTTAAATGATGTTCAATTCCTTCTACATCATTATAAATTTTGCTTTCATCCACACCGATAATGCGCATAAACTGTTCTAACAATTCATGACGATATACGAGACGTTCTCCGATTTTTTTACCTTTTGATGTTAATACAAGCCCTCTATATTTTTCATAAATTAGATATTCGTCCTTGTCTAATTTTTGTACCATTTTTGTTACAGAGGATGGATGTACACTAAGCGCTTCAGCAATATCAGATACACGGGCATAACCCTTTTCATCAATCAACAAATAAATTTGTTCAATATAATCTTCCATACTAGGGGTAGGCATCGGTTTCCTCCATCCAATTTCATTTTGCTTATTCCGTACGAAGCAATCAATAAAATGATACACCAGAAAGAATAACGTGACAAGGTGGAAACGAGCCTAAATATATAAAACAAAAAAAGAATCCATATTCAGATACAGATTCCCCTTATGTAAAATATTGAATTTCTGCATCAGGAAAATACTCATGTATATAACCTCGTATTGTTTCTTCTAATACTTCCGCATCATCCTTTTGATATACATATTTCCCAATACCGTATCGTCCCCATTTATATTTCCGCTTCTCTTCATCCATTTCAAGCTTTGTATTTGGATAACGCTCTTGAATGACCTTTTTTGCCGGTTTCGTAAAGCGATGTTGAATTAATTCGAACGTTAAATTTGGTATCGTCATGTCTTTTAACGCATTGTACAATCGTTCAAACAATTCACGGTACCCTTCTTCCCACCCTTCATGCATATAAAGTGGAGCAACAATAAAACCAAGAGGATAATTAGCACCCGCTACTTTACGTGCAGCCTCAATTCGTTCTTCAAATGGTGATGTCCCTGGTTCAAAATTTTTAATCACATAACGTGAATTAATACTAAACCTGAAACGCGTTTTCCCATTATGCTTTGCATCTAATAAATGATCAACGTGCGAATATTTTGTAACGAAACGTAAACGTCCATGTTCACTTTCTCCGATAAACTCTATCGCCCGCTTTAATGCATGTGTTAAATGATCAATTCCGACGATGTCTGATGTACATGCCGCTTCAAATCTTGTTATTTCAGGGGCCCTTTCATCCATATATTGCTTTGCCTTCTCAAATATTTCATCTAGATTCACATACACCCTTACGTAAGGTTTACTACCAAGTGTCGTTTGCAAATAACAATAATGACAATGTCCCATACACCCTGTTGCAAGCGGGATTGCATATTCAGCTGATGGCTTTGATGTATCAAACTTTAATGTCTTCCTCACCCCAACGACTAGTGTCGCTTTTGCATTACGATACTTTTGCAATTCATTTTCGCCTGGCAAGTTTCTAATTTGATTGTGTGATGTCGTTTCACGAATTTCTAATCCCATCTTCGTAAACTTCTCATAAAGCTCTTTTCCAATCGGATATTCGAGTGCTCTCGGTTCAAAGTAAACGAGTTTTGGCATAAATGGTTTCATATGCTTCCCTCCTCTCGTTAGTATGGGAAACAAAGTAAAATTAACACAGATTAAAGTTTTCCACTTCAGTAACTTGCGTTGCAAGTTACTGAATGTTATAATTTGGATATCAGCTACCTTGCAACGCAAGTTACCTGGATAAAAGGTGGTGAAATCATGCACAGCCAAATGTTAAAAGGTGTACTAGAAGGGTGTATTCTATACATCATTTCACAAGAAGAAGTGTACGGATATGAACTGAGTACAAAATTAAATAAACATGGCTTTACATTCGTAAGCGAAGGAAGCATATATCCGTTATTGTTACGCATGCAAAAAGAGAAACTTATTGAAGGTACATTAAAGGCTTCCTCTCTTGGACCGAAGCGAAAATATTATCACGTAACTGATAAGGGATTAGAACAACTTGAAGAATTTAAGCAAAGCTGGGGAATGGTTTCAACGACGGTAAACAATTTATTACAAGGGGAGTGATAGCGATGAAGGCGAAGGATTTAATTGAACTCAATAACCAAAAGCGTAAATTATTAACTACAGAAAATGAAAGCGCCTATAGTGACATGTTAATATACATCCGCTTGGCTAAAGTGCCAGAATACCATGCGGAAGAACTGCTAATTGAAATTCTAGATCACCTTATTGAAGCGCAGCAAGAAGAAAAAACTGCTTATGATATTTTCGGCGACGACTTACAGGCATACTGTGACGAACTAATTGCTGCCCTACCGAAGCCAAGTTTATGGGAACAATTATCGATTCCTTTATTTATAACTAGTTATTTGTTAGCAATATACTTTGCAATTTCTTCCGTAATTGCATTGGTATTCCCTTTATTTTCAAATGAAACCCGTTTTAAATTTGTACACATTGATTTCATTTATCTGCTTGCATTTATACTGTCCATACATCTCATCATACGTTTTGTCTTTGACTTTATTAACACTGACTTATTTAAAAATAAAACAACTATTTGGAGGCACATAGGAAGTTTTTTAATACGCCATAGCCTATGGGTACTATTAATCGGTATTTCCTTTTTATTTATTAAACAGCCCTATACTACATTACAAATCTCACCTTGGATCGGCACTTTACTGGCCATCTCTTGCTATGTACTATATAAACTCTTCTACAAAAAAGAATATTTAGACTTTAAAAAGGAGTAACGATATGATGACTGAAAAAGAAATGGTTAAGTTAAACAATGAAAAGAGAGAGTTATTAACAGCTGAAAACGAAGCTGCTTATGGTGATATGCTTATTTATTTACGCCTTACTAGCGTTCCACAAAAACAAATGGAAGAATTACTTCTAGAAATATTGGATCATCTTTTAGAAGCGCAAGAATACGGTAAAACTGCACATGATATTTTCGGAGAGGATTTAAAAGCTTACTGCGATGAATTAATTAACTCTTCGGAACATCAAAACTCTTTCCAACAAGCTGCTGTTATTGGGTTTGCAGTTAGTTTATTATTAGCTGTTCAAATTGGATACGATACATTCACTACTCTTATACAAAAACTATTTTCAAATACAAATACTTCAGGAATTCCATTTAGTATTCCTGGAACAATATTATCTGCTATCGTTTTAACAATTGGTGCTTTCATAACTTTTTCTTTATTTAGACGTTTCTCTTTTACAATATTAGTTTCCTGGAAACAAAAAGCACTCCTCTTATTATCAGTATTTATACCTTTTGTCTTATCAGTTTTTGCAAATGTATTTTTCAAAACACAACCATACTTTTTTTATAATTTGTCTATTTTGCAAGGTGCTCTTATTACACTTTCTTTTTATATTCTGTACAAATTTTTATATAAAACATCTAAATTTTAACAGCCTTTCAAAAGGCTGTTTTTCTTCTGTCTAATTTTACAAATTGAAAAATTTCATAAAGAAAATAAGAAAAATGCAAAATAATTAAAGTTAATTGTTGACGTGATGCTTTTATTATCGGTATCATAAATCTTCGTGAGCAATTATTTTTCGTTATACGATTTTTTTATTATTACTGAATTTTTGAGAGGAGAAATTTGATGTCAGTTAAGAAGAAAACGCAAGTACGCACCGGCAAAATGGTACGTGAACTAATGTTAGCAGACGAAGATGTAAATGCTTCGCTAATTATGGTATATAGTGAAAACGGTGTAAACGCAGAAATTAAAATCGAGGGCTTAACGCCAAAATGTAACGAAGAATTATTTTTGAGCGGAAACGTGGATTGGAACAAGAGTGTTATTTATAAAATTGTTGATTTCACTGGGAACGCTGAGGTTGGTAAAGTTACATTAACAGCGATGAACAAAAACAATGTTTCTCTAGAAGTTGAACGCGTTATGTGGAGCAAAGAAAATAAAGAAGCTGCTGAGCAAGAAGAAACAGTTGTAGAAGCTACTCCGAAAAAAGAAGTAGTTGTAGAAGCTCCAAAAGCAGTTACACCAGCTCCAAAGCCTGTTACGCGAGTAGAAACACCTGCTGCAGCACCTAAACCTACTCCGGTACCAACGCCGAAGCCAGTAAGTGTTGAAGCAGCTGTAGAATTATCTACTCCAGCACCTGTGAAAAAAACAGTACCTACTCCAGTTAAAAAGCAAGAGACAGCTCCGGTTACTCCTGCAAAACCGAAGCAACCTGCTTTGACTGAAACAAATACAAAACTACAAGAAAATTATGTTAAACTTGTGAAAAAGACAATTGAAGTTTGTCAAGATTACGAGCTTGGCATCGACATAGATGATTCTATTGAAGGATTAAAAGAAGAGCTACAAAGCCAAGGTATTAGCGTTACATTCGACAAAGAAATTATGGACGTTGTAAATCGCCTTCGTTCTTTACAAGATAAAGGAATCAAAGTAGAAAAAGTACTTAATTTACTATAAAAAATAAGGAGATGGCGGTCGCCATCTCCTTATTTTTTATAATTCCATTCGTTACTTTCATACTTCTCTTTTGCTAATGTTTGAACTTCATGAAGCTGTTCTTCTGTTAGTTCATACGGAACAAGCTCTATATCTAATCCTTTTTCAAATCCAGTTTCAAACGCTTTAATTAACTGTTCAATCGTAAATGTACGATCTGTTAATTCATTAATCGCTACCGCTTTAGAAGAAAACATATTTTTCATACGCTCTTTTACACGTTCATTCGGGAATAAAAATAGATCGTATAACTCATCTAAATCTATTTCTAACGGAATCGAACCGTGCTGTAAAATAACACCTTTTTGACGTGTTTGAGCACTACCTGCGATTTTTCTTCCTTCAACTACAATTTCATACCAAGATGGTGCATCAAAACATACTCCTGAACGCGGATTTTTTAAATTCTCACGATCCTCTTCTGTTTTCGGAACTGCATAATACGCTTCTAATCCTAATGCCTTAAAACCGTCTAATAACCCTTGTGAAATAACGCGATACGCTTCTGTAACTGTTTTTGGCATATTTGGATGATCTTCAGACACAATAACACTGTACGTTAATTCTTTATCATGTAATACACCCCTGCCGCCTGTTTGACGACGAACGAAACCATATTCTTTTTCGTTAACTACATCCATATTAATGTCTTTTTCAACACGCTGAAAATACCCTACTGTTAATGTCGGCACTTCCCATTCATAAAAACGAATTGTTGGCGACATTTTCTTTTCACTTTGCCAATTTAATAAACATTCATCTAACGCCATATTAAATGCTGGTGAACATTGACCAGAGTTAATATAACACCATTTTTCTTTTCCCATCCTGCACCTCATATAACCAATTATTTTTCACATTCTCTAGTCTACCAAATTCGACAAAATTTGTGAAAGAATACGAAATTTCTTCTTATATGCGAATGAATCTGTTGCATAAATACATATGGGCATTATAATATTGAAAGTAGGATTAGAAAAAAGGGAGCGATAGCATCGTGTCAACAAACTTGATTATTATACTAGCCGCAATTGCAGCATTCATCGGCTACACTGTATGGATGTATTTCTATCAGAAGAAATTAATTAAAACACTTTCAGAAGAAGAATTTCGCGCTGGCTACCGTAAAGCACAGCTTATCGATATTCGCGAAGCAGATGAATTTAACGCGGGACATATTTTAGGCGCGCGTAACATTCCATTATCACAAATTCGCCTTCGCTACAAAGAACTCCGCGAAGATCAACCTGTTTATTTATATTGCCAAAGCGGATTCCGTACAGGTCGTGCAGCTCAATACTTAAAGAAACAAGGCTACAAAGATTTCTACCAATTAAAAGGTGGATTTAAATCTTGGTCAGGCAAAATTAAAAAGAAATAACATACAAAAACTAGCTGTATAATTCAGCTAGTTTTTTTCATTCCATATTGTTCGCAATGTACAGTAGATTTTGTTTAATCACATCTTCATCTTTCTCATCTACATTACGATATAATAGCTGATATTCAATCCCCTTCTCTTTCCATATAAGCGTAGCAAATTCGTCCCCTCGCTCGTAATCATCCTTATTTTTAAAATAAGCAGGCGCTCCATTATTCAATTTCATTTGTTCTTGAAATCGATTCTCTTCTACGAGGTATGGAAAACTGTAAGAAAAGTTGGCCACTGTTAATTCTATATAATCATGCCTTTCTTTCTCTTGTTGCTTATATTTAATCGTTAAGACAGCATTCTTCTTTCCCATCGTTCTTACCTCTCCATGCACATCACTCGTAATGTCATAAGGTAAAAACGTTGGAACTTTAAACTTCGCCGGAAAATATTTTGGAAGTTCCTTTAGCGGAATCGGATCCGTAACACGGTCCTTAGCCGCTCCTATTGTTCCCACAAATGTTTTTTCTTCTTGCATTGTTTGCTGAAATGAACATGAGCTAAGTAATACACTAGAAAACACGAAACAAACGATTCCTTTTTTCAATTTGTTTCCGCCCTTTCATACCGCTCTCTTAACGAACGAAGCGTTTATACTCTCTTCTATTCGCTTCGTTATGAAACGCCTCCTCCGAAAACTTTCCACGTTATTCTCACACATTTTGACAAAACTTCTTTGCATACATACAAAAAAAGACCCCGCTACTCTCACGCCCAAATAAAAAGGTTACGCGAATAACAGAAGTCATGTTTATAACATAGTTTGTGAAAAGCTTTTCAGGTCAAGATTTTTTCATTCTTATTATTTTCCCCTTATAATTAAGTAAAGAGGTGATACATATGGCCAATATAAAACAGATTGCAAAAACTGCTGGTGTATCCATAGCAACTGTTTCCCGCGTCCTTAATAATCACCCTTACGTAAAAGAAGAAAAACGTAAGCGTGTTCTAGATGCAGTTGAAGAATTGAACTATGCAAAAAATATTAATGCTATTCATTTAATAAAGGGAAAAACATATACAATCGGGGTTATGCTCCCTTTCATTAATGTTCCATACTTCAGTACCATTATTGAAGGAATCGGAAACGAAGCATTAGCAGCTGGATATCATATTAATTTATGCCAAACGAATTACGATAGCATTGAAGAAATTCGTGTTCTTGAAATGATGAAAATGAAACAATTCGACGGGATGATTATTTGTTCTCGAACGAGTTCATGGGAACAAATTGAACCGTTCGCAAAATTTGCCCCCATTATTTCATGTGAAAAAATGAAACATCCACTCATTTCATCTGTCTTTGTAGATCATTATGAAGGATTCCGCCTTGGTACTTCCTATTTACTCCGTAAGGGCCATGAAAAAATCGGCATTTGTTTAGCAAGAGAAACAAGCGTTAATTCAATCGAGCGTAAAAAAGCTTTCGCCGATACTCTTCGTCACGAAGGAAAAACAGTGCACCCTGATTGGATTTTTCATCAATATTATACGATGCAGGACGGGGCAAAAATACTTCATCGTATTTTAAACATGAAAAATCGTCCAACCGCTATTTTTACAGCAAACGATCAAGTTGCAGCTGGTTTATTAACAGAGGCGCGAAAACATAGCATTCGAATACCTGAAGACCTCGCTATCCTTGGATTTGATAACCATGAAATTTCAAAAGCATTAGAAATTACAACTATTGAACATCCCGGGCTCACAATGGGCTCACATGCTTTTTCTTTATTCCATAAACAAATTCAAAGTGAGCAAATTATCGGCAGCGCAGAAGAACTTTCATTCCATTTAATTGAGCGAGAAACAGTCTAAAAAGGAGCGTTACCTATAACGCTCTTTTTCAGCTTTTCCCCTATTGACTTTATATTTTCCATCTCATATAATGAACCTAACGAACGGTAGGTAGGGGATGAAAATGACAGCAAACCGCATTAAAGCTGTAGCACTTTCTCATTTCGCACGCTACGGCTACGAAGGAACTTCATTAGCAAATATTGCTCAAGAAGTTGGGATTAAAAAACCATCGATTTACGCACACTTTAAAGGAAAAGAAGAGTTATACTTTACATGTTTAGAGGCTGCTCTTCAAAAAGATGTACAGAGCTTCACAGATGATATTGAAAAATTTTCAAATTCGTCCACTGAAGAATTGCTCTTACATTTATTAAAAGGTTACGCAAAACGATTTGGTGAAAGTGAAGAATCAATGTTTTGGTTACGAACTTCTTATTTTCCGCCTGATGCATTTCGCGAACAAATTATTGATAAAGCAAATGTACACATTGAGAACGTTGGAAAACTTTTATTCCCTGTATTTAAAAGGGCAAGTGAGAAAGATGAGCTGCATAACATTGAAATAAAAGATGCCTTAGAGGCTTTTCTATGCTTACTTGACGGTCTTATGGTTGAACTACTATACGCAGGTTTAAATCGTTTTGAGACACGTTTAGACGCTTCTTGGAAAGTATTTTGGCGCGGACTTTCAAACTGACGGATTGCTCCTTTGCAATGCGTCGTTTTTAAGCCCTTTACCTAACGACTGGTAGGAAGGAGAAATGACATATGGCATGGATTTATGTAATCTTAGCTGGTATTATTGAAATCTTTTGGGTAATTGGATTAAAACACGCAGAGGCACCACTTGAATGGGCTGGTGTTACATTATTAATTACAATAAGTTTCGTTTTATTATTTAGAGCTTATAAAGATTTACCTGTCGGCACTGTATACGCAGTCTTTACAGGAATTGGAGCTGGCGGAATCGTTCTTACAGAGATTTTCATCTTCGGAGAACCTTTCTCTATTGTAAAAGTATTATTAATCGGTTTAATCTTCTTCGGAGTAATTGGCTTAAAACGAGTAACAGAAGAAAAAGAAGCGAAGGAGGCCGCATAAAATGGCTTGGGTATTTTTAATTCTAGCTGGTATTTGTGAAATTATTGGTGTACTCTTTATGAAAGTAGCCACTGAAAAGAAAGGCTGGGCACCAAAAGTTATTTTAATCGCTAACTTCGGCGTAAGCTTCTTCTTCTTATCCCTTGCGATGGACACATTACCGATGGGAACTGCTTACGCAATTTGGACTGGAATCGGAACTGCCGGAAGTGCACTTCTAGGCATTCTTATTTTCCGCGAATCAGCGGATTGGCGTCGTCTTGCCTTCTTAAGCTGCATTCTATGCGGTGCTGTTGGCTTAAAACTATTAAGCTAACGTGAGGTGACTGTCATGTGGAAAGAAAAAGGAAAACAGATGTTAGCATGGATCACACTCGGGATTATCATTCTATTGCAAATAAGTTTTCATATAATAGAATGGTTGTTTCATAAAGTATTATCCATTCTTACATTCCTTCCTAACATGGCACTTGAATTTGCATCTATCGCTTGGTCAATTATTGCTTCCATTGCAATCGTGATTATATGGAGTATCGTCAAGCTATGGAATAAGTTATTTAAAAGGGACAGTTCTTCTGAAAAAGAGTAACTGTCCTTTTTTATATTCATTCAGATTTTCTGTAGAAGTTTGATGCGATAAGACAAAGCAGACCAACTATGACAATACTTATACCAACCCCTTTATGCAAATTAGGAAATGGTGATGGTATATCTGAATAAAAATTTGATAACAAAAGACCCAGTGAAAAAAACAATACCCCTATTCCAAATAACAATTTTCGTTTCCCCATTGTTCCCCCTCCAATTTTTTTCATACACTCCTTTCTTTTGGACATACTACCGAAAAAAGGAGTGAATCATATGCAAAATTCTATACATAAGCAAATCCTATTTTTATTTTTCCTCTTTCTCACTCTCGTTATCGTTTTCAGCTTTATATTACATACTCCGAAAGATGTGCCAAGTAACGTTTCCGTTTATAAACTATTGCTCTCGTATTGCCGTTATTGAAGAAGGTGCCTTTTATGAGGCACCTTTTAAAATTCTTTTCTTTCATATAGCTTCATCGAAACAAAGACAGATACTATTAACATGAAAATTGAACTAACAAACAACAAGCTGTTATACAGTTGAATCTGTTCCATGTTGATTTGAAAGAATGTCTCCAAAATAACAATCGGCGCTATGCATATGAATATTGTAATAAAAACAGTTTTTTTATACCCTAGCCAAAACGATATCGGTAAAACAAAGCTTAAATATAATAAAATAAAACTAATACTAGCAATCAATGTCGTTTCAATAAATTCAAATACATTCGCCCCATTCTTCATTCCAATCGTGAAACAACCAATCGCTACGCTTATGAAAAGAATGATAATTGCTACTATATATTTCGCAAACACAATTTGTTTTCGAAATATTGGCAAACTATTAACTATTACTTCACTCTCATCTTTACTATCCGCTTCAAATGTTTTTACGGTTGTCCCAACTGTAATGATTACTGACATAATTATGAACAAATTTTCCGTATCTGTTAAGGCCATATAAAAGAAAACCGGATACAGTAGGTACCAAATTAAAAATTTCCATTGAACGATGAAATCTTTTAAAATTAGCTGTTTCAAAGCTATCCTCCCCTTACAAATCACGCTCACTATACAAATTAATTGAGAGTAACATAGACATGATATATAAAAGAAGCAGCCCTGCTATAAAACAAACATTTACGACTAGACTTGTGCTCCAAGCATTCTCTATATCTAACCATATGCTACTTACACTCACTCCACTTAATCCCCCAATTATGATTCCAATAAGATAAGCGACCTGTTTCGTACTGCTATATCCCACCGAAATTTCAATCGGAAGTACAATCACGCTATAAACAACACCACCTGTTATTCCTCCCAGAATCGCTCCCCACAGCATAAATCCAGTTATATGTTCATTTTGTAACTGGATTAAACCAACTACAAGTGAGAAGATGCCACCTAAAGCAACTAAAATGCTGACAAATATATATTTTGCTATGACAATTTCTTTACGCTCAAATGGTAAACTATTTACTATCATTTCACTTTTATTTCTAGCCTCATAATTCGTCGACCATATCGTTCCAAGGATGGGTATAGATATACTAAGCGTCATAAGGAAGTTGTCGCTACCAAAATCAACAATTACAAGGAACAGCAAGCATATGAATCCCACAACCCCTAACTTTCTTTACAACATCATATCTTTTAAGACTAGTTGCTTGATCATGTATTAAACCTCCTAATATGAAAGCGTCCCTTCTATAACTCTGCCTCCTGAAACATTTTCATTGAGAGTAACATTGATATGACTATACTTACTAACACTCCGATACTAAGAGCACCCATTGCTAGTGTAGCATCTTCAGATTGAAGTACTTTTAGCATGATTATTTTATCACCAAAAATATTGCACATAAGACCAATCGTACCCATTAAAGGAAAAATCATAATCACATTCAAGACAGTAATAGCTTTATATCCTCCAATGTAATTAGTAGGTATCGTTACTACACAATAAATCAAAGTTGCTACTATTGCTGAAAAGATTGCATATCCAGGCATAATTATATCTCTGTTCAATAGAATATTTCCTAATATTACGACTATAAAAGTTGCACTCAAACCAGCCATAATAAATAATGAGCTTGAAATATATTTAGCTATAACTATCTCTGTTCTCGTTATAGGCAAACTCACTAATACTTTTTCTGTTTTACTTTTCTCGTCATAATAAAAAGAAATATATATAATCGTACTACATGTTATAAATAATCCTATTGCTATCCCCATTGGTTGGACGGGATTCCTAAAAACAGAGAAAATAGGTATTAAAAAATATAAAAGAAACATCTTCTTCTGTACGAAAAACTCCTTCAAAATCAACTGTTGCATCTGAATTCTCCTCTCTACAAATCACGCGTTTCATAAATTTTAATTGTAAGAAGCATAGAAGCAATGTAAATACTAACTAATGTAATGAATCCAACTATAAATACACCAGTATGCATAGGATTCATTATCCACTCAATGAATGAGGGTGCTGTTTCATTCAGCCCCTCACTAATAAACATCCAAAGAATTACACCCACTCCCATTGATGCTGCTGATACTATACTTCTTACTACCTTCGATTTTGTACCGTAATAACTAGGGAAAAGTATCACAACAAAAAATACGGCGTAAACAGCTCCATTTATTACTTCATACCATGGAATTTCAATGTATAGATTAGGATGGTATGCACCGATATCACCAATAACCACAATGCCTCTTATAAGAAAAACAACTAACATCGTAGAGAGTATGCCGCCTACTATGAATATTGCACAGGAAATATATCTAGCAATAATGATATCCTTTCGACTTACCGGTAAACTATTTATAACAATGTCACTTTTATTTCTTTCATCCATAAAGATTAGCGCCATAACAGAAGAAAGTGTTATAAATAAACAACTCATCGAAAATAACAATTCACCACCTGGATCTAACATAAATAACACAAGGGGGAGAACAAGATTCACTAACCAAGTTACCCGAAAAAAGAACAAATCTTTATAGATGAGCTGACGCATAAGCACCTCTCCCTTTCGCAGTGTAAACGATGATATCGTCTAATGTAGGCTTTTCTATTACAACCTCATTTCCAAACCAATCGATGATTGCTTGTTTATCCTTCGCTAAACCTTCGAAACCAAACTTATTTTTTCGTAATCCAACAAACAGCTCTTTTCCTTCTCGATCTAATAAATCATTACTTCCCTTTACGATTACGTAGTTCTCCATTAATTCATCTTTTTCACCAGTAAATATAATTTCTCCATCGTTGATGAACGTAATATAATCTGCGATGCGCTCTAAATCTGTTGTAATATGCGTTGAGAATAATACAGATACTTCATCTTCCATGACAATTTCTTGCAACATATCAAGTAATTCACTTCGGACAACTGGATCTAATCCTGCTGTCGGTTCATCCATAATGATAAACTCTGCGTGGTGCGAAAGTGCGATAGCAATCGCAAATTTCATTTTCATCCCTTTTGATAGTTCTTTAATTTTTTTATACTTTGGAACTTGTAATCTCTGCATATATGATTGATATTGATTTTCGTCCCACTTTTTATATAACGGTGCAATAATACGCTTCATTTGTTCACACGTTAAATCTTCGTAATAATGATTTTCATCATATACAAAACCGATATTTTGTTTTATTTCCTTTTCGGCTTTCTTATTGTCTTTGCCAAAAATTTTTATATCGCCACTATCTTTTCTAATTAAATTCATAATCATTTTGATCGTCGTACTTTTCCCCGCTCCATTCGGTCCAACAAATCCCATAATATATCCACGTGGCAATGTAAAACTTATATTTTTCACTGAGAAATCTTGATAAGTTTTACAAACATCTTTCAGCTCTAACATCTCTTATTCCCCCTTGTATAAACACGCAATCATCTGTTGTAAATCTTCAAGTGAAAGCTGCAACACTTTACTTTCATTCACAATCTCTTCCGCTTTACTTTCCAATAGATGTAGCCGCTGTTCTTTTAATAGTTCATTATTTTTACGTGAAACATAAGTCCCCTTGCCAGCAACAGTTTCTATATATCCTTCTTTTTCAAGCTCCTCGTACGCACGCTTCGTTGTAATTACACTAATTTGTAATTCTTTCGCTAAGCTACGAATAGACGGTAACTGATCTCCACCCTTTAAACCACCATTTAAAATAAGCTGGCTTAATTGTTTCCTTATTTGCACATAAATAGGGTCTTGGGAAGAATTCGAAATAATAATATTCATGTTTTCCTCCAGTGTGTATATACTGTATATACCTTATATATACAGTATATACACACCATCCTATTTTTGGCAAGAAAAAAAGACCAACATTTTCCTGTTGGTCTTTCGTATATGTATCACTTTTCAAAGCGATCTAACATTTCGTCTCTCATTCCGAAACTAACAACCGCAATTCCTACATACATAAATAGAAGGAATGCCGGATGAACTGTATTGTACCAGCTGCTATCAACAATTAAATAAATTGTTAACGCCACAACAAGAACAAAAGCTAAAATAAACATATAAAAGTGTCTTGTACTACCCATGATAAACTCCTCTCTGCTCTCTTCACCATTCAACAGTATATTTTATCGAATAATTCGATATGACTCAAGGTTAACTTTCTGTTATGTAATCAAGTTCCACCTTTACAATGTCCTCACATGCTATTGAAATGATCGTTCCCTGTTTATCAATCGCTGTTACTTCTCTATTGTCCATTACACGATGAGCTACTCTTTCTAGCACTTTCCCTTGGTCTCGGTAACAAAATTCTTTTATATCTTTAATTGTTTCTCCATTTTCTAAATGGTATACCATTCTATAACATCGATATCCCACACTTTCACCCCCGTATTGCTCGTTTTTTCACATATACATAAAAATGAGTAATTTTTGCCTCATCACATCTTCTTAATTTCAATAAAATTCTAACAAAAATAAATACTTTTATCAAACCGACTTTTTCAACAAAATCATCTATAAAACTGCTTCTTTACAGCAATATGAAACAAAAAATAATAATTTTTAACACTTTTTTCATCCTACCTGCACAAAAAAAGAACCCGCATATAGCGAGTTCTTTTTTATTCGAATCAAACTTGTACAGGAGCTAGCTTTTCATAACGTAAAACAGGTTTACGTGCAGCCAATGTTTCATCCAAACGTTTAATTACCGTTGTATGTGGCGCTTCTTGTACAACTTCTGGATTTTCTTCTACTTCTTTAGCGATTTGAATCATCTTATCAATGAAACCGTCTAATGTTTCTTTTGATTCTGTTTCTGTCGGCTCAATCATAATACATTCTTCCACATTTAATGGGAAGTAAATTGTTGGTGGATGGTAACCGAAATCAAGCAGACGTTTTGCAATATCTAATGTACGTACACCAAGTTTCTTTTGACGACGACCTGATAATACAAATTCATGCTTACAATGTCTATCGAACGGAAGATCATAGAATGGAGCTAATCTTCTCATCATATAGTTCGCATTTAATACAGCATATTCCGTTACTGCACGCAAGCCATCTGGACCCATAGAACGAATGTATGTGTATGCACGAACGTTAATTCCGAAGTTACCATAGAATGGTTTCACACGTCCAATTGCTTCTGGACGATCATAGTTGAAGTGGTAACCATTTTCCGTTTTTTCTAAAATTGGTTTTGGTAAGTACGGAATTAAATCAGCTTTCACACCTACTGGACCAGAACCTGGGCCACCGCCACCATGCGGACCTGTAAATGTTTTATGAAGGTTTAAATGCACAACGTCAAATCCCATATCTCCTGGGCGTGCTTGACTTAATACCGCATTTAAGTTTGCACCATCATAGTATAATTTACCGCCTGCGTTATGGACGATTTCTGCCATTTCTAAAATATTTTCTTCGAATAGGCCTAATGTATTTGGATTTGTTAACATAAGTGCTGCTGTTTCTTCATTTACAACACGTTTTAAATCATCTAAGTCAACAAGACCATGTTCATTTGATTTTACTGTAATTGTTTCAAAACCAGCTACAGTTGCAGATGCTGGATTTGTTCCATGAGCAGAGTCAGGAACAATTACTTTCGTACGGTTAAAGTCACCATTTGCTTCATGATATGCACGGATTAACATTAAACCCGTCCATTCACCATGTGCACCAGCTGCTGGTTGTAATGTAACAGTATCCATACCTGTAATTTCAATTAAATGTTCTTGTAAATCGTACATTAATTCCATTGCACCTTGCACTGTTTTTTCATCTTGAAGTGGATGAATATTTGCAAAGCCTGCGAAACGAGCTACATTTTCATTGATTTTCGGATTATATTTCATCGTACAAGATCCAAGTGGGTAGAATCCAGAATCAACACCGTGGTTACGGTTTGAAAGCGCTGTGTAATGGCGCATAATATCAAGTTCAGATACTTCTGGAAGCTCTGCATCTTCAACGCGAATATAATCGCTCTCAAATACATCTTCTAATTTAACTTCTTCTACATCTAATTTGGGTAAGCTATATCCTACGCGTCCTTCTTTAGTCACTTCAAAAATAAGTGCTTGGTCTTGGTTCTTCATTGGATAGCCCCCATTTCATTTACAAGTGTGTCAATTTCCTCTTTTGTACGAAGCTCTGTTACTGCTACAAGCATATGATTTTCATGCTCTTTATAATCACGGCCTAGATCGTAACCACCGATAATATTCTTTTGTAATAATGCATCATTTACTTCTTTAACTGGACGTTTGCAATCTACAACGAACTCATTGAAGAATGGACCAGCGAACGTTACAGAGAAGCCTTTCGCTTCGAATTGACGTTTTGCATATTGTGCTTTAGAAATGTTTTGACGTGCCATTTCTTTCACACCTTGTTTTCCAAGCGCAGTCATTGCAACTGATGCTGCTAATGCATTTAACGCTTGGTTTGAACAAATGTTAGACGTCGCTTTATCACGGCGAATATGCTGTTCACGTGCTTGTAACGTTAATACAAACCCACGTTTACCATCTGAATCTACAGTTTGTCCAACAAGACGTCCTGGAATTTTACGCATAAATGCTTTCGTTGTTGCAAAGTAACCACAGTGTGGTCCACCAAACTGCGTTGGAATACCAAATGGTTGTGCATCACCGATTACAATATCAGCACCAAATTTTCCTGGTGGTGTTAATGCGCCTAATGATAATGGATTTGAAGAAACGATAAATAATGATTTTTGTTGATGAACGATTTTTTCAATATCAGCTAATTTTTCAACTTGTCCGAAGAAGTTTGGATATTGAACGATTACACAAGCAACTGTATCATCTACTTCACTTTGTAATACGTCTAAATCAGTTACACCATCTTTATGATTAATTTCAACAACTTCAAGATGTTGACCTTTTGCATACGTTTCAAGTACTGCTCTTGATTCTGGATGAACTGCGCTAGATACAAGAATTTTCTTTTTACGAGTATGGCCAGCTGCTAGCATTGCCGCTTCAGCTAAAGCTGTACCTCCGTCGTACATAGAAGAGTTTGCTACATCCATTCCTGTTAATTCACAAATCATTGTTTGGAATTCAAAGATTGCTTGTAATTCCCCTTGTGAAATTTCTGGTTGGTATGGTGTGTAAGCTGTATAAAATTCTGAGCGAGAGATAACGTGATCTACAATTACTGGAGCGTAATGATCATATACGCCTGCTCCTAAGAAAGAAGCGTACTCTTTTAAGTTAGCATTTTTACTAGCCATTTGAGTTAACTCTTTTAAAAGCTCTGGCTCTGATTTTGCTTCTTTAATTTTTAAATCCCCTTTAAAACGAACACTCTCTGGAATATCAGAGAATAACTCATCGATCGTTTGAACGCCGATCGTTTGTAACATTTCTTTTTTGTCTTCTTCTGTCATTGGAAGATAACGATGCAACATGAAATCTACCCCTCTCCCCGTTACTTTGAACGTTTATAAAATGGTGTTGGAACAACTACTGCTTTGACGCGTTTATTACGAATTTCAATTTCTACTTCTGTATCAACTGCTGCGTATTTTACATCAATTAGTGCTAAACCAATGCTTTTCTTTAACGTTGGAGATTGTGTACCACTCGTTACTTCCCCGATTTTTTCTTCTCCAATAAATACAGGGTAATGCGTACGAGGAATTCCACGTTCGATTACTTCGATGCCGACTAACTTACGAGGCGCACCGTTTTCTTTTTGCTCTTTTAACGTTTCTTTTCCAAAGAAGTCTGCTTCTTTATTTGGTTTTACCGCAAAGCCAATTCCAGCTTCAATCGGTGTAATATCTTTTGATAATTCTTGACCATAAAGTGGTAATGTTGCTTCGAAGCGAAGTGTATCACGAGCACCTAAACCACATGCTTTTAAGCCTTCTTCTGCTCCAACTTCAAGAAGTTTCTCCCAAAGCTTTGCAGCATCTTCACTCTTACAGTAAATTTCAAATCCATCTTCACCTGTGTAACCTGTACGAGATACAAGTGCTGGAATTCCATCTACAAGAATATCGTTTTTAAATTTAAAGAACTTAATTTCTTTCAAATCTTCTGACACAACTTTTTGTAAAATGCCTTCTGCTTTTGGTCCTTGAATTGCAAGCTGTGCAACTTCACTAGAAACATTGACTACTGTCGCATCGCCAATTACATGGCTAGCTAACCATTCGTAATCTTTCTCGATATTTGATGCATTGATTACTAATAAATAGTCTTCTTCACCACGTTTGTAGATTAATAAATCATCTACTGTACCACCATTTTCGTAGCACATAGCTGTATATTGTGCGCCTCCTACCTTTAAGGTAGAAACGTCATTTGTAACAACACGTTGTAAAAATGCTAAACTATCTACACCCTTTACCTCAACTTCTCCCATATGAGACACATCGAACAAACCTGCCGCTGTACGTACAGCTTCGTGTTCTTCTTTAATGCTTGAAAATTGAACTGGTAATTCCCAGCCACCAAAGTCGATTGTTTTCCCACCATACTTCGCGTATACATCAAATAACGGTGTACGTTGTAATGTAATCATGCTCTTTCCCCCTTATGCTCTGACAAATCAATAAAAGTTGCTTTCCATATCTAAACATTTTCATTCTGAAAAGATAGGATATACGGAATCTGATCATGTTTTTTTATGAAAGCGTAAATAAAAAGTTGCTTTCTTGGATAAAATACGAAAGATTCCACACATTTCACACCATTATCCTAACATCATTCGCTATATTTCATCAATATTCTAGCATAAAAAATAATTTAGAATTTTTTATTCTTATTCTTATTAAATAGAACTTTTGAGATTTATCCCTTTATCACTGCTTATTCTTTAACTTTTAGTAATTGTGATAATGCCTTATAACAAGTCTTATAATAAATATTTTTTAATAATAACTTTAGTTTATAAAAGGTGGGAGCGTCTGAATGAATGTCGATATTTCCGTAGATCGAACGTGGCAAAATAATTTTTTAAAAAGAATTGATGAAGATGGCCCTTGGACAAATTGGGATTTATATCAATTAGCTTATAAAACTGAAAAATCATTACTCGTCCCTACTTTTGATGGATTACAAGCACCAAAACACTTATCACAGTTCACGCCACTTCCGCATCAATTAGAAGTTGCTCAAAATGTTATTGAACAAATGAATGGTAAAGCGATTTTGGCAGATGAAGTTGGACTTGGAAAAACAATCGAAGCTGGACTTATTTTAAAAGAATATATGGTGCGGGGACTTGTAAAAAAGGTACTCATTCTAGTTCCAGCTTCTCTCGTATCTCAGTGGGCATATGAACTAAACACAAAATTTTTTATTCCTGCGGTCGCTCAAAAGAAAAGTTATTCTTGGGAACAAGCTGATGTCATCGTCTCATCAATTGATACTGCGAAACGGTCGCCGCATCGCGATATCGTTTTAAACTTAGAATATGACCTTATTATTATTGATGAAGCACATAAACTAAAAAATAATAAAACAAAAAACTATGAATTTGCACAACGATTAAAAAAGAAGTTTTGTTTATTACTAACCGCTACTCCTGTTCAAAATAAAATCGATGAAATCTTCAACCTCGTTTCTTTATTAAAACCAGGTCATTTAGGCAACCAATCTAATTTTGAAGAATATTATGCTTCAAAAAATCGCTCGGCTGAATCTGATGAAGATTTAAAAGCTCTCATCAACAAAGTAATGGTCCGAAATCGACGTCATAATACTGGAATTGATTGGCCAAAAAGGCATGTACGTACAATTTTTGTTGAGTTTAATGAAGAAGAACAAGCGCTATATAACGCGATTGAAAATTGGCGAGGACAAGATGCCTTCACGTCTGCTTTCTCATCTTTAACTTTAAAACGGGAAGCATGTAGTAGTCGCGAAGCTGTTTACTATTCATTAAAAAAGCATGTAGAAAAAAGACAGAAAGAAAATGAACACTACATAAAGGAACCACATATTGATGTGTTAATGGACAAAATTAATCATATTCCTTTCAACTCAAAAGCAAATAAAGCTCTAGAGCTTATAAAGGAAATTGACGATAAAGTCATCATTTTCACTGAATATAGAGCGTCACAAATGTATTTACAATGGTTCTTACAACAACATGGAATTTCCTCTGTTCCATTTCGTGGTGGATTTAAACGCGGAAAGAAAGACTGGATGAAGGAACTTTTCCAAAATCATGCTCAAGTGTTAATCGCGACCGAAGCCGGCGGTGAAGGAATTAACTTACAGTTTTGTAGCCATATGATCAATTATGACTTACCGTGGAATCCAATGAGACTCGAACAAAGAATTGGACGTATTCATCGTCTTGGACAAAAAAATGATGTTCATATTTATAACTTAGCAACAAAGCATACTGTTGAAGAACATATTTTAAAACTACTGTATGAAAAAATTAATTTATTTGAACGAGTAATCGGTGAACTCGATGAAATTTTAACGAGAATCAACATGAAAAATATCGATGCTCATATTCAAGAAATTTTCGCACAGTCAAAAAGCGAAGGAGAAATCCGAATCAAAATGGAAAACTTGACATCTATTATCGACTTTGCGAAGCGCAATGAAGCTGAGGTGCAGGACTATGCAGCAAAATGAAATTCATAATTACTTATATAACTTTTTTGAGGCGAATAACTGCGAAATTTTAGAACATTCCCCTCACCTATTAGACGTGCAGTTAACAATTGAAATGGATAAGCTATTAATGAACCGTCCTTTCTATTGGCACTATCTTGAAAAAACAGGAGGCGTTCCGAATCCGATGCGCCTTACTCTTATTACAAATCCGGAAAACGAAGAAAACGATGGTGAACTTATTCATTACGGTTCACCACGTTTGCATCAAATCTTTGAAACGACAAAAGAACTAGGCTCATACATACGGTTATACGAGGACGTGAAACATAACGGGGCAACACATACCCCACTCCACCCTTGGCTTGGTGTAAATATAAAAGTATCTTATCAATGCGACCGAAAAAAAGACATCCTTCATTCCATCGGTATTCACCTTATTTCTGGAACAATGATCGCGAACTTCCATGACACTTTAACAGAGATAAGAGTCACCCCGAAAATACCTGATTTTTGTTTTACGCTTTCCCCTATCATTAAGCCACAAAGTGGTTTACAACGTATAGAGGACGCTTTAAAACATATAATCGCAGAAGATGACCATACGTGGGCAAAAGAAGCAAGAGTGCGTTGGAATCACGATTTAGACCTTTTAAATCGATTTTACGAAGATAGCGATGAACTTCCAGAAAGCTATGAAATTGAAAAGCAAGCATTACAAGAACAATACGAACCACGTATTACAATGCAAATTATAAACGGCGGCCTCTTTTATATTACCGCAAATCATTTTCTATCTTAAAAAAAGCTCCTTCAACTGTAGAAGGAGCTTTTTTTAGATGTTTTTCCATCCTATTCTCTATCGTCATTACGCTCTCGTTGTTTTTTCTCTGTCATACGTTTTTGATATGCACGATTCTTTGCACTCACATGATTAGCATCAGTCGGCAGATTTTCTTTTGAACGTCCAATTCCATTGCTCATCTTTTCCACTCCTTTTTAAGTCTTTCAAAATACACCCTTATTTTCAGCTAGAGGCACAATCCTTATACAAAAAAAATAAGAGCAGCCATTGGCTACTCTTACTCACTCACATATTTTTGAAACATATCATGGATGCCTTTATTTACGAGGTTCGAGATCTGCTCGTCAGATTTATTCGGATAACGATCACGCAATCTGATAGATGCCTTCACCATTAAATTTTCTAATACAGAACGGCCACCTTCTCCATAAATAATTTCAGCGTACTTAACAAGCCTACCATCCTCTAGTGTTGCTGGATTATGATTGAAGAAAAATTTACTCATTGTCTCCACCTCTCTCTTTGGTAACGTTTACATTTATATAGATTATTTATGTTATTTATTTCACAATATTGTATGCATGTATATTTAATTAGTTTCATTATAAAGCAACATATCAATAGTAAATATGTGATTTTCCGTCCATTTTGTGAACAAAACAAAAATGAAAGCGTTTCCTTTATTATATACTAAAAAAACTTACTACGCTAGGGACAATTTTTTTAATCTACTAATCATCTACTTTTCTTTTTTTTATTAAAGCTTATACAATTTTCAGAAATTATATTATAAAATATATGTATGACTTAAGGAGGATTTATATGAATCAAAATAAAAAAGCTATATTAGATCTTGTCTTTTATCTCGTATTCCCATTCCTCATTTGGAAATTTGCAAAACCTTATATCGATCCTTATTACGCGATGTTAATTTCCTCTGTTCCAGGGATTATTTATACACTGTATACCTTTAAAAAAGAAAAACAGTTTAACGTGACAGGGTTCTTTATTTTAATTACACTCATTTCTAATACGACGGTAGATTTATTATCTGGATCAGCCGAACGAATGCTATGGAATGATGCATATTATCATATCGTACTTGGCTGCATCGTTATATGTACAATCTTTATAAAAAAACCACTGATGTTATATTTCGCTGCAGACATTGCTGCATTGCAAGGTCATGACCGCGATAAAAGTCGTGAGCTTTACCGAGATAGCCGTATATATCCAGCACTGCAATATTTAACACTATTTTTCGGTCTTCAATTTATATTAAAGAGTTTCTTGAAAATCTATTTCATCTCTGTTTTCGGTGTAGATGGATATGGTGAAATGAGAGCTATTATGACCGCTGTTGGGTGGGGCATTTCTATTTGTATTGGAATTGGATTTGTATGGGTAAACAATAAAATACATGCAGTTACTGAAGAAAAAGAATCTGTGCAATAAAGTGAAACTTTAATCAGTGGGGGTTTTGTTCATCCCTTACTGCCCGTTAATGCGGGATAAACAAAAAATCCCCTAGCATCTTGTTATACTAGGGGATTTTTATTGGCTATACGCCTCACAAGTGAACGAAGAATGATTAACTTGATTTTTTTCTCTTATTTTTTACATTTCGATAAAACAAAGCAGCGCTCAATGGCATAACACCAAACCATTTGTTTAAGAATGGCTCTTTCTCCGCACGACGTTGTTCTTTCTTTTGTTTTCGATCCTCTTTTGGAGCATCCATATACGACACAAATTGCTGTGTCACAAAGCGTACATAATCATTAGTAGACATATTATCATCACCTCTACTTGATTAGTATGTCCACTTTTTTATTCATTAATCTTTTCCTTTAATTCATTCATGATTTGCTTTACCGACTTACTAGTCGTATCAATATGAATATGTGCCTCTTCATAATAAGCTCGGCGCGATTCGAATTTCGTTATAAATGCATCTATATCTTTCTTCTGAAATAGTGGACGTGTCGTATCTTCGCGAAGCCTTTCTGCAATTACATGTGGATCACAATATAAATACACGACAGTTCCATTTTCCTTCATCCACTTTCGATTTTCCTCTCGTTCAATAATCCCTCCACCAGTTGTAATAATTACATTCTGAACCGGTAGTGACCGTAACATTTCACTTTCATATTCCCGAAAAACCATTTCGCCTTCTTCTGCAAAAATATGCCGAATCGCTTTCTCTTTCTGCTCTTCGATTTTTTGATCTGTATCTACAACTTCCATATAAAGTTCTTTACTTAACGCTTTTCCAATTGTTGTTTTCCCGGCTCCCATATAGCCAGTTATGTATATAGATTTCATTTTCGTTCCTCTCAATCCTCCGTTATTATTTGTTATTATAACGAAAGTTGTTGCTTTATTTAATAAAAAAACGTTTTGTTCTTCTTATGCTATGAAGAACAAAACGTAACATACTCGCTATTATCGTGCAGTCAAATAAGCTAGCTAGCTTATTTTTACTTATAAGTACCTCTTCTCACCCACTGCGTTGCAATCCATTTCTCGCCCTTCGTAACAGGTGCCCCTCCATGTAACGTAAGCTCATTTAGTGATTGATCTTGATAAAAATACTCAAAGTATACTGCCATTCCCTTTCTAGGGTGTACAGAAAGATTTAATTTCGGAAAGAATGTTTCTCCGCCTTCTTCTACATCATTTAAGTACATTATAAGCGTACTGATACGATTATTAGCAGCTGATCTACTATGTTCCGCAAAATAATCATAGTGCGCTTTATATTGTTGATCCACTTCATAATTTAAAATGTGCAATCCTTCTCCATGCGCCACAGGAACATTCATGATAGATGAAATTCGTTTTTCAATCGTCGAAGTAAGTTCATTGTCTTCCAAAAATGCACCGCTACTTGTTCGAATATCATTTACATCACGGGATGAACCAACTTTAGAACGTTCCATCTTACTTTTAGATAATTCGATTAATTCATCACACTCTTCATCACTTAGTACATTTCCTAATACGACAATAAGAGGTTCTTCGAATTTTGAAATAATTTGTATTTCCCTATCCTCTGTCATAATCGTATTTCCTTTATGATCAAAAATAGTTTGTTCCTTATTTTCACCTATTTGATTGTTATTTGTCATTTCCTTATCTCCCTAGAAAAAATGATTGGATAGCATGAATATATCATATTCTTTCTACCTTTCTCTTTTTTGAGAAAATTTAAACTTTTGACTGTGATTTTATCCCTTCCCTCAAAGAAATTAACTCACTCCACAATAGGAATTAGTGGTTCTCTCCCGCGTATTTTACACACTATCCTTCTACCCAATCAAATATTTTATTATCTCTTTTCCTATAGCGAAAGCTCACTGTATAGAAAACTCTCTGCTTTGTAACACATTGCAACGAAATGATAATAACATCATTTTCAAAGATGTACTTTCCACTCGCTTCTCCTCTTTCATACTGAAACAAAAAAATATCCTCTTTTTCTTTTTGCTGTAAGTCTCTTTTTATATCTGAAATAGCTCGATCAATAAGTTCCTCCATGAAAAAATTTTGTTCTATTTCAGCATAAAACTTTTTATCCAAAAGTAATATATTCGTTTCGCACATCAAAAAAGAAATTAATAAAATAAGAAAAATAATTGTTCCTGGCATTGCAAATCCATCTTGGTTTCTCATGTTTCTATCTCAATTTCACTATAGCGTACAACCACGCCTTCATATATTTCACCACCTATATCTTTCACACGTATATATAGCAACTGAGGTGTTAATCTATATGAAATCGCTTCAATCCTTTGTAATATAACTTCCCTTCCGCGCATATTTACTTTTCTTATTAAATTACTATTCACTTTTTCATACGTCACCTCATCCTCATTACGAAGTTGGAAACGCAAAATATTCCCATCATTTTCTCGTTCTATCTTCCTCCCACTCATTACTTCACGAAACTCTAATTGCATTTGTCCTAAAAACACATCCCACTCCCAGTCATTTAATCCTTTTGAATGTGCATTTTCTATCCCCATAATATGAAGACGCGGTAAAAGTAAAAAGAACATCGATAAAAGCAACAAACATGCGATCATTTCTATTAAGGTAAATCCCGCTTCCTTTTTATCTTTTCTCTGCATAAAGACATTGCTCCATCGCTTTTCCTCTCATATCTTTCCACACCGCACAAACTTCATCTCCTCTCCAATATGTGTAATATACAATCCCTTTTATGACTTGCTCTTTTTCTCGCCTTTCCTCATCCTCATACTTAAACAAGGCCGCTTCTTTTTTTAATAATATTAATGCTTTATAGCTCATGTTTATATTTTTTCTTTCCTGCATAATTAATAATGTTTGCGGGAGTAATAACAATACCGCCACCATTATTAAACTTAACGCTACAACCATTTCAACCATTACTGATCCTTTTTGACACTTCACGATACGTAAATCTCCCTCTTCCAAGCTGAAATACAATCTCATATTTATACCCTTGATAGGAAAGTAAAATCGTACCACCTCTATTAATATTTCCGCTCGGATTATATGTCATTGGATTTGGAAAGGTATGCAAATCCAATTGGATATCTTTATTGTATTCTCTCTTAACAATTAAAAAATCCGTCTCTGATTCCGAAATATAATACATCTTTTTCCCTTTAAACCAGCGTAACGTATATTTTTTTTGACGCTTAATTGCCAACTGCTGCATATACAAAATATCATTTGAAAACTGTTTCAAAAACTGCTCAACTCTTTGTTTTTCATGTAATGAAGTAACGTTAAAATGCGTAACAATACTCAGTACAGAAACAGCAAATAAAACAAGTAGCATCTCTAAAAGAGTAAAACCCTTTTGCTTCACGATTTCCCTGCTGATACCGTGCCATCATCAGAAATATGGATTGGTTTACCTTTCGGACATTCATCAACAGCAATATATTTTTTAGTTTTTAATTCCTCGATTGTAGGTATTTTATTATTTTCGAGTTGATATGCCTGTATTTGTGCTTCTACAGATTTCACGTAGGCTTCACACCCTTTTTCCTGCACCGAGGATCGCTGCTTAACTACATTTGGAATAATTAATAGTAATAATACAGTTATGACAACCATAACTAACAACATTTCTAAAAGAGTAAAACCTTCTTCATTCTGCATGTAAATGCCCCCTAAATAGAATTCATCATTTGAAACATCGGCATAATCATCGCTAAATACATCAGAATGACTATAACCCCAAGACATGTAAATAAAATAGGTTGAATCACAAATAACATACGTTTAATTTTTTGTTCTACCTTTTCAATAATGAGCTCACTGTAATCACCCAGCTCATTTGCTAAATTACCGTTTGCTTGTCCATGCGTAATGATATAAGAAAGTTCTTTCTCGTAATAACCGCTTTTATCAATAATAGATTGTAACGGTTCTCCTGCAATTAATTGCCGCTCAATTCGGGCTGCCTCATACTGAAAGAACGGATTATACTTTTGCTTCATCATTATTGTTAATGCTTCGTGTACTGACAATCCACCGTGTAATAAACCACTTAATTGGGCGGAAAAATAATGCGAATGATTTAAAATAAGAAATGTTTTCATAAGGGGAATACGGATCATAATCTTTACCTTTTGAATAGGCGGAAGTTTTCGGAAATAAAATATATATAAACTAAAGCCCGTTATAACGATAAGAAAAATACTATAAATGAAGTAGGGTAATAATTTAATTACAACTAAAATTTGCTCCGTAAGTGGTGGTGCCGTCGAATGTAAAGAACTGTACATCATTTCAAACTGAGGCAATAAAATGAGGTTAAAAACAGAAAGCATAATCATTAAAAAGAACGATAAAAACATAGGATATCTCATTACTTTCATCATATCTTTCCTATATTTATCCTTCTTGTAAAGAAGTACACTACCTTGTTGCAAAGCAAAAGAAATGTCACCATGTCGCTCTGCATAAAACAAATAACTTAACACCTCAGGGTGAAACATTAATTTGTGAAAAGAAGCGTGCAAACTTTGTCCGTTTTTCAATCCCTCGATCATACGCTGTAACTGTAATTTCTTCTCTAATGGTAGTTGCAACTGCAAAAATTCTAACGCCTGCAAAAGTGAGTAACCTTTCTCTAATAAATCACTTAATCTTTTCCATAATAATGCTTGATCACTTAAACTCCATTTTCTCCTAAACATATACATCTTCTTCTAAAAAGCCTAAAGCATACCCTTTTCGAACCGACGATTCCAACGTTTCATAGTGATACGTAACATGTTCTCCACTTGCTTCTTTAATCGCTTGTTTTAATTCATATCCATATAACAGTTCATAAATACTTGCCTGTCTCACTTGCCTCATTGATTTACATAAAGTTGAACACTTCCCTCTGCAAAATGGACATTTTAATTCGACGAGCCGCTGAGCAGCTACTGCTAATAATAATTGTTCAATTTCTTCCCTTGTAATACCATAATCCATAAATCGTAGTATCGCTCCTTTCGCATCATTTGTATGCAAGGTTGTCATTACTAAATGTCCCGTCAAACTGGCCCTTACAGCTACTTTTGCTGTTTCTTCATCACGAATTTCGCCAACTAAAATAATATCTGGATCATGACGCAAAATAGCCTTTAATCCCGTTTTATATGTGATACCAGCTTTTTCATTTATTTGAATTTGTAATAAACCGTCTTTTCTTTGCTCAACTGGATCTTCCAGTGTAATGATGCGACGTGTTTGCCATTTTCTAGCTACTTCTAATAACGCATACATTGTTGTTGTTTTTCCAGAACCAGTCGGCCCAGTAAATACGAGTAATCCATGAGAATGCTTTAAAAAAGAGAGTAATTTTTCCGCTGAACTTGGAAATAACGAAAGATGAGACAATGGCTGAACAGAGGCTTGTAAATGGAGGCGAATAACGAGACTTTCTTGATATACTGTTGGAAGTGTTGAAAGGCGTAAATACACTTCTTGTCCATCAATTTGTAAGTCCAACGAACCATTTTGAGGTTTTCTCCTCTCTCCTATATCCATTGATGCTAAAAACTTAAAGTGCGAAACAAGCTTTTTGCCAAATTCCTTTTCAATACACCGTTTCGTAATTAAATCTTTTCCTATACGTAATTGAATTGCCACATCCTTCTGCCTGGGCACAATATGTAAGTCCGATGCTTGCACCCTACAAGCTTCTTTCATAATCGTATTCGCAAAAAGCTCGATACCATTCATCAAATTTCCCTCCTCACCATGTATATATCATGAAGAACTGGAAAAGAAAAATTAGGACTTTTGTATTTTCACTAGGATAAAAAGGGAAAATATGTTTGTGAAATTATGAACAATTTCCGAATTATTGTCTGAAATTACCTATATGGAAGTTTATCTGTATTATAATGTTAATATCTTGGATAAAGTGATAAAGGTGGAGATCCTAATGGAACAAGCTTTAAAAATTACAGGTGTATTATCTGACCCTACTCGTTATTACATTTATAAATATATTTCTCAAAAACATAATTACGTAACTGTACAAGAAATCGCAGATGAGTTTGACATTCATCCAAACGTAGCTCGTTTACATTTATCTAAATTAGAAGATGTTAATATGCTCAAATCAGAAACAAAAAAAACTGGGAAAGGCGGAAGACCAAGCAGACTATACGTCTTGTCTCAAGATGTCATCCAGTTACAATTCCCATTTCGCGATTATCAATTATTAGCACAGATAGCATTTAATTCACTACTAAGCTTAGGTAGCGCTGGTGAAAAAGCGCTATATGAAACAGGGAAACAATTCGGCAAAGAATTAATGCAACAACATATGCATCGCTTAAATGTAAGTGCAGAAGCATTGACGATAGAACAAAAAATGCAAATCGCAAAAGAAGCATTCTCAACAGCTGGTTTATCTCCTGCTTTTGAAATAAGTACGGATGGTACAAAAATTTTCTATGATGTACACAATTGCCCATTTAAAGAAGTTGCTGCGCATCATCCGACTGAAATTTGTAATATGCACGGAGATATGATGAAGGGGATTTTTGAAATCTTATTCCCGAACGTGGAATTAACTCGAAACGACAGTCTACTAGATGGATGCAAATCTTGTAACTATAAGGTTCAAATTTAGTTTTTCAACTAAGAAGAAGTCAATATTATAATTGGCTTCTTTCTTTTATATGAATGAATATTTACAATAGTTAGAAAAATAAACTATAATGAAAAGAGGTTTTACTTTTTTTAGAAAAGGAGGGAGATGGCATGGAGCGCATGTTTCGCGTTCTCGGCTTTTGGACTGGAATTTTCTCGGTTATGTTTTACGTAGGGGATATGCATTCGACCGCACTACTATTTTTAGGACAAACAGGATTCTTCGTACTTTTAAGTTATTTAAAATTAACAGAGCGTATGTATATATACGTATTCGGGGCATATTTAACCGTTTTCTTCATCGGATTTACATGGTACACAACATTTTTACTTGTCCCTGGAGCTGGGCATTAAGAGATGGCAAATTGCCATCTTTTTTTAATTCCGTAATTTCCTAGTTGACTTATAGGTTTTATTACCTTATATTCTATATAACAGATTGGAATTAGGGGGAATCAACATGAATACACTGCTTGTCGGAATTAACGTTGCAGTCATGCTCATTTTAGTTGGCGTATTGTATTATATGCAACGTAAGCATGTATCTTTTAATAAACGTGTATTTACTGCTTTAGGAGTCGGAATTATCTTCGGTCTTATATTACAATTTATTTATGAGCCTACTTCTAAAGTAATTATCGACTCAAATAACTGGTTTGGTTTAATTGGTAACGGTTATGTAAAATTGCTTCAAATGATTGTTATGCCACTTATTTTAGTATCTATTATTTCAGCATTTACAAAATTACAATTAACGAAAAACCTTGGTAAAATCAGTGGTCTTATTATCGGAATTTTAATTCTTACTACAGGAATTGCCGCAGCTGTCGGTATAGCTGCAAGCGCAGGATTTGATGTATCAGCAACAGGTTTACAACAAGGTGATGCAGAATCTGCTCGTCTGAAATTAGTAGAAGAAAGATTTACTTCTATTGAAAAGACAACAATTCCAGACAAATTATTAGAATTGTTACCTACAAATCCGTTTCTTGATTTAACAGGTGCTCGTCCAACATCAACAATTTCTGTCGTAATATTTGCAGCCTTTATCGGTATTGCCTTTATAGGTATAAAACGAAAATATCCAGAACAAGCAGAGCTATTTAAGAAGATGCTTGATGCTGTATACGCAATCGTAATGCGTATGGTAACGTTAATTTTACGCCTTACTCCATACGGCGTATTAGCTCTTATGGCAAAAACAGTTGCTGGTAGCGATATAAATGCTATTTTAAAGCTTGGTAACTTCGTGTTAGCGTCTTACGTAGCACTTATCGTAATGTTCGTTATTCACTTATTATTAATTGCTCTATCTGGTTTAAATCCAATTCAATATTTGAAAAAGGTGTTCCCTGTATTAACATTTGCATTCACATCTCGCTCTAGTGCTGGTGCAATGCCATTAAATATTGAAGCACAAAAAGAAAAGCTTGGTATTTCTGAAGGAATTGCAAACTTCGCAGCTTCATTCGGGGTATCTATCGGTCAAAACGGTTGCGCAGGTATTTACCCAGCAATGCTTGCTATGATGGTCGCTCCAACTGTAGGAATTGATCCATTACAACCACAATTTATTTTAACTTTAATCGCTGTCGTTGCTATTAGCTCATTCGGTGTTGCCGGCGTTGGTGGCGGTGCAACATTCGCAGCATTAATCGTATTATCTACAATGAACTTACCAATCGGTATTGTCGCTCTAGTTATCTCAGTTGAGCCATTAATCGATATGGGGCGTACAGCTCTTAACGTAAGTGGTTCTATGACAGCAGGTCTTATTTCTAGTAAATGGCTTGGAGAATTAGATCACGATACGTACAATCAAGACGAGGTAAAAACTGGTGAGATTGCTTCATAATAAAAAAGGACGCCAACAATTTATACTGTTAGCGTCTTTTTTATTATGTTCCATCTTTATACATCTTATCTTGAAAATTATCACTCCAAGTATTCTTCTAGTTGCTCTTTTAACTCTTCCTCAATCTCATAATAAGATTCATCAACAAGTTCCCCTATTTTCTTACTCTCCAAAATCCTCGATTGAATTGGCATTCCTAAAAAAATATTTTCGCATTTCCAAATTGGAATATTATAAAATCCAATCATCTCTTTTTTTCATCTAATATAGCTATGGCAACTGATGAATAATAACCCACCTCAAAAGGATGCTCTTTATCTTTAACAAGTTCCATAGATAGTTCCATGTTTTTCTCTATGTATAAATATGAATACTCTTTAAAAAGTTCAAGTGATATTCGCTCTATTTCATTCTCCATACATTGAATCTTCTCTTTCAACTCCAATGTAAGCTCCTGTGCTTTATATTTCATTTCCGCCTCCTTAAACGTAGAAAAAGAGAATACAATAACATATTCTCTTTTTCTCAAATATATTTCATTATCTCACAGCCCGTCCCTTTCACAAATAACCATTTTGCTCGCACCATGTATGAAATTGTCCTACGTCTACTCCAACTAACACGATATCCTTTAGCTCTACATCAATACTTTGTTCTCCAATTACAATAGCAAAGTGGGATTCTAATTGTTTTTCGTTTTTCTTTACAGTTCCAATTCGGTTCCGATACGGTCCGTCTTTTATATATGCTTTTTGTCCTACAATATCAAAGTTCAAGATTCTCACCTCTTTTACTGCGCTCAAATTGGAAATACAATCTCCACCTCGAAAAATTTCCTTTCATTGCACTATTTCTCTATATATATGACGAAACAATAAAAGAGTCCTTCCTTCTTTACAATTATTTTTTCTTTGTTTCATTTTTATGATTGAAACGTAAAGTTTATAATAAAATACACTTGGAAGCGCTTTCTGTGTAATTTTTTATGTTATAATATAAAAGTAGAACTTCGTAAAGAGGGTTAAAAAATGAATACAAACATGATTAAAAAAGTAATTGAAGCATTAAAAGTATATGGCTTTCAGGATGTATCATTCTGTGAAGAAACGAAGCAATTCTTATTTCATAACGAAACCGATATTATGAGCGGCTATGCAAAAATAACATATAGTAGTCAATTCGAAAAATTTAACGTGCAAATTCATCCAATTGAAACACATCACCAAGCAGAGTTACAAGAGGTTGAAAGACATATACAAGCTTGCATACGAAAAGTAGAGTATTTAAATGCACTTCTTACTGGACAAACAAAGCTAGATGATAAAATTATTATTATGTAAAAAAAAGAACGTGATATCCTCACGTTCTTTTTTCATTATACGTTCATCTTTTCCTTCAGTTGTAATCCTGTAATGGATTCTAATACATCCATCGCTTCTCCAAACGTCATATCAAAAATCGTCTTATCCTCTATGTATGGAAACTGTCTGAAACGCTTTTCTAACATCTTCACAGCATCTGATGTAAAGTTTGCACTATCAACACCAAATTCTGTTTCAAGAAGTACGATCCAATCTAACACATGAAAACCTAATCCATTTACGAATGAAATCAGCTTTTCTTCTGGCTGTGAAGCTAAGAATACGTATCGCTCCATCTCACTGAACAATTCTTCGCCTAAAACTTCTGCTAATTCATCATCATGTTCGCGTTCAATAATCTCTTCATATCCGTAATCATCAGTAAGCTCTTCCACTTCTTCACTATCTGCAAAAAGCAATTGGCTAAGAAGCGCACCTTTCTTAAATTCACTGTTTTGTACAACTTCTAAAAAACTTGTTTCCCATCCATTTTCTAATTTCATATGTATAACTCCTTTATATACTTTACTTATCATCACTGTACCCAAAAGATCACTTTTATAACCTTTAGGTAATTACTATTATTCCATATACTTCATAACATAAGATGCAAACTCGGCTGCATCTCCTTCAAAAATATTTATCTCCGGTAAATGATAAAACGTTGTTTGCAGCGGGTTTCCTTCATGATATACATATATCTTTTTCTCTAACGCAATCGCCATTCCAAACTCTGTATGACTTCCATTTCCGCCATCTAATATAAGTAAAAAGACATCTGCTTCTCGGATCGCTTTTTGTTCTTCTTCACCAATTTTTTGCAATTGTTCTCTATTAGTTGCTCTTTCATTTTTCGTCCAATCATATGTATGATGCCATCCTTCTTCTTTCAACTGGCTTGATACGAAACGTACAAGATGCTTATTTTGAAATCCCGAGGCAATATAAAATTTTATTTATGTCCACCCTTTAAATACGTATGGGGAAACTCCTTTTTAGCGTTAATGGTTGTAGAAATAATTAAGGAAGACCGCAAAAAAAATCCCCATCTTTAGAACTTATTTGCGTTTAAATGATGGGGTGCTTCATGGTCTTCTTTTATTTTTTGTTTTTTATAACTTTCATCAGCTAACATTTCTAATTCAGCTGTTATCTCTGATTTTTCAAGCTCTCGTTCTTGTGAAAATTTCCGTGAAATATAAACAATAACACTACCAACGTACAACACAAAGCATATAATAAGTGCAGTATTTTCATAGAGACTTAGCTCCAACACAGTCACTCCTAATCCATTCGTATTTTCACGCTTAATCAATTGGAATTTCCCTACTAACCATTTGTTATTGTAACATAAATATATCAATTCTTGGAATCTTTCATCCTATTAAAAAAGGCATGATTATATAATCATGCCTCTGAAATATGTTTAATAATAGTTTTAATCGCTTCTTCTCCATTGTATTTCTTTAATGCCCTTTTATACACCTCATTATTTTGATCCAGCTCTTCGACATGCTTTATAAGAGAATTCATAGTAACATCTTCTTCGTACAATACTGAGGCATAACCTTGTTTTTCGAAGGATTCCGCATTTAAAATTTGGTCTCCACGGCTTGCAAATTTCGATAACGGAATTAAAACCATTGGCTTTTGCAATGTTAAAAACTCAAAAATCGCATTGGAACCCGCACGTGAAATAACAAAATCTGTTGCCGCTAATATGTCCGGTAACTCCTCATGGATATATTCAAATTGTTTATATCCTTCTTTATTTTGTAAGCTTTCATCAAGATTACCTTTTCCGCAGAGATGAACAATTTGATACTTTTTAAGAAGTTCTGACAACGCCTCTCGAACTGTTTCATTAATTTTCTTCGCGCCTAAACTTCCTCCCATGATCGTAATAACCGGCTTTTTACGTGAAAACCCTAGAAACTCTAAACCTCTTTCACGATTTCCGCTTACTACGTCTTCACGTACAGGCGATCCTGTATATACTACTTTCTCTTTTGGTAAGTGCTTCGCAGCTTCTTCAAATGTAACAAATATTTTCGAGGCAAAACGGAGCGCAATTTTATTTGCTAGTCCAGGTGTCATATCAGATTCATGTAGTAAAACTGGCACCCTATTTAACCATCCCCCAATTACGACTGGTACAGATACGAAACCACCTTTTGAAAAAATAACATCCGGTTTTAGTTTACGAATTGTTACATACGCATCCATAACACCCTTCATTACGAGAAAAGGATCTTTTATATTTTTCAAATCAAAATAACGACGTAGCTTTCCGCTTGCAATACTATAGTAAGGTATTCCTTCTTTTTCTATAATCGTTTTCTCAATCCCTTGATGAGAACCAATATAAGAGATATCCCAGTTCTGCTTTTGTAAATGTGGAATAATGGCTAAATTAGGTGTTACATGCCCTGCCGAACCGCCACCTGTAAAGACTATTTTTTTCATACGTCTCCCCCTTCTACACTATAGTACACTAAAATACCTTGCCTCAGGGTGAGAAAATACCATAGCCGTTACAGACGCTTCTGGCTCCATCATAAATCCTTCTGTTAATGAAATACCTATTTCTTCTGGATGAATTAAGCGAAACAATTTTTCCTGGTCAGCAAGTTCTGGACATGCTGGATAACCAAATGACACGCGAATGCCTCTATATTTTGTACGGAAACGTTCTTCCATCGTCAGTTCAGGTGAGTCTGGAATGCCCCAACGATCACGAATGAGCATATGTGTTTTTTCAGCAAGTCCTTCTGCTAATTCAAGCGCTAACGATTGAATGGCATGACTGCGTAAATAATCACCCTTCGCCTTCCACTCTTCAGCGATGTCCCGAACTCCTTCCCCAACAGTAACAGATAAGAAAGCAACATAATCCATTTCATCTCCAATCGGCCGTAAATAATCACCTAAAGTACGGTATGGGGCCTTTCCTTGTCTAGGGAATGTGAAACGCTCTATAATACGCGTATGATCTTCTGAATCATATATTACAATGTTTTGTCCGTCGCTTTGTGCTGGGAAAAATTGATACACTGCTTTCGGGCGTAACCAAGATTGTCCTTCTTGTAATAATTCATCGATTAAATCATTTAATTCGTGCGCTCTTCTATCTCCTTCTTTCAGGAGTTTTTTTACATTTCCTTTTAATCCAAGATGATGTCCAAGTAGCATTTGTCTATTTAAAAACGGCGCGAGATGTGCAACTGGAATATCGCGTAATACAATTCGTTTTGTTGAATCAGGCACGATAACCTCCGCCTTCGGTAATGGCTCAATTACTGCTGGAATTTCCACTTGTTTCTCTTCTTTTTTAACGATATGAAGATGACGTTCTTTTTTATCCTGTTTCATCTTCTCACGTTCTTCTTCTTTTTGAAGCTTATTAATAATATCAAGCCCCGTCATCGCATCACTCGCATAGCATACGAGCCCTTTATATGATGGAGAAATACGATTATCTGTAAATTTTCTCGTTAGCGCTGCACCACCGACAACGATTGGAATATCAATATTTGCCGCTTTTAAATCTTCAGCTGTTGTTACCATTTGTTGGGCTGATTTTACTAACAAACCAGAAAGACCAATAATATCAGGCTTCTTCTCTTGTACTTCTTGAACAATTCGATCCGAACGAACATTAATCCCTAAATTAATAATTTCATATCCGTTATTTGATAAAATAATTTCAACGAGATTTTTCCCAATATCATGTACGTCACCTTTTACAGTCGCTAATAATACTTTCCCTTTTTTCGCGCTATCACTAGACTCCATATGTGGCTCTAAATAACTTACGGCAGCTTTCATACTTTCAGCACTTTGCAATACTTCAGCAACGATAAGTTCATTACCATTAAATAATCGCCCCACCTCGTCCATTCCTGTCATAAGTGGACCATTAATAATATCAAGAGGTTTTCGTCCTTCTGTAAGCGCGAGACTTAAATCTTCATGTAATCCTTGCTTCGTACCTTCTACAATATAATTTGCTAATCGTTCATCAAGCGTTAGTGTTTCTTGTATAACGACATCTTTCTTTTTAGCAACACGATAAAAGTTTGTAAATTCTTCTAATGTCTCTTTCGTCGTTTCAAATAATAATGCATCTGCAAGACGTTTTTCTTCCTCTGGAATTGACGCATAGCGCTCCAATTTTTCCGTATTGACAATCGCATAGTCTAATCCCGCTTTCGTTGCATGATATAGAAAGACCGAATTTAATACTTCACGGCCCGCCGGCGGTAAACCAAATGATATATTACTCACCCCTAAAATTGTTAAACATTCTGGTAACGCCTCTTTAATAAGACGAATTCCTTCTATAGTCGCTGCCGCTGAGCCTATATATTCTTCATCACCTGTCCCTACAGGAAACACAAGCGCATCAAAAATAATATCAGATGGACGTATACCATACTTCTTCGTTAGTAACTCATAGCTTCTTTTCGCAATTTCTATCTTTCGTTCTGCACTAACTGCCATACCATCTTCATCAATTGTCCCTACAACTATAGCAGCACCGTATTTCCGAAGAAGAGGTGTCACTTTTTCAAACCGTTCTTCTCCATCTTCTAAATTAATAGAATTGATAACACCTTTTCCTTGAATATAAGTTAGAGCTCTTGCCATAACATTTTCATCTGTTGAATCAATCATAATCGGTACTTTTAATACTTTCGTAACTTCTGCCAAGAATCTTTCCATATCTTCTATTTCATCACGGTCAGGGTCTGCCATACAAATATCAATAATATGAGCATTCTTCTTCACTTGCGCTCTTGCCACTTCAGCTGCCTCTTCAAATTTCCCTTCTGCTACTAATCTTTTAAACTTGCGTGATCCAATTACGTTCGTCCTTTCTCCAACAAATAACGGTCTCATAGAATCATCATATTGCAACGCCTCTAATCCACTAACTCCATGCCCTTCTCGTTCATGTTGTTCACGTGGCTTAAGAGATGCTAACGCGGATTTCATTGCACTTATATGTTCTGGTGTTGTACCACAACAACCACCAATAATATTAACCCAACCTTCTTCGGCAAATCGCTTTACTTTTTCCGCGAGAGAAGATGGAGATTCATGATAGTGTCCATCTTCATCAGGAAGACCTGCATTTGGATAACAAGAAATATAACACTCCGATAAATCAGATAAGGAACGAATATGTTCCCTCATAAATTCCGGACCAGTCGCACAGTTTAATCCAACCGATAATGGCTTCATATGCTCTATCGATAAATAAAAGGCTTCTATCGTTTGCCCCGCTAAAGTCGTCCCCATCGGTTCAATCGTTCCAGAAATCATAATAGGAACCGTTTTATTTAGTTCATCAAAAGCTACTTGAATTCCAATATACGCAGCTTTCACATTACGCATATCTTGACTCGTCTCCACAAGTAGTACATCAATTTCGCCCTTCAATAACCCTCTCGCCTGCCTTGTATAGGCTTCAATCAGTTCCTCAAATGTAACTCCTCCTGTAACACTAATCGCTTTCGTTGTCGGCCCCATCGCACCTGCAACATATACTTCCTTCCCGCTTTCTTTAACAGCTTGCTTCGCCAATAGTGCTGCCTTTTCATTTAGTTCTTCATCTAAATGAGACAACTCATAATCACTTAATACGATATTCGTCGCACCAAATGTATTTGTTTCAATGATGTCAGCTCCAGCTTCAATATAAGCTTTATGAATCTTTAAAATAACATCTGGCCTTGTTTCTACTAAATATTCATTACACCCTTCGTACTCTTCTCCTCCGAAATCTTCCGCAGTTAAGTCCTCTTGCTGTATCATCGTCCCCATTGCACCATCTAATATTAGAATGCTATTTTGTAATCTTTCTTCTATACACTTCATCAATTAATACCCTCTTTCACTTCTTGCTTTGCTCTTACATATTTCACGAGATGTTCTGTAATTTCATATTTTAAAAATGGTGTAATAAGATAAACACCGTTAAAGTATTTCATCGCCGTATCGATTAACTCTTGTGAAATACGAATCCCTTCCTCAATAGCCGCCTCTTTCGTTTCATGTCCATCCATTCTTTGTCTTATCTCTTCTGGAAGAGTAATACCAGGCACTTCAAAATGAAGAAAATCTGCATTCCGCTTACTTACTAACGGCATAATCCCAATAAAGATAGGTTGTTCCAAATGCTTTGTCGCTTCATACACTTCCTCAACTAACGCTATATCGTAAATTGGCTGAGTTAAGAAATATTCCGCTCCAGCATCTATTTTCCGTTCCATTCGCTTAACCGCTGCTTTTAAATGTCTTACATGCGGATTAAACGCACCGCCGACAGAAAATCTTGTTGCCGGACCAATTGATTTCCCTAAAATGGAACGCCCATCGTTCATTTCTTTAATCATTTTTATGAGCTCAATAGAGGACAAATCATATACAGAAGTTGCACCTGGGAAATCGCCAACACGCGCTGGATCACCAGTTAAAGCTAGCACTTCCTCCATCCCTAACGCCGATAAACCTAATAAATGAGATTGTAGGCCAATGACGTTATGATCTCTACACGTTAAATGAGTCAATACCGGAATATCATGCTTTGTTAATAACGCACCCATTGCCATATTCGAAACGCGAGGCGATGCTAATGAATTATCTGCTAGAGTAATAGCATCTGCCCCAGCTCTTTTCAGTGCTCTTGCCCCTTCAAAAAAACGCTGCGTGTCTAATGTTTTCGGTGGGTCTAATTCCACTACAACTGTCGTTTGTTTCTTTGCTTTCTCTGCTAGAGTGACGTGAGATTTCGAACGTTTCTCGTGTGTATGAACTACTTTTGGTCTTTGAATCGTGTCCTTTTCTATTACAGGTATAGCATTTGCAATAGCGCGCTTCATACTTTCAATATGTTCTGGAGTAGTACCACAACAACCACCCAATAACCGAATACCTTGCTCAATAAATTTCGGTGTCATCGCTTCAAAATAAGCCGGACTTCCCTCATATACGTAACGTCCCTCCACATAATTCGGGAGACCTGCATTTGGATATGCTGACAAGTAGCCATTTTGAGGAATCGATATCATTTTAAAAGCTTCCGTCATATGAAGTGGTCCTAGTTGGCAGTTCAATCCAACAACATTCGCACCGTAATCTAAAAGCTGTTTTAATATTTCATTTACATCATTTCCATTTTGAGTCGTACCTGCCTCATGTAACGCTAATTGGGCTACAATTGGAATATTCGTTTGTTTTCGTAACACCTTAACAGCATGAAGTAATTCAAATTCATCATAGAAAGTTTCTAATAACAATCCATCAACCTGTTCTTCTAGTAAAGCACCTGCCTGCTCAAGTAACATAAACTCCCTTTCCATATCAGTTGTTGTAACAGCTCCGATATGTTTCATACCACCAATTGTTCCTAAAATTGCATTTCTTTCTGTAACAGATGCTTTCGCAATCTTCACTGCTGCTTTATTAATTTGAACAACTTGATTCTCTAAGCCATACATACGTAATTTCGCTTCATTTGCTCCATACGTATTCGTCTGGATAACATCCGCTCCAGCAGCTACATATTGTTTATGAATCGATATAATTAAGTCTGGATCAGACAAATTCAATTCTTCAAAACTACTTTGTAAACCATGCGAATGTAATAACGTTCCAACCGCACCATCACCTATTACAATTCCTTTTGATAATAAATCTAGTAATTTCACGAATCTCCCTCATTTCTATCAATATAAAAACCCCCTCTTCACTTTGAAGAGGGGGACATAATTGTTCCGCCTCTTATTATGCAAAACATTCGTTTTGCAGGTATTAGCACCGTTTCAAACATTTCGTTTGCAGGTTGCCGGGTTTCACAGGGCCTTTCCCTCCACCGCTCTCAATAAGAGTTGTCTTTATTATTTTATTTATGTAGCTAAAAGGAAATACGTTCCCTTTTTAACAATGTTTGTTAATTTTTTATAAATTTAGCATGCACAAATATAAAAGTCAATGACACTTGCGGAAAAATAAAAATTATTTAAAATAAAGTTGCAATTCAATTAACTTTTGTTGTAAAGTTAAAAACATAATAAAAATTTCATACGAACATTCTTATCTAGAGAGGTAGAGGGACTGGCCCTATGACGCCTCAGCAACCATTAACAATTTGTTAATAAGGTGCTAATTCCAGCAAATTGTGAAAGATTTGACAGATGAGAAGAAGACTCTATTCAATCCGAAAGCCTTCTTCTTAGAAGGCTTTTTTTATTTTATATTCAACTACTCGTTCAATTTAAAAAGGAGGAATTTTCACATGTCAACTATCGAAACAAAACTAGCACAAATCGGAAATCGTAGCGAAACTACAACAGGAACTGTTAATCCACCCGTTTATTTCTCAACCGCTTATCGTCACGAAGGACTTGGTAAATCTACCGGATTTGACTATTCACGAACTGGAAATCCAACTCGTGGTCTTTTAGAACAGGCAATCGCAGATTTAGAATATGGCGAACAAGGTTATGCCTGTAGTTCAGGTATGGCAGCTGTTCTCCTCGTCCTTTCATTATTCCGTTCTGGAGATGAACTTATTGTATCCGAAGATTTATACGGGGGAACGTATCGCTTATTTTCCGAACACGAAAAAAAGTGGAATGTTCGATGTAGATACGTAAATACACAATCTATTAAACAAATTGAGCAAGCTATCTCAACTGAAACGAAGGCTATTTTCATAGAAACTCCGACTAATCCATTAATGCAAGTTACTGATATTGCCGCTGTCGCAACTGTAGCGAAAAGACACGGACTACTTCTTATCGTAGACAATACATTCTACACTCCTTATATACAGCAACCATTAACAGAGGGTGCCGATATCGTACTTCATAGTGCAACGAAGTATTTAGGCGGGCATAACGATGTACTAAGCGGACTTGTCGTGGCAAAAGGAAAAGAACTTTGTGAAGAAATTGCTCATTATCATAATGCCTCCGGTGCTGTCTTAAGCCCATTTGACTCATGGCTATTAATTCGTGGTATGAAAACTTTAGCGCTTCGCATGAGACAACATGAAGAAAATGCGAAAACAATTGTTGCTTATTTAAATGATGAAGACGGTGTGACAGATGTATTTTACCCAGGAAGAGGCGGTATGATTTCGTTTCGTCTTCAAGATGAAACATGGATTAATCCATTCTTACAATCTTTATCCTTAATCACATTTGCTGAAAGTCTTGGTGGTGTAGAAAGTTTAATGACTTATCCAGCAACGCAAACGCATGCTGATATTCCTGAAGAAATTAGAACGGCAAACGGTGTATGTAATCGTCTTCTTCGATTCTCCGTCGGCATTGAAAATAGTAACGATTTAATTCAAGACTTAAAGCAAGCCATTAAACTTGTAAAAGAAGGTGTAAGCATATGAGTTATTCTATCGATACACTCTTACTACACAACCAGTATAAACATGATACTCAAACAGGAGCTGTTAACGTTCCCATTTATAACACATCAACATTTCACCAGTTTGACGTAGATGCTTTCGGGAAATACGACTATAGCCGATCGGGTAATCCAACTCGTGAAGCTCTTGAAGATATCATTGCTTTATTAGAGGGCGGAACAAAAGGATTCGCATTTGCATCAGGAATTGCAGCGATTTCCACTGCATTTCTCCTTCTTTCACAAGGTGATCACGTACTCATTTCAGAAGACGTATACGGAGGCACTTACCGAATTATAACTGAAGTACTCTCTCGTTACGGTGTTTCACATACATTTGTAGATATGACAAATATGGAAGAAGTAAAAGAAAACATTAAACCAAATACGAAGCTATTTTATGTAGAAACACCTTCTAATCCACTTTTAAAAGTGACAGATATTCGTGCTGTTTCTAAGCTTGCAAAATCTATTGGTGCTCTTACTTTTGTTGATAATACATTTTTGACACCACTATTCCAGAAGCCACTTGATCTTGGAGCCGATGTTGTTCTTCATAGTGCCACAAAATTTATTGCTGGCCATAGCGATGTTACTGCCGGATTAGCGGTCGTAAAAGATGCCGAACTCGCTCAAAAACTTGGATTTTTACAAAATGCATTCGGCGCTATTTTAGGGCCTCAAGATTGTTCTCTCGTACTTCGCGGTCTAAAAACATTGCATGTACGCCTTGAGCATTCAGCTGCAAATGCCAATAAAATTGTACATTATTTACAAGAGCACGCTAAAGTTAAAAACGTCTATTATCCAGGATTACAAACACATCTTGGATTTGATATACAACAATCTCAAGCTACATCAGCCGGAGCTGTCCTATCTTTTACTTTACAGTCAGAAGATGCACTCCGCCAATTTTTATCAAAAGTAAAATTACCTGTCTTTGCGGTTAGTTTAGGAGCTGTCGAATCGATTCTTTCCTACCCAGCTAAAATGTCACATGCAGCACTATCGCAAGAAGCTCGAGATGAAAGAGGTATTTCTAATTCATTACTTCGTTTATCTGTCGGCCTTGAAAATGTTGATGATTTAATATCTGATTTTGAAAATGCCCTTTCTTATGTAGAAGAACCTGTAAATGTATAGAGAGAAAAGAAGATATGAAATTAAGTTTTCATATCTTCTTTTTATGCTGTCTAACATATTCGTTTTAATTCTTTTCTGTCTGTATAGTTCATTAAAAAATAAAAGTGCATTATCTATTTCCAAGTAATGGATTAATTGATATATTAAGAAATAAAAGGGGCAAAAAATAATGGATACTTGTGCAGATGTTTTAATCGTTATCGATTTACAAAATGGAGTATGTTATAGCGGAGAGCATTTATTTGATTTACAAAATTTACTTACAAAAGTAAATAAAAGAATTTCTTCATATAGAAAATCAAATAAACCAATCATTTTTGTTCAACATTGCGATGATGATTTAGTACCCGAAAAAGAAATTTGGGCTATTCATACCGATCTAGATGTTCAAGAACAAGATTTTTTTGTAAGAAAAACACATGCCAATTCATTTTATAAAACAAACTTAAAAGAGATTTTAGATCAATTATCTGTACATCGTATTGAATTTTGTGGTGCCCAAACAGAGTACTGTATGGATGCTACAATTAAATTTGCCCACGGACTGAGATACGAAAACTTCATGGTACAGAAAACAACCTCTACGTTAAATAATCCATTTATGTCCGCAAAAGAGACAATTGATTTTTATGAGAATATATGGAACCACAGATTTTTAAAGTTGATAAAGGATGAACTCTAGAATAAAGGACTCAAATATTTAATCATCACCATAAGAAAGCTGATTATAATCAGCTTCTTTTAACCTGTTTTATATTCTATATATATCATTATAATTCCTTTTTCATATTATTTTAAAAATTTCGTATATTCATTTGAAAGAATAAGAAAATCATGATAAAATTGTGTTACAAATATATCTATATCTTTCAATTTTTAAAACGCATCAAAATTTTCACCCAAAAGTGTCATTTTACAAAACCGTACAAATTGATCTATTTTATTTACATCAGGGTCTCTTTTCTTACAATTTCTTTACTTTAGGACTTTTTTTCTGCAACAACTGTTTTCTTTTCTTTAATTTTTTGGTATGTATAGTATGGTATGGTATAACAGCTCACACGGAGGTGGAAAAGAACATGTTAGAAACCTTTCAAAAAGAAATAGAACTATATGAAAGCAATGCAGAATTATTGAAAGTGCTTGCTCATCCTGTTCGCTTATGTATTGTAAAAGGATTAATTGAACGTGGCCCAAGCAATGTTTCTACAATGTACACTGGCTTAAACATGCCACAATCTACAATTTCACAGCATTTAGCAAAGTTAAAAAGTGCTAAAATCGTTTCTAGTGAAAGAAAAGGATTAGAAATTTACTACAAAGTAGAAAACGAAACAATTATTCAACTCGTTCGCGTATTATTAGGTTAGGGACTAATAGACAGAGAAATAGAACGTATTCTATATTTTTCATCTCATATCTTTAATATAAATATATATCATGAGAGAAAATATACAATACTACATAAGTCGTATGAAAAAACAAGACACAGCAATATACTGTGTCTTGTTTTTTCATACTGTTAAATATTGATTCAAATGTAAATTCTGCATATCTTTTGTATGTATAACAACATCAAAAGCACTGCCTAAGCCTCCGTTCAAAATCATAGAACGAACTGCTCGGTTTCGTTTTTGAGTTTCAGAAAAAGGATTCGTATCTTGATGACTCGTAAGATGTTCTAATATTCCTGCCGCTAACAAAAACTCTGATTGCTTCCTGTGCCATATCGTATGAATCCCTTGTAACTCGAAAATCATCTTCAACTCATCCCAATGAACATGGGTAGTTAAATCCATTTCTCCTGGATATGCAAGAGGGTTACGAATTAGCTTATGCTTATAATATCCTCTTAAACTTCCTTCATGATGTGCAGGATGCATCCATTCTTCTTTTGTATAACCATAATCAACTGTAATACATATACCTCGCTGGAACCATTCCGCAATTTCTTCTATATACTCTTCCATTGCAATAGGTACCTCAAATCGCTGCCCCTCTGCAATATGAATATTATACTTCAATAAGTATCGACCAATTCTTTTCTCTACTGGCCTAAATACTTCTGCAAGGTCCCCTTCCTCTGTATACGTGATACGTACTTCATACAAAATTCCATTTCTTTTCTCAACTACTTCAACAGGAAACGCATCAAATAGCTCATTCGAAAAAATAATTCCTTCGAAAGACTCTCCCATTTCAATATACGATGTATAGTACGATACATTATCAAATGAGCAAAGACTCTCCTGCTGTAATCTTCTATGAAAAGGGCTCACTTCAACAATTGAATAGTTTAAACTACTAAAGGTTTCCGGAGATAATTGTTTCCATTCTTGTAAAACATCATAGGCAAACTTTCCCGTTCCCCCACCAACCTCACAAATATTTGAAGAAACTTCCCCATTTTCAACAAGCCGAACGAAAAACTTAGCAAAAGTTTTCGCAAAGACAGAAGATATATTACTACTCGTAAAAAAATCTCCTTGTCTTCCAATTTTTTCACGTTCTCTCATATAATATCCATGTCCCTCTGCATATAATACGAGGTTCATATACGTACTGTATGAAATTGAATAATCCTTTTCTTTCCCCATCCATTCTCTTAAAATGAGCTCCATCCCCATAATAACTCCTTATTGTAAAAATGGATTATTTTCTTTTTCAAATCCAATGCTCGTCTCTGGACCATGCCCACATAGCACCGCTGTTTCATCTGGTAATACAAATAATTTCTCCTCAATACTTCCAATTAATTCAGCAAAGCTTCCGCCAGGCAAATCTGTTCTCCCAATACTCATTTGGAATAATACATCACCAGAAAATACGGCATTCGCCTCTTTACAATAATAAGAAATACTTCCTGGAGAATGTCCTGGTGTCTCAAAAATTTCAAAGTTAAAAGAACCGATCGTTAATGTACCTTCTGCATCAATAATTTGATCTGCCGGTTTCGCTGTAATACTGCGGTTCATCATAAAAATTTGCGATCCATTCACAGTTGCATCTCCTAACCAATCCGCTTCTTCTTTATGTACGTATACCGGAATACGAAAAGCATCTCTCACGGCATCAACAGCACCAATATGATCAAAGTGAGCATGCGTTAATAAAACCGCAAGGGGCTTTAACTGCGCTTCTTGTAAATATGTAACAAGTTTCTCTCCTTCATGACCAGGATCAAAAATAATACACTCATTTTGATCATTCGTTAAAATATAAGCATTTGTTTGTAATGGGCCTAAAGGCATTTGTGTCCATTTCATATAAAAATCTCCTCCAGTTATTGAACTTACTTTCAATGATACAACATTTCTTTCTCTTATGAAAAGAAAGGATGCTATCTCGACATTCATTTTTAAAACATGTACAATATAAAAGAGTAAATATTCCAAAAACTCATCGTAAGAAATGAGAAGACAGAGGAGGATATTGTATGGGCCTTGTTATTATTTTTGCGCTAGTCACTCTGTTAGCTGTATTTGCTACGCTTAGAACACTTCGCGAAAAGAATTTTTTCGCGGGCGGCTTTGCAATTGCAACTGTACTCGTTTTCGGATGGTTTACGATCATGACTGTTCTATATAACGGGTACCCACCGGCAGCTTAATTCATTTTCATGCTATTCTTCATCAAGATTTTGCACAAAAAGAGGAAGGGTTTCCCCTTCCTCTTTTCATATTTCACAACTTATATCATCTTCGCTTCGTATTTGTGCTTTTTTACAAGCCAAGCTCCTCCGATAACACCTGCATCATTACCAAGTATTGCAATTGCTAACTTTGTGCTCTTTACAGCACGTGAGAAAGCATATTGCTCGAAATAACGTTGAATTGGCTCTAATAGTGCATCTCCAGCTTTAGATACACCACCACCAATAACAATTTTCTCTGGATTCAACGTACTAGCAAGGTTCGCTACAGCTAATCCTAAATAAGAAGCTACTTTTTCTACTACTTCGCTCGCTAGCTCGTCACCTTGTCCAAGCGCTTCAAACACATCTTTTGATGTAATACGCCCTTCTTCTGCTAACATGGAACGTAACATACTCTCTTTATCTGTCTCTTGTATTTTTTGCATAGCAACACGCACAATACCTGTTGCAGAGGCTACTGTTTCTAAGCAACCAGACTTTCCGCAATTACAAGGGAAAGGATTCTCTGTAACTACTGTAATATGTCCAATCTCACCAGCAGCACCACTAATACCGTGTACAATCTCACCATTAGCGATTACACCGCCACCAACACCAGTACCAAGTGTCATACAGATTAAATCTTTTGCTCCTTCGCCAGCACCTTTCCACATTTCACCAAGAGCTGCTAAGTTTGCATCATTATCAATAACAACAGGTAATCCTGTTTCTACTTCTAATAAATCTTTTAACGGATAGTTTTTCCACCCTAAATTAACCGCTTCATAAATCATTCCAGATGCCACATGTACAGGACCAGGAGCCCCCATACCAATACCGATCAACTTACTTTTTAATTCACCTAACTCTTCTAACTTTTTATCAATAGCTTTCGCTACATCAAGTGTAATATGTTTTCCTTGCTCATTTGTATTCGTAGGGATTTCCCACTTATGTAAAATTTCACCGTACACATTAATAAATGCTAATTTAATCGTTGTACCACCAAGGTCAACACCAACTAACCATTTCTCTTCCATGTTGCTTACCTACCTTTATCTAATTCTTATTTAGCTCTTTTTGAATTTCTTGCTTCAATAAAAATAAAGCTGTTTGATAGTCTTGTGGATCGATTAGCTGTGACTGATTTAATTCACGCAATTCATCTTGCATTAATTGTAAATCTGCAATTCGATCACCCGTATAAATAATCGTACCAAATTTCTTTAGCAATTGCTGAATATCATAAATAGATATCATTTCATCACCCTCTATGCTTACTTACTATAAAAAACTATAATAAGAAAACGTTCCCATATTTTATTATAATCAAGAAGAAAAAGTCTCGTCAATTTTTATTTGTCTATACAAGCCCATTTATAACCATTGTTCCTTTTTCTGTAATAATTTTTTCTACATTTTTATCAAATGGTTCAACAGGAATATGTTTTACCATTTGAAAATCATAAGCTAATGATAGCGTTTCCCCTTTATAATGCACGAGATAACGATCATAGTAGCCACCACCATATCCAATCCGTTCTCCTCGCCGCGTATACGCTACTCCTGGCACGATAAGAAGATCAATTTCACACGCATCCACTTCTTCCGTAAACGCTGGAATCGGTTCACGTAAATTCATATATACTGTTTCTAATTGATCAAAATTACTAATTTTCCGGAAAGACATCGTTCTTGTCCCTTTATTACACTTTGGAACAACAATTTTCTTTCCTTCTTCCCAAGCTTTTTCGATAATAGGATATGTATTCACTTCATGTTCCATCGAGAGAGTGATTCCAATTGTTTTAGCTTCAATCCACTCTTTTTGTCCATACAACGAAACTGCAATTTGTTCCGATAAAGTTGTATACTGTTCTTCAGATAAAGAATTCATGCGTTCTATTATTTGTTTACGTAAACGTATTTTCTCTTCTTTCACACACTTTTCCCCCTTACAGTGACACTTTACTCTACGAGGATAGTGTATCACTTTTACGTAGGAATCGCATAAAAAAAAGAAACAGTAGGAAAATATTCCTACTGCTTACTTTGTTTCACGGTGTAACGTAGACTTCTTGTCACGCTTGCAATACTTTTTAAGCTCGATACGCTCAGCGTTGTTACGTTTATTTTTCTTTGAGATATAGTTACGATCTCCGCATTCTGTACATGCTAGAGTAATATTTACACGCATTCTTATTTCCCTCCAGTACTAATAACTTAAATCAGACTATACCATAATACCACTTTTAAAATAAAAATTCTACACCTTTTGATATTGTCTAATTTTTTCTATAAGATTTTTCATGTTTTCCCTTGCTATCACTGGGTTTCTAGCATGTGAATACACTAAAAATTTTGGTTGTTTTGCGTCAGAAACGATATAAGACCACTCTTTTTCTGTATATTTGAACTGTACTCCTTCTAATATCCCGTCTTCTTTTCTTTCCATATCAGCCAATAATTTCCGCATTACTTTCCCTTTTTCCTTCCACGAACACACAACTTCATCACAAAGTAAATAGAGCGGAGGTGATTGCTCTATTATGCTGAAAAATGTTTTTCCCTGCAGTGCTATTAACTCAAACAATTTTCCTATTCGATATAAAATATCTCGCTTCCATCTTATTTGAAAAGACTTTTTTTCATCATACATATAAAATAGAAGGTAACAACCGCCCAATTTCAAAGACATTGGATAAATTTTATCTGCTGATTCAAATAATAAATCAGGAATATCTACTTCTTCAAAGTCAGTTCCTTGGTAAATATTACTATGATTATCATATAAATCGAATTGATTTCCTTGTTCAGAAAACATAAGCGCCATATTTGCTTTACTCGATTTCATCAAAGCTTTCACATGATCTTTTTGTTCCCCCGCATAAATCCATGTAACTGTGCACCCAAGCCTTTGCAGAAAGAGAATAAGTAACTGTTGTAACATATCATTTCTCTTATTAATAAGAAGATGAAACTTCTGTTTTTGTATTTTCTCTATATCAATGTGTTCTAATACTGCTTCTATATAATTATTTAAAGAAACATGAACCTGCTTACTTCGCCCCATTTCTTTCTCACATACGTAACGAAACGACTCAGACATATATAGTTGTTCGATCATTTTTTGCTGCTTATACGATAACATTCCATCCCTGCCATACATCTTTATAACAATCCCTCTATCACTTTCCACTTGAATAAAAACCCCACCTGCACAGTTCAAATTATGAATGGCATACTGAAAAAGTGACTCGTTCATTTCTTTACATTCCATCGTATGAATCCCAATACCATGAATAGCATGGAGGAATAAGTTTTTATAGGACGTTGTTTCTATATTTTCTTGACTTCCGATTAATATGCTCTCTCCTTTTACAAAAAGAGAACCATAAGCCATTGCGGCTTTCACAATAAATTGAGGGGTAATCTCAACATTTCCTCTTCCGACAATCCGGCTTTTTTGTAACCATCCTGCCCCCTTTTCACTCTCTTGAACACCAGCAGAGCCTACTATTGAATGACTATCTATCACCTTATATGGCCATAGTTTTCCTTTTTGCTTAATTACTGTACTTTTCCCTATATGGCAATGGTCCGCTACGATACTTTTTTGAAAAAGTGTAACATCATCTTCAACCATTGTATGCTCTCCAATTGTTGTTTCTAGCAACTCACAATATTTTCCGATATGGGCGTTTGCAAAAACGATGCTTTTTTGCAGCTGAGAATAACTTGAAACGATACTATTTTTCCCTATAATAGAGTACGGTTCAATTACAGCCCCCGCACCAATTATTACCCCTTCTCCAATAAAAGAAGGACCATGAATTTTCGTCCCTTTTCCTATCGTTACACCTTCTCCCATCCACACCATTGGTAATACTTCTGTATATGGAATAGGCACCTTCAATTTTTTCGTCAACAAATCGAATTGAGCTTGCCGATATTGATCAAATGTACCAATATCTAGCCAATAGTCTTCTGATAAATATGCAAATAACGCATTTTTATTTGCCAATAGTGGAAATACATCATGACTGAAATCAAAAAATTCCATGGATGGTATGTAAGAAAAAATTTCCGGCTCCATTATATAAATACCTGTATTCACAACATTAGAAACTACCTCATTCCAACTCGGTTTTTCTATATATCGTATAATTTCTTGTTCTTTATTCGTTACAACTAGCCCAAATGAGAGTGGATTTTCTACTTCTTTCACAAACATCGTTACCATTCTCTTCTTCTGTTCATGAAATGCAATTCCTTCTGATAATTGAAAATCAGTTAATGCATCCCCACTAATAACAACAAATGTTTCATCTAAAAAACTTTCCGCTTGCTTAATACTCCCTGCGGTTCCAAGTGGGGGAGAGTCTTCAAAATAATACAAGTTAACTCCCCATTTACTACCATCACCAAAGTACTGCTTAATAGCTGTACTCATATATTGAACGGTAATTGCAATTTCACGAATGCCATGCTGACGTAATAATTCAATATTATATTCAAGAACCGGCTTTTCTAACAATGGTAACATCGGTTTTGGAGTATTACATGTTAATGGTCTAAGACGTCTTCCCTTTCCTCCAGCTAAAATAACCCCCTTCATATACTTCAGCCTCCACTTATATAATGTTCAAGAACTCCGTATACCACATATATATTATTTATCCCGCATTAACTGCCCACAAATAGCGGGATAAACAAAAGTACCTTTTAACTCTAGTAAAAAAAGAAAGCGCTTACTATTAAATTAGCAAAATATTTATAAGACGTAATTAACACATATGTACTTATTTTTCCATTAATTATGATACATCTTATCATCATAAACTAAAGGAAACAACGAGCTTTTTTTGTCATGTTTTGACTAAAAAAAGCAGGTGATGTCTCATCACCTACTCTTTTCCTACTCATTCAATAAATAATGCTTTCCTTTTACTAAATAAAATACATTCTCAGCAATATTGGTAACATGATCTGCTACACGCTCAATGTATCTTGCAACAAAGGATAGTTGTGTAATTTGTGTAATCGCTTCTGGTTGTCCAGGGATAGAGGAAATAAATTCACGAATCGCCTTCCCATAAATTTCATCAACTGAATCATCCATTTCAGCAATTTGTCTAGCAAAAGTTAAATTTTCTTGCTCGTATGATTCTAACGCTAAATTTAACATTTTATGAGCAATCTCAAACATTTCATCAAGATTCTGCAAGCTAACAACTACTTCTTTTTCTCCAAGACGAATTGTTGATTTCGCAATATTAACAGCGTGATCTGCAATACGTTCTAAATCTGTCGCTGTTTTAATTGAAATGAAAATTCTTCGTAAATCACTTGCTACAGGCTGCTGCTTTGTAATAAGCATAAGTGCAAGGTCATTTATTTCTTCTTCTAAATTATCCATGCGATAATCACCATCAATGACCTCTAATGCTTTCTCTACATCTCTTTTGTGAAGCCCTTCCATAGCAATTAATAAAGCTTCCCTTGCTAATTCACCAAGTTCAACTACCTTTTGCTGTAACGTCTTTAAATCATATTGAAACTGTTCTCTTACCATTGCTTCTTCCCCCCTCAATATTATGTGCATTATATATAAAGTGAAACTTTAATCAGTGTGGGGGTTTTTCATCCCCACTGATTATTAGCCCGCAAATAGCGGGATAAATCCCCTCCCCAGCCTCTTGTACGTTTATTAAGCCTTGAGGAAAGAGAAATATTACTCCCCCTATTTAAAGTGAGAAATGCCCTCTATTAAGAGGGCATTTACTCTTAGCCTTACAACGATATCAACCAAATCGTCCTGTAATATAGTCTTCTGTTCGCTTATCTGTAGGTGTTGTAAATAATTTATTTGTATCTGTATATTCCACAACTTCTCCACTTAAGAAGAAGGCAGTTTTATCTGAAATACGTGCTGCTTGTTGCATGTTGTGCGTTACAATAACAATACTAAAATCTTTCTTTAATTCCTGAATTAGTTCTTCTACTTTTAATGTTGAAATTGGATCTAACGCTGATGTTGGTTCATCCATTAAAATTACGTCTGGCTCAATCGCTAAGCAGCGTGCAATACATAGACGTTGTTGCTGCCCACCAGATAAACCATATGCATTATCGTGCAAACGATCTTTTAACTCATCCCAAATGGCTGCTCCGCGCAAGCTTTTTTCAACGATTTCATCAAGTGTTTTTTTGTCACGAACACCATGAATTTTCGGTCCATATGCTACATTTTCATAAATAGATTTCGGGAATGGATTTGGCTTTTGGAACACCATGCCCACATGCGTACGTAATTCTTCAACCGGATATGATTTATCGAATATATTTCGTTCTCTATATTCGATAACTCCCGTAGTTCGAACGATAGGTACTAACTCTACCATACGATTTAGCGTTTTTAAGTATGTTGATTTCCCGCAACCACTTGGACCGATAATCGCTGTTACTTCATTCTCATAAATACTTAAGTTGATATCTTTTAAAGCATGGTCTTCTCCGTACCATAAATTTAAATTTTTCGTATCAAATACTACTTTTTTTGGTGCTGTCTCAATCTTCTTCTCATTTTTCACCTGTACATTTACTACTGTTGCTACCATTTGAATTCCCCTTTCATCCACTTCCAACTTATTTTCGATTTCGTAACCATAAGACAAATATATTTATAAAGAGCAGTAATCCTAGCAAAACAATCATCCCAGCTGCTGCTACATACTGAAATTCCTCTTGCGGTCTACTCATCCAATTAAAAATTTGAATTGGTAAAACCGTAAATCTATCGAACATACTAAACGGAACATAATTTGCAAATGCAAGTGCCCCAATAACTAACAACGGTGCCGCTTCTCCGATCGCTCTCGATACCGCTAACGTACATCCCGTTAAAATCCCTGGCAAAGCTACTGGCAGTACAATTTGATACATCGTTTGCCATTTCGTAGCACCTAATCCGTAAGAAGCTTCTAATAAGGAACTTGGTACAGATCGAATCGCTTCTTGGCTAGCTACAACAACTGTTGGTAAGACGAGTAAACTCATCGTCAGTGCCGCTGCGATTATGCTCTCTCCCAAATGGAGAGCGTACACGAAAATAGTTAACCCGAGTAAACCAAACACAACGGAAGGTACCCCTGCTAATGTTTGATTATTCAATTCTATTAACTTTTTAAAAACGGACTCTTTCGCATAATGCTCTAAATAAAAAGCTGTTCCGACTCCAAATATAAAAGAGACCGGTATAACAATACTCATAAATAATATTGTTCCTGACAAAGCAGCAGCAATCCCAGCTTCTTTCGGATTACGTGAAGCGAAGTTTGTAAAAAAATCTATTGAAAGATAACTCATACCTTTTTCAAAAATTTGAAACAATAAAATAAACAGAATTACGATTGCAAACAAAATTGCTATATAAAATAATGATTTGTAAATTCTATCTTTTAAAAAACGTGATACCATATTTTCTTGTATTTTTTTATGGTCTAACATTCGCATATTATGTCACCCTCCTAAAACGGCGCATAATATACTGCGAAATGATGTTCATAATAAAAGTAAACACGAATAAAGTCGCACCTACAGCATACATGCTGTAATAAGTAATTGTTCCGTGCGGAGCATCACCTAAACTCACTTGTACAATATAGGCTGTTAATGTTTGAATAGAATGAGTCGGATCTATCGATACATTAGGTGTTGATCCAGCTGCAATAACAACAATCATCGTTTCACCAATTGCCCTGGAAGCAGCTAATATAATCGCTGCCATAATCCCCGTAAAAGCCGAAGGAAACACGACTTGTTTTACCATCTCAAACCGAGTTGCTCCTAGCGCTAATGAGGCTTCTTTAATTCCTTTTGCTACAGCTCTCATCGCATCTTCAGAGAGTGACGCAATCGTCGGTATCATCATAAATCCTATAACAATACCCGGACTAATAGCATTAAAAAACTGCAAATCTGGTATAACCCGTTGTAACAGTGGTGTGACAACTGTTAACGCGAAAAAACCATATACAATTGTCGGGATGCCTGCTAGTAGCTCTAACAACGGTTTTAATATTTTCTGAGCGCCATTCGAAGCGTATTCGCTTAAAAACACGGCACAACCTAAACCAATAGGAATTGCTACGAACATGGCAATTGCTGTTACAAGGATTGTTCCACATATAAGTGGTAATATACCGAATTTCGGATCTTCAAAAAAAGGTAACCATTCTTGCTCCGTCAAAAAGGAGTATAATGATATTTTTTGAAAAAACATGATTGTTTCACTAGCCAACGTAATAATAATCCCAAGTGTCGTCACTATAGACACGCTAGCAATTATTTTTAGTAATAACGGAACAATTCGATTGATTCGCTGCGCTTTTTTTCTTCTCTTTGTATTTCTCTCAATCAAATGTTGTACAGAAAATGTAATTTGACTTTTGTCATTATGAGCCAAAGATGAAAACCCCTTTCCACCCTGACATTACCTTTTTATTTCTGTTAACATTCGCAGCTGTTCATTGTATTTTTCTTTTGGCAATTTTACATATCCGACCTCTTCAGCGAGGTTGCCAACATGTTTAATCATAAACTCAACATAATTTGCTACATTCATTTTATTTCGGATAGATGCATCATTTACATAAGTAAATAGCGATCTAGCTAAAGGCTTATACGCCCCCGACTGAATGGTCTCTTTCGTTGGAAATACACCATCCACCTGTATTGCTTTCACCTTATCTCGATTGGCCATATAATAAGCATATCCTACAAAAGCAATGGCATTTTTATCATTCATTACCCCTTGCATAATAACTTGATCGTCTTCAGACAAAGAAACCGTTTTTACAAGGCGATTATTTTGTAAGACAACATTTTGGAAATAATCATAAGTACCAGAGTCTACGCCTGGCGCATAAAATTTAACTTGTTCACGTGGCCATGATGAATGAATTTGTGACCATCGTTTCAATCTACCATTTTCACTCCATAATAGACGTAACTCGTCTATCGTCATATTGTTTACCCACGTATTTTGACGATTCACAACAATTGTTAGACCATCATAAGCAACCTCAAATGGTGTAAATTGAATGGAATTTTTCTGCATAGCATTTTCTTCTACCGGTCTCATCAATCTCGAAGCATTGTTTATATCTACTTCTCCTTTACTGAAACGATTAAATCCTCCTCCTGTCCCAGAAATACTAATAGAAATTTTCACGTTTGGATAGGCCTTTGTATATTCCTCTGCTACTGCCTCTATAATAGGAAAAACCGTTGAGGATCCATCAACTCTCACTTCTCCCATTTCATTTGTAGCGAATACAGTAGACATATTAAAACAAAGGAAACATGTCGATAATGTCAAAACTTTAATCGATGCGCTCATCCATTTCACGTGTTCTTCCTCCTAGAAGTAACCGGAAATAACAGGATTACAGGTATAAGAATACTGCTAAACTATTAATTCGGTTTTAATTGTTTGTAAAAGTTTTGTAAAGTTCCACAAAAACAACTGTATACACAAACTTCATTTTCACTTTTGTACTTTAGATGCAGGAAATTTTCTAATCATCCATAAAACTGCTATCTCCTATCACACAAGACAAACTTAGAGCGTATGCACTCATCTTGTTATGGTCATCGTTTTTGAAACTACATGTTTTTTTCAACATTTTACGCTTGTCCACATTTACTAAACCATATGCATAAAGCATAAAAAAAAGCACACTATCTTTTCAGATAGTGTGCTTTTTTTACAACTTTTTTATTCATCATCTTGTGTATTACTTTTTTTCTCTTTTTCATCTTTTGGAGCTTCACCAGTTAATGCTTGTTTTTTCAAATCAAAGTAAGCGTCCATTATTTCACGACCAATATATCCATTAATCCCTGTTTTATCATCATGTACCCACGGCACAACAACAGAAAATGCTACTTCTGGCTCTTCAAGTGGTGCATAACCTACTAATGTTAAGTTATATGTTTCAACACGCTCACCTTTTGCATTTCTACCAATCTCTTTATCTCCGCCATATACAGTTTGAGCTGTACCTGTTTTCCCAGCTGCTTTATATGGTGCACCTGCAAAGTATTTTGTAGCTGTACCACCTGTATCGTTAAACACTTGTCTAAATCCTTCTTGAACACGTTTAATTTGTGATTCAGGCATATCAACACGATTTAATACTTTTGGTTCCATAGATTGAACAACTTTTCCAACTTCCTCTGGCTTCGCCGATGGCTCGCGGATTTCCTTTACAACTTGGGGTTGCATACGATATCCACCATTTGCAATCGTCGAAATGTATTGTGCTAATTGAAGCGGTGTATACGTATCATACTGTCCAATTGATAAATCTAATAAGAAACCTGGTTGACTTCCTCTACCCATTTGACCAGCACTTTCATTTGGCAAATCAATTCCTGTTTTTACACCAAGCCCAAACTGCCCAAAATAGTAACGCATCGTATCAAATGCTTTTTGCGGGATATCTAACGTACCGCCTCGTACGTATGGAACCCCTGCAATATTCATCGCTGTTTTAAACATATACACGTTAGAAGACATTTTTAACGCTGTAAGGTCATTAATATACCCCATCGTTTTCCAAGATGACTTCGTAGGTGTCCCTTTTAATTTAATCGGTTCATCTAACTGTACTGATCCAGGTTGAATCGCACCAGTTTGATATCCCGTAAGTACTGTCGCACCTTTTACAGTTGAACCCATCGGATAAGAACTCGTCATCGTTCCTAATGCAAAATCATTTACTTTCGTTTGACCATCTTCGTTAACTAATTGTTTCCCTGCCATGGATAAAACTTCACCATTTTTCGGATTCATCATTACAACGAAAGCGCGATCTAAAAGCGGTTCTGACCCTTTAAATTTAATTAAGTTTTTCTCAAGAATCTCTTCTACACGCTTTTGTAATTCCATATCAATTGTTAAATTCAGGTCATTACCTCGTTGTCCTTGTGATACATTAATAGTTTCTAAAATATTACCGTCTTTATCTGTAACATTTCTCACTTCGGATTTTGTACCGTGTAAACTATCCTCGTACTGTTGCTCAATGTAACTTTTCCCTACGCGATCATTACGATTATAATCGCGAACAAGGTAGTAATCTAATCGCTCTCTCGGTAACCCTTCATCAGAAGTCGTCACACCACCAAGTACACTTCGGAACGTATCCTCATACTTATATTTTCGTTCCCAGTCGACATTTGTATCTACACCTGGTAATTTCGCTAAATTTTCACTAATAATCGCATATTCTTCTTCTGTTGCACCTTTTTTAACGATTTGCGGCGTCATTGCATATCCGCTTTCCATCTTACTTTTGATCGCCAATATTTCTAAATCTTTTGCTGACAATTGACTGATTTCTTCTTCTGTTACACGATTTCGTTGACGCTCATCTAGCTCTTTCTCTTCAATTTTATTCGCTTTCAACTCTTCACGATCTTTTTTTGTGATTTTTGTTTTTGCTTCTTCTTTATGTAAAGCAAGCCAATAATCTTTTTTATCGCGATCTGTTAACTTATCTGTTGGGACCTCAATTAAATCTGCTAACTTTTTCGCCGTTTCTAAGCGAGCATCTGCAGTTGATCCCTTCATTTTTGTAAATGTAATTGTACGAATAGGCTCATTATCTACGACCGCTTCTCCATTACGATCAAATATTTTCCCACGCGGTACAGGATTACTTATCGTTGAATTTTCTTTCTTCTCAACTTCATTTTTATATTCCTCACCACGAACAATTTGTACGTATCCAAGCCTTACAATAACCGCGGAGAACATTAAAAACACGCAAAAAAACAACACGTTTAACCGAAAGGGAACGTGGGTCTTTGTCTTTGTCTGGTTCTTTTTCTGCTTCTTGCTCATACAAACCCCCTCTACCAACAGCTATGTAATGTGAAAGGGACACCTTCATACAGGTGTCCTCACTGCTGTCTTACATCTTTTTCTATTCTAGCATAAAACACACGATAAGTTAACCTTCTGGTTCAGTTTGATTCTGCGCTGTTCCTTGTGCTCCAACGCTGGTTTTGTTCACATTTCCCTCATCATATTTGACATTTTTAACTGCAAAATAAATAAGAAAATGTCCAGCTCCTAAAATACATAGTAAAAAAGGTAAACTTTTTTCAGGAGGAAAGAATATGACAGCACATAAAAAACTTAAGATGGAACACATTCTTCCAGCATTTAACCATAATTCCCTGACTACTACATATTCTACACGCCATTCTCTCGCCTGTTTTGCTCTACCAATTACATCGTATGTCATGGATCCGTACGGAACGAGTAAAATAGGATATGCAACCGCAATACATGCTGCATAAATAAGTAATTTCGTATATGTAACATTGAAAATAACTAAAAATACGACCGCATATAAAATAATACCACCGAGTAAAATGGCTTTTTTTCGCCATTCCTTCTTTAACATGCGGGCAACTAAATAATAGCATACAAATGATACTGCAGAGTTCACTAAACTATATTTCCCTAGCGCTAACTCGCTACCAGATGCTAAATAGACGTATACCGAAATAACGAAAATAAACGTTCCTTCTCTCAAACCCTGGAAGAAATGAGCGCGTGTAATTCTTCCCCAGTTTTCATCAACTTGCCGCTCTTTCAATACTTGTACAATTTCATAGCGCCCTTCACATTCTCTCTTTGATAAAAAAAAGCTTAAAACAACCGCAATCGCAAATAGCATTAACGAGAGGAAAAAAACGACCGTATAACCACTCCATTTTTCCATACGTGAAATTGTATATCCGGCTGCAATTGGCCCAATCATTCCAGAGAACGATGTAAGAAGTCCGAGAAAACCGTTAAAAAAGTCTCTTGTTTCTGGTTCTGTAATCTCAAAAGTCAACAAGTTAAATGCAAGCCAATAAAATCCATAACCAACTCCCAAAAGAGCTCCCATTAGTAAAATATAGTGAGATGCACTTTTTCCCGCTACTAAAACGACGATAAAAAAAACAGCTAACGTGCCTACACCTATTCGCAATAAAATCGAACGATCAATACGTTTCGCTAATTTCCCCCCCACAAGAAATGTTAGAGGCTGTAATACAACGCTGGCCAAATTATACAAGCCCAGATTTACATAATTTTGTGTTTGCTTCCATAAATAAATGTTTACAAACGTATTTGATAAAGAAATTGCGAGCGTGTATAAACCGCCTATAACGAGCAATAATACTAAATCCCGATTCACTTCAACATCACCAATTACATGTTTCCACTTCATACACAACTCTCCTTTACTTCATGTTCTAGTCTTCCAAAGACAAGCTCAATTATGTAAAAGGAGAGCATAGAAAAAAGCTAGGAGAAAACTCCTAGCTTTTTTAGCTGTATTAACTTTAATTATTTTGCTTCTTGGTAAAGTTTTTCAGCAACGTTCCAATCTACAACGTTCCAGAATGCACCGATGTAGTCAGGACGACGGTTTTGGTAATTTAAGTAGTAAGCATGCTCCCAAACATCTAAACCGATAACTGGAGTTTTACCTTCAGTTAGAGGAGAATCTTGGTTTGGAGTGCTTGTTACTTCTAACTCACCATTGTTTACTACTAACCAAGCCCAACCAGAACCGAAGCGAGTTGCGCCAGCTTTTGCGAATTCTTCTTTGAATGTATCGAAGCTACCGAATTTCGCTTCAATCGCAGTTGCAAGTTCGCCTACTGGTTGTCCTCCGCCGTTTGGAGATAGGATTGTCCAGAAGAATGTATGGTTAGCATGTCCGCCACCATTGTTACGTACTGCTGTACGGATTGCTTCAGGTACTTCGTTTAAGTTTGTTACTAATTCTTCAACGCTTTTATCAGCTAATTCTGCATGACCTTCTAAAGCAGCGTTTAAGTTTGTAATATACGTGTTGTGATGTTTTGTATGATGGATGTTCATTGTTTCTTTATCAAAGTGAGGTTCTAAAGCATCATACGCATAAGGTAAATTTGGTAATTCGTGTTTTGCCATTGTTATATTCCTCCCGGTTTATGTATTGTCACTATATATGTGACATACAACTTCATTCTACCCTAATTGCCATAGGGTGCAAACAAATAAATCACATTGTCTTGCTATCATTAAAGTAGCAAAATTCCCACTTCTTTTCAATTAAAATGCTCATATATCCGTAAAAAAAGCTTCCTTCTACAAGGAAGCTTCCTGCTGACATAATAAACATGCGAAATGGATATGGACCCTGTAGGACTCGAACCTACGACCGGACGGTTATGAGCCGTCTGCTCTAACCAGCTGAGCTAAGGGTCCACAATTATGTATGTAACATTAAAAATAACTAAATTCCCATTGGCTATATCGTTTGAGAAATGTAAGATAAATTTACCATATACAAAAGAAAAGTGTCAATTGTATTTTTCTCTCCTAAAAGAAGAAAATTAAGTAAGAAGAACTTTAGTCCTTTCTACTATATGTAAAGATAATATATCTTGAGCTTCTCTAGATTCGTACGTTACAATGATTTTATACATACATAAAGGAAGTGAATCTATGTCCATTTTTACACAGCTAGCAAAAAGCGTATATTCGCCTAAAGATATGGCGCTTTTCCGTTTTCAAAAAATCGGTAAAACCATTTTGTATATTATGCTTCTTTGCCTAATCACTACTATTCCAAGAACTTTCTTGTACGGTAGCGTTATTCAAGATGGTGTTAACATGGTAAATAAAGTGATTGAAAAAGATTTACCTGATTTCAAAATTGAAAATGGCGAACTAACAGCTGATATTGACCAACCTATCGAAAAAGAAGATGGAAATGCCCTTTTCGTATTTGATCCAAATTCAACAGACTTAGAAAAATATCAAAATAAAACAGGTTTATTTGTTTTAAAAGATAAAGTAGTCTCCATGGGAAATGGCCAACCACAAACATACTCTTATAATGACTTATTAGGTGCATCTCTTGAGAAGAAAGATTTACAAGATTTCATTTCGTTATTTGACAGTATTTATCCAATCTTACTATTCGTTATTGGGTTCTTACTGTACTTGTTCCAATTATTTATTACCTTTGTAGGAGTTACATTACTTGCCTTCATCGGTTCTGCAATGAGCGGTCAACGCAAATTATCTTATAAACAAGTTTGGACGTTAACTGCTTACAGCTACACAATTCCAACAATCTTCTTTATGGTTATGGATTTATTCAAAATAAACGTACCTGGAGCAACATTCATTTACATTGCAGTTGTTTTAATCGTTCTATACTTAACAATTAAAGAAGTTCCAAAACCAAAAGATAAACAAGAACTATAAAAAAATGCCTAAATAGGCATTTTTTTTTTGGACAAGCATATATTCCTAGCAAAGGAGTGAAGGATATGAAGAGATTAGGTGTACTCTTATTCGTGCTTGTCCTCGGTTATATATTTTATTACGACATTAAAATCGGTACTTTACCGATGTTAAGTTCATACAAGAAAACAACAGCTGCCGAAACGATAAAAAAAGAAAATACAGATACAAAGCAGAATAAAGAGAAAGAAACAGAAAAAGAAACGGATACAGCTTATAAAGCAATTGAAGTAAAAACTGGTGATACAGTCCTTTCTATTACAGAAGCGATCAATAAGAAAAAAATTCCTTCTATTGAAAAAGTAATTGATGATTTTAAACAATTAAATAAAAATACATCTGCTACAAAAATCCAAGTTGGAAAGTCTTATAAATTCCCGTTATATCAATAAGCCATCACTTAATCCTTGTCAATTACATAAAGGCGCTGATACAATAGTAAAAGTGAAACCGAGTACTTTGGTTTCTATAGCCCTTTCTCACACATACTATCATTGATGTAAGGGACTAAAATAAGAAACTTCTTTTATAAGGAGAGCGATCTATTCGTGAATGAAATGACTCATCGTACAAAAACACGTCCAGTTAAAGTCGGTAATTTAACAATTGGCGGTAACAATGAATTAATTATACAAAGTATGACGACAACAAAAACACATGATGTTGAGGCTACAGTTGCTGAAATTAAACGTTTAGAAGAAGCAGGCTGTCAAGTCGTGCGTGTTGCTGTTCCAGACGAACGCGCAGCAAATGCTATTGCTGATATTAAAAAACAAATCAACATTCCACTTGTTGCTGATATTCATTTTGATTATCGCCTTGCTTTAAAAGCAATTGAAGGTGGCATTGATAAAGTACGTATCAATCCAGGTAACATTGGTCGTCGCCATAAAGTAGAAGCTGTTGTAAATGCAGCAAAAGAACGCGGTATTCCAATCCGTATCGGTGTAAACGCAGGTTCATTAGAACGTCACATTTTAGAAAAATATGGATACCCAACTGCTGATGGTATGGTCGAGAGCGCACTGCACCATATTAAAATTTTAGAGGACTTAGATTTCCACGATATTATCGTATCAATGAAAGCCTCTGATGTTAACTTAGCAATTGAAGCATATGAAAAAGCCGCTCGCGCTTTTGATTATCCATTACATTTAGGTATCACAGAATCAGGAACTTTGTTTGCTGGAACTGTAAAAAGCGCTGCTGGTCTTGGAGCAATTTTAAATAAAGGTATCGGAAATACACTACGTATTTCTTTAAGTGCTGATCCAGTGGAAGAAGTAAAGGTTGCACGTGAACTATTAAAGTCATTCGGTCTTGCATCTAATGCCGCAACACTTATTTCTTGTCCAACTTGTGGTCGTATTGAAATTGACCTAATTAGCATCGCTAATGAAGTAGAAGAATATATCTCTACACTTCAAGTTCCAATTAAAGTTGCGGTACTTGGCTGCGCTGTAAACGGTCCTGGGGAAGCTCGTGAAGCTGACATCGGTATTGCTGGTGCACGCGGAGAAGGTTTATTATTCCGTAAAGGGCAAGTTGTTCGTAAAGTACCAGAAGAAACTATGGTAGAAGAACTGAAAAAAGAAATTGATGTAATCGCTGCTGAAATGGCTGCCGAACGAGAAAAAGAAAAACAAGAACAATAAAAAAGACGGTTGCCCACAATTTTTGTGAGCAACCTTTTTACATTTAAATTAAAAACTCGTCAGTTAATAACCGACGAGTTCTCTCATTTTGCACATTTTGGACAACGACCATATATTTCGAACTTATGTCCCGTTACCTCATAACCTTTAAAATCTTTATTCATAAAATCCATTGGGCAAGAAGTGATTTCTTTCGTACCACCACAATCTAAACAAATAAAATGATGATGATGTTCCATAATAGAGCACGTAAAACGAAAATGTTTTTCACCATTTAATTCCGTTTGCTCTAAAACTCCAATTTCAGCGAATACCGTTAAGTTACGATAAATCGTATCGAAACTAAGTCCTGGATAATCATCCTTCATATGCTCTAAAACGTCTTTCGCAGTTAAATAACGATTATGTGCCGCGAATAATCTTAGCATCTCTTCCCTTTTCCCCGTATGTTTATATCCTTTTTCCTTCATTAGGCGTAAAGCTTCTGTTAGATTCATACCTATCCCTACTTTATGCAGTTTTTTTCTTCTTCCATAAAATCGCACCGATTAAAATAAGAACCGCTATCATAACGATTGTACCACCTGGTGCTAGATCAAGTTGATACGAAGCAAACATTCCACCAATTACTGCAATTTCACCAAATAAAATGGAAAAGAAAATTGTTTGTTTAAATCCTTTTGCAATACGAATACTTGCTGCAACTGGTAACGTCATTAAAGATGATACAAGAAGAACACCTACAACCCGCATTGATACCGCAATTACAAGAGCAACTAATATAATGAAAATAAAGTGAATCCACTTTGCACTCAAACCGGTTGATACAGCGTATTCCTCATCAAATGATAGTAAAAACAACTCTTTGTATAATAAAACAATCGTTATAATAACTACAATTGCTACTATACCAATAATAATTAAATCCGCACTTGTCACAGCACTTACACTACCAAATAAATAACTAAATAAATCCGTATTGAATCCATTAGCAAGTGAAATGAAGATAACTCCAATCCCCATCCCTGCTGAAAGTATAATCGGAATTGCTAATTCTTGATAATGTTTATATACAGTACGTAATTTTTCAATTAGCAATGCTCCACCGATTGAAAAAAGCATTCCCATATATAAGGGGTTTAAAAACCCACCGGTAAAGATTGTCTTTTCAAGTAATAAACTTGCTGCAATTCCCGATAACGTCACATGACTTAATGCATCCGCAATAAGCGACATACGACGAATTACAACGAACACGCCGATAAGTGGTGCGACAAGCCCTATTAAAACACCAGCGTATAAAGAATTACGTAAAAAATCATATTGTAAAAAATCCTGTATCATTATATCCTCCCGTGATGCCCATGTTCATGTTCTAAGCGATGAACATGATGTCCATATAAAATCGACATTTCGGCATCTTCTAACTCTAGGAATTTCTCTACATTCCCATGGAAATGTAGATGCTGATTTAAACATGCAACATGCGTCACCTTCTCTGTTACAGCACCCATATCGTGCGTAACAAGAATTAACGTGATCCCTAGCCTTTTGTTTAAATCCTCTAGTATCTCATAGAAGCTTTCCACATTTTTCACATCAATCCCAACAGTAGGCTCGTCCAAAATAAGTAATTCCGGATCACTTACAAGTGCACGAGCAATAAATACACGTTGTTGCTGTCCACCAGAAAGCTCTCCAATGTTGCGACCTTGAAACTCGCTCATCCCTACATCAGCAATCGCTTTTTCTACTTTCGCCTTATCGTCTTTCGTAAAGAAGCGAAAAAGACCTTTTTTGGAAACAAGTCCCATTGAAACAACTTCAAAGACAGTCGCCGGGAAACCTGAGTTAAAGCTATTTGCCTTTTGAGATACATAACCAACTTTATTCCACTCTTTAAATTTTTTACTATCAATGCCAAACAATCTAATACTTCCTTGCTTCGGCTTTAAAACACCCAATAAACATTTAAGTAAAGTCGATTTCCCTGAACCATTTGGTCCAACTAAACCTAAAAAAGCTCCCTTCGGAACTTGCAAATTAATATCTTCTAACACATTTCGATCTTCATACCGAAACGTAAGTCCTTCTATTTCTAATATATTATTCATTATACATCACCTATTTTAATTCAGAATGATTCCGATTTATCTCTATTTGAATTATAGTACAGCTTATTATAGTTGTAAACCAATCTGCCCAAAATATATTCCTTATTTCCAGAAACCTTACTATTATAACAAAAAGCAGAGAAAATTTCTCTGCTTTCGAAAGATATTGTAATTAATTTTTTAGTGAATCGCTGATTTAAACTTACCGCCATTCGTCTCTTGCGTACTCATAATCGTAACAAAGGCATTTTCATCAATTTCATGCACAATCGACTTTAACTTCGTCACTTCAAGACGCGTTACAACTGCATAAATAACTTCTTTTTCTTTATCTGTATAGCCACCTTTAGCAACAAGTTTTGTTGTTCCACGGCCAAGGCGGTGTAAAATTGCATTTGATACTTCTTCATATTGATCTGACACTATTAAAACCGCTTTCGTTTCGTCTAATCCTTGAATTACTGTATCAATTGTTTTAAATGCGATATAGTACGTCATAACAGAATACATCGCCTGTTCAACACCAAATACAAATGCTGCCCATGCAAAAATGAATAAATTCACAAACATTACAAATTCACCAACAGAGAAAGGTAATTTCTTCGTTAATAAAATCCCCATAATTTCTGTTCCGTCCATTGATCCACCATGACGAATAACAAGTCCTACACCAAGCCCTAAAATAAGACCACCAAAAACTGTTGCTAAAATCGGCTCTGTTGTAAATGGTGGGATAGCATGCAACGTTGATTCAATAAATGCTAAAGCTACAATTCCAAATGCTGAAGATAACATGAATGTTTTTCCAATTTGCTTATACCCGGAGTACATAAAAGGAATGTTGAGGATAACAACTAAAGTAGAAAAACTTAACCACCAAATATTAGGAGTAAGATAATCTAATATAAGAGAAATACCAATAATTCCACCATCGATAATTTTATTTGGCATTAAAAACAGTTCAATCGCTACCGCTGCACACGCTGCCCCAAAGACAATCATAACTAAACGATATACAAGATGAATAACACTTTCTTTTCGATGTTGCTTTTTCTCCATAAGTCCTCCTTATACTCTTTATCTATAGTTTTGTTCTTATATTATAGCATAAGCTTCTTTTTCTCATGGAAAAAACGAAACTCTATAAGAATATATACAAGCTATGTGCACATATATTTCGATAGTAGAACGTGTGAAGGAGGACAACACGATGAACCTCATCAAACAAATTGTTAATAAAAAATTAAACCATATTTCTACAAAAGAGCTATTAAAATATAGCAAAGAATATGAAGTTCCAATTACACCCGCACAAGCTGATCAAATTGTTTTACTTATGAAAGGAAAAAACATTAACATTTACGATAATAATGAGCGACTAGATCTCTTAAAACAAATCGCAAAGGTAACTTCTCCTGCCACTGCCCAACAAGTTAATACTTTATTTCAGCAACTATTAAAATAAGGAGGGGAAATCCCCTCCTTATTTCTTATTGCGCTTTAATTTTCTCAAGAATTCCTTCATCAAAAGTACCATTTTTCAGCATTTCGATTTCTAATTTATATGGCGGCTTCTTATCTTTTTTATCTTCACCTACATATGGCGTTTCAAGAATTTTTGGTACGTGCATTAACTGCGGGTGATGCACGATATGATGCAACGCTTTATAACCGATATGACCGAAACCGATATTTTCATGACGGTCCTTTCCTGCGCCGCGTACATTTTTACTATCATTAATATGAAGTACTTGCAAACGATCAATACCAACAATCTTATCAAATTCGTTTAATACACCGTCAAAGTCATTTACAATATCATATCCTGCATCGTGCGTATGACACGTATCAAAGCATACTGATAGCTTCTCATTATATTTTACACCATCAATAATCTTTGCAATTTCTTCAAAGCTACGACCGCATTCTGTTCCTTTTCCCGCCATCGTTTCTAACGCAATGTTAACCGTCTGTTCTGGCGTTAATACTTCATTAAGCCCTTTAATAATTTGTTGAATACCAGCATCCGCTCCTGCACCAACGTGCGCACCTGGGTGAAGAACGATTTGTTTCGCCACACCTAATGCCGAGGTTCTTTCAATTTCCATGCGAAGGAAGTCTACACCTAATTGGAATGTTTCTGGCTTCGTCGTATTCCCAACATTAATAATATATGGCGCATGTACGATAATTTCCTCAATACCGTTTAGTTCCATATGTTTTCTTCCTGCTTCTATGTTTAATTCCTCAATTGGTTTTCTTCGTGTATTTTGCGGTGCACCTGTATAAATCATAAACGTCGTTGCACCGTATGAAACAGCTTCTTCACTTGCTGCTAATAACATCTTCTTACCACTCATTGAAACATGAGATCCAATCTTTAACATACAATCACCTCTTCAATATACAATAGATATAATGATAGCATAATTTGTAGAAACATGTAGTGAATTGTTTGTTCGCAAAAAAGGCACTACACAAATTTATATGACTATTTAAACAAGCTATACTCTATATTTAACTTAACTGGATTAGGCGAAACTTTAATCAATATTTTTCTATCCTTATTGATTATATACTCTCACAAATAGCGGGATAAAAAAAGATAAGGGAAAATCCCTTATCTTTTTTTATTACTATATTTTCTCTTAACTTTATCACGTTCTGTTGCAAGTTTTCGTTTATAGTTTGGTTTTACTTTCTTCGGCTTTTTAACAACCTTTGTTGCCATAACATCTAGCCCATCATTTGGTTTTTTACGGCTCTTACGACGACGACGGTCACCTAAATCCGCCCACTCATCTCCACGTAAATCTACATGCTTAAACTCGATATGACGTTGTTTTTCCAAACTATCTAAAGCTTCTTCATTTGCTGGATCATAAATTGTCACTGCAATACCTGAATGACCCGCACGTGCAGTTCTTCCAACACGGTGAACGAAGAAATCTAAATCTGATGGAAGTTCATAGTTAATAACATGACTAATTCCTTCAATATCAATACCGCGTGCTGCTAAATCAGTCGCAACAATATATTGGAATTCAAGATCACGAATTTGTTTCATCATTCTTTTACGATCACGTGGTGATAAATCCCCGTGAATTCGTCCAACTTTTAAGCCACGCTCTGTTAATCCATCAGCAACTTGGTCTGCCATTTTCTTCGTGTTAGTGAAAACAATTGCTAAATACGGCTTAAATTGAAGCAACATCTTGTTCACTAAATCAATTTTGTTACGATGTCTAGAGGGCACTAAATAATGCTCAATATTTCCAGCCGCAACTTGTTTCGGATTAATATGAATATGCTCTGGATTCTCCATATATTTCTTCAAAAATGGTTTTAATTTTTGAGGAATTGTTGCAGAGAAAACTAGCATTTGCAAGTTTTTAGGCATACGTCCTGCAATTTTATCTACATCTTGAATGAATCCCATATCAAGCATTAAATCTGCTTCATCGACAATAATAGTATTTGCTTTATAAACAAATAGCGCTTTTTCTTCTACTAAGTCTTTAATACGTCCTGGTGTTCCAACTACAATATGAGGTTGTTTTTTCAACTTTTCAATTGATCGTTGTTTATCAGTTCCACCAATTAAGCAACGTGCTGTAATCATTTGATCTTCTGCACAGAACTTTGTTAATTTCACGATTTCTTCGTAAATTTGTTGTGCTAACTCACGAGTAGGCGCTGTAATAACAAGTTGAACTTCTTCACGACTTGCATCAATTCTGTTTAATGTAGGAAGTAAGTATGCATGTGTTTTCCCAGAACCTGTTTGGGATTGTCCAATTACACTTACACCTTTTTTCACAACCGGGAAAATTTTCTGTTGAATTCCTGTCGGCTCTGAAAAGCGTAGTTCACGAACTGCATCTATTAAAAATGGTTTAAAATCATACTGTGTAAAAGTTTGTTGTGTCATAAGTTACACCTTCTTTCTAAATTTCTACTGCGCGCACAAATCAGTCAAGTCTACATTATATCGAAATCTACAAGTAAAATCCATCTTTAGTTTAGGTTTTCACTTCAAAAACTAACCTTCTTCCCTCTTATTGCATATTGTATGTGTATATACCTAACTGAAGAAAGGAGGATTTCCCACATGTTTCCGAAATCCCCTGCAAGACAAATGTATCCGAATCGAGGACAACAATCTTACACACCATATCCGATTCCCCAACTACCACCGATGGCTCAAAAAAAGAAAGGTTTCCTTGCTAAACTCTTTAAAAAACACGATCCAACCGAACCTTTCATGCAAATGGTCCCTCCTTATCGACAAATGGAAGGGCCACCGATGATGTACCAACAACCGTCGCCCCAATATCAACAGCAACAGCCCCACCACCAACAATATACACAACAATATCAACCATACATGCAGCAATATCCTCAACAGATGATACCACCTCAAATGTATGAATCAAATGATACACGCGGCGCCGCGTCAGCTACAACCGCAGCGGCATCTAGCAGCGGCATCGGTAGTTTTTTTTCAAATTTAATTTCGAACCCAACTAATATGATAAATAATATCGAAAAAGTATCTCAAGTCGTGCAATCTGTCGGTCCTGTTGTCGAACAGTACGGTCCCATTATGCGTAGTCTACCAAGCATTGTTAAAATCCTCACCTCCGGAAAAAGTACGGAAGAAAATCAAACTGAAGATGCAACAGAACAGGTTGAGGTAGCAACTCCACCTCCTCCGCCTCCAAAAAGGAAACGAAAAAGAAAAAAAATAGTGCTGGAACCAGTAATAGAAAAAGAGGTTCCGAAAGAACCCGTTCAACAATCAGCAACAAAACCAAAACTATATGTGTAACAATCCTTTGTTTTCTATCCCCTCCTCCTTTATAATGTAAAAGACTATGCACAAAAGTATCCCTTGTTTAGAAGGAGAGGATTACTCATATGAAAATTGTTAAAATTTCCCCTCGTGGTTATTGCTACGGTGTTGTCGACGCAATGGTAATTGCACGTAACGCTGCATTAGATAAATCATTACCGAGACCTATTTATATTTTAGGTATGATTGTTCACAATAAACATGTTACAGACGCTTTTGAAGAAGATGGAATCATTACGTTAGACGGACCAAGTCGCTTAGATATTTTAGATCAAATTGATTCTGGTACTGTTATCTTTACTGCTCACGGTGTTTCTCCTGAAGTTAAACAACGTGCAAAAGAAAAAGGTTTAACAACAATCGATGCCACTTGTCCAGATGTTACAAAAACGCATGACCTTATTGAAGCAAAGAAAGCTGAAGGTTACCATGTCATTTATATCGGTAAAAAAAATCACCCTGAACCAGAAGGTGCGGTTGGTATTGCACCTGACATCGTTCATCTTATCGAAAGAGCCGCTGATTTAGAAACATTAGAAATCCCAACGGATAAAATTTTAGTTACGAATCAAACAACGATGAGCCAATGGGATGTTCAACATTTAATGGAAGACATCCAAAAGAAATTCCCAACGGCAGAATTCCATAAAGAAATTTGTTTAGCAACTCAAGTTCGCCAAGAAGCTGTAGCTAAACAAGCAGATGTTGCAGATTTAACAATCGTTGTTGGTGATCCAAAAAGTAACAATTCGAATCGCTTAGCGCAAGTATCACAAGAAATTGCTGGTACGAAAGCTTATCGTGTTGCGGATGTAAGTGAAATTCAATTAGAGTGGCTACAAGGTGTAGAAAACGTAGCTGTTACAGCAGGCGCTTCTACTCCAACACCAATTACAAAAGAAGTTATCGCTTTCTTAGATCAATATGATCCAATGAACCCAGCTACATGGGAGAGAATTCGAAAAGTACCACTTCAAAAGATATTACCTCGTGTAAAGGTAAAAAAAGAACAATAATAAAAACCGTTGCCTATATGAGCAACGGTTTTTATTTTTCTTATACAAATGTAAATGGGTCTGTATGTAACTGAGAAGCATGAATGTGTACATTGAGTTTTTTCGCATCTACTTGTTCTTGCAATTGCTTTTGCACACCTTGCTTCATTACTTTTTCAACGTTATGTCCTGGATCAACTATATTTAAACCGAGCATCATCGCGTCATGAGCAACATGATAATACATGTCACCTGTTACATATACATCTGCCCCTTTAAATTTCGCTTGATTTATATATTTATTGCCATCTCCACCGAGTACAGCGACTTTACGCACCTTGTCATCTAACTTGCCGACAACTCTTGCACCCTTTACATGTAAAGATTGTTTCACATGTTCTGCAAATTGACCAAGTGTCATTTCTTCTTCTAAATATCCTATTTTACCAAGACCTAAAGTTTCACCTTTATTATCAAGCGGATATACATCATACGCCACTTCTTCGTATGGATGGGATACCAACATCGCTTTAATAATTTTTCTTTGTAATGAAGCTGGAATAATCGTTTCGATACGTACCTCTTCCACCCGTTCTAACTGTCCAGTTTCCCCGATATAAGGCTTTGTTCCCTCTTGAGGTACAAACGTGCCTGTCCCCTCACTATTGAACGTACAGTGGCTATAATTGCCGATATGACCAGCACCTGCATCTCCTAGCGCTTTACGTACTTCTTCTGCGTGAGTTACTGGCACAAACACAACAATTTTTTTCATTTCTTCTGCGTATGTCGGAGCTAATACTTCTGTATTTTGTAACCCTAACGCATCGGCAAGTAAATCATTTACCCCGCCCTTAGCAATATCTACATTTGTATGTGCTGCATAAATCGCAATATCATTTTTAATACACGTTTCAATAATTCTTCCGTACGCCTTATCTGTATGAATCGCTTTTAATGGACTAAAGATTAAAGGATGGTGCGCTATAATGACATTCGCCCCTAATTGGATCGCCTCGTCCACAACTCCCTCCGTTACATCTAACGCGATTAGTACGTGCTGCACAGGTTTATTAAGTGCCCCAATCTGCAGGCCGATTTTATCCCCTTCCATCGCTAAATGCTTCGGATACATACTTTCAAATAAAGAAATAACCTCATGGCCATTTGGAATTTTACTCATGATAAAATCTCCCCTATCATTTTCATTTTCGCTTCTACTTCTACACGTTTCGCTTTTGTCTCTTCAGAATCTGCTGCACGTTCTAATTGTTTTAAGATATTTTGGAAGTTTTTCAATTCTCCTTCCCACTTTTCAACAAAGGCCTCACCTTTTTCTTTTATTAAAAATGGACCCATAAATAATTCAGCTTGTTTATTATCTGAGTAAGGTGCTGCAATATTTCCTCGTTCCCCAACTAAAATTTCGTAAATTTTCCCGTCTTCTTTTACGATTTTTTCACGGATAAGCTCCCAGCCATTTTCAATAAACCATTCACGAATGTGATGTGCTGCAATGTTCGGCTGTAAAATCAAACGTGTTACACCTTCTAATTTTTCTTTACCACTTTCTAAAATGTCACGAATTAGTGCTCCACCCATACCAGCAACTGTAATTACATCTACTTCCCCTGGTGTAATTACTTCTAATCCATTCCCTTTACGAACGTCTATTTTATCTTGTAAGCCACTTTCAGCTACAGTTGCTTGCGCAGAACGAAACGGCCCATCCACAACTTCTCCTGCAACTGCTTTTGTAGCAATATTATTTATAATTGTATAACACGGTAAATACGCATGATCCGATCCAATATCAGCTACTGTAGATCCTACTGGAATCTCGCGCACAACTTCTTCTAATCGTTTTGAAAGCTTTACTTCATTCATGTATTTCCATTACTCCTTCTCTTGTCAGTCTGTCTCCATGATAATGAATTTATAGTAGTTGTTGCAAGCCCATAACAACAATTCCATTCTCTATTACTCATCGTATTTTAGAAAGTATAGAAAAACAAGCCTTTTGCACAAAAGCAAAAGGCTTGTTTTTCTATACTTTATTTTTTCTTTGATAACCAATCAGCTACTTTAGCCGCTTGATCAGCCGGAACTATATTTGGCGGCATGTTTCCTTTTCCTTTCGAAAGAATTTCTTTAATTTCATCCTTTGAAAGTTTCCCACCAATTTTTTGTAAATTAGGTCCTACTGCTCCTTGTAACTGATCACCGTGACAGCTCGTACAGCTTTGCTTTACAATATCCTCTGGCTTTGATGCTGTTTGCGCTGGTTTCCCACCATTTTTTGCATCAGCTAACTCTTTAGATTTATTTAGCCCCTGAAATGAAAATACAAACATAACGATAATACCTAATGCTGCAATAAGAGCGAACGGAATCAACGGATTACGTTTCATATCTCTTCTCCCCCCTCTATACCCCTAAATAGTTAGATGATTCAGTCATTTTTATTGTACTTGAAAACGTTCTATCAGAAAAGAGCAAACTACCATTCGTTAAAAATATTCCATAAATTCAGTTTATTGATTTTCACTATTATATCGCATATTATTTCGATAATTACTAACGTTTCTCATCATATTTTTTACTTTTCTACATATTATTTTGTATATAATAAACAAAATAAATCGAAAAATCGAAAAATGAGCATTTGCAAATCAAAAGACAATTCTGTAAAATAAATTACAAGAAATTGTAATCGTTGCCGATAGCTAAAATTTAACAAAAATTAACAAAATAAAAAAGTTTACTTCACAAAAGTGAAGTAAACTTAAAGGTAGCCTATTCTAAGAAATCCTTAAGGCGCTTACTACGGCTTGGATGTCTTAATTTGCGAAGTGCTTTCGCTTCAATTTGACGAATACGTTCTCTCGTTACGCCGAATACTTTCCCAACTTCTTCAAGCGTACGAGTTCGTCCATCATCTAAACCAAAACGAAGACGCAGAACATTTTCTTCACGATCTGTTAGTGTATCTAACACATCTTCTAATTGTTCTTTTAGCAACTCATACGCTGCATGGTCCGCAGGCGATGTTGCTTCTTGGTCTTCAATAAAGTCACCTAAATGGGAGTCATCTTCTTCACCAATTGGTGTTTCAAGAGAAACTGGCTCCTGTGCAATTTTTAAAATTTCGCGTACTTTTTCTGGAGCAAGATCCATTTCTTCACCAATCTCTTCAGGAGATGGTTCACGTCCTAAATCTTGTAGTAATTGACGTTGTACACGGATTAACTTATTAATTGTTTCAACCATATGAACTGGAATACGAATTGTTCGCGCTTGGTCTGCAATCGCACGTGTAATAGCTTGGCGAATCCACCAAGTTGCATACGTACTAAATTTAAAACCTTTACGGTAGTCGAACTTTTCAACTGCCTTAATTAGACCCATATTTCCTTCTTGGATTAAGTCTAAGAAAAGCATACCACGGCCCACGTAGCGCTTTGCAATACTTACTACAAGACGTAAGTTTGCTTCCGCAAGACGGCGTTTTGCTTCTTCATCGCCTTCTTCAATACGTGTCGCAAGTCGAATTTCTTCTTCAGCAGATAGTAAGTCTACACGACCAATTTCTTTTAAGTACATACGAACAGGGTCATTGATTTTCACACCTGGCGGCACACTTAAATCATTAAGGTCAAATTCTTCTTCCGTTTTTGTAATTTGGCGATTATTAGGACCTTCTTCGTTGTCATTGTCACCAACTAAGTCAATCCCTTGTTCACCTAAATATTCATAGTATTCATCCATTTGATCGGATTCAATTTCAAATCCATTCATGCGTTCTGCAATCTCTTCATATGTAAGAACGCCACGTTTTTTTCCGAGCTCAGTGAGTTGTTCTTTCACTTGCTCAAGGGTCATTTCAGTTTCAATTTGTTTAGAACGAGCTGGTTTGTCAGCCATCTGTTCCCCTCCTTACGCGAGATACAAACATTCATTATACTAAAATTTTATCAAAAAAGCTATTTTCTTGCTTTTTGATTTTGTAAATATGCCACATAATATTTAGCAGCCTCTACAGGATCTGTTTTTTCCATTTGTTTTACTTTAAAGATGATTTCCATCTTTTCAAGTTTTTCTTGATGACGTTTGAGCGTCTCCAAATGACCTTGCAACACTTCTTCTGTGTATTCTGGATTAATAAATTCATCCGTCGAAATATCAGTGATAATATTTTTCAACTTTTCATCAGAGAGCCAACTTAAAAATGTTCCGACTGAAGGTTCATTTCCCTTTTCATAATATGCGTATAGTTCATATAAAATCCCTTTATGTTCTTCTGTATGAAAATCTTCTATATGGGGTTCCATACGAACGGCCACTTCTGCACTTTGCAACATATGGTAAATAATTTCTCTTTCTGCCCTTTCAAAACCTGTTAACTTCGGTTTCGTTTGAACAATTTGAGATGGCTTAGAAACCTGCTTTATTTGTTTTTGCTGTACCTTTTGTTCTTTGCGATATTGGTGCAATTGATTCAAAAGTGTTTCCATTGAATACGAAAATTCTTGCGATAATGACTTTAAATATGATTCAGCCTGCATCGCATCCTGTAGCAATGATAACTCTTTTAAAACACTTTTTACATATTCTTCTTTGCCAGACTCATCTTGCAAATTTTTCCCTAAACGCAAATAATTTATTTTGAAACCAACAAAACTTATACTTGATTTCACAAGATTTTCAAAAGCCGTTGTCCCATATTGTTGCACATATTCATCAGGATCAAGCTTATCTGGCAAGGGTGTGACCTTCACTTGGCAACCAACTTGCAATAACAACTGCCCTGCTTTCATCGTCGCTTCTCGCCCTGCTTTATCACCATCATAGCAAAGAACAACAGTTTCAACGTTACGTCGCAGAAGTTTCACTTGTTCTTCAGTTAAAGCTGTTCCCATTGTCGCAACCGCTTCTTCCACACCACTTTTTACCGCGGCTAGTACATCGGCATATCCTTCAAAAAGGACAACCTGCCCACGTTTTCTAATAAACGGCCTTGCTTGGTGGAAGTTATACAACAACTTACTTTTATGAAAAATTGGTGTTTCAGGGCTATTTAAATATTTCGGAGTATCATCTCCTAGCGCCCTTCCACTAAACGCTATCACCTTACCTTGTAAAGTATAAATTGGAAACATAACCCTTCCACGGAAGCGGTCATAATGACTACCATCCTTCTCGCTTCTTATAAGAAGGCCGGCTTGTTCCATACTAGATAGCGAAAAACCTCTTTTTTGCAAAATTTTTGTCGCTGCATCCCAAGCTGGTGATGCATAACCAATTTCAAACTTCTCAATCATTTCTTTTGTAATACCACGTTTTAATAAATAAGAAAGTGCTTCATTTCCTTCTTCTGTATTTACTAATAAATGGTGATAATACTTCTTCAAAAGTTCATGAGCCTGTTGCATGATGACAGTGTCATCAGATATGTTTTCTTGTTGTCCTTGCCCTGATGTATATTCTGCAACTGCAATTCCATTGCTTTCACCTAGCTTTTGAACAGCCTCTGTGAAAGCAAGTCCTTCCATTTTCATAAGAAAAGAAAATACATTTCCACCTTCTCCACATCCGAAGCAATGAAAAATTTGCTTATCAGATGAAACAGAGAATGAAGGGGAATTCTCACCATGAAATGGACAAAGGCCGAAATAGTTACGCCCCTGCTTTCTAAGTTGAACATACTCACCTATCACTTCTACAATATCGGATGACGTCCGAATCTGTTCAACAACTTCTTCGGGAATTCTGTTCCCCATAACTCCATCTCCGTGTCGTATTTTGTATTCGATATTAATTACAAGATTCCTTTATAATTCGACAATATTTTTTCTAAATTTATTAGAAAGTGCTGTCGATCACGTTGTGTAAACTATTTTGGTCCTTTTGTATAAGCACCTTGCCTGCGTAACTTCACAAATACATACCTTCTATGTAAAATTGTATCCATTTGCTCATCTTTTACAAATGTACTTCGTGGAGACAATACATGTACTCCTTTTTTTAAAAGAAGACTAGCAAGCCACATATCATATGTGATCACGAAATCTGTAGCTTTTGCATGTTGATAAATATAAAAACTGACTTCATCTTGCTTAAAATCTACATAGACCCAATTATCTTGCTGTTTTCTTAAACGATGAGCCTACGATACGACAAACAAAATTTCGACATAAATTCTTGTTCTAACGCGCACAATTTCATCCTTCACGGGACATGCATCTGCATCAACTAATATCTCACTGATGTTTTGCATATTTCTGTATTCTACATCCCTTCTGCGAATCCTTCCATAATGTGCGTTTTCTTGTTTAGATTTTGTCGATTTAACGTAAATACATGTCTTTTTCGCAAATCCTATCCCTAGTTTATTCTGAAAAATTAAAGTCTAAACGTAAAATATAGGTTTTTATCACAATTTTTTATTATAATATATTTTCTTCAACTACGCTACATATCCCTTTAATTTTCATTTTACATTTAAAGATAACGAAATCGTTCCTTCAACATAATAAAAAAACAGAAGAATATAAGTATAACCATTACACTGTATTCTATTACTAAATCGACAGTTATTGTCCTACTTCTCATGAGCGAAAAAAGCACATTCACCTGTGGTAAATGTGCTAAAACATTTTTTGGTTTTGCACTGCATTCACAATAATATTAGCTGTTTCTTCAATCGCCTTATTTGATACATCGATCACTTGACAATTTATTTTACTCACTACATTCTCAAAATGAACGATTTCTTCTTTAATACGATTAATATTCGCATATGTTGCTCCGTCACTTAATCCAAGTGATTTTAATCGTTCTTTTCGAATATGATTTAACTTATCCGGTGTAATTTTCAAACCGAAACATTTCTCTTTTGCCACTTTATATAATTCCTCAGGCGGATCTACTTCTGGTACAAGTGGTACATTGGCAACCTTCAAGCGTTTGTTATGCGCTAAATATTGTGAAAGTGGTGTTTTTGATGTACGTGAAATTCCAATCAATACGATATCGGCTTTCAAAATACCACGTGCATCTCTACCATCATCATACTTAACCGCAAATTCAATCGCTTCAATCTTTTTAAAGTACTCTTCATCTAATCTTCGAACGACACCTGGCTCATACCTTGGTACTTGCCCTGTAATTTCTTCAATTTGATCGATAAGAGGTCCGATAATATCGTATGCCTCTACCCCTTCTTTTGCCGCCTCTGTCAATAAATATTGACGCATATCAGGCTTTACTAACGTAAAACAAATAAGCGCCTGATTGCTCTTGGCAATCGAGATCACTTCTTTTAATGTCCCTGTATCTTCTACATAAGGTACACGTCTAATATCAGGAGCGAACGGGAACTGTCCCATTGCCGCTCTAACAACCAAATCAGCCGTTTCTCCTACAGAGTCAGATACGACATATACGATTTTATTATCCATTACATTACCTCACTTTAAACAAATTACACTTATTCGTTATTTACTAAATTTACAAACGCACGTGTAATATTTGTTTTTGTAATTCGCCCAATCACTTCTAGACCTTGTTTCGTGTCCTTTACAACTGGCATTGCATCAATCTGTCTTTCTATTAATTCCATCGCAATATCATATAAAGAATCCTCCCTGCGACACATCGCAATGTTTGGCATCCTTGTCATGATAATATTAACCGGAAGAGAGGTTAAATCCTGCTTTCCTAAGCTAGCTCGTAATAAATCTTTACGAGATACAACGCCCACCAATAAAGTAGCTTGATCTACAACAAACAATGTACCAACATCCTCTAGAAACATAGTACAGATTGCATCGTATACTGATACATTTTTATCAATTACAGCAGGTCTAGATTGATAATCTTGCACTTTAATTTTTTTAACAGCTTCAGATAATAGCTGTCCCCCAGTTTTACCCGTATAAAAATAACCTACGCGTGGACGCGCTTCTAAATAACCAGCCATCGTTAAAATTGCTAAGTCTGGTCTTAGCGTTGCACGTGTTAAACCCAATTGCGCAGCAATTGACTCCCCTGTAATAGGACCGTGATCTTTTACAATCTGAATGATATGTTCTTGCCGTTTATTCAGCTCTATGATAATCACCACCTTTAATGCACAACGAAAAAAGTTATACTATCTCTTAAATATTATATACTAAATATGCTATTCGAAAAAGAAAGTATGTAAAAAGGACCGTATACGGCCCTCAATTATATTTGAAACTTATCAAGTTGTTCTAGGAAACGTCTTGATTTCAAATAAATTCCGCAATATTCATCATAATATGTATTCAATACTAAACGCATTTGTTTTTTTGTGCCATCCTTCACTGATACATTGCCGAGCCTATGTAAATCGAAATGGAAGAAAAGACGTAACAATTTATGCACAGCTTCTCCCACCGGTATACGATACGGATCTTGCTCCGCATGACGTGAGCACAGAAAACCGCCTTCCCTAACAGAGAAGGCGACAAAATCTGTTTCTTGATGACAAATCGCACATGTATCAAAATACGGGCGCATCCCTAATACCGGAAGCATTTTCGTTTGATAAATTAATGATAATACTTCTGGATCAACACCCTCACACATATAATGCAACGTTTGATATAACATTTCAAATAAGTACGGATTATGTTTTTTATCTTCTGTTGCTTTATCAGTTAACTCAACAACAAATGATGCATAAGCAGTTAAAAATATATCCTCGCGAATTTCTTTCATAGTTGAAATAATCTCGCCTTGTTGCAAAGTTCCAAGCCCAGATCCCACTTGGATAAGAAAATGCCCATGAGTCATAAGTTGCGAAACAGACGCTAACCGACTTTTCGGTTTTTTCGCCCCTCTTGCCATTGCACTTATCTTACCAAATTCTCTTGAGAATATTGTAACAATCTTATTCGTTTCTCCGTAATCTGTCGTACGGATAACGATGCCCTCAACTTTTTGAAACATGTTCGTCACCATCCAAGGTTTGAACAAAACGGGTCAAGAAATTGGAGAGTCTAGATGCGCTAGCTCCTCTTCATGTTGATCCATCTCATCGTTTACGTCTTTTTCCATTTCTTTTAAAAGCAAATACGTTTCAATGCTTCCTGTTTTGGAGAAAAACTTCCAGGTAAAATCTAGCATAAGAATCCACCTTTCTCAATAAGCGTAGCCTATAAACCAATTTCCTTTGTTATTAAATTGACCCATTTTGTCCATTTTCATGTGAGAAAAATTTTTCCTAATTTATTAAAGCTTATAAAAACCAATAATCAGCGGATGAGCAAACATCCACTGATTACAGCCTTACTTTATTTTAGTACTCGTCTTCGCGGAAACCAAGATCACGAAGCTGAGACATCTTATTGCGCCAATCTTTTTGTACTTTTACCCATACCTCTAAAAATACTTTAGAACCAAGAAGTGCTTCAATATCAAAACGAGCTCGTTTCCCGACTTCTTTTAACATCTTCCCTTGCTTACCTATAATAATTCCTTTTTGTGATGCACGTTCAACAACAATCGTTGCGTTTATATAAACTGCACCGCCCTCACGCTTCTGAATTGCATCAATAACAACCGCTACAGAGTGCGGCACTTCTTCACGTGTTAAATGTAATACTTTTTCACGAATAAGCTCTGAAATAATAAATCGCTCTGGATGATCCGTTACTTGATTATCCGGGTAATATTGCGGTCCTTCTGGTAAATACTTTTTAATTGCTCCGATTAACGCTTCAACGTTATTACCGTCCAATGCAGAAATTGGCACAATCTCCGCGAACTCATATAATTTACGATATTGATCAATCAACTCCAGCAATTGCTCTGGATGAACTTGGTCAATTTTATTAATTACCAAAAATACCGGTTGTTTCGTTTCTTGTAATTTTTCAATAATGAATTCCTCACCACGACCAAATCCTTCAGTTGCATTGACCATAAATAGAACAATATCAACTTCTTTCAATGTCGTTTGAGCCATCTTCACCATGAAATCACCTAGCTTATGTTTAGGTTTATGTATTCCTGGTGTATCAATGAAAATTACTTGTGAATCATTTTCTGTATATACGCCTTGAATTTTATTACGAGTCGTTTGTGGCTTATCACTCATAATAGCAATTTTTTGGCCGATAATACGATTTAAAAATGTAGATTTCCCAACATTCGGTCTGCCAATAATAGAGACAAAACCTGATTTATAACCTTTTCTATTCATGTAAATCCTCCGCTAAAAATGCTCCTGGTAACAATTCTCCGACTGTCGTCTCTTGAACGTCACCATGTATATTTGATAGGTATACTTTCGTATCCTGTTTACATAATTCTACCATAACTTGTCGACATGCTCCACAAGGAGGCACTGGACGTTTTGTATCTGCTACAACCGCAATAGCTACAAACTCTTTATCTCCTTCAGAAACTGCCTTAAATAAAGCCGTTCTTTCTGCACAGTTACATAAGCCATATGATGCATTCTCAACATTACAGCCACGATATACTTTTCCATCGTGCGTTAATAATGCTGCACCTACTTGAAATTTTGAATATGGTACGTACGCTTGTTTACGCGCTTCGATTGCTTCTTGAATTAATTGTTTACTATTCATATCCCGCATCCTTCCTGTTCACAGCTGTGAATAGATACATTCTTCTATTAAAGGCCCTCACGGCGCTCCCAAAGCTTAATAAAAGCTTTGGAATGCAACTATACCATATACGGTAAGAAGATAATAGCACCAATTGCAACAGCTATAATCGTAAATAATAAAACCGATCCCGCTGCAACATCCTTTGCGTTTTTCGCAAACGGATGAATATCGGTGGTTGCTAAATCTACTGTTTTTTCAATAGCCGTATTCACCATCTCCAAACTCATTACAATTCCAATCACAATAAGTAATACAATCCATTCTATTTTTGTAATATGGAAATAAAAGCCGCAGCATATGACAATGACTGCGGCTAAATAATGAATTTTCATATTTCGTTCATGACGAAGACAAAAGCATATACCAGCTATAGCATATCCAAAACTATTTATAAGTTTTCCTTTTTTCATCGCCCTAATCCAAAGGCCTCTAAAATTTCTTTTTGTCTTCCAAACATTTCTTTTTCATCTTCTTCTGCCATGTGATCATAACCAAGCAAATGTAAAAAGCCATGTAACGCTAAAAACCCAAGTTCACGATCAAAAGAGTGTCCATATTCCTCAGCTTGCTCTTTCGCTCTTGGAATAGAAATAATAAGATCCCCTAACATACGTGGCATCTCCGCACCGATAATTTCCATTTCTCCTTCTCCCATTTCTTCCATAGCAAAAGAAATAACATCCGTAGGCTGATCCTTATCTCGGTAATCACGGTTTATTTCACGAATACGTTCATTATCTACAAATGTAACCGATAATTCTGCGCCTTCTTCTATGTTCTCCATTTGGGCCGCTTTCTCTACTAAACCTCTAATCAAACTTATATATTCGTCTTTCACTTCTTCTGTTTCATCAATAAAATCAATTAATAAACTCATTCTTTCTCCTTTTCTTCCGGCAGTTCCGGATATGTAATACGGGAATGGAAAATACCATTTAACGTTTCACATAACGTTTTTCCAACGATTTGTAGTTCCTTAAATGTCAAATCACATTCGCTAAATTGACCATCTTGCAAACGATCTCTAATAATACTTTGCACTAAATTATTAATCTGATCTGGTGTTGGATGGTTCATCGAACGTACCGCCGCTTCTACACTATCAGCAATACCAACGATTGCCGACTCTTTAGAAGTTGCTTTTGATCCTGGATAGCGGAACATTCCCTCCGTATATTTCTCTTTATCTTCTTTAATCGCCTTATAGTAAAAATATTTAAGTAACGTTGTACCATGATGCTGTCCAGCAATATCGATAATTTCTTGAGGTATATGGTGTTCTTCTAACATTCTTACCCCATCGGTTACATGAGCAATTATAATATCTTTGCTCGTTACAGGGTCTAATCTATCGTGCGGGTTTTCAATACCCATTTGGTTTTCAATAAAAAACTGTGGCTGTACCGTTTTCCCTACATCATGATAATACGCCCCTACACGCGCTAATACTCCATTTGCTCCAACTGCTTCACAAGCAGCTTCTGAGAGATTAGCTACCATTACACTATGGTGATATGTACCTGGTGCTTCCAATAAAATTTTGCGCAAAAGTGGGTGATTCGGACTTGAAAGTTCCATCAATTTCATACTCGATACAATCCCAAGGCCACTTTCTAAATACGGTAAAATCCCCATAGCTAGAACAGAAGAGATAATACCCGAAACAGCAGCCATTAATAATTGCACCCCAATTTCAAGAGGTGAAAAATTCCCGTTACGTAATAATAGCAAAGCCGCTAATACGACTACATTTAATACAGAAACAAGTATACCAGCTTGTAAAATCATCGTACGACGATTTTTTTCTCTCAAGAAAATACTAACTGATAATGAACTTAATAAAACATAAATCCCCACACTATAATTCAGTGTACTCGTTACACCTTCATTAAACATAATACTTCCGCATACAGAAAAGATCATACTCGTTAAAAATACAAATCGATCACCAATCATTAATTTTACAAGTATTGTTCCCATGGCAACTGGAACAACATACGCGATTCCTGCATATTCAAGCTTTTGGAATAAACTAATGATTTTCATTAAAACAATCGTGATAGACAGAATTGTGATGTATGCTAAAACATACGGCCTATCTTCTCTTTTTCGCTGTAAAAATACTTCAAACTGCTTATGCATAAAGTACAATAACACACAAATGAGTACCGCTAGACCAACATAAGGTTGGAAGGTATTGCCCTTCTCTAACAATCCTGCTAACTTCAACTGCTCATATGCTTCTCGTGAAATCGTATCGCCTTCTTTCACAAGAACTTGCCCTTGAAGGATAAAAACTGATGCAACTGAATCTTCCGCTATTTTTTTACTATCTTTCGTCGCAGCTGAATCATAAAAATAGTTCGCTGTAACCGCATACTTCCCTAGTGTATTCACCGCATCTTTTAAATCACTACTTATACTTACGCTACTCATTTCAGTAACGAATTGTTCTCTTGCAGCTTCTTCTTGATCCATCTTGATGTGTTCCCTCATAATTTTATTAACCGCTGTTACAGCCGCATCCTTTGCCAATGACAATTGACTTGAATCAGCATTAATAAATTTCAACAAAATCGGATCGGTTAAACTTTTTGCTAAATCTGTTGGTAATTTCTTCTTTAACTTGTCCAATTTGTCCACATCAGAAATTTTTTTATACTCGTCTGGGCCAGTTGATTTAGCCTCTGCCTCTACTTCACTTACCGCATCAAAGACGGAAGTTACAATATCCACTTTATTTTGCTTATATTCGCTTTTATATGTATATTTATCCTCAACCTTTTGAGCGGCTTCGTTTTTCTTTTTCGCCGTTGCGGCTTTATCTTCAATTTTAATAGGAGAGTGAATTGTTTTTTTAGCAATTTCGAGCTCTTTAACATCTAATTGCTCTGGCTTTACATTATTCATAAGCGCAAAAAACAGTACTGCTCCTAATAATACGTAAGAAACCCAACTTAGTTTTTTCGAATGTTGTATATTACGAAACCACTTAAAAATTTCTTGAGATCTTGACATGATTTCAATACCTTCTCCTCTCCAGAAATAAAGTGAAACTATTTATAGCTTTCATTTCTTCTAGGCAACGATAATTTTTGGACAACATTTTTATCCACTATCACCTATAGTTCATTTCCCTCGTCTTTAATGATAGTAAAAAATATGCCATTCGCCAACCTTATCATACAAAAAGAAATGACCCTGACAAATAGGATCATTCCATTTTATCATATGCCTCAATAATACGTTGCACTAATGGGTGTCTCACAACGTCTGTTTGTTCCAGTGTTATGAACGAAAGACCTGATACACCAGATAAAATATTAGCAGCAATAGAAAGACCTGATTTTACCCCTTTTGGCAAATCTACCTGTGAGGGGTCTCCCGTAATAACCATTTTAGAACTAAAACCTAATCGTGTTAAAAACATTTTTATTTGAGCACCAGTTGTATTCTGCGCCTCATCTAATATAACAAATGAATCATCAAGAGTACGTCCTCTCATATAAGCAAGAGGTGCAATTTCAATTACACCACGTTCCATCATACGCTGTGTGTATTCTTGCCCAAGAATATCGTGCAACGCATCATACAATGGGCGTAAATACGGATCTACTTTTTCTTTCAAATCACCTGGTAAAAAGCCTAAACTCTCTCCAGCCTCTACAGCAGGTCTTGTTAGAATAATTTTCTTTACATACCCTTGCTTTAAAGCTCTCACAGCCATTACTACAGCTAAGTATGTCTTCCCTGTCCCAGCAGGTCCTATCCCAAATACAACATCATTCTTTTTCATTGCATGAATATATCTTCTTTGTCCCATCGTTTTCACACGAATGGATTTACCTTTTGCTGTTTTAAAAATTTCCTCTTCATATAACTCTTCGAATTGAGCAATTTTCCCTTGTTTCCCAAGCTGAATTGCATACGTAACATCTCTTTCCGAAATTGATACACCTTTACGGATAACAACAAGTAGCTGTTGTAAGATTTTTTCTACGAGCACTACAGCTTCATCTGCCCCAGATACACGAACAGACTCTCCTCTAGTTATAATCGATACACTAAGTTCTCGTTCAATTACTTTTAAATGAGCATCATTTACCCCAAATAGAGCGATTGCCTCGTTAGGACTTTCCAATTGTTGGTTCATTTCTACTAATTGTTCTGCCATCACTCAGTCTCCTTGAATATCGGATTCAGATATTGGTTGCGGCTCTGCAATATTTTCAATCACTGTGTAATGTAACGTGACCTTTAAGTGATCCGCCTCAATCTCTTTACTCAAAACCTTATCACTTACAATCATAGCATGTTCATCCAATTTTTTCTTTAGTTCTTTTTCAGCCATCTCTTTTGCTACTTTCATTGCTTGTTTTTCAGTATATTCTCGGTTTGCTTCTTCTTCTTCTCGTACAATACCTTTTTTGTATGCAATCGGTAATGTGAAGCCAAATAATTTCACATCATGTTTTACACTTTCAGTACGAGAGTGCTTATACTTATCATGTTGAAATCCCCATATTTTTATTTTAACACTACCAAATTTCAGAAAATATTCATTATAAGAATTACCAGTATACACTTGAAATTGTGTCTTTAACGGAACATCAACCTCAGATTTGTACCAAGTTTCCCCGTATACAATACCTTTAGCCGAAACAACTGTCGGATTCTCCTCATTACCATACATCCCTGATACGAGAAGCTGTCCCTTTTCTACATGGTCATTTTTCATAACGACCGGTTTTCCTACCTCCACAAACGTTTTCGTAATAGTTGCTTCTTTTTTCGCAACTAAATTTTGCGGCCTTTGTTCCTTTTCTTTTTTCGGCTCGTTTTTTTCAACAATTTTAAAATGATATGTTGTTCCTCTTATTTCCAATCCTGCCCAAGTAATTGCATTAATATTGTCCGTTAAATGCCGCTGAACATCTTCTACACTAGGCATTTGAAACTGTAATTTCCCCTTTTTAATACCCATTTTGTCCAATTCTTTCATCAATATATATTCCGTTTCAGGTTTCGCTCCTGTAATTTCAATTTTCCAAACCATATTTGATAATGCAATCATTCCGAAAAAAAATATTAAAAACCCAATTAAAAATCCACTATTCTTAATTAAACGCTTATTCCAAAATGGAAAACCGTAACGTCCAATAAAATATAATTTACATTCATTCTTTCTATAAATTGGTTTTACCTTTTTCACATCTCGTAATAACATGCAAAAAACTAACGTTTCATCCGCTATTTTCTTTACATCCCAAACTAATAATTTCCTACGTACACATTCGTTAACGAAGCGTTCTGCTCCTCTACCTTCAATTCGCACTTTTACATACCCAAGCCATTTTATAAACCATTTATTTTTCATCGACTACCTTCACTACCTTTCTAAAAGTAGATACAACACTTTTCACTTTAAGCATCAAATAGCTCGTACTAATCGAAACTTTAATCGGTGAGGTTTTTCTCCTCACTAATCGGGCATATGCATAAGATGAAAGTTTAATAGGTGGAGGTTTTGTCCATACCCACTGATTATTAACGCACACCCATCGAGCTTTTACGGGCAGTGAATGAGGGATAAAGTGAATATTAAGGTCAGATCACTAAAATAAAGAAGAAAAACTTCACAAACGGAAGTTTCCCTCACTCCTCTTTCTTTTCATTTTCTAAAAACATCACTTGTTCGATAATCCCTTCAAGCAAAAGTTCTTCCGGGAGGATTGTTTTAATAACAAAGGATTGCCCCTTAATTAATAGTTGACCTTGTTTTAATAACAACCTTACTTCTTTATCTGAAAATACTAATAAGCCTCGATGATTTTCTATATAGATATGCACTTGCCCAACAAGCGTAATCCGAGGTAGATCCATTAGCACATCCACTGGCAGGTCTATTTGCTTCGTTAACCAATTCTTCATTTGTTCTAATTTTTTCATCTCAAAAGACCCCCTCTCATCCCATATGTATGAAAAAAGAGCTTGTAATATCACGTCCAAACTGAAAAAAGCATAAAAAAACGTCTCATACGAAATGAGACGCTTTTTTATGCTAATAGCTGGATAACCAGCTTATTCACAAGTGATCCGTCTGTTTTACCTTTTACTTTCGGCATAACAGCAGTCATCACCTTACCCATATCCGCTTTAGATGTAGCACCAACTTCAGAAATAACTTGCTTAATTATATCCGCTAGTTCTTCTTCTGTTAATTGCTCCGGCAAATATGCGCTTAAAATCTGAATTTCACTTTGCAGTTTATCAACAAGGTCTTCACGACCAGCTTTTTTAAATTCAAGGAGGGAGTCCTTATACTGTTTTACTTCACGAGCTAAAACTGTTAATTCCTCTTCTTCAGTAAGAGTATGTTGCAGTTTAATACCTTCATTTTGTAAAGCAGCCTTAACCATACGAATAACGGTTAATTTTTCTTTTTGTTTATTCTTCATCGCTTGTTTCATATCATCGTTTAAACGACCGAGAAGACTCATCACTTACACCCTCTCTTAGAACTTACGCTTTCTTGCCGCTTCAGATTTCTTCTTACGTTTTACACTTGGCTTTTCATAAAACTCGCGCTTTCTTGCTTCAGCAAGTGTACCAGTTTTAGAAACCGATCTTTTAAAACGGCGAAGTGCATCCTCCAAAGACTCGTTTTTACGAACGACTGTTTTTGACATTCTCTTTCCCTCCCTCCGAAACATCACACTTACATACTAACTTCAGCATGCAAAAAGAAACACTTCTTCAGCATGTCTTTTACGATTATAATACATTTTATCACTTCAGGTCAACTATTTGGCAGAATAAAAGAAGAATAGATGCTCTTCCTTTTCCAAAAATCTATGTAAACAGCCGTTATCGCTCCCACCTCAAAACAAATATATTTTTATCACGAAAACTTTCCCATACAAAATTTGCTAAATAACCACTTATTTAACGGGTACTCCATTACATCCATTTCAATACTTAAATTCTCCACGAAAGAAAAAAGCATGCAAACCATTTCCGGTTGCATGCTTTTTATCCCGCTATTTGTGGGTAGTAAAACTCCCACTAATTATAGTTTCACTTTATTATGCGCTTGCTGACTCTTTTTTTATATCATCTTCAAGAACACGAACAAACTGCGCTTCGTTATATGGATAGCCAGCTTTTGTAATTTTCACTTTTACTAACTTACCGATTAATTCTTCAGATCCTTCAAATACAATTTTTAAGTAGTTATCTGTATAACCTACATATAACCCTTCACGGTCACCCTCTTTAAATTGCTCTTCCGGAATAATTTCAAGCACTTCACCTTCGAACGCAGAAGCATACTCTTTCGCCAATTGGTTAGACAACTCAATTAGACGATGAACACGATCATTCTTCACATCTTCAGGAACTTGATCTTCCATACGCGCCGCTGGTGTACCTGTACGTTTTGAATAAGGGAACACGTGTAATTCAGAGAAACGATTCTCTTTAATGAAATTGTATGTTTCCATAAATTCTTCTTCTGTTTCACCTGGGAATCCAACAATTACGTCTGATGTAATCGCAAGACCTGGTAACGCTTCTTTCAAACGATCTAAACGCTCTTGGAAAAATTCCATCGTATACTTACGGCGCATACGTTTTAGTACAGTATTAGATCCTGACTGCAATGGAATATGCAAGTGGCGTACAACTACTTCAGATTTATCTAACACTTCAATTACTTCATCTGAAATTTGACTCGCTTCAATAGAAGAAATACGAAGACGTTTTAATCCGCCTACTTCCGCTTCCATATCACGAAGTAATCCAGCTAAGTTATAATCTTTAATATCTTCACCGTATCCACCTGTATGAATACCTGTTAATACGATTTCTTTATAGCCTGCATCTACTAATTGCTGCGCTTGTTTAATAACTTCTTTCCCATCACGAGAACGCATTAAACCACGTGCCCAAGGAATAATACAGAATGTACAGAAGTTATTGCAACCCTCTTGTATTTTTAAAGATGCACGTGTACGATCCGTGAAATAAGGTACATCAAGTTCTTCGTATACACGCGTTTTCATAATGTTTCGGACAGCATTAATTGGTTGACGCTCTTTACGGAATTCTTCGATGTATCCTAACATCTTTTCACGATCCTGTGTACCAACAACAATATCTACACCGGGGATCGCCATAATTTCAGCTGGAGATGTTTGCGCATAACATCCAGTTACACAAATAACCGCATCTGGATTTTGACGCACAGCACGTCTAATGACTTGACGGCTTTTTTTATCTCCTGTATTCGTTACTGTACATGTGTTAATAACATATACATCAGATTTCTTTTCATATTCAGTTCTTTCATAACCACCTTGTTTAAACAATTGCCAAATCGCTTCTGTTTCATAGTGGTTTACTTTACAACCTAACGTGTGGAACGCAACAGTTGCCATTGATTATCACCCCATCAATTCAAAATGATAAGAAGCGGCACTTAACGCATAAAGCGGAGCCGTTTCTGTTCTTAAAATTCTTGGTCCTAAACTACATGGTACAAATTTATGTTCACAAAGCGCAGCAATCTCTTCCTCTGCTAAACCGCCTTCTGGGCCAAAAACAATTAATAGCTTTTGACCTGGTGTCATTGTCGCTAAAGCTTTTGCAAAATTAGATTTCTCACCTTGTTTTGCTTCCTCTTCGTACGCAACAAGACATACATCATATTCATTACTCATTGAAAGCAATTGCTTAAACGATGCCGGAGTATGCACTTCTGGAATTTCGCTTCTATGCGATTGTTCCGCAGCTTCTTTCACAATTTTTTTCAAACGCTCAACTTTTTTATCAGCTTTTTTTGCATCCCATTTTACAATCGAGCGGGATGCTTGGAATGGTAAAAATGCGGCTGCCCCAAGCTCAGTTCCTTTTTGAAAAATCAACTCTAGCTTGTCTCCTTTTGGCAGTCCACTTGCAATCGTCACGAAAACAGGAAGTTCACTTGACGCCTCTACCCATTCTACAATAGCTGTATTAACAAATTCACTGGTAATTTCATCAATTGAACATACTGCTGTTTTTCCGTTTATACAGCAATAAATGTGATCACCAGCTGACATACGCATCACTCTCACGATATGATGTACATCGTCACCTACAATGCGAATATTTGTCTCATTTACATATTTCTCTTCTACAAAATAACGTTGCATATAATCACCTTAGTAGAGTTTCGTTCCTTTCGTAAGTCAAAACTTACGAAAAGAACGAAACGTTATCATTTTTTCATATAACAAACGGCAAGCCCCTCACCTTATAGTGAGAGACTCCCCTTTTTCATTATAGACTAAAATCTATATTACGCATTTCGTGCAATAATTGCCACCCAGTCTTCAATTCGTAACACTTCTTCAATTGTAAATCCAGCTGTTTCTAACGCCTCAGAAATCACTTTTTCTTTCGCGGCAATAATGCCCGATGTAATAAATAATCCGCCTGACTTCACAACTCTTGCTGCGTCTTCAGGGAATAAAAGAATAATTTCTGCTAATAAATTAGCTACAATTAAATCAACAGGACCTTCGATACCTTCTAAAAGGCTATTTTGTCCAACATTGACGATGTTATCAGTTTTATTTAAACGTACATTCATTTCTGCACTTTCAACTGCAACTGGATCTAAATCATATGCTTGAACTGAAGACGCACCTAATTTTGCCGCTGCAATACTAAGTACACCAGAACCTGTTCCTACATCAATAACAGTATCACCTTGCTGAACTGTTTTTTCTAATGCACGAATACACATCGTTGTTGTTGGGTGAGTTCCTGTCCCAAATGCCATACCCGGATCTAATTCAATGATTTTTTCATCTGGAGAAGATGGTGTATATTCTTCCCACGTCGGTACGATTGTGAATGTATCAGAAATTTGTACTGGATGGTAATATTTTTTCCAAGCAGTAGCCCAATCTTCTTCATCGACTTCGTTAATGGTAATATTTCCAGTACCGATTTCGATGTCATAAGATGGAAGCACATCAATAGATGATTTTACACCTGCAATTGTTTCCTGTAAAGAATCCGTTTGCGGGAAATACGCTTTAATTAATACACCCTCTGCCGGGTATTCATCTGGATTCAATGCATAAATTTCACCATATTGTTGCTCGCGCTCTTTCGTCAATTCCGCTGGGTCCTCAATCGCAACTCCACTAGCACCAGCTTCATGTAAAATATGAGAGACAGCTTCTACTGCTTCTTCTGTTGTATGAATACTAATTTCTGACCATTTCACAATTTACCAACTCCATTTTTTATTTCCATTATTCCCCTTTGAAAGCACGTTTAAGCTTTCCAAACAAACTATCATCTTGCTCTTCTTGCCCTGCAAATTCACGCAATAAATCTTTTTGGTGTGAAGTTAATTTCGTCGGCACAACAACACGAACGACTACGTATTGATCTCCTTGACCATATCCACGTACGTTCGGAGCACCTTTTCCTTTTAAGCGGAATTCTGTTCCTGTTTGTGTTCCTGCTGGAATTTTTAGCTTCACTTTGCCATGAACAGTAGGAACTTCTACTTCCGCACCAAGTGCCATTTGCGCAAATGTTAATGGCATTTCGCAAATAATGTGATCTCCTTCGCGCTCAAAGAATTCATGGTTTCTTACATGAACAACAACATATAAATCTCCTGCCGGTCCACCATTTACGCCTGCTTCACCTTTTCCAGATACACGAATTTGTTGACCATTATCGATACCCGCTGGAATTTTAACATTAATCTTTTTACGTTTACGAACTTTACCAGAACCGTGACATGTCGTACATTTCTCTTTAATCATTTGACCAGTTCCTGAACAATGACCACAAGCTTGACGGTTAACAATACGACCAAATGGTGTATTTTGTTCTACACTTACTTGCCCTGATCCTGAACAATGTTTACATGTTTCTTTTGAAGTTCCTGGTTTTGCTCCGCTACCTTTACAAGTATCACATGGATCTTCTACTGGAATCTCAACATTTAACTCTTTACCAAAAATAGCTTCTTCAAACTCTAAAGTAACTTGGTATTGCAAGTCAGCACCTTGGCGCGGAGCATTCGGATCACGACGTCTGCCACCGCCGCCAAAGAATGAACTAAAGATATCTTCAAAGCCGAAGCCACCACCGAAGTCTCCTGCGCCGCCAAACCCTTGATTTGCACCAGCATGACCAAATTGATCGTACTGCGCACGCTTTTGATCATCGCTTAATACTTCGTATGCTTCTTGTACTTCTTTAAACTTTTCAATTGCATTTTCTTCTTTACTTACGTCTGGATGGTATTTTTTAGCCAAACGACGATACGCTTTTTTTATTTCATCTTTAGAAGCACCTTTGCTAAGGCCAAGGACTTCATAATAATCTCGTTTACTCATAAATTTGCAACCCCCGAATCTTTCACATAAACGTAATTTTAACACCGAAAGAAAGTGCTTTGCAACAAAGTTTCCTCACTTACAGTATGCAAAATAAAAAACTTAAGATCCTCACACATTTCTTCTCATTCATGAAAAAAGCCAAAGCCAAGGCACGCTTGACTTTGACTTTTTGTCATCTTACTTATTTATATTACTTATCTTCTTTTACTTCTTCAAACTCAGCGTCTACTACATTGTCTTTCTTCGCGCCAGCATCTTGTGCTCCTTGTGCACCTTCCGCTTGCCCTGCAGCAGCTTGAGCTTGCTCGTATAATTTAACAGTTAATTGTTGTACGATTTCTTGTAAAGCGTCTTTTTTCGCACGGATTTCCTCAAGCTCGTTCTTCTCAATCGCAGCTTGTAATGCTTCTTTCGCTTCTGTTGCTTTTGCAACTTCAGCCGCATCCACTTTACCTTCTAAATCTTTTACAACTTTATCCGTTTGGAATACAAGTTGGTCAGCTTCGTTACGAAGTTCAACTTCTTCCTTACGTTTTTGGTCAGCGTCAGCATTTGCTTCCGCTTCTTGTACCATACGATCTACTTCTTCATCAGAAAGACCTGAAGAAGATTGGATTGTAATAGCTTGCTCTTTGCTTGTTCCTAAGTCTTTTGCACGTACGTTAACGATACCGTTCGCATCAATATCGAATGTTACTTCGATTTGTGGAATACCACGTGGTGCGGGTGGAAGGTCTGTTAATTGGAAACGACCTAATGTTTTGTTGTCAGCTGACATTGGACGCTCACCTTGTAATACGTGAATGTCTACTGCTGGTTGGTTATCAGCAGCTGTTGAGAATACTTGTGACTTACTTGTTGGAATTGTAGTGTTACGCTCGATTAATTTCGTGAACACGCCACCCATAGTTTCAATACCTAAAGAAAGTGGAGTTACGTCTAATAATAGTACGCCTTCTACATCACCAGTAAGTACGCCACCTTGAACTGCAGCACCTAATGCTACAACTTCATCAGGGTTTACACCTTTATATGGTTCTTTACCAGTTTCACGTTTAATTGCTTCTTGTACAGCTGGGATACGAGTAGATCCACCAACAAGGATAACTTTATCTAATTCGCTTGGAGCAAAACCAGCGTCTTTTAATGCACGACGAGTTGGCTCTAACGTTCTTTCAACAAGACCTGCTGAAAGCTCTTCGAATTTCGCTCTTGTTAATGTTAATTCTAAGTGTAATGGACCAGCAGCTCCAGCACTAATGAATGGTAATGAAATTTGTGTTTGTGTTACACCTGAAAGATCTTTTTTCGCTTTTTCAGCTGCATCTTTCAAACGTTGAAGTGCCATTTTATCTTGGCTTAAGTCAATGTTGTTTTCTTTTTTGAACTCAGCTACTAAGTGATCAATAACAACTTGGTCAAAGTCATCTCCACCAAGACGGTTATCACCAGCAGTTGAAATAACTTCGAATGTTCCGTCTGCTAACTCAAGGATAGATACGTCAAATGTACCGCCACCTAAATCATATACTAAGATTTTTTGCTCTTCATCTTGTTTTTCTAGACCGTAAGCAAGTGCTGCTGCTGTTGGTTCGTTAATAATACGCTCAACTTCTAAACCAGCGATACGACCAGCATCTTTCGTTGCTTGGCGCTCTGCATCGTTGAAGTATGCAGGTACTGTAATAACAGCTTTCGTTACTGTTTCACCTAAGTATGCTTCAGCAGAAGCTTTTAGGTTTTGTAAAATGATTGCAGAAATTTCTTGAGGTGTATAATCTTTACCTTCAACTTCTACTTTGTAGTCTGTACCCATGTGACGTTTAACAGACATGATTGTATTTGGGTTTGTAATTGCTTGACGCTTTGCAACTTCCCCAACTTGACGCTCTTCATTTTTGAAAGCTACAACAGAAGGTGTTGTACGGTTTCCTTCTGGATTTGGGATAACCTTTGGTTCTCCACCTTCCATAACAGCTACACAAGAGTTTGTTGTACCTAAGTCAATACCGATAATTTTACTCATGGCGATTCCTCCTATTTTTATGTAAATTATTGATTTACTTTTACCATTGATGGGCGAATCACACGGTCTTTTAGTTTATAACCTTTTTGGAATTCCTCCACAACCGCGTTTGATTCAAATTCACTGTCTTCCACTTGCATAATAGCTTGGTGCTCATTAGGATCAAACTGTTTACCAACAGATTCAATCACTTCAACACCTTCTTTAGTCAACGCTTCTAGCAATTGACGATGCACCATTTCCATACCTTGTAACAAGGATTTCGTTTGCTCATCAGTTGTTTCCACTTGCATCGCTCTTTCAAAATTATCAAGAGCTGGCAAAATATCTGAAACTAAACTTTGTGCTCTATATTTTTCAGCAGCCTGTTTATCCATTTGGACACGGCGCTTATGATTTTCAAAATCAGCTTGTAGACGTAATGTGCGACCTTCCGTTTCCGTTAGTTTCGCTTGTAACTCATCTACTTTTTCTTGTAAAAGAGCAGCCTCACTTTTTTCTTCTACAGCTTTTTCACTGTTTTCTGGCGTGACAGCTTCTTCAACTTGCGCTTCTTTCACTTCTTCTACCACTTGTTCGTTACGCTCTTCCACAATTTTCACCTCCTTAAAAGGTATTAGGTATCATGTATAGCATGATTACCTAAGCATTATATATTACACACAGCAATGAGAATCTCATCACTTGAGCGAATGTATTACTCTCATTTACTTTTTAAGTCCGTCTGTAAATTGTCTTGTAAATAACTGCAACAAACTAATTACACGAGAGTATTGCATTCTCGTCGGACCTAAAATCGCAATTGTTCCTAGTTGCTCTTCTCCAATCGAATATGTTGCAGAAATCAAACTACAATCTTCCATAGCTATTGAAGAATTTTCCCTACCAATTTTCACTTGAATACCAACTTGTTTATGACGCAAAATATCATAAAACTCAGCTTCGTTATCAATCATCGTCAGCAAGGACCTTACTTTTTGAATGTCATGGAACTCTGGTTGCGAAAGCATATTTGCTTTTCCTCCAAAGTATATCTTTTCCGATAAAGGAACTTGAAATGTACCATCTAACATTTTTATTGCACTATCGTAATTATGAACATACCCACGCAAGACCGTAACAATCTCTTTAAAGATCTTATTATGAAGTTCCGACATAGGTACACCCGATAGCTTTTCATTTAAAATATTAACCATTTTTTCTAAATCTGATAAATCAACAGATTCCGGAACGGTAATCGTTTTACTTTGTACATGCCCTGTATCCGTTACAATAATAGCGACTGCTGTTTGACGATCAAGCGGTACAATTTGTACGTTTTTAAGTTTATTTGTGCTTAACTTAGGCCCAAGAACAATGGCCGTATAGTTCGTAAGCTCTGATAAAATTTGAGCAGATTGCTGTGCAACCTTTTCTGCTTCAAAAATTCTTTCAGCAAACAAATCTTTAATTTGTACAATCTCAGCGTTCGGTAAGTTTTGCGGGGCTAAAAGATGGTCTACATAAAATCGGTATCCTTTCTCAGAAGGAACACGTCCAGAAGAACTGTGCGTTTTTTCAATAAAACCTAATTCTTCTAAGTCCGCCATTTCATTTCGAATAGTAGCTGAACTAAATGTAATTTCCTCTTTTTTAGCCAAAGTTCTAGACCCAACGGGCTGTGCTGATCCAATAAAGTCATCAATAATTGTTTGTAAAATTAAGAGCTGACGTTCCGTAAGCATCTCATCATCACCTCTGTTAGCACTCTTTGTCTTCGAGTGCTAAATCTATTAATAACTTACCAAAATTGACATTCAATTGTCAACGGAAACGTCACGAAATAATGAAACTTTTTCACGTTTATGGAACATTTAATTAGTCAATCAAAAATGACTGGAACACTTCATTCCCCAATAATTTTCCTTTTCGCGTTAAACGCACATATCCATCTCTCTCTTCAAGCAATCCTTGTTCTTGATTGCTTTGTAACTGCTTCGCGAAAACTTGATCCATCTCCATATTGAATTTCTTTTGGAACTCTACCTTGGAAACACCTTTTGTTTTTCGAAGTCCTAAAAACAACTCTTCTTCCATTTTTTCTTTCTCAGTCACTTCATGAACATCTAAATAAGGAAAGCCTGTTTCATCAATTTTCGTGAAATATTGCTTGAGCGGCCCTACATTTTGAATACGTTCCCCATTTACATAACTATGCGCGCCAGCTCCAAATCCATAATACTCTTCATTATTCCAGTATGTGAGGTTATGTCTACTTTCATTATCACCTTTTGAGAAGTTGCTAATTTCATACTGACTATAACCATGTTTCTCCATTTCATCCATTACCATTTCATACATTTTCGCTTCATGGTCTTCACCCGGAAGTCTCAACTTCCCTTTATTCATTAAGTTATAAAATACAGTCTTCGGTTCCACAATTAATGAATATGCTGAGAAATGTTGTACCCCAAGCGTGAAGGCAATATCTAATGTTTCTTTTACATCTTCTATCGTCTGTCCCGGCAAAGCATAGATAATATCTATATTTATATTTTTAAAGCCCACTTCCTGCGCTTCTCTAATTGCTAAAAAGGCATCTTCCCTCGTATGCTTACGCCCAATCTTCTCAAGCAATTCATCACGAAACGTTTGTACACCAAAACTAATCCGGTTTACTCCACCTTCTAACAATAAGTTTAACTTCTCTTTCGGTAAGTCGCCTGGATTCGCTTCAAACGTTAATTCACAATTCGGCGCAAACGGACGCAAACGGCGGTTAATGATATCGAGTAGTTTTTTTGTCTGTTCCATATTTAATGCTGTCGGCGTTCCTCCACCAACAAAAATCGTTTTCATACTATCAAACGGTACTTTTTGAACCGTGTTTATTATTTCTTTCTCTAAATACTCTAAATATTGATCTACCGGTTGGCGTTCAATAAACACTTTATTAAAATCACAATAGTGACAAATATGCTGACAAAATGGAATATGAATATATGCAGCTTGTACCAAATATAACTCCTACCTTTCTAAAAAGAAAACCTCCGCACTCCGGAGGATTCTCTACTTCTCTAACGTATTACGGATTTGTTCCATTCGCATTTTTCCCCAATCATACATCATTTCAACAATCGGTAAAAGCGACATGCCTAGCTCCGTCATATAATACTCAACACGAGGAGGAATTTCCGGATATACTGTTCGATTAACAATCCCGTCCTCTGTTAATTCTTTTAATTGATTCGACAACACTTTATGAGAAATACTCGGGAACAGTCGTTGCAATTCACTAAAACGATGCGGACCTTCCACACCTAAGTGCCACAATATCACAACTTTCCACTTCCCACTAATAATAGAAAGCGTCAATTCCTTTTCACAATTAAAATTCCCTTTTTCTATTTTATCTTGAATATCTTTACGAATATTTTCGGACATTAATAGTCTCCTAACTCTAGATCAATCACTAAAAAGCTCTCTCATCATTGTAAATGAGAGAGGCTAAGATGTCTAAAAAGTAATTATACAGAAAAAAAGAAGCCGCATAAACGACTCCTTTTTTATTTTAATTATTAGTTGTCATCCATTTTCAGTACAGCCATGAATGCCTCTTGTGGTACTTCTACAGAACCAACAGACTTCATACGTTTTTTACCTTCTTTTTGCTTATCAAGAAGTTTACGCTTACGAGAAATGTCACCACCGTAACATTTTGCAAGTACGTTTTTACGCATCGCCTTAATTGTAGAACGCGCTACAACCTTGTTTCCGATAGTAGCCTGAATTGGCACTTCGAACTGTTGTCTTGGAATCAATTCTTTTAATTTCTCTACGATTACTTTACCACGGTCATACGCTGAATCACGGTGCACAATAAATGATAAAGCATCCACTTGTTCATTATTTAAAAGAATATCCATTTTCACAAGTTTAGATGGTTTATAACCAATTAACTCGTAGTCAAATGATGCATATCCTTTCGTATTTGATTTCAATTGATCGAAGAAATCATATACGATTTCTGATAACGGGATGTCATATGTCAATGTAACACGTGTTTCATCTAAATATTGCATATCAATAAACGTTCCACGTTTACCTTGGCAAATTTCCATTACAGCTCCAACATAGTCATTCGGAACCATAATTGCTGCTTTCACAAACGGCTCTTCTACACGATCGATAGACTGTGGATCTGGCATATTAGATGGATTATCAACAATAACATCTTCACCGTTTGTTAAATAAACTTTATAAATAACGCTTGGCGCTGTTGTAATTAAGTCAATCTTAAATTCACGTTCAATACGTTCTTGAATAATTTCCATGTGAAGAAGTCCTAAGAAACCACAACGGAAACCAAACCCTAGCGCTTGAGATGTTTCAGGCTCAAATTCAAGAGCAGAATCATTCAATTCTAGTTTTTCTAATGCATCACGTAAGTCGTTATAACGAGCAGAATCAATCGGATATAAACCACAGAATACCATTGGGTTTAACTTACGATATCCTGCTAACGCCTCTGCAGCTGGACGTTTCGCATGTGTAATCGTATCACCAACGCGTGTATCACCAACATTTTTAATAGACGCTGCTAAGAAACCTACATCACCTACTGTTAACTCGTCACGTTGCGTTGTTTTCGGTGTAAACACACCTACTTCTGTTACTTCAAATTCTTTTCCAGTTGCCATCATACGTACTTTATCGCCAACTTTTACCGTTCCATTTACAACACGGATATATGCAATTACACCACGATACGGATCATATAAAGAGTCGAAAATCATACATTGTAACGGCTCTTCTGAATCACCTGTTGGAGCTGGTACTTTTTCAACTATTTGTTCTAAAATGTCCTCAATACCAATGCCAGCTTTCGCCGAAGCAAGTACAGCTTCCGATGCATCTAAACCAATTACATCTTCTACCTCTTGACGTACGCGTTCTGGGTCCGCACTTGGTAAGTCGATTTTATTAATAACTGGTAAAATTTCTAAATTATTATCAAGAGCTAAATATACATTCGCTAATGTTTGTGCCTCAATCCCTTGCGCTGCATCCACAACAAGAATTGCACCTTCACAAGCCGCTAAACTACGAGATACTTCGTACGTAAAGTCGACATGTCCTGGTGTATCGATCAAGTGAAGAATATACTCTTCACCGTCTTTCGCTTTATACGTTAATTGTACTGCATTTAATTTAATTGTAATACCGCGCTCACGCTCTAACTCCATAGAGTCAAGTAATTGCGCCTTCATTTCGCGCTGTGTTAACGCGTTTGTTTTCTCCAAAATACGGTCTGCCAACGTTGATTTCCCGTGGTCAATGTGAGCAATGATGGAGAAGTTACGAATTTTGGACTGTCTTTTTGCTCTTTCTTCTTTATTCATCTATGTTCTCAACTCCTAATAGTCTCGCCAATATACACTAGCACTGATTATATCAATAGAGCAGCAAAGATTCAATGAAAACTCGTGCTGCTTACAAGACAAATCATTCTATCTATATCTTATGCGAACAAACCATAAGAGACAAACCTTTTTCAAATAAAAAAACGGCTGTCGTACAAAACGATAAGACAACCGTGCTTCTCGCTACTCTTAGCTAAAAATCTCTTTGACTTTCCCAACAACTATATCCGTTCCAAACTTTATTATTTCATAAGCAACACTTGCTATCGCCATACCAATACCTTCTACGACATTGAAACTCCTTAAATTTTCTAACTGTTTTTGTTTTTCAGCAGCTGAAAATGCCTCGCTCAAAATTTCCGATTCAGCTCCTGCACCTTCTGTTCCTGTCATATGAGCAATTTGTTCATATGACAGCTGACGATAGCCCTTCATGCTTTTCAAGCCATGATTAGCGAGCCCTACTCCAGCTATCATCATAAGTAAGCATACGACTGTACCACACATACACAAGAGCGCAAATCGACTCCAACTATTGTCATCTCTTCCCATCAATGTGTATATGCCCCTGTATTATCCTGATCAATTTGATGATGCAGCGCTGCATTTAAACCACTTGCTATTACATTTGCCATATCCTCTATAAAAGCATCTACTTCTTTTGGGGTCACCATTAAATTATGACCAAGAGGAGATAACACTTCATAAATTAATTTCCGCTTCTCTTCATCCTCCAACGTACCGACAGCACCTAAAAACATATTTCGGCTCTTTTCATCCGGCATATCTTCTTCTGTTAACTTTTTCTTTTCTCCAAATGAAAATCCCGCTGGTAATAAAGATCGTGACGGCTTATGTCCCTCTTTCATCTCTCTTCCAAAGTGCTTCAAAATAAAATCGATTGTATCACTCGTAATAGAAACTGCGTCTACTACAGTTGGAACACCAATCGCAATAACAGGAATTCCTAATGTTTCTTTACTTAGTTCCTTACGTTTATTCCCAACACCTGATCCAGGATGAATCCCCGTATCAGAAATTTGTATCGTGCTATTTACTCGTTCAATAGAACGGGCAGCTAATGCATCAATTGCAATTACAAAGTCTGGCTTTGTTTTCTCAATGATTCCATAAATCACATCGCTCGTTTCAATTCCTGTAATTCCCATTACTCCTGGACGGATTGCACTAACAGGTCTAAATCCTTCTTCTACACTTTCAGGCTGTAATTGAAATAAATGTCTCGTTACCAGTACGTTTTCTACAACTATCGGTCCGAGCGCATCTGGCGTTACATTCCAATTCCCAAGACCAACAATTAAACAACTTGCTTCTTTTGAAACTCCAACATCCTCTAGGAAATAAGAAAATTCCTTCGCAAAAATACGCTCTACTTTTTGTTGAAGTTCTGTATCTTGTTGACGTATACCTTGCACTTCAAGAGTTAAATAATTTCCAGGTTTTTTCCCCATCGATTCAGATGCAATTTCATCAATAGTTACTTTTGTAATTGTAACTCCCTCTTCTTCCCTCTCTTTTACAATAACTCCTTGTATCCCTTTTTGTTCTTCTTGGCGCTCTTGCAGCATTTGGTGTGCCTCTACAGCAAGGTCAGTTCTAACATTATATTTACTTAAATCTAATGGTTCTTTCATCGTATCTCCTCCGTAATTCATAGTAAATATCGTTAGATTTCCCAAAGTTATATAAGGTCATTCTTTCCTTTACGTGAAATTTCATTGATATACTATTGCAATTCTCTTCACCGTTTGATAGAATATCACTTGTTCTATGTAAGAATCGAGTCATTCGATTGCACCAGGGAGGTGAAAAGTATGGCAAACATCAAATCTGCTATCAAACGCGCTAAACTTAGCGAAGAGCGTCGTGCACATAACGCTTCTATCAAGTCTGACATGCGTTCTGCTGTTAAAACTGTAGAAGCTTTAGTTACTAATAACGATCTTGAAAATGCTAAAGAAGCTTTCAAAACTGCTTCTAAAAAACTTGACAAAGCAGCTCGTAAAGGTCTTATCCACCAAAACGCTGCAGCTCGTCAAAAATCTCGCTTAGCGAAACAAGTAAACGCGTAAGGCGTTTAAAAAACGATCCATTCGGATCGTTTTTTTATATACAAAAAAGTTCATGTAACAAGTACATGAACTTTTTTGTATCATTACAGATGATTTAACCGCATTAAGAAAAACTCGAGCACAAGTTTCTTATCCATTTTTCCAGTCTTCATACTGTAATCAGCTTCCGCTAATTCTAAAATAACTCTTTTTAATTCTTCAAAAGAGAAAAATTTCGTTTGATTCATCGCCAACTTTACACGATACGGATGTACACCAATATGGGAAGCAATTTGATTTTGTCCATAACCGCGCTGTTGTAACTCCTTTACTTGATTCAGCAAACGGAATTGACTTACTAACAATGCGAGTAACTTAATTGGTTCTTCCTGTTGTGTGAATAATCCATCCAAAATTTGCATCGCACCTGCGATATCTTTTTTTACTACTTTTTCTGTCAAAGCAAACACATTTTGCTCAACGGATTTTGGTACAAGTTCCGCCACAAGTTTCGATGTAATTTCCCCGCCCATACCGACATATAACGTTAGCTTGTCCATTTCCTTCGCTAACATTGTGACATTACTTCCCACAAGCTCTAATAACAAACTAACAGCCGTGTTATCAATATATACATGCGCCTCTTCCGCACGAGAAACAACCCACTTCTGGACATCTTGCACTTGCATCGCATTCGCTTCTACTATATCCGCTGTTTTCTTTAATAGTTTCGTAATTTTTTTTCGTTCATCTAATTTTTCATAAGGCGCAACGAAAACAAGAATAGAAAAAGGAGAAGGTTCTCCGATATATTCTTCTAAAATTTTTATATTTTGTTCTAATTTTTCTTTTTGTGCCGTTAAAAATAATGGTGATTTTATTAATATAACTTTACGATCTCCAAAGAATGGAAGGGTACGTGCATCCTCAACCACGTCTTCTAAATACGCTTCTTCCAAATCATATGTCACAACATTAAACTCTCGATCTTCCTCTTCGAGTGCTTCCGTTGTAATCAGTTTTATCGTTTCATTTATAAAATACGCTTCCGTTCCATACAGTAAATACAACGGAGCAAACTGTTTCTTTTTAATTTTCTTATGTATATCACTCATACTTTTTCCTACTCCCTAACTTGGCAATATATATTTATACTAATGCCCTAGCTTTTGTTTTACAAGTACAAAGGAACAGGCTTTATAACCCGTCCCTTTATTTATATAAAACGCCACGCAATAAGCCCCGGATTTCTTATTGGTGTGCGGTAATCACCTTCCCTTTATTATTTACAATAGTAATCCAAGTATAAGTGCCAACTGTTAACATGCTTGGAAACAAAAAACTCTTGTTACTTAGCTAACAAAAAAGAGTATATATGCTCTTTTTTTCTCCATTTATAAATTGTAGATTTTTTTCTGACAATATTTTATACTAAAGTGGAATGTTGGGGAGGGATTCTAAATGAATAATTTTGAACAAAACGTTCAAAGTAAACGCAATGACGCTATTGATTCAGGGGTAGGATTTATCGTCTCATTTGGTTTTTTCGCAACACTTTTCATCATTGCAACTGTTATTAAATTTATCGGTTCTTAAAGGCTGCCGCTTAATGGCAGTCTTCTTTTTTATCTATTATGTGTTTCATCATATGTGATTTTACTGCGAAAGGTTCCTTTTCCCCCTTTAAAAACATAAGAAATGGCACCTTGCTTATCTGTGCGCCATATTTCAATACCATCCTTCTTAAAACCCTCTATAACTTCCTTATGCGGGTGCCCATACCTATTGCGCTCTCCAGCTGAAATAATCGCTACACTCGGCTGCACAAGGCTCAAAAAAGGTTCGGTAGATGACGTTTTACTCCCATGATGCGCAACCTTCAAAATGTCAGCCCGCAACTCCGGATATGTTGATACTACAAGCCGTTCACCTTCTTCTTCTAAGTCACCCGTGAATAACCATGTTAACCCTCCTAATTTCGCCCATATTACAACCGAAGAATCATTTTCTCCTTTTTCTTTTCCTTTTGGAGCTAACACAAAAAATTCTGCTTCATTTACTCTCCAGCTCTCACCCTCTCCTACTACACTTACCTTCACTCTCTTTGCTAAAGCTTGTTTCTTTAACGCTTTTTCTAATACAGCATCTTGGTCCTTTCTCCCAAATACAACTTCTTTTATAGTAATAGATGATAATAAATCCTGTGCAGCACCTATATGATCCGCATCTCCATGCGTTACAATTAATTTATCAATTGTTTTAATACCTTCCTTTTGTAAAAAAGGAATAAGAATATCATGTCCAACAGAAAATTCATGCTTTTTTTCTTGCCACGCCTCCTTCTTGATATGAAGCGCTCCACCTGTATCAATAAGATAAACCCCTTTATCGTACGGGAGACGAATTAATATCGCATCTCCCTGTCCAACATCAAGAAATGTAACACTTCCACTTTCGCGAAAATATGGTGATACATAATGACACGTACAAATAAAAAGAAATACGCCTACAACCATGAAAAAAATCCTTTGGGATATTCTCTTTTCCCAAAACACCAATATGCTAATAATGCTAAAACAATATATAATCACAAGAATTAAGGGGGTTTGGCCGAAAGTAAGGCGGATAAACGGGAAATTTTCACAGTAGCTTAAAAAATTATTAGAAACGGTTAAACATATCGATAATACATATGCAATTCCTTTCGCAAGAAATGGAATGATTGGCATACATAGAAGGATAACAATGCTACAGGGTAATACAAGAATAGATAGAAACGGAACATACAAAAGATTGAGGAAAATACTATAAGGAGAAAAATAACCAAAATGATATAGCAAAATCGGGGTGCTAACGAGCTGTGAAACAACAGAAATATAAATCGCATTTCGGATTGCTCCGTTACTACGTGCTAGTAATATCGGGGCAGATAACAGTAAGGCAAAGCTACCTACAAATGAAAACTGGAATCCAATATTGAAAATAAGATACGGATCGTATATAAGCATACATATAGCAGTTATACTTAATGCATCTAAGCTAGATAAGCGAACAGAACATATGAAAGCTACTAGTAACAATACTCCTGTTATAGAAGCCCTTACGACAGACGGTGATGCACCTGCTATAATCATATACAGAGGAATACAAACTATAAGACATACTGTTGCTCTCTCCTTCGTTACACCACTTCTTAGTAAAACAAAATACATTATAACTATCAGCAGTACGATATGCGAACCTGAAATTGCCAACAGATGTATAAGACCAAATTGTTGATATTGTTCTTCTACTTCAAACGACATTTGTTGTCGATCTCCAAATAATAATGCGTTCATAAAAGCACCTGACTGTTCCGGAAATATTTCTGTAACTTTCGAGATTACTTGTTGCCTAAAAAAGAAAATCCACTGCACGAGAGACAACGATGTTTTATGACATTCAGAAATATCTATCACATTGAATATAAAATGTATTTTTTGCTGGTATAAATAATCACGATAATCAAAAGCATGAAAATTTCTGGCAGTTTGCGGTTCTTGCTTCTCCCCTTTAAATGTACATGCTATTCCTGCAAATAATTGGCGCAATTGCTCCTTTTCTGATGCAGATTGAATTTTATAGTTCAACTGCACTATATTCTCATTTTGATCTTTAATTTGAAAAGAAAGGCGATTCCCATTAATAAAAGGTGTATTTTGTATAACACCTCGTGTAACTTCGTAGGACTCTCCTAGAGGCTTATTTTGACTTTGAACATATGCGGTATACATAGCGCCACTAAAACACGCTAACATACAAATGGTGAAGGTTATATGAGAAGTACGATACAAATAAAATAAAACATAACCAACGAAACAACAAGCAGTCAACAAATACGACGAGGAAAAGGCAATTGCAATCCCCATTATAAACGAGATTGCAACATAGCCCCATTGTCCCTGCAACTCATATCCACTCCTTATAGCATCATTTTTACTTTAGTGAATACATGCTGTAATTCTTCCATTGACAAACTATCTTTTTCGAAAGATGAGAATAGTTCTTTTAACTGCAAATGACGCTCTTGCTCCTCTAGCGAAGCAATATCATATTCTAGCGGAACGTGTTTCACTGTCACATTTGCTTGTTCAAACAACTCTATGGCATACGGATGGTTTTTATAATCCTGTGCATAATAAACTGCTGTAATACCACTTTGAATAATCGCTTTGCAACATTGCAAACAAGGGAAATGCGTAACATATATTTCCGATTCCTCTGTTTTCACACCAAACTTCGCACATTGCAATAAAGCATTCATTTCAGCATGAATTGTACGAACACAATGATTATCAATGACATAGCAACCATCGTCTATACAATGCACACCACCTTTAATTGAACCGTTATATCCGCCAGCAATAATTCGTTTATCACGAACGATTGTCGCTCCTACCGCAAGCCTTGTGCATGTACTACGCAAAGATAATAAATGGCTTTGCGTCATAAAATATTGATCCCATGAAATTCGTTCCATATCTTCACCTACTTTTTTGTCTACTTGTAGTGTAGCGAAAAAAGAAAAACTTCGTCAATCTTTTACGGAATAATTATTTGATCTTTTATTTTCTCAAGTGACTTCGTTCCAATCCCGTCAATCTCCAATAAATCTTCTATTTTCTGAAACGGTCCGTGTTCTTCTCGATATTTCAAAATACTTTCCGCTTTCCGGGAACCAATACCTGTTATTTTTTCAAGTTGTTCTTTAGAAGCTGTATTTATTTGTACTTTCCCCTCTTTTTTTGAAGAAGCAGCTCCCTCTTGCACTGGTTCATTTTTGCTCGGAATATAAAGAAGCATTTGATCTTGTATAACTTGTGCCAAATTCACTTTCTTTACCTCTGCATCCGGTAAAAAACCACCTGCTTTTTCAACCGCATCCTTCACCCGCTCTCCTTCCTTCATTTCATACACACCCTCTTTAAAAACAGCTCCTTTTACATCAATTACAATGGTTTTTTTCTGCTCCTTTGTGCCCAACTCTTTCGGCTTCCCTTTTTTCTCCACCTCTTTCATTTTGACATCTGTTGTCATAATTGTTTGCTCTGCATGCTGGTTCGTTTTCCAGAAAAGAAGAAAAATTACAGTTCCAATAATAACCACTAACCCCAACCATTTCTTTGGAAAATCCCACATCATTTTACACCTCTAATCATAAATTCATAACATCATTCATATTGTTTAGGAGAAAGCCGTTACGAAGGAGGGATGAAACATTGAACATAGGAATTATAGGGACAGGGAACATGGGGAATATACTAATCGATGCATTTTTAGAAACCCGTGCTGTCAAACCTTCGTGCCTTACTATTATTAATCGGACGCCTGCCAAAGCATATCATATAAAGGAAAAATACCCTTCTGTTCATATAGCCAAAACAATCCAAGAGGTAATCGAACACTCCCAGCTTATTTTCATTTGCGTAAAACCGATAGATATATACCCTATCCTACAAAAATACGCTGAACATTTTTCAGATGAAAAGTGCTTAGTTTCTATTACAAGCCCAATATCTCCATCACAATTAGAAACGCTTATACCTTGCCATATCGCACGAATCATTCCAAGTATTACAAACCGTGCTTTATCTGGCGCATCACTATTTACATTTGGAAATAACTGCTCTGAAGAATGGAAACAAAAACTACTTCATCTATTCAAAAACATTTCTACTCCCCTTGTTATAGAAGAAGATATAACGCGCGTTTCATCTGATATAGCAAGCTGTGGCCCTGCTTTTTTTAGTTATTTATTACAATGTTTTATTAACGCTGCTGTAGATAAAACAAACATTACACATGAAGAAGCCACTACTTTAGTAAGTGAAATGGTCATTGGAATGGGGAAATTACTTGAAAAAGAAATTTTCACATTACCTACTTTACAAGAAAAGGTATGTGTCAAAGGCGGCGTTACAGGAGAAGGTATTCGTGTTTTAGAAGAACATGTTGGGGATATGTTTCATAAATTAATCGAACGGACACATGAGAAATTTGATGAAGATTTAAAATGCGTTGAGCAGCAATTCAATAAACACACATAATAAATACTCCATCGTAATTCCAAATCCTTTAATTAATACTTATCTTTTTCATGCTACATTTTCACTAAAACTAGTATTTTTACACTTTACACATATCATCTCTTTATTTTTCTAGAACTAAAACTACATCTTTTCTATAAAACAAAAGCAACCTTAGCGGTTGCTTTTGTTTTATCTATTTTTCTTCGCCATGAAGAAAATACGCTCTGTTTGTTCTGTAACTTCAAGTCGCTCAAAGTCACCAGTCACGCGAAGCACCGTAAAACCAGCTTCTTCAAGCCATTTCGTTAGCTCTTCAACCTGATATGCACGTTGCACGTGACATTCGTCAAAACGATGATACACATCTTCTTCTGGATCTTGAACAAAGAATGTTAAATCATGTTCCACACTATCTGATTCTTCTCCAGGGAAGCAGTTCCAAATAAGTGATATTTCTTCGCCATTCACTGTGTACGTTTCATTTTGAAATACATGATGTATTTTATATAAAGAGTGTACATCGAATAAAAACAAGCCATCTTGACGTAAATGGTGGAAAACTCTTCTAAATGTTTCTTGTACTCCATCTTCTTGCAATACATAATTTAATGAGTCACAAAAGATTGTCACACAATCAAATTCACCGGGAACATCAAGCTCTCTCATGTCCTGTTGGTAAAAAGGAATAAAGTAACCTTCCCCTCCTAGTTTCTGCTGTGCAACAGTTAACATTTCTTCAGATAGATCTACACCAATTAAATCATAACCTTTTCGCACAAGCGGAAGTGTTACGTTACCCGTTCCACATGCTACGTCAAGAATTTTTGCCTCTTTCATAGATGCCTGTTGCAAACTTTCCTCTGTGAATTCCACCCATTTATCATAAGGGACATCATTCATCAGTTCGTCATACAGCAAAGCAAATTGTTCGTATTTCATTGATCTAGCTCATCTGCAATATCTTCACGCGGCACATCGCCCCATAGACGCTCTAAATTATAGTGATTACGCTCGTCTTTATGGAATACATGAGCAACCACATCACCAAGATCTACTAAAACCCAACGCGCTTCATCAAAGCCTTCCATACGTTGCACGTTAATTTCGAACTCATGTGCCTTCGCTTTAATTTCACGTGCAATTGCTTGCACTTGCTTGTCTGAATTTCCGTGACAAATAATAAAATAGTCTGCAATCGGTGAAATACCTTGCATATTTAGTACAACCATATCTTCTGCTCTCTTATCATCAGCTGCTTTTGCCGCTAATACTAATAACTCTTTATCTTTCATTTATTAATTTCCTCCTTGATAACTGCATTGTATGTTTGGAATGTTAATGGATAAATCGTTTGATCTTTTTCCATTAAAAATTGAATTGTTCGCTTTAAAGCAAACAGTAAAGCTTGATTTATATCTTTATATGCGAGTTCCCTCGCTTCTTCCACACCAGGAAACTTACGTCCTGGTTCAATGTAATCCGCTACATAAATAACTTTATCTAACATTGTCATTTTTTCATGACCACTTGTATGATATGTAATGGCTTGTAGAATTTCAGGATCAGTAATACCTACTTCTTTTTCTACTAAGTATGCCCCAACAGGTGCATGCCATAACTCTTTGTTATAGTGCAGTAGATCCTTCGGCAAAGCTTCTCTCTTAATAATCTCTTCCATTTCTGGAATCGCTCTACATTTTGCATAATCGTGAAATATAGCAGCCGTCTCTGCCTTCTTCTCATCTACACCATATGACCGAGCAAGTTCAATCGCTGTTTCCATTACACCAACCGTGTGTATATAACGTTTTTCATGCATTTGTTGTTTGACAATGCTAAGTGCTTCCTCACGATTCATACAACCCATTCCTCTCGATATATACCTGTACTTTTTCGGGGAGTAAATATTTGCACGTTTTCTTCGTCATATATCTCTCACGTAACAAAGAAGAAGAAACTGCAAACTCCGGAATTTCCACTTTTACGATATCATAAGGCGTATGTAATGTATAACCTGGTCTTGCAACTCCAACGAAAGTCACAAGTTTAAGTAACTTTTCAATGTTATACCACTTCGGCAAATACTCAACCATGTCTCCGCCAATAATAAAGTGAAACTGCACATCCGGATACTTCTCCGTTAATTGTACCATAGTATCGTACGTATAAGATGGGCCTTCTCTGTCTAGCTCTTCTAAACAAATTGAAAAGTATGCTTCTTCCTCAGTCGCTATTTGCAACATGTTTAATCGACTTTTCACACTCGTAATGTTACGTCCTTGCTTGTGCGGTGGAATTTGATTCGGTAAAAACCATACCTCTTCCAACCCTAAAGCATGATACACTTCATTTGCAATTAACAAATGCCCATTATGAGGTGGATCAAACGTGCCACCAATAATACCAATTTTTCTCAAAAGAAACGCTCCTTCCTTTTACATACAGCAACTCTCCTCATAAATATTCGAAGAGAGTCTACTGTTAATAAAAGTTCAATTGGTTTCACTTTCTACATATCAAGCGCCTATTACGAAATAACTCACGTATACCTTTTATCGTGGAAGCTTAATTTGCTTATTTTCTCTAGATTCTTTGTATAAAACAATTGTGCTTCCGATTACTTGAACGATTTCAGCTCGCGCACCTTGTGCAAGTTCTTCTGCAACTTCACGACGATCAAATTCACAGTTTTGTAGTACACTCACTTTAAATAGTTCACGAACTTCTAATGCTTCTCCAATTTGTTTCACCATATTTTCATTTACGCCACCTTTTCCAACTTGAAAAATCGGTGTTAAATGATGTGCCTTTGCACGTAAAAATCTTTTTTGTTTTCCTGTTAACATATAATTAGCCTCCAAGCTCTCTCATTACTAATTGTTTCATTCTATCAATATTCGGCACACAACCTGTCCACATTTCAAATGCAAGTGCACCTTGATAAACGAACATATCGATTCCATTTTGAATTATTGCACCTTGTTCTTTCGCATCGCCTAAAATTTTCGTTTCAAATGGATTATAAATAATATCAGAAACAATCGCTCCTTTTTTCAATGAACGAATTTCGAACGGCGTATGCTCAACATGCGGATGCATACCTATCGTTGTTGTTTGAATGATAATATCATATTCCCCTTGAGCTTTTGCTGCGTGTTCTAGCGATAGGGCATGTGAATTAACATTTTCCAAACATCCAGCGACAAGATTCTCCGCCTTATCTCTCGTACGATTAGCAATATCAATTGCTGTCACACCTACATCTGCAAGTGAGAAATAAATAGCTCGACTAGCACCGCCTGCACCGAGCAATAAAATACGTTTCTCTTGAAGCGGCTCTTTACTAATTGACTGTAAGGCACGAACAAAACCAATTCCATCCGTATTATACCCAATCAATTTTCCATCTCGATGAACTACTGTATTTACCGCACCGATTTGCCTTGCAAGCGGGGCAATCTCATCCAAGTACTCCATAATCGCAACTTTATGCGGAGTCGTGACATTAAATCCGGAAATACCTAATGCTTTCAAACCTTTTACTGCTTCCCCTAGCGCTTCTTCTTCTACAAGAAACGCATGATAATGGGCATCCATATTCAAGTGTTCAAATGCATCGTTATGCATAATGGGTGATAATGAATGTCCAATTGGATTTCCGATTACACCATATAATTGTTTCATAAATCCCTCTCCATATTAAATTAAAGATTTACGCAATGAAACACTTACTCCTTTTGGTACATGAGCAACAATTTTTGCTCCTGATTCATTCACAGTAACCCATCCTAATCCAGAGAATACAACGTCTGTTTTTGGCTCACGAATATTAAATTCATATTTCACAAACTCAGGCATATTTTCTAATTCTTCTGGTGTCGGTGGATTCAATAATTCTCCAGCGTGTCTTTCGTACAATTCATCAGCCTTTTCAAGCTTTGTACGATGGATTGTTAAACGGTTTGAGAAATGACAAGTGAATGCACGGCGGCCTCCACTTACATAATCAAATCGTGCTAATCCACCAAAGAATAATGTTTGTTCTTCATTTAATTGGAATACCATTGGCTTAACTTCTGTAGTCGGTGTAATAAGCTTTAAGCTTTGTTTCCCAACATAATGTGCCATTTGATGATGGTTAATAATCCCTGGCGTATCAAATAAAGAAGATTCTTCGTCTAATGGAATATCAATTAAATCAAGTGTTGTTCCTGGGAAATGTGATGTTGTAATTACATTCTCAGTCTCATCACTAAACTCTTTAATCATACGATTAATAAATGTTGATTTACCAACATTCGTACATCCAACAACATAAACATCTTTACCTTCGCGGTAATACTCAATTGCATCCGCAAGTTCAGTGATTCCTTGCCCTTTAGCTGCACTGATTAAAAAGACATCTTCTGGTTTTAAACCAAGTTGCTTTGCACTATAGCGCATCCAATGTTTTACTTTATCATGCTTAACTGACTTTGGAATTAAGTCAGCCTTATTCCCAACAAGTAACACTTTATTATTCCCTACAAAACGATGTAAACCCGGTAACCAGCTACCATTGAAATCGAAAATATCTACGATTTTAACCACTAGTGCGTCTGATTGTCCAATTCCGTTCAAAATACGAAGGAAATCATCATCTGTTAAAGATACGTCTTGAATTTCGTTATAATGTTTCAAACGAAAACAGCGTTGGCAAATTACTTGTTCTTTTTCTAAAGATGATGCAGGAGCATATCCTACTTCATTTTTATTTTCTGTTTGAATTTCTACACCGCAACCAATACATTTAATTGTTTCAGTCAAACTTTATTCCTCCCAATTAATTAAGCCTTTTTTCTTCATGTTTCTCATAATTCTTCGTTCAATTTTTCGATTAAAGCGTGTTACCAATCCGTCTGTTTGCGCTACTGGTACAACTAAAATTGTATGAAGTCCCACACGATTCCCACCGAGCACATCCGTTAGTAACTGATCTCCAATTACTACAACTTCATCTGGTTGCAGGTGCATCTCGTTTATTGCGCGCTTAAAGGCACGAACAAACGGTTTACGCGCGCTATGAATAAACGGAATACCTAATGGGTCAGCGAAGTCTTTAACGCGTTGCTCGTTATTATTTGAAACGACCGTTACTTGAATATCATTTTCTTTCATTTTCAAAAACCACTCTTCAAGCTGCGGTGTTGCGTTTGGACGATCCCATTCAATTAAAGTGTTATCTAAATCAGTGATAACTCCTTTAATTCCACGCTTTTTCAAATCTTCTGGTTGAACATGATATACATTTTTCACATATTCATTTGGTAAAAATAACTTCAATTTCTTTCACCTCTTTGAGGATTTTTCATAAAATTTTTCGACAACATTTTTCGATAGATAACCTGTGGATAAACTTGTACACACTTTCCACATTAATTTTTCAGTTAATTTGGAATTTACTAACAATCTATACACATTTTATCCACTGAGGTATGTGGATAACCTCTTGTTTGTGACTGTCATATTTTTTTGGTACATTAAATGCAACAACGAATCAATCCTTATATTATTAGGAGGTGACTCACCTTGAAAACAAAACATATGGAACAGTTATCTACTGAGTTACTCACTGAGTCTTATTATAAAGCAAAAGAACTAAAATTAAATCCCGACTTCATTTTACTTATAAAACAAGAAATTATTCGACGCTCGTTAGAGGACAAGCTCGTCAAATCTTCTTGAGTACATATAGATTGCTGGTTGACCTGTAAAAAGAGCCATCCTGCGATGGCTCTCGAATAAACAAGTACTCCCATCTAGGGGATTTCTTCATTAAGCATCTTTGTCCATATTTCTTAATTAGAGCTTCATAAGTATATTATAAAATCTTTTCTTTACTTATGAGATAATCGTGTTGCAATTTTTTCACCCAGACGCAGCTCTTGTCCACTTGTCAATTCCTGCACTGCTTCAATCATATCTTTTTCAAATAATAAAACAACTGTTGAACCAAATGTAAAGTATGCCATCTCTTCACCTTTTTGAACAGTACTTCTTTCATGAAGGAGCTCAATACTATTAACAAACATGGCACCTACTTTTACAAGCGCCATATGTTCACCTTCACTATTTACTTCTGTAACAGAGCGATAATTTTTTGACAATGGTTCTTTTCCATACTCCATACCCGCTGCATTTACCGGATATGATTTTCTGCCAAGTACAAATCTTTCAGTGACAGATCCAGAGAGCGGACTATGAATACGATGATAATGACTTGGACTCAAATAAATTACCATGTATGTACCGCCTGCATATCGCTTTGCACGCTCTTCATTACCTAGCATATCCACAATTGAATAACGCTTTCCTTTTATATCGAATGTTTTTGTATCCTCAATAGGACCTTGATCAGCAAAAACACCATCAACAGGACTAACGATACTCGATGCATCTGCATCAATACTACGCTTTCCTTCTTTTAGCCTACGCGTAAATAAATCATGCAATGTTTGATATTCCTTCAAACCCTTTTCCATCTCATCTTGATTAATTTGAAAAACTTTCGCATACGATGGAATAATGATAGAGCTCAAACGCGATTGTGCAAATTTACGTAATATATAAGAAGTAAAACGACCATTTGTAAGTTCGATCATAAGTCGATATAATGTACGTCGCAAATTACGAAACCTCCTAACCAGTCTATAACTTTAGTTTCTCCTTCTTTTCTCTCTATATCATATGTAGAATTGGTTCTTATTCCCACATATAGCATGGAGCCGTCTCGTTATACATGAAGAAAGCTAAGTATAATTTTTATTCTTAAATTGTTTAGCACCTTCTAATATTACAGATAGAACCCGCCATTTTCAACAGTGAACATGTATTTCTTCTTAGAGCAGCTCGTTTTCTTTCCTTTTTACAGAAGAAAAGGCAGCCGCTTTTGAAATACGGTTGCCTTTCCTATACTCTATTCTTTCGCTTTCTTCTCTTTCTCTGCCCTTACAAATTCATGGAACATTTTCATTAAAGCGCGCTTTTCAATTCTTGATACGTAGCTTCTGGAAATACCAAGTGCCTTAGCAATCTCCCGCTGCGTTTTTTCCTTATCAAGCCCAAGTCCAAAACGCTTCACGATAACTTCCTTTTCTCGTTCGTCTAAAATATCTATATACTCTTTAATCTTTTCTAACTCCATACTAAGCTGAATCATATCAATTACATCTTCAGACTCTGATTTTAATATATCAATAAGCGATATTTCATTCCCTTCTTTATCTTGCCCGATTGGATCATGAAGTGAAACATCTTTTTTCGTCTTCTTTAGCACACGTAAATGCATCAAAATTTCATTTTCGATACAGCGTGCTGCATACGTCGCAAGCTTAGTTCCTTTCCCTGCAGAATAACTCTCGATCGCTTTAATGAGCCCAATTGTACCAATTGAAATTAAATCTTCTGCATCTTCACCGGTGTTTTCAAATTTCTTAACGATATGAGCTACAAGCCGTAAATTATGTTCAATTAAAAGATTTCTCGCTTGAGCATCACCTTGCTCCATTAACTCTAAGTACTTTCTCTCATCATCTGATGATAACGGCTGCGGGAACGCATTATTCTTCACATAAGAAACAAAGACAAACACCTCTCGAACCATATATCCAATTGCGGCGAATAGACTCAAACCTTTCACCTCCGCCAAAATAGTGGTCTTTATTATGTGTATGTGGGCATGAGGTTGTTTGTGTCTGTACGATATCATTCCAATATGTTTTTACGCATAATATTTGTCTCAAAAAGCTTTGCTACGTATACTTAAACAAAAGATTGGGGAGTGGAATATGAAACATTTCATCACCCTCTTGTTCATAAGTAGCTTGTAAGAGATGAACTCCTTGTACGCTCTTGCAAGCTACTTATACTACAAGGAGGGATAACAAATATGAAATTTGAAAGAACACGTGCTTATACAAGACACCAACGTCAGCGTACGATGCGCCGAAAGATGATTATCGCAAAACACGCATGGGGACATACACCTGAAACAGCTGGTATTTTTGCAAAAGGAAAAATTCACTGCTCCTGTGGAATGTGTACAACAAAGTGGAGAACAGAAGGACCACCTGCTAGTGTACAGAAATGGTTATACAAAATTGATACATGCGAAGAATAATCGTTCTTTCTAAAAAAGGTCTTCTCTCGAAGACCTTTTTCCCTATTTAAAGACTTATTTGCTCCAAATTTTTTCTCCAGTATGCGCATTAATATAACGAATTTCTCGACTACCGTCGAAGAATTCTTTATAATTTTCATCCGTTGTTTGTTTATACAGCAATTGATATACCGTTTCCTCTACGTCATGATCTATAGACCATTCTAATTTTACTCGGATAGCCTCTCTGTATATTTCTAACGCTTCTTCTTTTGTTACTTTTGGTGTTGTTTCATATGTAAGTAATTCTTTTATAAATTTGCTAGACTCTCCGGAGTAGTGCATCACAGCACCATTTTCTGTATTGATGTTGATCATAAATTGCATATAGTCTATTGGAATCCCATTCACATATACGGAAAAGATAAACCTTTCAATCCCATCTTCTGCTTCTTCACGTTCCTCCCAAAGACGAAGATATTGTGTGATATCCGGAATAACTCGCTCTAAAAATTGAATTGCTTTTTGTAAACATTCCTCTCTAGACAGTATTTGTTTTGCTTCTTTATCTTCTGTCAGTTTTATAAAGCCAATTAATTCATTGGTTAATTTATCAACCGTAATGCCAATTAAATTATTATATTTTAACATCGGTAAATGCTTTTTAAAGAATTCATTCATTAAATATGGATTCTTTTCTTCTTTCTGTTTTTGTAATTCCTCTTTCGGAACAAATTTCATCCTTATTCCATCTTCATTTTCTGTCTCAGCTACTTTTGTAAAACTTTCTTTATCCCAGTCAAATAAATCGAATATATCATCTTGTTGACTACCTTTTTTCGATTTTTCAACAGCTACAGTTGGAGGCAATTTATAATGATCTGGGCCAAACAAATCTTTACCTGTACTTGCATCAATAAACGCATGACTAGGCTCTGGTTCATATACAAGATGGTACCCTTTTACTTCTTCCCCATTTTCATATTTACATGAGGAGTATGTTAAATCTACAAATACAAGTCTCATATCTTGTCTAGCTTTCAAAGTTTCTAAAACGATATTCTCCTCAACAATTTCACTTGGCCATAACGTTTTTTTCTCTATCGCTTTTTGTCCATTATAATGGAAATTCACAACATTACCTGAAGGATGAACACGCACAACACACCCCGTATTCGGCAATGGATACCCATTCACTTCTTGCATATAATTTATTTCTTTCCAGCCACGCCTGTCGTCCTTAATTGACACATATGTATAAAATTCTAATCCGTCTTCCACATATTTTTTTATAAATACATTTGCAACCTCTCTTGCCTTATTCTCCTCCATCACTTCTTTATCACTCGAAAAATAATTTTCATCATCTATCCTGAATTCAAATAGATTACCAGTATGCCTATTTAATGAAATTTGTATCTGTTTCTCCTCATCCTCTTTATGCCCCCACCATAATAAATGATGAGGATCATCCACTCCTTCTTGATCATCTACAACAAGCCTATAATCATCTGGAATGTTAATAATATGAGCCACTTGCTCTTTTCTTTCTTTATCTTTTTGATTCATTATACCTTCTCCTTATTACAATTTAAGGTAATTATAACAAACAAAACCAAAACTCATTAACAAAAAGACAAAAAACTGAAACAATTAGTTCATACGAATTTCACATGAATCTATTACTATTGGAATTGTACATAGTGAACTTACTAACAACTGCGTTTATTAATATATAAAATTTCATTTGAAAGGAGTTGAAAATATGAAAACTAAATATCGCTTTATGATTTCATCATTTGCTGCTTGCGCCTACATGATTTGGTGTTTAGTATAATAACAACTTCACTTGTAAATAAGAAAAGGTGTGTATATAAATGGAATATAACCAATCAACAGTTAACTACTGGAAAGCTTTTGTATTACCTTATACATTCGCTTTAGAAGAGTTAAAAACTAAATTTGAAATTATGAACCGGGAAGCTCAATTTTTAGAAGACTACAACCCGTTTGAACATATAAAAACAAGACTTAAACAACCCGAAAGTATCATTAGGAAGCTTGAGCGTAAAAACTTATCACCAACAGTTGAAAATGCTCAAACACAATTACAAGATATTATTGGCATCCGTATTACATGTTGCTTTGTAGAAGATATTTACCATTTAAAAGAGGTTATTGAAAATCGTGGAGACATGGAAATTGTAGAAGTAAAAGATTATATTGCTAATCCAAAAGGAAATGGCTATAAAAGTTTACACATGATAATAAAGTATCCATTGTCACTAAATTCTGGTACGAAAGATGTCTTTGCAGAAATTCAATTACGTACACTTGCCATGGACTTTTGGGCAAGTTTAGAACATAAACTTTACTACAAATATGAAGGAAATATACCTGACTATTTGAAAGATGAACTACATGACGCTGCTATGAAAGCTGAAGATCTTGATAATAAGATGGCAACAATCCGTCAAGATATTGATGACATTGAAGCATGTTCAAATCAAATTTTATTACCACTATAAAAAGGTTCTCTCCTATGAGAACCTTTTTTTATGCCGTAAAAGCCCGATTGGTGAAGGCTAATAATCAGTGGGGGATGGACACCCCCCACTGATTAAAGTTTCACTTTATTTCTTCCCTACCGTACGAACCTCTTCAATCTTCCACCCTTCGTCTTCTTTTCCAAGTGCATACTGCATTTTCTTCTGAAGAGTAACTCCTCCATCTACTTCTTTTTCCGCCGTTTCAACGATAACAAGTCCCTCTTTAAGAGCTTTCATATTCATATGCTCTAATTCAATTTTCTTATTTCCCTTTTGAAATGCCGCTTCCTTTTGTGTTTTTAAGTCTTCAGCACTAGGCATCTTCTTTGAAAACAACTCCATATGTTCAGCAAGATTTTTTTCATTCGTCGTCCGTACAAATGCCTCAATAACATCTTGAATGGATTTCTCTTCTTCTTTCGTTATCTGTACCTTTTCCTCAGTTTTTTTAGCAGATTTTTGTTCTATATTATTCTCTTGAGATTGACATCCAACTAGCAATAATACAAATACTAAAAGGAATCTTACTTTCCCTAAAAAAATCCTCATCTTTCCATCTGCTACTAAAAATATAGACAAATGTATATTCTTAGAGTATTCCTGCTTCTACGTGTCCTGTCTCGCCAATCACTCGCTACTACAGTTTGCTGTAACACTCCACAGGCGTAAATTCCGATGTAGCCCACCGTACATATATACAATCTATTTACGTTAGTATTGTATATTCTTTTGCTTGTAAAAGATTGATCGCTGCGTTCAAATCTCTATCCATTACATTGCCACATTCACATGTATATACCCGGTCAGACAGCTTTAAATCCGCTTTCTTTTGACCGCAACATGAGCACAACTTTGACGATGGATAAAACCGGTCTACTTGACGTAATTCAATTCCATATTCCTCACACTTCGTCAAAAGCCACGTTTTAAAAGCATAAAAAGACTGCTTGACAATCGTTTTAGATAGATGTTTATTCTTCAGCATATCTTTCACATTCAAATCTTCCACTGTAATAAACGTTGACTTGGTTTTCACCACATTCGTTACTATAGACTTTACATACTCTAGTCGAATATTCGCTAATCGAGCGTGCAACTTTTGCACCCTAAGAACAGTTTTATCTATATTCGCTCTTTTATTAGTAACAGATTTTTCACCTCTCTTTTTTAGATTTTCAAATTTACGCGCTAAAGAGCGTTGTTCACGTTTTAACCGTTTTTCTATCTTTTTTACTTGTACTGTTTTATTTATATTTTCGTGAATTTTTCCATCGCTACGTACAGCGAAATCCTTCACCCCTAAATCAATCCCTAAACCTGTTGAATGGAGTGTTGGCTTCGCTTTTGTTTCTTCCAATTCGCAAAGCACAGATACAAAGTATCTTCCTGCTCTTTGATATACTGTGCCACTTTTTACAGTTGCATTTGTAAGGATATATCCATATTCTTTTAATCTTATCCAACCAATTGTGGGGATTTTTATTCTATGCCTTTCTACTGTCCAATCTGTTTTGTTGTTTTTAGGAAAATAACACTTCACATCTTGCTTCTTCTTTTTCTTATATCGCGGAAATTTAGATAAACCCTTAAAAAATCGCTTAAAAGCTTTATCCCCGTTCATAATCGCTTGTTTTACAGCTTTACTTGATACTTCTTTTATCCACTGATCACATTCTTTTGTATAGACATTGTTCAACCATTTTGAAAAGTCATACCCACTTAGAAACTTTCCTTCTGCTTCATACAACTCTTTGTTTTTAGAGATATACAGGTTGTAAACATACCTACACACACCAATCGTCTGATTTATTTGGGTTACTTGTTCTTTTATCGGATGGATTTCTATTAGATATGCTCTTTTCATAAATCTTCATCCTCCGTTATTTTCTTTTTGTATTTCCTTAACCCGTAAATTCTACAACTGCATACATGAACGATAGATATCAAATCCTGAAGAAGTTCTTCTTGTGGAGACAACTTTTCATTATTTACAATGATAACTTCATCTACAATCATCCCTCGTGCATTTACAAATGTTTTCAAAAACTCAATCTGACTCTCTAAATCATCTTTTTGTCCTTGGTTTGATACTCTTGTGTAAATAACTGTTTTACCTACTTTATTTTCTTCTTGAATACCCATATATTCTCTATATTGTCTTTCTGTATAGTATCTTCTCTCCTTTGGGTTTCGATAAGTAATTAAAACACCTTGCTTATCCCATATTTGCAATGTATTAATAGACACATTGATCATCTCTGAAAACTCTTTTGGTTTATATTCCACTACACATGCCAACGTTTATCTATGTTTTCACTTACTGTTATTTCCTCCTAAAAAGAAAAGTGAGGCATTTCGCCTCACTTTTCTTTTTAATTAGCGTCTTCCTTTATTTGGATCGCCGCCGCCAACGATGTCAAAGACACGTTTCGCTATGTTTGTATTCTCTTGAACCCCAGAGAATAAGTATTTACCTGGTCCGAATGCATATACGTTTACATCTTCACCTGTATGTCCACCCGTTGTCCAGCCTGTAACCGAACGCTTATTGAAGATATCTTCAATTGCATTATCAATCTTTGTTACATCTTTTGATGGAGCGATATCATTTACAGCTTTAATTTCTTCTGGTGTTAACTGTAAATCAATATACTTTTTCAATGTTTCTTCTACATTTGCACCTTTTGCAATCTCATTTGCCATAAAGTCTGGCGTACGTTTCGCAGCTTTAATCGGATCTACTTTAAAGTTATATTCACCATTCGCACCTAAAGATAAACCGCCAGTAGAATGATCCGCAGTTGCAACAACTAATGTGTTCTTATCTTTTTTCGCAAACTCAATCGCTGCTTTAAATGCTTTTTCGAAGTCTTCCATTTCACTCATTGCACCGACAATATCATTATCATGTCCAGCCCAATCAATTTGACTACCTTCGACCATTAAGAAGAAACCATCTTTATTTTTGTTCAGGCGCTCAATCGCTGCATTTGTCATCTCTTCTAATGACGGTGTTTTATCATTACGGTCAATCATTTTATCTAAACCACCTGGTGCAAATAAACCAAGAACTTGATCACTTTTATCATTTAATAATTGATTACGATCTGTTACATAACTATAACCAGACTTCTTAAATTCTTCTGTAAGATTGCGGTCTTTTCTAACAAAGTTATTTACACCACCGCCAAGCATAACATCTATCTTATGCTTACCTTTAATTTTCTCATCAAAGTAATCATTTGCAATTGCGTCCATATTTTTACGACTAATATCATGTGCACCGAATGCAGCTGGTGTTGCATGCGTAATTTCAGAAGTTGCAACGAGTCCCGTTGACTTCCCTTTTTCTTTCGCTTGCTCCAATACTGTTTTCACTTCAGCTTTATCATTATCTACTGCAATAGCTGCATTATATGTTTTTATACCTGCTGACATCGCAGTAGCTGCCGATGCAGAGTCTGTAATATTTTCATGTTCATCTTCTGGATATGTTTTTTGTGTTCCTACAAGATGTTTATCAAATTCTGTAGATTCCATCTCAAATGTTTTTGGATTATCTTTCATATAACGATGAGCTGTCATATATGAAGGCCCCATACCGTCCCCAATTAATACGATGACATTTTTAATTTTTGCATTGTTTCCGTTCTCATCTGCATTCACCTCACTAGAACGCGTAAAATTCCATGTTGCTACCGAAGTAACTGCTAACGACGCCACAACTGCAAATGGCCATGCTTTTTTTACAAACTTTTTCACTGTCTTGTCCCCCTAATTAGGTTATTCATTTCCCACTATCAAATTTAATAGAAGACTGTTAAGAGAAAATGAGTTATATGTAAATTTTTTGTTAACTTATGTAAATTTCAGTTATAATTTGTATAAGTTTGTCTTTTCATATCAAGCATACTCCCCTTTACAAAGATAAATATAAACATGTTGGATTTCTTTTAATACGAACCTATTATTTTACATTTCGTAATATTATTCTTATTTTTTCAAATTTAAATAGAAATATGGTGAACTTTATGAAAACAGTAAAACTAGACGAATCTTTCATTCCAGCCTTACTCTCTCTTTGCGAATCAGTTGGGTGGTTACAGCATGCGAGTTTTATGAAAGAGCAATTCCATATGTACCTTTCCCTTGGTACAGTTTTTGGCTATGTACATGAGAATAAACTTATTGCAGCGGGCGGGGTCTTTTCATTTGCCCCTGGATTTTCTTCTATCGGTATGTTAATCGTGCATCCTGATTTTCAAAGAAAAGGAATTGGCCGTATTTTGTTAAACAATAGCTTAAAAGTAACTCATCCATCGCTTCCTATTACGCTCATTGCAACAAAAGCTGGCGAACCCTTATATGAATCTTATGGATTTCAATCAATAACAACAATTCATCGTTTCGAAAAACAAGCTACTTACAAAAATACAAATTTTGTCCCTATAAAACAAATTCAGCAAACAGATGTTCAATCTCTAATTTCTCTTGATCAAACTGCGACTGGTGCACATCGTTCTAAGCTTTATTTATCACTACTATCAAGAGCAATTCACTCATTTAAAATAGAACGGGATAATCAAATAAATGCCTTTGCTTTATGCATACAAAAAGGAGATTTACTATGTATTACCCCTCTGATTTCAAAAAAAGAGAAGGACGCTATTCAGTTATTAGAAATAATTTGTAACTCGTGGAATGGGACGATACGCATTGATGTCCCACATTCACAATTCATATTCCGCCAATTTCTTCAAACAGCAAATTTCCATGAAACACTTCTTTCACCTCTTATGATAAAAAATGGGGATCAACTTCCTGGAAATCGTAATATACTATTTGCTATGATAGATGCAGCGTTATGTTAGAAAGGGGACACCTAATTGAAGCGATTTAGCTATTTTATGGTAGGTTGTCTTACTCTTACACTATTAGTAGGATGTAGTGCAGCAGAAAAGCCAGTAGAACAAGTAAAAAATACAATTACCACGAAATTAACTACAGAAGAAAAAATGGTAGAGATAGATGGTCAAACGATTTACTTTAAAAAGATTGGTGATAAAAAACCACCTTTACTTATGATCCATGGATTTGGAGGATCATCCGATGGTTTTCAAAAGATTTACTCAGATTTAGCAAAAGATCATACGATTATTTCTGTTGACGCCTTAGGATTCGGACGTTCCTCTAAGCCGATGGATTTTTATTATTCTTTCCCAACTCATGCAAATTTGTATTATAAGCTAATGAAAAAACTAGGATATGACTCATTCGCAATACTGGGACATTCGATGGGGGGAGAAATTTCTCTTAATTTAACATATTTATACCCTGAAGCGGTTACCCACCTTATTTTAACTGATGCTACAGGCGGCCCTCATACGCTCGTTAATAAACAAGGTTCACCAAAACCAAAGTTGTCGACTGATTTAAGTGCCGTTTCTTCTATTGCAGATTATGATGAGGGCAAAGTTAAATTCAAGCGTAATGATGAAGAACATTATAATAAAATGAAATTATGGCCTAGACGTCTTCAAATCAATGCAAATGAAATCAAACAACCAACTTTAATTATATGGGGAAGAAATGATAGTAGCGTTTCTTGGAAAGAAGGAGAAACTTATCATCAATTCTTAAAAAATAGTACTTTCCATATTATCGAAAAAGGTTATCACGCACCATTTCGTCAAGAGCCACAAGAATTTGTAGGGTATGTAAAAGATTTCTTCGGGAAAAATCCTATAAGTGCTGAAAAATAAACGGGTATCTCATGTTGAGATACCCGTTTTCATATATTAAGCAGCTTGCTTTTGGCGTTTTTGAGTTTTTGATCCTAGTACTTTTGGAATAATGAAGCCATCAACTCCAATTTTCCCAGCATTCATACCAGAAACAAGAACGAACATCGATAAAATAACCATCTCAGGGTTCACACCAATTGACCCACTAAACATATAGGAAAAGTTCATTAAAAGACCGAAAAAGACCGCTGTTTTTGTTAAACAGCCAACAATTAAACCAATTCCTACTAAAATTTCTCCCCACGTCACAAGTGTATTAAATAAGTCAACGTTTGGAATTGCAAAATCTTGTAAGAATGATGCCCACCAAGATTGAACAGCTGGTTGTGCTCCTTTAGATTTTTCAATTGCACCTTGTAAATAACCAGTTGCATCGAATCCTTTTCCTTGCAGTTTACCGATTCCAGCCATTACCCATGTGTAACCAAGATACACTCGAACTATCGCTAATACAAAAGAAACTGCTTTGTTTTCTCTTAAAAATTGAATAATCATATCTTCCTCCTAAAGTTGTAATTAAGTCAGTTACAGATAATATAATAACATTAGTTACTTACTTTTGAAATGTTAATTATGAATAATTTGTGACATGCATAAAAACATTAAATACTAACGTTTATATAGTAACTTTTATTACCCGCAAAAACTTGAACATATCATACCACAAGTGATAATCATTTTCATTGAAGAAAATGTAAAAAAAATGTGAGTTAAATGTGAAACGTATTCATTCGAATATAGAACAAATGCGTTTCATATTGTTTATATACTCGAAATGTACATGTCTTCTCATCGATTAATCTCGCTTCTCGAACAGCTTCTCCTAACGTTTTGTCATGGGAAATAAGCCTGTAAAATAAGCGTATTGTAAACATAAGTACTACATTTCCACCTACATAATCTATCGAGCTAACATACGATTTGGCATCATTCTGTAAAATCGATTCTACTAGTTTCAACTCCCCAAACTTATACCAATCATTTACAATATGTGTAATATGCAATTTTGCATATTACTTAATTTCTGCTACGCCAAAGTATCCCCTCTGCTCGTTTAAGTCGTATACATTTTCCCCTAAGTCTTCCATTACAAATTCCCTACCCTATAAGTCAATTTCATACATACCCGTTTCTTTCAAAAAATCAGCTCTAGTTAAAGCGACTTTCTGTAAATATTGCCTATACGCTGTAATTGTTCCATCATGTGAAACGATACAAATTTTTTCTGCTTTTAACTGATAGCACCAGTGCAGAAATTCATCTACTATTTGCTGAAACTCCTTCTCCAAGATGATATTGACTCCCTCATTCCATAACAATTCATTTGTACTTTCTTCTAATGAAAAATGTGGAAATAAATTTTCAATTATCTTTCGATCTAACAATTGATCGCATGGCAATGTTTTGGCGGATTCCCGATAAGGAAAAATACGCGGGGATACATATGGATGAACAATTTTTTGACAAGCAACTTCCTCACTCCATATTGTCGCAGTTTGTAAAGTTCGAAGTGTAGGACTAACGATTAATATATCCTTTTCTTGTAATGGTACATCGCGCTGAAGCAATTTTGCCTGCTTCTTTCCCACACCCGTCAATGACGGATTCACCGCTTGTAAACTTAATGATAAATTTTTCGTATGCTCACCTTCACCATGCCGAACAAAGACAAGTTTCATTCTCCTCTTCCTCTCACTAGAAAATGGTCTCACATATTTCTTCCCTATTTTTTTCTTTACTCCTGCTATTTTAAAAAGCAGAATGTAAAAAGTATTTGACATCAATATTTGGAAAATATTATGATTTTACACATATATATGTAAAACACTTTTTACAATAAGGGGAGGGATATAAATATGAAATGGATTATCATCTTTCTCGGAATAATCATATGGGGATACATAAATGGCTTTTTTATTAGTGATAAAACTGCTAATCCTTGGATTACAGATGATGAACGTAAAACGAAAATTAAGCAAAAAGCAATTATCGCAAGCTGGTCCAGTGTTCTCATATTTTGTATCATGAACCTCTTAAACAAATGGTTAGGTTTAGAAACGAGCGATACATCACCTTATTTACCAGATCCTGTCGCAACTATTTTTAAAGAAAATATAGAGTTACAAATTTTACTTATGTTATTCATTACGTATGGACTATTTTACTTATACTACCGAAGAAAACTAAGCGCTTAACTTTTATATCATGATTATCCTCCTAAATGGTTATAGTAACTAGGACGTAATAAAAAAAGGAGCGATATAAAAATGAGTAACTCAAATGACTTTTTGGATACATTACATGAAAAACAAGCAAAAGATGAACAAAATAGAAAGCGCCAAGGGAACGGAAACCCTGCGAAAAAAAAGCCAAATAAAACACATAAATAACATTAAAAAACCTGCCTAAAAATTGTATTTTAGGCAGGTTTTTTTACTCGTCTTTAACCGAAAGGACATCTTCCCAATTCCATTTCTCATAATACCACTCTGGCACATCTATATTTTCAATCCACTTCTTTTCATATTTCCCATCGCTATGAGCAATCCATACATCAGCTTTCTTACGATTCGAACGGAGCCACATTAATTGGTTACTCTTCTTAATAAAAATAGGATTATAATCACCTTGGCTATTAGATGGCTTTGTAATTTGATGTTGTTCATCGTTTATACTATTTACCTCATATAAAGATGGTAGTGGTCTTTTTTCTAGAGGTACAGATAAATCTGCTTCCTTTACCCTTGAAATGATAATTACATTATCGTTCTTCCATGTGAAATCCCAATCAACATATCCTTTTGGAGTAAATGTGTTCTGCTGTAATGCCGGTAGTTCTTTTACTTTTAAATGTTTATTCTCTAATGCAACTCTCCCACTTCCTTCAATATAGGCTAATATATTTTTGGATGGCGCCCATTTGAACCATTGTGTGTTTAATAACATTGGATCTACTGTTTCAAAACGACTGCCGTCTGATCGAATTAAGCAAAGTGTATTACTATCCGCTGATAAAGAAGCTGTTGGTACTGCCAAAAACGAAATCCACTTTTGATCTGGCGACCACTTAAATCCACTTCCAACTAATGCTAAAAAGTCATCATGCTCATTCGGTAGTGCATATAAATGTTTCATCTTATGAGGATTCATATTTGTATCCTTTTGTATTTCATATAACTGAGCACCTGTCCACCCTGTTGGAAGCAAGTACGCTTCAGAGGAAACAAAAAATCTCTGTCCGTCTGGGTACCAGGCATAATCCCCTACACCATTGGCTACATTTTCAAAATCGGCAATCTTTTTTTCTGCATCAAATGTATTTAATGTACCTGTAAATATAAATGCAATTATATTCTCTGTTGGTGACCATTGATAATTCGATGCTTCTGATTGAGATGGTGTAACTTTCTTTCCATCTTTCAGCCGATACAGTTCAAAATGATTTCGCTTCTTTCCTTTTGCATATGCAAGCCATTCTCCATTATGTGACCATTTCGGCCCTGTTATGTACTCTCCTTTTGTAATTTGTTTTTCTTTCTCGCCGACTTTAATCCATAGATTATGATTACGAATAAAAGCAACTTTCACTTCATTGCTTTCTGCGCCTTTAATCGCACTGGAACAGAAAAAAAAGAACAAAATCATGATTACACTTACTATAAACCTTTTCATATAGCACCCCCATTTTCCATCTTTAGCATTCCTCATATTCGGCTTACTATATGCAAATTTTATCCATTCGACATAATCCCAAAAAATTTCCCAAGAAATTTTCAATTCAAAGAGGATTGGTATGAATTATGTCGAAAATATAGTTTAGCCAACATTCGTTTTTATATTTAATGATAAAAATGTAAGATAACTTTTCGGAATATTAGCACTTTTTATTAGGGGGAGTTTCAATGAAAAAAACTACATCCACACTATTAAGTATGGCGCTCGTCTTTTCGAGTTTTGGAGCTTTAAGCGCCCATGCTGAGTCACTACAACAAGAGAAGCAATTTAGTCCACAATTAAAAGCGAATATTGAACAATGGGGCGAAAACAAAATCGCGCAAAATGTTGAAACAAAAACATCAAAAGAAATTTCAGTCATTGTAGAATTGCAACATGCTCCACTCGCTTCACAAAGTAACATTCAGCATGCTCCGGATCTAAAAAATAGCAATGTGCAATCATACCATGCACAACTAAAAAAGGCACAAGAGGATACAACAAAAAAAATTAAAGAAAAAGCACCGAAAGCAACAATAAAAGAAACGTATAGTACGTTATTTTCTGGATTCTCTATTTCTATCCCAGGAGATCAAGTTGCTGCTTTAGCTTCTTTACCTGAAGTAAAGGCAATTTATCCGAACTTAACATATAAGTTACATGAAACATCAAAAAGCGCTACTAACGAAGAAGCACCAAATATCGGCGGACCGACAATTGGTGCACCTGAAGCCTGGAATTTAAAAGGTCTATCTGGCAAACCGCTTGATGGAAAAGGTATGAAAGTAGCTATTATCGATTCAGGTGTAGACTATACCCATCCTGATTTACAAGCAAATTATATTGGTGGCTATGATACAGTCGATGAAGATAATGATCCGATGGATGGAAACGTCCACGGTACCCATGTTGCTGGAATTATTGCTGGTAACGGAAAAATAAAGGGAGTTGCTCCTAATGCTTCTATACTAGCTTACCGTGTCATGAATGATGGTGGTACTGGTACGACCGAAGATATTCTTCAAGGTATTGAGCGCGCTATTCAAGATGGTGCCGATGTTTTAAATCTATCTCTCGGTCAAGATTTGAATGTACCTGATCAACCTGTAACAATGACGCTAGAGCGTGCAGCAAAACTTGGTGTTACTGCGGTCGTCTCAAATGGAAATGATGGACCAAAACCTTGGTCTGTTGATGCTCCTGGTAACGCAAGTAGTGTCATCTCTGTTGGAGCATCCACTGTTTCTATTCCATTTCCAACATTCCAAGTAGCTGGTTCCAATAAATCTTATCAAGGATTACCGTTATCAATAGCTAATTTCCAAGTAGGCAACGATGCTCAGCTTGTATATGTTGGCTACGGTAATTCAAGTGATTATGCTAAACAAGATGTAAAAGGTAAGTTTGCCCTTGTTTTACAAGGAACTTCGAGCACATTAGTAAAAGCAGAACAAGCGAAACAAGCTGGCGCTCTCGGCGTGCTATTAATTTCTAACGAAAAAGAAATTAATATTATGCCAGAATATTTCGTACGCGAAGATTTAGCTCTTCCAGTTATGCAGCTATCAAATACGAATGGTGAAGAGTTGAAGAATTTAATTACAAAGCGTAAAAAAAATATAAAAATTGGGCAACCAAGCCAGACGGAGCTAATTGGTCAATTTAGTTCAAGAGGGCCATCACAAGGAAGTTGGCTTATAAAGCCTGATATTGTTGCACCTGGAGTACAAATTACTAGTACTGTACCAAGAGGCGGCTATGAATCTCACAACGGAACAAGTATGGCTGCGCCACAAGTAGCGGGAGCCGTTGCCTTACTGCGTCAAATGCATCCGGATTGGACGACAGAACAATTGAAATCTGCTCTTGCCAATACTGCAAAAACATTAAAGGATGTCAATGAAAATACATATCCTGTTATGGCACAAGGATCTGGTTTAATTAACATTCCAAAAGCAGTCCAAACAGATGCATTAGTGAAACCGAATAACGTAAGTTTCGGTCTTATTAAACCTAATAGCGGCAAAGTGAAACTAACACAAAATATTACGTTACAAAATCTTTCTAATAAAAAGAAAAACTTTTCAACTCGTATTGAATTACTAGATACAAAAACAAAAATCCAGACTTCTTTCCCTTCTTCGATTAGTATAAAACCTAATAGTAACATCGAAAAGCCTTTTACTATTACTGTTGATAGCTCCTTACCACAAGGCGTATATACAGGAAATCTATATGTAAAAGAACAAGGCAAGACTGAAGAAATGCGTATTCCATTTACATTTAGCATCGATCCAAAAGAATACAAGCGTATTAACGGCCTTGAAATCGTTAATTCTACTTTCAGTCCAAATAATGACAAAATACTAGATGATAACCTAATCAATTACTATTTAGTTACGCCAGTTGAGGATATAGCGTTTCATGCTAATTTAATTACGAAAGACCGTGTGACATATCAAGGTATGGTGTATCAAGGTAAAAACGAAACACCTGGTTATAAATCTTTCAAATGGAATGGTACAAAAACTGATGGATCCCCTCTATCTGATGGCTTATACCAAATCGAAGCTGTTGCTTCTAACTCTGGCGGAGAAACAAAGCAAGCAGGAGCTGTGTTTATCGACCGAACTGCACCTAAGTTAACATACGAAGTTGACCAAGAAAACCTTGTAATTACAGGAAAAGTGGATGATATCCTACTAGATTGGATGACAGAATCTGGTTGGATAGCACCTGGTATTCCAGTGAGAATGCAATATGAAATTAACGGAAATGGTGTATGGGAAAGTGCATTCCTAAATTCTTGGGAGAAAAATTACGGCATTTATTTCGATCGTAGCCAATTACAAGAAGGAAAAAACACAATTCACATCGTAGCAACTGATGCAGCCGGAAATACAACCAATTTAAACGTTGATTTGGAAATAAAGTAATATTTTTTTGTTGACAAGCTTTTAAACATAGTTTTATAATACGAAACATAGTTTAGTTGAACAAATTATATATCGGCTTTGAAGGAATACTAGTAGCGACTTATATCCCTGTCTCAGAGAACTGATGGTTGGTGCGAATCAGTACACATACAAGCGTGAATTACAATTCTGGAGCTTCTTTCCCATAGTGCACATAATGCATGAAGAGAAAGACGGAGTTTTCCGTTATCTTAAAGTGAGTGGTAAACAATTTTTCTGTTTACAATTAGGGTGGTACCGCGATTTTTATCGTCCCTATCGGATTTTCCGATAGGGGCTTTTTTGCGTCCTTCCCTTTTATACAACTTCATATATACGCATTGAAAGAATCGCAGTAGTATATTATATCCCTGTTACAGAGAGCTAATGGTCGGTGGAAATTAGCACATATATAAGTACGAATTACAATTCTGGAGCTTCTTTTTCGTAGTGCTTTTATGCATGAAGGAAAAGACGGAGTTTTTCCGTTATCATGAATTGAGATGTAAGTGTATTTTCACTTACAAATAGGGTGGTACCGCGATTCTTTCGCCCCTATCGGATGTTCCGATAGGGGCTTTTTCTATTTCTCAAAGAAACAAATGTTAAATAATTCCGAATCTTATGATAAAATTTTATAAGCGCTTACAATATGAAAGGGGGTGGTATAAGCTATACGAAACCCATATTCAATTTTATAGAAAACAAGGAGGATGTCTAAATGACAAAGAAAACAGAAATCCCATCGCATTTAAAACCATTCGTATCCACACAACATTATGATCAATACACGCCGGTGAATCACGCTGTTTGGCGTTACATTATGAGACAAAACCATAATTTCTTAAAAGATGTTGCTCATCCAGCCTATGTGAATGGACTACAATCATCTGGTATTAATATAGATGCGATTCCAAAAGTAGAAGAAATGAATGATTGTTTAGCACCAAGCGGCTGGGGAGCTGTAACGATTGACGGACTCATTCCCGGCGTAGCATTCTTTGATTTTCAAGGTCATGGATTATTACCAATTGCAACAGATATTCGTAAAGTAGAAAATATTGAGTATACACCGGCTCCTGATATCGTTCATGAAGCTGCAGGCCACGCTCCAATTTTGCTTGATCGTACATATGCAAAATATGTGAAACGCTTTGGACAAATTGGTGCGAAAGCTTTCTCTACAAAAGAAGAGCATGATGCATTTGAAGCTGTTCGTACATTAACGATTGTAAAAGAAAGCCCTACTTCTACTCCTGATGAAGTTACAGCTGCTGAAAATGCTGTAATCGAAAAACAAAAACTCGTTTCTGGCTTATCAGAAGCTGAGCAAATTTCACGTCTTTTTTGGTGGACAGTGGAATACGGCTTAATTGGTAATATAAATGATCCGAAAATATACGGTGCTGGTCTCCTTTCCTCTGTCGGTGAAAGTAAGCATTGTTTAACAGATGCTGTGGAAAAAGTTCCTTTTTCCATCGAAGCTTGCACTGGGACAACTTATGACGTAACAAAAATGCAGCCACAGCTATTTGTTTGTGAATCATTTGAAGAACTAACAGAAGCACTTGAAAAGTTTTCTGAAACAATGGCCTTTAAAACAGGTGGAAAAGAAGGTTTAGAAAAAGCAATTCGCTCTGAAAACCATGCAACTGCTGAGCTAAATAGCGGATTACAAATTACAGGTACATTTACAGAGACAATTAAAAATGATGCTGGTGAAGTCATTTACATGAGAACAAGCTCTCCAACTGCATTAGCAATGCATAATAAACAGTTGGCAAATCATTCTACATCTGTACATAGTGATGGATTCGGGACACCGGTCGGATTACTAGATGGAGACATTGCATTAGAAAATTGCACAGAAGAACAGTTACAATCTTTAGGTATTACAATTGGAAACGGTGCAGATTTTACTTTTGCAAGTGACATTCATGTAAAAGGAACAGTAACTAACATTGTAAAGAATGATAATAAAATTGCCCTTATCTCGTTTATAGATTGTACAGTTACTTATAAAGATCGTTTACTATTTGATGCTTCATGGGGCGCATTTGATATGGCTATTGGCTCAACAATTACTTCCGTATTCCCAGGTGCCGCAGATGCTGCAGCATTTTTCCCAATGGATGAAGAAGTTCAAGAAATTCCTGCTCCACTTGTACTGAATGAACTTGAACGTATGTATCAAACAGTTCGCGATATTCGAAATGAAGGTATTTTACACGACGCGCATATCGAGCAATTAGCAGCAATTCAAGAAGTATTAAATAAATTTTATGCGAAAGAATGGCTGCTCCGCCTTGAAATATTAGAATTGCTTTTAGAGCATAACAAAGGGCATAAAACATCATCAGCATTATTACAACAACTTTCTACTTTCACAACTGACGAAGCTGTAACACGTCTTATTAACAATGGTCTTGCACTACTTTCTGTAAAGGATGTGAAAAATGATGCTACGATTAACTGAGGAAGAAGTCCAAGAGGAATTATTGAAGGTAGATAAATGGATGATAAAAGATGAAAAATGGATTGAACGAAAATATATGTTTTCCGACTACTTAAAAGGAGTCGAATTTGTCTCTGAAGCCGCCAAACTATCAGAAGAACATAATCACCATCCATTTATCCTTATCCAGTATAAAGCAGTCATTATTACTTTGTCATCTTGGAATGCAAAAGGTTTAACGAAACTAGATTTTGAGCTTGCGAAGCAATTTGATGAACTATTTTTACAAAATGAAAAAGCAATTATAAGAAAGTAAAAAAGAGAAGCCTTCTTAGGCTTCTCCTTTAATTTTGAAATGAATACAATGTCCAAATGGATCCTCGACCTGTAATATTCCATCTTTGTACGTAGCAATCTTGCCAATATTTTTTAAGCTTTCACATACTTGCTCTTTTTGTTTTTCATCTGCTAGTACAATTGTGAAATATTTCAACCCAACGGAATTTGGCATTTGTGGTGGTATTCCTTCACCTTGCCACGTATTTAAACCGATATGGTGATGATAGCCACCTGCCGATACGAATAGCGCACCATTACGAGCTGGGATTGTTACTTCAAAACCAAGACCATCCACATAGAAACGTTTCGCTTCTTCTAAGTCAGCTACATGTAAATGAATATGTCCCATCACAGTACCAGCTAGGAATCCATTCCATGTACTGCCTTGCTGTAATAATCCTTCGCCATCTAACGGGTTACTAACAAATGGTAGTTCTCCATTTTCATCATGCCAAACTTCTTTTTGGCGATCATGATAAATTTCAATCCCGTTTCCATCTGGATCAGCTAAATAAAGAGCTTCACTAAAGTAATGGTCAGCCCCACCATGTAATGGGTGTACTCTCTCAACAAAATGACGAAGAATATTTGCTAAGTCTTGTCTGTTTGGTAATAAAATTGCGTAGTGATATAAACCAGTTCGACCTCTTTGCTTCGGAAGAGCGTCTTCCTTTTCTTCTATGATGAGAAGTGGCTCATTTTCCTCATTACCAAACGTAACTATTGTACTTTTTTCTTCCAGTACCTTCATACGCAATACTTCAGTATAAAACTCTAGTGATTTCTTTATATTTGATACGTATAAATGAATAACATCAAGTGTTGTGTCGGGATGAAGTTGAAAACTCATCTTGTTAGCCCCCATTTCATTTAGTTCTTCTTTGACATTTTCTCTTTTAAGAAATTATCTACAAAACCATCAGCCTTCGCAACAAATAAGTATGCACCCATCGCTAATAATGCAAGTTCTAACTCAAACCCAGGATTTTTTCCGTCTCCTAACAGGCCTGCTGACCATTTTACTTTCACAATCGCTCCAACCATAACAAGTGCAAATAATAAGCCAATATATCTTACACCTAAACCTAGAATTAACAATAGACCTCCAACTAATTCAACTGTTGCTACACCGTATGCAAGTCCTCCTGGTAAACCAATGCTTGTAAACCACCCTGCAATATTGTCAATTCCTGATTGGAATTTTGTTAAACCGTGCATAAAGAACGTTACCCCTAACACGATACGAATAATTAAGTTACCAATATGTTGATTCATTTCTTTCTCTCCTTTATAGTTTTCTTATACAAAACTTTTATTTACATTACAAAACATACACTAATTATTTTTATTCGTCAATTCATTTTTCATGAGAAAAAATATATTTTTTTTGCTATGATACAAATAGTTGTTTACAAAAAAGGAGCATGATTTTATGAATATCGGTTCTGCAATTCGTGAAATTCGTCAACGTAGAGGTATTACGATCGCCCAAATCTGTGAAGGAACAGGTCTTTCTAAAGGCTTTATGAGTCAAGTTGAAAACAATAAAACATCACCATCTATCTCAACTTTAGAGACGATCTCTAATTTTTTAAATGTTCCCCTTCCCTATTTATTGTTAGAACAAAAGGATCGTTTAAAAATTGTAAAAAAAGAAAAACGTAAATACAGTGTTTATGGAAAAGATGAACAAAGAATTGAGCATGTCGCGGAGCAAGGTGGCCTTCGCCTAAATCTCGTAGAAATTCCTGCTGGGTTTCCAAAAGAAAACTCACCAAATGCTCATGAGGGTGAAGAGTGTCATCTTGTATTACGCGGAAAACTAGAAGTTCAACATGGTGAAGACATTGCAATTGTAGGAGAAGGCGATTCTTTCTCCTGGAATGCATGCGTTCCTCATATTGTTCGTAATATAGGTGAAGAGTCTGCGTTATTACTTATCTCTAGTCATGCGGAAAATCGAAAACGCGTTTACTAATTGATAAAAAAAGAAGCCTGTTTCGTAACAGGCTTCTTTCTTATCCCCTTATAATTCCATAACTTGTCCCAACTAGTACGGTCTTTTCATGTTGATTACGATATACTGACTCAATTGAAACTTTTTTATACCCTTCCATTTGTTCAATATTTGTTAAAGTTAATTCACAAGTAATCGTATCCCCTGTAAAAACTGGCCTAATAAATTCGCTTACTAATTCCCTTGCTATGTAATGTAACTCTTCGCCTACTTTCGTCCCAATACTAGCCGTCAATAAACCATGAACCATTAACCTTCCATTCTCATCATATTCCATATGATGCCTACCTTTATCACCTGTAATATTGGCAAATTCGAAAACTTCTTCCTCGGTAAATCTTCTTTCATATTTAAATACATCCCCAACTTTTACATTCATTTTTATCCCCCATTTAATAAACTGAATTTTCTTTCATTTTATCATAAAATGAGTCTCAATTCAGTTTATATTAATTAAAATAGCAATCCTTTTTCTTCACTACCTTATAAGTTTATCGGTGCCCATCCTTTTTTGCTACTTGATACCCGTAGTACGCACATGTCCCATTTCTTGATAACTCTCTTACTTCAAAACCACAACTTCTATAAAAATCAAAATTGTTAGCGGCTGTATGTGCAAACCAATCACCATGAGGAAGCTTTTGCAAACAAAGAGCTACCAGTTTCTTACCTAATCCTTTCCCTCTATACTCACACTTCACAACTAAATTTACTATGTTAGCAACCATGATTTGATCAGAAATTACTCTAACCATCGCGACCATCTCTTCTTCATCCCAAATTGTGAAAGCCCATGTTGAATTTTCAAATGCTATCGAAAATTTTTCAATTTGCCAAGAAGGGATATTATCATTACTCCAACCAGCATCTTCAAATAATGTTTTAACTGCATATGCTGGCACTCCATTCGTTCCTTCACGAATAATTAGTCCATTATGATAAATATACATGTAATCCCTCCTTTTATTTTTATATACCATTCTTCAAAAAGTATATTTCACCTTTAAAAAAGTGAACTTTTTCATCCAACTCTCTTAATAGAATAAACTAAGACATCAATCCCATGAAATGCAGTTGTTTTTTCATAGCTAAGTCCTGTTTTTCTAGCTACAAATATTGAAGCTGGGTGGTTCGGATTAATAAGTGAAATTAATTTATTCATTTGTAATGCTTGAAAACCATAGTCTCGAAATGCCGCTGCAGCCTCTTTCGCATACCCTTTCCCCCAGTACTTAGGAAGTAGCCAATAGCCAATCTCAATTTCCTCTTTTCCATCTACCTTCTGTTTGACAAGCCCTGCATGACCAATTCGTATTCCCGTCTCTTTTTCAATCATTACAAATAAACCTAGACCATTTTTATAATTCGGAAGCACCCATTCCTCCAAACTTTTTTTGCATTGCATATATGTTTTTAACGTCCCATTTCCAATATAGCGCATTACCTTCTCATTCCCCCATAAAGACGCATAAAACGATAAATCATCCCTTGTATATTTACGAAATTGTAAGCGATCTGTATGGAACACTTTTTAACTCACTCCCATCATTTTGAACCTTATTACATATCAATATATTTCAAACTATATAAATGTTTATCGAAAAAGAAAGAAAATTCAGTCTTATAAAGGTGTATTATATCAAAAAAAAGCAGTAGACAAAAGAGTGTCTACTGCATCCATATCATAACTAGCAAAAAGAAAACTACAATTGAGGGGGGTGTAGGATTTTCAAATATACTAGATACTTATCCCGTTCTAACGGGCGGTAAACTTTCCAATTATATTAAAGTGAAAAGTTTACCGCACATAAGAACTTTTACGGTGATTAAGAGAGCACCGTTAAGTACTTAAATACACGCTGTGCTTTTTCTCCACCCATTCGAGCATGTTGAAGAAGGGAAATACCATGTGGGCCAGATGCACGTAATGCTTCTGGTTGTGCTACTAAAATAGCTTGTACAACTTCTAACTCTCCAAGCATAGCTGCTGCAAAAACATCCATCCGAGCACCCTTTTCTAGTAAATAAAGAGCAATATCTTTACGACCCACATGTGCTGCTGCTCCTAAAGCACTTTCCCAATCTGAACCGCCCCAATTATAAGAAGAATGAAGTAAGCTTGGTGATTCGAACAAAAGCTCCTGTACCCTTTCTAGATCTCCATGAGCTGCCATAATAAATTCTCTTACTAATTCAGTGGTAATACATTCTTCTGTTTGCATCGCTCTGCTCCTTTTTTAGAAATTCGTTTCGGTGTAAAAAATGGCTTGTCGCTTCCTTGAAAAATATCTACTTCTATGCCAAATACATGTTGAAACATTTGTTGACATAATACTTCTTCTGGTACACCGTCATACTGAATCTTGCCTTGCTTTAATACGAGTAAACGATCACTATATTGAGCCGCTTGGTTAATGTCATGTAAAACCATTATAATTGTCATACCAAACTCCTCGTTTAATCGTTTCACAAGTTCCATTACTTCCAACTGGTGAACGATATCCAAAAAGGTTGTTGGTTCATCTAATAATAGGACATTTGTACGTTGTGCTAGCGTCATCGCAATCCAAGCACGTTGTCTTTCTCCTCCTGACAAAGACTGTAAAAGACGATATTCATACCCTTCAAGATTTGTAACAGACAATGCCCAATCAACAATTTCTTCATCTTCTTTATTCAAGCGACTACTCCATGATTTATGAGGACCTCTTCCGAACTGTATTAACTCTTTCACTGTTAAATCTAATTGATGATCATGCATTTGTGGTAACATCGCTAATTGCTGCGCTACATCCACACTCTTCATCGTATGAATATTTTCCCCATCTAAAATGATATCTCCTTCGCTTTGTTTAAGTAGCCTTGCTATTAAACGAAGCAAAGTAGACTTCCCCGACCCATTCGGACCGATTAAACTAACGATTTCTCCAGCTTTAATATGTACATTCATATTTTGCATTTGAAATCTTTCAGAATGTGCGTAAAACACTTTGTTAACGGAAATCACGTTGTTTTCCTCCTCTATGAATTAAATATAAGAAGAACGGACCGCCCAAGAAGGACAATAAAATACCAACAGGCAATTCGATTGGATCGAACCAACTTCGAGCTATCGCATCCGCGAAAACAAGTAATATCCCTCCGCCAAGGCAGGATAATGGCAGTAAATATTTATAGTCATTTCCAACTAATAAACGTAACATATGTGGTACAACAAGACCGACAAATCCAATAAGTCCAGAAACACTAACCGCAATTCCAGCTAATAATGTACTTACTACTATTAAATAAAACCGACTTCTCTCCACGTTATGCCCTAATAATTTCGCCATTTCATCTCCTAGCATTAATACTCGAATATGCTTAATGCCAAAGAAAGCCAATATAATAGCGAATATTGCATAATAAATAATCATGTTTAAATGCGCCCAACTTACACCACCAATACCACCAGCTAACCACGGTAACACAGATTGTACTTTATCACTATGTAGTAACATTAATGCTGACGTTGCTGCACCAATTAATGCATTGATTGATACACCTACTAAGACGATTCTTGAAGGCGGTGCCCCTTTTTGCCATGATAAAGCGTAAATAACCATCGCTGTTATGAAAGCACCTAAAAATGCTCCTAGCGGTAAAAAAGCCATATGCTGAGGGAATAGAATCATAATTACAATTGCTACAAGACCTGCTCCGGATGAAACCCCGATAATACCAGGGTCTGCAAGAGGGTTTCTCATAACCCCTTGCAGTAATGCTCCAGATGTAGCTAAACACGTTCCTACTATAAACCCAACAAGCACTCTCGGTATACGAAGATCCCATACAATTCGATGAACTGTCGAATCTTCATCTTGTATCCCTGTTAGAATGTCTCCTAAAGAAAAGGATAAACTTCCTGCGAAAAGACCATAAAAAAGACCTAGAATCGTTAATACAACTAAAATAACTGCTGTTACCCATCTTTTTTTCGCAAAAGGATGTTCCTTTTCTCTTACTGCTTCACTACTCTCCATACTCATCATTTCCTTACATCTTGTATACTTTTATACATAAAGTCCATTGCTTCTGTTACTTTTGTTCCAGGATTTGATCCAAATAAATTTGGTGGCAAAATAACAACACGATTTTGTTTGACTGCATCTAAATTTTTCCACGCTTCATTTTTCATCATTCCGCCTTCAAATGCTTTTTTCACACTATTTGGATCTCCATGTGTAATTAAATAAATTACATCTGGGTTCGCCTCAATAATGCGTTCTACACTTAGCTGTGCATATTGCGGATATTCTTTCATTTCTGGAAAACCAGCTGCAATATTTTTACCGCCCGTTTTTTCTAAAATATCACCTGACAGAGATGTTGGTAACGCTGCTAAATAAGTGCCTGGTGCTCCATACACTAGTAATGCTTTAACGTCACTCTTTTTCTCATATTTCTTCATTTGATCATTAATTTTTTGATTAAGTTCTTTTGCTTTATCTTCTTTCTTCATCACTGTTCCATACATTTCAATACTCTTTTGAATATCTTTTACAGAATTGGCTGAAGAAATGATTACTTTTGTTCCTTGTCCTTCAACCGTTGGAATGTTCTTTTGGAATCCATTGTTAGCAACAAGTACATCCGGTTTTAAACTAGCAATTTGCTCAAAATTCGGTTGATGTGCATTCCCGATTACTTGCGCTTTCTTTAATTCCTCTGGGAGAGTTAATTTTGTATCAGGACGACCTACTATTTTTCCACCTAAAGCATGAATAATATCCATGTCTCCCATACTCAACGTAGCAAAACTTTCAGGAACTTTATTGAATGTTACCTTTCTGTTTGAGAGATCGGTAATTTCGATTTTGTCTGTTCCTTTTTCTGTTTTTGTTGCAGCTGCTTTTTCGTTTTCCTTTGCACTGCAACCTATTAACAAGAAAAAAATAGATAAGATCGCTGTGAACAGCGTAATAGATTTTTTCATTCTTCCACCTCTAATTGATAATGATAATCATTGACTACTATTCTACTTTAATTGATAAGGATTATCATTGTCAACATGAAACGCATACATTTTCTACAAAAAACAAAAAAACGCTACAAAAAGATTTCTTCTTTTCGTAGCGCCCTATTTAACAATTTTCTTCATATTCGTTCTCCTCTAATTGGTCACGCATCGTTCTAACACGCTTAAAGAAGAAAAAAGCAAGAACTAAAAATACAATAATACTTCCCATCATAGCAAAAGACTGTACCATACTTTTTATTCCACTTGGAATTAATAAACCGATCATTAAAAATGTACTTATAGCTAAAAGTACTTGTGCAAACCGGGTATAATCTGCTATTTTTTCTTGTAATTCTTTCATCTGCTTATCACTCCCATCCTCACTTTATCACATTCTATCAAGCTTAAAGACAAGTAAATAGAACCAATCTGGGAGATGTTTTCCAAAGTAAAAAAGAGCCGCTTACTCGCGGCTCTTTTTTATCTATTATACGCCTTTATATGCTTCCATATAGATTTCTTTCAGCTCTGAAATGAGCGGTAATTTTGGATTAGCTGTTGTACATTGATCTTCAAAAGCTCTTTCTGCTAATAATCCAACAACCCCTTCAAATTGGTCTTTAGCAACTCCTTGTCCTGCAATACTCATATTTATATTTAAACTTTTTCCAAGCTCAATAATTGCTTGGACGAGTGATTCCACACCTTCCGCCGCTGAACTTGCTGGAAGCCCGAGCATTCTCGCAATATGTGCATAGCGTTCATCAGCCACAAAGTGCTCATATTTTGGGAACAATGCGTGTTTTCTTGGCTTAATAGCATTATAGCGGACTACATGCGGCATAAGAATTGCATTCGCACGCCCGTGCGGAATATGGAATTCTGGTCCAATTTTATGCGCTAAACTGTGATTAATACCTAGGAAAGCATTTGCAAATGCCATCCCTGCGATTGCGGAAGCATTATGCATTTTTTCTCGTGCTTCTTCATCATTTCCATCTTTATATGCTCTCGGTAAATATTTAAATACGAGATCAATTGCTTTTAATGCTAATCCATCTGTATAGTCATTTGCCAAAACAGACACATACGCCTCGATTGCATGCGTTAATACGTCCATACCAGTGTCTGCTGTTACATGTGGTGGTACTGTCATTACAAATTGCGGATCAACAATTGCTACATCTGGCGTTAATTCATAATCCGCGAGTGGATACTTTATATTATTTTTCTTATCTGTAATAACTGCAAATGGTGTCACTTCTGACCCTGTTCCTGATGTTGTTGGAATGGCAACAAACTGCGCTTTATTTCCTAATTCCGGATATTTACATGTACGTTTTCTTATATCTAAAAATTTCTGTTTAATGCCATAGAATGTTGTTTCTGGGTGCTCATAGAAGAGCCACATCCCTTTTGCCGCATCCATAGCTGAACCGCCACCAAGTGCGATAATTACATCAGGCTTAAAGCTTTTCATCATGTCCGCACCTTTAAATACAGTTTCATCTGATGGATCTGGCTCAACTTCAAAGAAAACTTCAACTTTCACATCATTTGCATGCTTACGTAAATAGTGCGTAACTGTATCTACATAACCGTGCTCAACCATCCCTGGATCCGTTACAATAAATGCGCGGGAAATGTTAGGCATGTTTGCTAAATATGCTGTCGCATGTTTTTCAAAATAAATTTTGGGTGGTAATTTGAACCACTGCATATTCTTTTTTCTATTTGCCAACCTTTTTATATTTAATAAATGAGTAGCTGTTACATTTTGAGAAACTGAGTTTTTCCCGTAGGAGCCACAACCAAGCGTAAGTGATGGAATAAATCCATTATATATATCACCAATTCCCCCTTGTGATGAAGGTGCATTTACAATGAGACGGCAGGCTTTCATACGTAACCCAAATTGTTTTTGTACTTCTTTATTTGTAGAATGGATAACCGCTGAATGCCCTAGGCCACCAAGGTCTAACATTTCTTCGCAATATGTAAATCCTTCTTCTAATGAATTTGCCTTTACACAAGCTAACACTGGGCTTAGCTTCTCACGAGATAGTGGATATGATGCCCCGATACCTTTAATTTCAGCTACAAGCATTTTTGTATGTTCAGGTACAGTAATTCCTACTAATTCAGCAATATACTGCGCAGATTTCCCAACAATATCACTATTTACTGCACATGTATTTTCATTAATAACAAGCTTTTCTAATTTTTTTCTCTCTTTTTCTGTTACAAAATAACAATTATTTGCAATCATTTCTGTTTTAACATCATCATAAATTTCCTTGTCTACAATGATAGCTTGTTCCGATGCACAAATCATACCGTTATCAAATGTTTTCGATAAAATTAAATCATTAACAGCGCGTTTTACATGTGCCGACTTCTCTATATAACATGGTACATTACCAGGGCCTACACCTAGCGCGGGTTTGCCAGTAGAATAAGCTGATTTCACCATACCAGCTCCTCCAGTCGCTAGAACGAGTGCAACACCTTCATGGTTCATTAATTGTTTCGTTGCTTCCACAGAAGGTCTTTCAATCCATTGAATACAGTGCTTTGGTGCACCGGCCTTCACTGCTGCATCATATACTGTTTTCGCCGCTGCAATGGAACAGTTTTGTGCAGAAGGATGAAATGCGAAAATAATTGGATTTCTCGTTTTTATCGCGATTAACGCTTTAAACATTGTTGTCGACGTTGGGTTAGTTACTGGCGTTACCCCAGCTACTACACCGACAGGTTCTGCAATTTCTATTACTTCTTCATGAGGATCTTCATGAATAATTCCTACCGTTTTATCTTTCTTTATACTATGCCAAATATATTCAGTGGCAAAAATATTTTTAATGCATTTATCTTCATATACACCACGGCCGGTTTCTTCAACAGCCAACTTCGCAAGTAGCATATGTTGATCGACACCCGCAAGCGCCATTTTATGAACAATGTTGTCAATTTGCTCTTGTGTAAAACTTTCTAATGCTTGTAAAGCTTGTTGACCGTTCTTCACTAACGTATCAATCATCTCTTTTACCTCTTGCATTTCATTTACAACTTTCTCTTTGACTACCATGTAAATTCCCTCCTATTCTGTTATCACGGTCTTTATAAGTCCGTATAGGTCATAATAAGTCCCGATTAGCGAAAAAAAATAGAGTTACCGTCCTACATGAATCCCATTGTTTGTGAAACATTTCACAAGTTTATTCGTGAATAACATTTCATGAATTCAATATACATGAAATCATTTCATTTGTGTATGTCTAATTTGTGAAACATTTCACAAATTAATATAATAAAATGCACTGCTCTATATTAGCAGTGCATTTTTACTATGCTAGTGCTTGTGCTAAATCTTCAATTAAATCTTCCCCATCTTCAATACCAACAGAGATTCGAATTAATGTATCTGTAATTCCTAATTCTTTACGGCGATCTGCTGGGATTGATGCATGTGTCATTTGAGACGGGATAGAAATTAAACTTTCTACTGCTCCTAAACTTTCAGCAAGTGTGAAGTACTGTAACTTCTCAAGTACTCCATTTAACGTTTCCTCACTATCTACATCAAATGAGATGATTGCACCAAATCCATTCGCCTGTTCTGTTGCTAATTCGTGATTTTGATGTGATTCAAGACCTGGATAATATACTTTATTTACTTTTGGATGGTTATTTAAAAACTCAGCAATTGCGCGTGAATTTATTTCATGCTCTTCCATACGAATTCCTAACGTTTTTAGACCGCGAAGTAGTAGGAAGCTATCTTGTGGTCCAAGAATACCTCCTGTTGAGTTTTGCACGAAATGAAGGTCTTCTGCTAGTTGTGGGCTATTTACAACGACTAGGCCTGCAACTACGTCACTATGACCTCCTAAATATTTCGTTGCACTATGAAGTACAATGTCTGCTCCTAAAGAGATTGGCGACTGCCAATATGGCGTCATGAATGTGTTATCAATAATTGTTAATAAGTCGTTTTCTTTAGCAAGAGTAGATATTTTCTTAATATCAGTAATTTTTAGTAATGGATTTGTTGGTGTTTCTACATAAATTGCTTTCGTATTTGGGCGAATTGCTTCTACAACTTCCTCTAGGTTTGTTGTATCTACAAATGTATGCTCAATACCGAAGCGGTTTAATACTTTCGTAATAACACGGTACGTTCCGCCATAAACATCATCTGTTAAAATGACATGATCACCTTTTGAGAACAACATAATTGTCGCTGTAATAGCAGCCATTCCTGAGCCAAATGCAAATCCAGCATGACCATTTTCTAATACAGCAATCATTTCTTCTAAAGCTGCACGTGTCGGGTTGCCTGTACGTGAATATTCATATCCTTGATGCTTACCAACTGCTTCTTGTTTGTACGTACTTGTTTGATAGATCGGTACGTTTACAGATCCAGTTGAAGGTTCTCCTATGCGAATACCATGAATTAACTTTGTCTTTGCTCTCATTTTTTATTCCCATCCTTTGTATATGTCTTTGCTTAAATAGCGCTCACTACTATCAGGAAAAATCGTTACAATATTTGTACCTGGTGTTGCTTTCTCTGCCTCAAGTAAGCTCGCATGAAATGCTGCTCCTGAAGAGCTTCCAACGAGAAGTCCTTCTTTTTGCGCTAATTCTTTCACTCGTAAAAATGCATGTCGATCAGAAATCGTATGAATTCCATCAAAATAAGATGTTTTTAAAAATGGTGGAATGAATTCAAGACCAATACCTTCTGTTTCATGTGAACCAGCTTTACCGCCATTTAAAATAGAGCCTTCTGGTTCTACAATAACCGCTTTAATATCAATATTTTTCTCTTTCAAATAAGATGCAGTTCCCATAAACGTACCGCCAGTCCCTGCCCCTGCAACAAATATGTTAATCTCTCCATTCAGTGCCGACCAAAGTTCAGGACCTAATGTTTTGAAATAAGCACGCGGATTTGCTTCGTTCGCAAACTGACTTGGAGAGTATGAATTCGGTATTTCATTTACTAACTCTTTTGCTTTTGCAATTGCGCCGGTCATTCCTTGCTCAGTCGGTGTATGCACGACCGTTGCACCTAGCGCTTTCATTAATTCTTGTTTCTCAATACTAAATTTCTCTGGTACACAAACAATAACGCGTAAATCATGTTCTAACGCTGCAAGTGCCAGTCCAATGCCAGTATTTCCAGCCGTCGGTTCAATAATTGTTCCGCCCTGGGTAACAAGCCCTTTTTCTAACGCATCTTCGATTAATTCTCTTCCTAAACGATCCTTAACGCTTCCGCCTGGGTTGTAAAATTCAAGCTTTGCAAATAAACGGACTCCTTCTGGAAGTGAAAAACGAGTAATTTCTACAATTGGTGTATGACCAATCAATTCATGAACGCCACGATATACATTCATCGTGTTCTCCCCCTTATTTGCCAATAAAGAAAAGGCAACTGTATGTATTTTCTTTATATGAGACAGTTGCCTTTTTGTTACATTACTTTAACTCTTCTAGTACCTTTACGATAAAGTTTGTAGAATGAAGAGCTGCTTGATCTAAAAATTGATCAAATGAAACATTTGATTCTTTACCTGCAATATCAGAAAGTGCACGAATAATAACAAACGGAACTTCATATTGGTGGCATACTTGTGCAACAGCTGCTGCTTCCATTTCTACTGCATAAAGATCTTCAAATTTATCACGAATTGCCGCAACGCGGTTCGGATCACTCATAAATGAATCGCCTGTTGCAATCATACCTTTTACAACTTGAATATTTTCTTCTGCCTGCATACATTTCTCAGCTAATGCAACTAATGCGTCATCAGCTTTAAATCCAGGCGGCATTCCTGGCACTTGACCATATTCATAGTTAAATGCTGTTACATCTACGTCATGGTGACGAACTTCTGTTGAAATAACCACATCTCCAACATTTAAAGAGTGATGGAATCCACCAGCTGAACCAGTATTAATTACTTTTTCAGGCTTATATCTTTCTAATAAAATCGTCGTTGACATCGCTGCGTTTACTTTACCAATACCAGACTTTAACAAGATTACTTCATGTCCTGCTAATAGCCCTTTCGTAAATTCACAACCTGCAACAGTTTCTGTTTCTGCTTGTTCTAGTTTGTCACGTAAAATACGTACTTCTTCTTCCATTGCTCCAATTACAGCAATTCTCAATCTAATCCCTCTTTCTATTGCTTAGTTGCCTCCATTACCCAAACGAAATGATTTAATCTCGTGAACGTTACATGGAAGCCATTGTTTTCAAAAATAGATTGCATGATAGGAATACGTGTATAGTATTCTGTTTGCAAATCGTTTGCTAGCTGATGAAAACCTCTTTGTTTTGCTACTTCGACAGTTTTATCATATGCATCTTGATCTGCAAATATCGTATCAGCAAACACTATTTTACCACCTTTGTTTAGCAATTGACTATACTTCGCAATTGCTACGTCTTTTTCTTCATCTATTAAATGATGAAATGCGTAAGTGCTCACAATAGTATCGATTGAATTTGGGACTTCAAATGAAAGAAAATCACCCTCTGTAATTGAAAATTCTTTTGGTAATTTCTCTTTTGCAATAGTACGCATTTCGCGTGACGGTTCTATACCGTAAACTGTGCGACCAGCAAGTAATAATTTATTTGTTAAATTGCCAGTACCAACACCAAATTCTAATACGTTGCCAAATGACTTGTTAACTACATCCTCTAAAATGTCCTCATAATGGGCGAAAACTTCTTTATATTGTATATCTTCGCCTTGTACAAATGAGTCGTACGTATGAGCCCATTCATCAAATAAACCATTAAATTCTGTTCCCATAAAAATTCCCCTTTTTCTTATCGGTTTTATCAGTATAATATGCCCTCTTTCCAAAAATGTCAATTGAAATGCACATGGTATTTCCTTCTTTTCTTTGTTACACTATAGGTGATTACATAGGAGAGGGGTCGTCTTCGTGTCATTTACCTTTGAAATGTTAGAAGATAAAGTAGAGTTTTTTGAAGCGGGAGACTTAGCTTCTTTAGAACGAAAAATTAGTGAACAAATCGATAATAATAAAGCACTTATGCTTGAAGTTCATCACATCTCGCATCAAATGGTTATGGATCCGGAAAGCAAAAGACCATATTATAGCGCGGTTGTTCATTTTAAATTAAAAAATTACGCTAACTAAAAAAGAGAAGCTCATAAGAGCTTCTCTTTTTTAGTTTAGAGTTTGAACAAGTACTGGTTTCCAGCCTTCATTGTCTACCCAATCAATATTCACATAATACTTTTTACCTGATTGTTTATCTTGTACGTTACCGTAAGCTTTATTCTTACCGTTATTTCCGATTCTATGAATAACTAATTGCTCTACTGGAACGTCAATTGCAGCTGAAATTGCTTGATTCATCTCATTCCAATCTGCTGTACCTTTTTTAAACGTCATCGCAGGTGTTGCACCTTGCTCTGTACCTACTGGCTTCCAAGAAGATTTCGTATAAGCGTCAGTTGCCTTTGGCTGTGTTTTTTCAGCTGGTACTTTCTCGTTAGCTTTCGCTTCTTCTTCAGCTTTTTTCTGTTCTTCTTCAGCCTTTTGCTTCTCTTCTTCCTTCTTCTTAGCCTCTGCCTTCTCTTGCTCGTTCTTCTTCGTCTCTTCTTTGCCTTTAGCTTTCTCAGCTTTATTCTCTTTTGTTGTTTGCTGAGCTACTTTTTTATCACTAGAAGCCGCTTGCTCTTTTGTGTCAGGAACAAACAATTGATATGCTACAATAGCTACTGCTATTAATACAATAGCAATTGCAATATTTAAAACACCGTTTTGACGACGTTTTTGTTGTTTCTGTTGAAATCTAGATCCTCCTGCCATTCTTCAAACCTCCATGCAGTTTTTCATACTTGCTATTGTAACATTAAATCTATAAAGGTTGAACATTTACAATAATATTTTCACGAAATGAAAACATTTCATAAATAATTGCAAGATTACTTTTCATTTTCTAATCTATGAATTACTTCTACCATTTCTGTAAAAACGGGTGTAACTACATTTTTGTTACTATCTGTTTCTATATCAACTACAACTAATGCATACCTTGGGTTTTCATATGGAAAATAACCTGCAAACCAGCGATTCACCTTTTCTCCTTTTCCTGTTTGTGCCGTTCCAGATTTTCCGGCAACGTTTAGTGGTAACGAACGGAACACTGTTCCCGTTCCTTTCTCCGTCGTTACAACACCTCTTAATAACTCTTGTAGTTTTTTCACCGTTTCATAAGAAAGCTGTTTCCCAGTTAATTTATGATTTTCAAATGTAAAAAAGTCAGTTCCATTTTTATATACTATTTTTTTTACAGCTTTCACTTCCAACTTCTCTCCATCTCTAGCAATTGTCGCCATCATATTCGCTATAGCTAGAGGCGACACGCGTACATCTTTTTGTCCAATCATCGTTTGAGCAATGGCTTTTCTACTAACTTTATTTTCTTCACTTTTCCAAATAACAGCATTCTTTTCTTCTGGCAATTGTTCAAATTCTGGTGTATGAAATACTGAACCTTTCCAACCAACCGTCTTACTTGCTCCTAGGGCCTCTATATACGTCTCTAACACTTCTCTATCCTTTTGTATTAGTTCATTACCTAATAGGGCAAACGTCCGATTACAGCTTCTAGCAAAGCTTTCCTTAAAGTTTAATGACCCCATCATAACTTGTGGAAGATTTTCACCGTATAAATCCGTATTACAGTTAAATACACGGTTAAATCGCACCAAATTTTGATCAATTACCGCCGCTGCAACTACTGTTTTAAAAACAGATCCAGGAAAATGAGGAGTTAACATTTGATTTTCAAGTGTTGCTTTGTATGCGCTCCTATCATTCATCTGTAAAGATGGCTTACTTACCATTGCTAAAACTTCACTATTTTTTATGTCTAGTAATACTAACCCACCTTTTTTTATTCCGTTTTCATTTATAATCTTTTCAGCTTGCCGTTGCAACGTTTTATGTAGCGTTGTTTGAATAGTAACTGGATAAAATGGATTTCCTGGTGAAGTGTATTTTGCCTGTTTCCCGAAAATCGGCTCTCCTTGCCGATCCACTTGATATAGTACTTTTGCCTCTCCATCAGTAAGTAAAAATTCATCAAATGATTGTTGCAATCCGGAAATACCAATTGGCGTTTGTTCCGAAAGTTTTTTCATTTCTCCATAGCGCTTTTGAAATTCCTGTTCATTCTCTCCTACATCACCAATTAAATGATTTGCCTCTCCCGTTTGCTTCAATCGAACTTCTGCTGCTACAATGCCTAAAGTATCTAACTGATTTACCTTCTCCATCTGCTCAACCGTTAATTGAAATGGGATATTCCCCCTTTGTAATATAAATGCTTTATTCTTACTTTTCATTTGCAGTCTTATCTCTTGTCTCGACAAACCAATGATATGCGAAATTTTCTCTAACATGTCATTTTTTATTTGTAAAAATGGAAAAATAATTAGAACTGGATATTTCTCTTCACCGATTTCCTTACCATTTCGATCTGTAAAGTGCCCTCTTCCATTATCTACTGTAAGTGATTGCGTTCGTTGCGTAACACTTTTTTCAATTAAATTGATATTTTGGTCAGTAAATGATTCCGTATCTAAAATCTGTATTTGGATTAAGCGACAAAGTAGTAAAAACATTACACTCATAAAACAAATTAAAACAACTGTAATTCTCCGTTTTATTTTCATAAAAAACACCTCGTCTCATGTAGTTTAGACGAGGTGTTTCATCTTTTATACAAATAAAAAAATCACCCGTTTTTACACGAGTGATTTTTACGTTATTTTACAGAGATAATCTCTACTTGCATTTCTCCGCCCGGTGTTTGAATTGCTACCTTCTCACCAATTTGCTTACCTAATAAGCTTTTTGCAATTGGAGAATCGTTAGAAATTCTTCCTTCAAATGGATCTGCTTCTGCGCTACCTACGATTGTGTAAGATTCTTCATCTCCACCTGGTAACTCTTTAAATGTTACTGTTTTACCTAATGTAACAACTGTAGATTCTTCACCGTTATCTGTGATGATAACTGCGTTACGAATCATGTTTTCTAATTGTGTAATACGTCCTTCTACGAACGCTTGCTCATCTTTCGCTGCATCGTACTCAGAGTTCTCAGAAAGATCTCCGAAGCTACGTGCAATCTTAATGCGCTCTACAACCTCTTTACGTTTTACCGTTTTTAAATCCTCAAGTTCGTTCTCTAATTTTTGCTTACCCTCTTGCGTCATTGGGTATGTTTTTTCTGTTGCCATATTTTCCACTCCTTTTATATACCAATCCCCCGAAAAAAAAGAGGAGTTCCATATGAAAACTCCCCCACTTATATGTATAGCGGAGGTTTCTAGCACGCCTGTACTAGCGGAGTTGTCACATACAACCCCGTATTCCCAATTCTTCTTTATATAAAGAAGATATGTATGGAAAGTTGATATAAATATGCCCTCACCTATATATAGATGAGGTTGCATGTTTCATTGTATTCGATAGGAAGGGAAAAAATCCCTTCCTATCGTATATCTTTTACTATGCTATTACAAATTTACTTTTTGTTCAAGAATTGTTGCAATTTTTGTCACCATAATATCAATTGCAACATGGTTTTGTCCACCTTCAGGGATAATAATATCCGCAAATTTCTTAGAAGGCTCAATAAATTGATTGTGCATTGGACGTACAACAGTTACATATTGATCAATAACTGAATCCATCGTACGACCGCGCTCTTTAATATCACGCTGCATGCGGCGCAGGATACGAAGATCAGCATCTGTATCAACGAATAGCTTAATGTCCATTAACTCACAAAGACGTGGGTCTTCTAAAATAAGAATTCCTTCTAAAATGATTACATCTTTCGGCTCAACTGGAATAATTTCTTCTGAACGCGTATGCAATGTATAGTCATATACAGGCTTATCAATTTGCTCATATGCAAGCAACTGCTTCAAATGTTCAATTAACAGATCATTATCAAACGCAAGCGGATGATCGTAATTTGTTTTTAAACGCTCTTCCATTGGTAAATGGCTTTGATCTTTGTAATAATAATCTTGCTCCAAGATTAAAATGGAATGACCTTTAAAATGGTCAAAAATCGCTTTCGTTACACTTGTTTTTCCTGATCCTGAACCACCAGCGATTCCAATTACAACAGGCTTATTCGTCCCCATTCGACTACCACTCTTTCTTATTGAAGTATGTTTTTGCGCATCATATTATTCACATACACTGGTTGATCCACTTTGAATTTCACGATTTGCAACGGATGTCTCGCTGCATCTAATTCGTTTCCATCCTCATCCCAAATTTTCTCCACCGTCTGCGTAAAGTTTTCTATTTCTGGTCCAAAGAACTCCACTTCATGTCCTGGTTTGAAGTGATTACGTTGCTCAAGCGTTACGATGCCCGTTTCTTCATTATAATCTAACACTAAACCAGCAAAATCATACGTTGTTTTCTTACTATGATTTCCAAACATTTGCTCTTGATGTCCTGGAACCCCTTCAAAGAATGCAGGAGCTGTGTCACGATTTGCACATTTATCAAGCTCATCTAACCACTCTTGTTTAAACTCAAAGTTATCCGGATCCGCACAATACGCATCAATTACTTTACGATATACAGTTGCTACAGTCGCTACGTAATGGATAGATTTCATACGTCCTTCAACTTTTAAGCTATCAATTCCAATTTCAATCATTTTCGGAATTGATAAAATTAAATTTAAATCTTTTGGACTCATCGCAAAGTGAGCATCTTCTTCTTGGAATAAAGGAAGCTCTTTTGCATCTTTATGTTGTGATACCGTTTGAACTAAATCATAGTCCCAGCGACAAGATTGACAACAACCACCACGATTAGAGTCACGCGCTGTCATATGGTTACTTAATGTACATCTTCCTGAATATGCGATACACATTGCACCATGGACGAATGCTTCAATTTCAATATCCACTTTGTCTTTAATTTCTTTCATCTCTTCATAGCTTGCCTCACGAGCTAATACAAGACGATGTAAACCTTCTTCTTTCCAATACTGTGCTGCTTTCCAGTTGGATAGCGATTGTTGTGTACTTAAATGCACCTCAACAGAAGGTGCTACACGTTTACATGTCTCAATAATAAGCGGATCAGCAACGATAATTCCCGTTACGCCAGCTTTTTCAATCCCTCTTAAATATTCCTCTAGCCCGTCCATATTTTCATTATGTGCAAAAATATTTGTTGTTACATATATTTTCGCTCCATATTTCTTTGCAAATTCAACGCCTTCTGCCATGTCTTCCAGCGTAAAGTTACCTGCATTCGAACGAAGACCAAATTCTTGTCCACCTAAATATACAGCATCTGCCCCATAATGGATAGCTACTTTTAATTTTTCTAAGTTACCCGCAGGGATTAACAGTTCAGGTTTCTTCACAATAACGCGTTTGCCATCGATCACTCGTGAAATTTCTTGTACAGTCATTTCCTACACCCTCCTCGTTTAGTAAACCGTCTCTTTAAAGAAGAATCCTGTATCTAACGGACGATTTACTGGTTGCATTTCTTCTATCTCTTTATATAAATCATCTTTCACATCATAATACGCATCACGATCTTCTACACATAAATCAATTGCTTTACGATATTTCTTCGTTACTTCAATAATGTATTCAGAGCTTTTTAGTACACCGTCGATTTTTAAGCTGTCAACTTCAGCTTCGATTAGTTCCTCTAATTCATCGATGAAACAGATATCGTTCGGACTCATAATGTGAGTACCATTTTCATCTTCATAAATTGGATATTTATTGTTACGCTCTGGGTCATATAAGAACATATTCTCTTCATATTTTTTCTTTTCAATGTCAAGATTACGTCCTTGATACTCAAAGTAGTTTCCTACTAATGAACGCTTTGATTGGAACATACAAGTCATACCGTGAATTTGTACTTCTAGTTCCACTTCAGCATTTTCTTTTAAATCAACAATTTCATCTAAGCTAAGCTCACGAGCTAATACAGCACGCTTCGCCCCTCTTTGTCCCCAGTAATTACAAGTGAACCAGTTTGTTGCTGTCGTTTCTGTATTCCAGTGCAACTGCATATTTGGCGCTACTTCACGAACAGCCATTAATACCGCTGGATCTCCAAAAACAATTGCATCTACATTCACTTCGTTTAAAAATGAAACGTATTCTGTTAATTCTTCTACTTTATCGTTGTGGAACATAGCGTTCATGGCTACGTATACTTTCACACCATTTTCATGTGCAATCTTCGCAGCTTGTTTTACATCTTCACGTGAAAACTCCCCTGCTAAACGTAAACCAAACTTTTGCTCACCGATCATTACCGCATCTGCTCCTGCTTTCGCAAGAGGTTCGATATCCGCCACCGCTCTTGGCGTTACTAACAATTCAGGTTTCTTCATACCTTGGTCACCCTCTCTTTTTACTAACAGCTACTCCATCACCAATCGGGAAAATCGTTGTATCATATCCTTCATGGTTCATAAGCCACTCATTGTACGTCTTAATACGACGGATTAAACCACGCGTACGTCTGTTTTCAATTTTCTCTTTTGTCGTTACAAGACCATGGTACATAACATTATCTGAAATAATTACGCCACCAGGATTTAATAACGGTTCATATAAGTCAAAAAAGCGAAGATACTGTCCTTTTGCTGCATCAATAAAAATAACATCAAATGTTCCATGTTCTTTCACTTGTTCACCCGTTTCTAAAGCATCACCATAAATAACAGAAATGCGATTTGTTACTGGGGAACGTTCTATATATTCAAGTGCCTTTTCATATCGTTCACGATTGCGCTCTACTGTCACAATACGCGAATTCGGAATAGCTTCCATCATACGAATACTAGAATAACCGATTGCTGTTCCAAGTTCTAAAATGCTTTTCGGTCCAATTAAACGTAAAAATTGCAGCATAAATTCCATTCCAAGTCGATCCATAATCGGCACATGGTTTTCTGTTGCATACTCTTCCATTTCAAGAATTAATTTATCTTTTGGATCAATAAATGATAATAGGTACTCGTTAACTGCATCCTCCATAATTGGTCCTCCTTATTTACATGGAGAAGTGCCTCTATGACGCGTCAATCTTTGTCTTTTCACACATAGAATGCAATAAAAATACAAGCCAGCTTCACCCTTAGCTTGTACGTCCCGTTTTGATATTAAAAACGATTCTTCTGCCAGTTTTTAACCCGATATATTTTACCACAAAAAAGAGGGATGTGCGACCTTTTTCGCTATCCCTCCCCATTTCACTGTTTTTTCGTAATGTATTTTTGCTTTAATGCATTATGCTCTTCTAATGTTTTCGCATAGTACACTTCACCACTTGGTGCAGCTAAGAAATAATAATAATCTGTTTGCGCAGGTTCTAACGCAGCTTCCACTGAATGTTTACCAGAGTTTGCAATCGGCCCAACTGGCAATCCTTTCACAACATACGTATTGTACGGTGAGTTTACTTTTAAATCCTCATATAATACGCGTTGTTTATGCTTCCCAAGCGCGTATAACACTGTCGGATCTGTTTGAAGTGGCATACCTTTTGCTAAACGATTATAGAAAACACTAGCGATTTTTTGACGATCTGTAAAGCCCGTTGCCTCTTCTTCAATAAGTGAAGACAATGTTAAAAGCTGATGAACATCCCAGTTTTTCGCTTTCATTTTTGCCTCGTTTTGAACAATAATGGCATTCGTTTTCTCAAGCATTGGAATTACGATTTCTTCTAACGTCGTATCTTTTTTATAGAAAGAATACGTCGCTGGATATAGATAGCCTTCTAACGGATATTTAATATTGCTATCAAAAATTTTATCAGTCAATAACTTCGGATACTTTTGCTGCATTTTTTGAACAAATGCTTTATCGTTTAATTGACGTACAACATCATCTTTATTCCACTTTAATTCTGCCGCAATCACTTCTGCAATTTCAGTTACTTGCGCCCCTTCTTTAATCGTCACTTTATATAGCGCTGGACGATGTACATTACCAGATGACATTTGTTCAACGATGTCATTTGCACTCATCGAAGGATTTAATAAATATGTACCTGCTTGTAAGCTTTTTGACTTAACCTTCGTATAAAAGCTAAAAACTGTACCGCTTTTCACAGCACCTTTTTCTTCTAAAATTTCACCAATTTTACTTGTAGATGATCCTTTTGGAATCTCTACTTCAATCTCTTTTTTATTCTCGCTATCAACCGGTCCTAAAGCCGATGAAATATATGCATAGACTGAACCACAAACTAAAAGCAGTGCAATAATCGAAAATAAAAAAATGCGTCTACGCTTCTTTTTCACTTGATTCTCTATCAAAACTCTTCCTCCTTATTCAATTGTAGGCCATATGTACATCTTTCTATACAACACAATGAAAAATCACAATAAACTTACCTATCATTTTTTTACAGATATTTTATTTTTCTACAATCCGTCTCATTATACTACAAAGGATTACACAGTTTCGACAAAAAATCTTTCATTTTACATATAAAAAAAGATGGACTATATATCGTCCATCTTCTCAATACTTATTATTCTGCTTCTTGCTCATCAGCAAGAGTGTTGAACATTTCTTGTACCATTTCCCACTCTTCTTCAGATTCGATTGGAAGTAAAGTTCCGCCCTCTTCTTCATTTTGCTCATAAGCCATTGCATCATAAATTTGGTCTCCATCTTCGTCTACTTCACCGATTGGAGAGAAGACTACGTATGATTTTTTGCCAAATTTTTCAGCATCAAAAGTGAAAACAATCTCACATAAATGTTCGTTACCTTTTTCGTCTACAATTGTAATTTGATTTTCTTCCATTTTGGTCACCTCTTATTTACTATCTAAAAATCCTTGTAAGATTACGACTGCAGCCATCTTATCGATTACTTGCTTTCGCTTCTTACGGCTTACATCAGCTGAAATGAGCAGACGTTCCGCTGCCATCGTCGACAAACGCTCGTCCCACATTACAACGTCTAATTGTAACAGCTCTCGTAGGTTTTCTGCAAATTGCTGGCACGCTTCACCACGCGGACCAATTGTACCATTCATATTTTTAGGTAAACCTACTACTATTTTGTCCACACCATACTGTTTTACTAACTCAGAAATACGGTCAAAACCAAAGTGGCCTCGTTCTTCGTTAATCCTGATTGTTTCCAGCCCTTGTGCTGTCCAGCCCATTTCGTCGCTCATTGCAACTCCGACTGTTTTTGTACCTACATCTAAACCTAATATCCGCATAAACTACTCCTCACGATGATGTTTCAAGTAAGACTTCACAAGCTCTTCAATTATCTCATCACGTTCAAGCTTGCGAACGATGCTTCGTGCATCTTTATGGCGAGGTATGTATGCTGGGTCTCCACTTAATAAATAACCGACGATTTGGTTAATCGGATTATAGCCTTTTTCTTGAAGTGCATCATACACAGTTAAAAGTACATCATTTACATGGACACTCTGTTTTTCATCTTGAATGCTAAACTTCATTGTTTTATCAAAACCGTCCATTTCAAGCACCTCACTTGTAAGTAGTAAGTATAGGGAGAAGAACTTCTCCTCTCCCTACCATTGTACACTACTATCTCTTTATTTTGAAACAGATTTAACGTACTCTTGTACAAACGCTAAAGCTTCCTCAACTTGAGCTGGGTTTTTACCGCCTGCTTGAGCCATATCAGGACGGCCACCACCGCCACCACCACAACGAGAAGCCACTTCTTTCACAAGCTTACCTGCATGGTAGCCTTGGCTAATTAAATCTTTCGTTACGCCAGCTAAAATGTTTACTTTGTCATCATTTACAGACGCTAATACAACAACTGCAGACTCTAATTTATTTTTTAGATCATCCATCATTGTACGTAAGTTGTTCATATCTGCAACATTTACTTTCGCCGCTAATACGTTCACGCCATCAACTGTCATTACTGAATCAGTTAAGTTTCCAGCTTCGATATTGCTTAATTTCGCAGCAAGAGATTCGTTTTCTTTTTGAAGTTGTTTTACTTCAGCAAATAAACCATCAACTCTTGTTAAAATATCTTTCGGATTTGTTTTCATTTTTCCTGCCGCTTCTTTTAATAAACCTACTTGATCGTTCATTAATTCGTATGCAGACTTACCAGTTACCGCCTCAATACGACGAGTTCCTGCACCGATACCAGACTCAGCAACGATTTTGAAAATACCGATAGAAGCTGTGTTATCAACGTGACAACCACCGCAAAGCTCTAAGCTATAACCGCCAACTTGTACAACACGTACCACATCTCCGTATTTTTCACCGAATAATGCCATTGCACCCATTTCTTTCGCTTCTTCAATTGCTTTTTGAGAAATCTCAACATCAATACTTTCCCAAATTTTTTCGTTTACGATACGCTCAATTTTTTCTAATTCATCAGCTTGTACTTGGCCGAAGTGAGAGAAGTCAAAGCGTAAACGTTCAGAAGTTACAAGAGAACCAGCTTGGTTAACATGCATTCCAAGTACGTCTTTTAATGCTTGGTGCAGTAAGTGAGTTGCTGTATGGTTTTTCACAACGCTACTACGGTTCTTCGTATCAATAACAGCTTTCACAGCCGCATCTTTCGTTAACGTACCTTCTTCTATAACTACTTTGTGTAAGTTTTGGCCGTTTGGTGCTTTTTGTACGTCTTTTACAACAACTTTTACACCGTCAGCAAGAAGGTAACCACGGTCTGCAATTTGTCCACCGCTCTCAGCATAGAATGGTGTTACATCTAGCATCAATTGTCCTTCTTCACCAGCTTGCAAGCTATCTGTGTATTCACCATTTTTCACAAGTGCAACAACGTTACTTTCTGTTGCAACTGTACCGTAGCCAACAAACTCGCTCGCTACTTTAACTTCACCAAGAACACCGCCTTGAACTTGCATAGAATCAACGTCTTGACGAGCAGCACGTGCACGCTCACGTTGTTTTTCCATTTCATTTTCGAAGCCTGCTTGATCAACTGTCATACCAGCTTCTTCTGCATATTCTTCTGTTAATTCAATTGGGAAACCATATGTGTCATATAGACGGAACGCGTCTACTCCAGAAATAACAGTTGTTTTTTCTTCTTTTGCTTTTGCAATGACTTCAGCTAAAATTGATTCACCATCATGAAGTGTTTCATGGAAACGCTCTTCTTCATTTTTCACAACTTTTGCAATGAAATCTTTCTTCTCAAGTACTTCTGGATAGAAGTCTTTCATTACTTCTCCAACAACCGGTACTAATTCAAACATGAATGGACGATTGATGTTTAATTTCTTCGAATAACGAACAGCACGGCGTAATAAACGACGTAATACATAACCACGGCCTTCGTTCGATGGAAGAGCACCATCACCAACAGCAAATGTTACTGTACGGATATGGTCAGCAATTACTTTAAATGCCATATCTTTTTCTAAATCGCCATTACGATACTTCTCACCAGAAATTGACTCTGTTGCACCAATCATTGGCATAAATAGGTCTGTATCAAAGTTCGTAGGCACATCTTGAACGATAGATGTCATACGCTCTAGACCCATCCCTGTATCGATGTTTTTCTTAGGAAGTGGTGTATATGAACCGTCTGGATTATGGTTAAATTGAGAGAATACAAGGTTCCATACTTCTAAATAACGCTCATTTTCTCCGCCTGGATATAATTCTGGGTCACTAAAGTCATTACCGTAAGCTTCCCCGCGATCATAGAAAATCTCTGTATTCGGTCCACTTGGTCCTTCACCGATATCCCAGAAGTTTTCTTCTAAGCGAATGATGCGCTCTTTTGGAACACCCATTTTCTCATTCCAAATTGTGAATGCTTCATCATCTTCCGGATGGATTGTAACTGATAGTAATTCTTTATCGAATCCGATCCATTTATCACTCGTTAAAAATTCCCAAGCCCAAGTAATTGCTTCTTCTTTGAAGTAATCACCAATTGAGAAGTTCCCTAACATTTCAAAGAATGTATGATGACGAGCTGTTTTCCCTACGTTTTCAATATCGTTTGTACGAATTGATTTTTGAGCATTTGTAATACGTGGGTTTTGCGGGATTACGCGTCCATCAAAATATTTTTTTAATGTCGCTACACCACTGTTAATCCAAAGAAGAGATGGATCTTCGTGCGGAACTAGTGAAGCACTAGGTTCTACTGCATGTCCTTTTTCTTGGAAAAAGTCTAAAAACATTTGACGAATTTGTGCGCCTGTTAGTTGTTTCATTGTATTTTCCTCCTTAAATATAAAAAACTCCCGCCCCTATAAAAGGGACGAGAGTTAACTCGCGATACCACCCTAATTATGAATTGATTATTATAACAATCAATTCATCACCTCATGGTGCCGTAACGTGGCAAGACGGCAGTGATTAGCTGCTCTCAGGATTAGCTTTCTGTTACCCTTCATTTAAAGCTTCTTTCAGCCAGTGGAAGCTTCTCTCTACAAATGGACTGTAACGTACTTGTTCCGTCATTGATTTAATGTATTATATGACTAAATATAATAGAATTCTCTTAAGTTTGTCAATGTAGATAATCATTTATATTGTATCAATTGTTTATTACTCATAGTTATTCTACTATTCATTCTTAACAGCCTTTTCATATATTATGCAACTCATTAATAAATCGTACTATCTTCATAGAAATATACATATAAACTTTTCTGAATATCACATTTTTGTTACAATTAAATTATTAACAGCAAAGGAGCGATTATTATGACATCCTTATTGAACAAAGCTAAAAATATATTGGCGACCGACGAAACAATATTGTTTTATGTGGCATGTTCATTAGATATATTTATATATCGTTCCGTCGCAAGACCAGGTCTGTTAATTTTAACGAACAAAAGGCTCTTCTTTTATGGACGAGATGTAAGTCAGAACCCAATATTTGAAGAGTACTCTTTCGCAAACATTTCTAATCTAAAAGAGCAGAAGCGGCTTTTCAGCAAGCAAATTGTATTTATGTATGATAATGAATGGAAAGAAATAAAACATATTCAAACAAATGATGTGGGCTCCCTCGTTCAAAAGTTACACGAGCAGCTCTCTAAATAAACATATGATTAGCCCTCTACTTTTATAAATAGAGGGCTTTTACATTACATATCTTCTCTTTTCCAAAGGGGTCTCACGTGAACAATTACTGTACGAATAACTGCTAAAATTGGAACCGATACTAGCAACCCCACAATCCCCGCAACCTCTCCTCCAACTAGTAATGCAAGCATAATAATAACAGGATGCATACGGAGTGACTTACCGACGATGTAAGGTGATAAAATGTTACTTTCCAAAAATTGCAAAATAGCAATTGTAATCCCTGCCTTAATGAGTAAACTCGTTGATACCGTTGCTGCAATCATCAACGTCGGAATCGCCCCTAAAATAGGACCAAAGTACGGGATTATATCCGTTACCCCAATAATAATGCCGAGTAATAATGGATATTTCATACCGATAAACCAAAAAGAAAGAACAGATACTCCCCCTAATACTAAACAAACAAATAACTGTCCTCGAATATAACTTCCGAGTGACTTATCAATTTCTTTCGCAAGCATTTGACCCGTACTACGCCATTTACTCGGGACTAGTTTCCAAAAGATATGATAAAACTCACCGTAATCTTTTAATATGTAAAATACAATGAACGGGATTAAGAAAATAATGAGTAACGAATCGAGTACACCACGAGCTGTACTCATCACTTTATTTAAAAGTGCTTGAATCTTCGTTTCTACACCACCAAAAATTTGTTTCACCTTTTCATGAATAAACGACGGAAAATTCGCCGTTTGTTCTGTGACCCCATCCATCCAAGAATCATACATTTTTGTAAACTGTGGAAATTGTTCATTAATTTCTTGCAACTGCTTAATAACAACGGGCGTTCCTTTATAAATCCCATAACCAATTCCGCCGAAGAAAAGTACGTAAATGAGCAAAATGGCAAGCGTGCGAGGCATTCCTTCTTTATGTATTTTTTCAATTAAAGGATGCAATAAGTACGCAATGAAACACGCGATAAGAAATGGTGTAATTGCCACTTTAAATACAAAAATAATCGGTGCCCATAATGGCTTAATTTTTAAAAAGACAAGCAAACAAAGAAAAATGAGTAACAATAATCCTAAACGATATATCCAAATGATTTTAAGATTCTTCACACGAAAAACCTCCTCCACCTTTATTTTGAAAATAAATAGGTTAGGTTATGTGCAAAAGTTTTAAAATCTTTTTATACAGACCATACTGTTTTTTAAAGACGGACATATATTTAACATAATAAGGACAACCACCCCTGAGAATGCAACATGAAACAATATAATCAGGAGGTCTCATTATGATTTTGTTGATGCTCGTATTATCAGCACTTTTTATGATTCTTGAATGGATTTGTATTGGGTTTGGTATTTGGAAAGGTTTCTTTATTCGTTCCTCGCGAAAAGAACGGGCGAAGCAATTATGGCATTATGGAATGCTTGGCGTTGGGTGCTACGGCCTATCTTATCTCTTCTCTGAAATTGGACTTTTATATTTGCATACGAGTGCATAAAAAAACTCCCTTATCATGAAGGGAGTTTTTTACGTTTATAAATAAGATTTAATCATCTTACGTGCTTTTTTCATATTGCGTTTTGAAAATACATCTTGCTTGCGAGCATATTGATATGCTGCAGCTCCAACACCTAATGCGATTAATGAATTGCGTAGATTCAAAGTAAATCCCCCTTTTCGTTATCCGATCGTTCTTTCGTTCTCATCAAATAAATCATCAAGAGAGCTTAATGAACCATCTTCCTCTACTTGATGCGTATGGATTTTCCCCTTTGAAACCGATAATTCGATATAACAATTCCAGCAATAAAATTGGTTGACACCTATTTTTCCGATGTCTTTCCCTTTGCAATTTGGACAAATAAACATATGGCTTTCATCTCCTTACAGTCTCCCAGATTCTATTCGCCATTATGTCCAAACCGCATTCATTTATACATTGCTGGAGCCTTTCAACGTTATACGTTTGAAAGTTTCACTATATAATTTCACCTTGTTACATGAAATCATACGGTGAAATGTTTTCCACGTCCATTTCCTCGCCATTAACCGTTACCATCTGCACCTCTCCTTGTGATTCTTGCAAGCGACCAGCTAAAGTCGTTTGACGCATTGCATCATCAAGGCGATTTACACCGGATTGAAAAGCCGCTTCCTCCCCACAAATAATAAGGAATTTCTTACTCCTTGTAATGCCCGTGTAAATTAAATTACGACGTAACATACGGTAATAGCTCTTTACAATCGGCATAATAACTATTGGAAATTCACTACCTTGTGATTTATGAATCGAGCAGCAATATGCATGAGTAATTTGATTTAAATCCGGCTTTGTATACGTTACTTCAATTCCATCAAATGAAACGATAATCATGTCCTGTTGCTCGACATTTTCTTTCGCATAAAACACCGAAACAATTTCTCCAATATCACCATTAAACACTTGGCTTTCTGGCTGATTGACAAGTTGCAGTACTTTATCGCCTCTTCGGTATACAACATCACCGTAAGCAATTTCTTTACTCTTTTCCCTTTTCGGATTAAATACTTGTTGCAACGCTTCATTCAGTACATTAATACCTGCTGGTCCGCGGTACATAGGTGCCAATACTTGTACATCTCTGGCACTAAAGCCTTTTGTCTTAGCATTTTCACAAACCTTTTTCACAACCTCAACAATTTGAGCCCCTGCACAGCTAATAAATGAACGATCTTTTTTATTTTGCGCTAAATCTGGCGGAAGCGTCCCGTCTTTTATCGCGTGGGCAAGCTGAATAACAGACGAACCTTCTGCCTGACGATAAATTTCTGTGAGTTTTACCGTTGGAATGGCACCTGCATTTAATAAATCTTTCAACACTTGTCCAGGTCCTACTGATGGTAATTGGTCTTCATCACCTACAACGATTACTTGGATGTTCGTTGGCAGTGACTTAAATAGTTGATTTGCAAGCCAAATATCAACCATCGAAAACTCATCAATAATGAGTAACTTCCCTTGAACCGGATCGGTTTCATTGCGCTGGAAAGAACCTTCTGGCGTCCAGCCAAGCAAACGATGAATTGTGCAAGCCGGAAGTCCTGTTGATTCACTCATTCGCTTCGCAGCTCTTCCTGTTGGAGCCGTTAATAATATCGGAAATGGATTATCATCACTATATTCATTCGGATTTAACGATAGTCCATGCAGCGATGCATACATTTCTACAATTCCTTTAATAACAGTTGTTTTCCCTGTTCCTGGTCCACCTGTTAATAACATCATCGGTTTATGAAGTGCCGTTTGAATTGCTTCTTGCTGAAATGGTGCATATTGGACATTCAGCTGCTCTTCAATTTCACCTAACGTCTTTAACACTTCAGCTTCAGGGAATGAAGGTGTTTCTTCTTGATTCATAAGCCTACGAATAGACTTTACAACACCTTTTTCAGAGTAGAACAACGATGCTAAATACACTCGTTCTTCTTCTATGATGACTTTCCCTTCACTTTGCATCATTTCAACGCAACCTATAATGTCTTCTTCCGTCACTCTTCCTTCTTGATTATTTAAAAGTGACATCGTTTCTCTTACAAGTTGATCTTTTCCCATATAAACATGACCGAGTTGCAGTGAAACATTCTCTAATGTGTAAAAACATCCCGCACGTACACGGTCATCGTGATTACCCGATATCCCTAGCGCACGTCCTATATCATCTGCTCGTCCAAAACCAATCCCGTCCACTTCTTCAATAAGTTGATATGGATTTTTACGAATCACTTCTAATGTCATTTCTTTATATTGCTGGTAAATCTTAATGGAAAGTTTCGTTCCAAAACCGTAACCATTTAAAAAGCTCATTACTTTCTCTAATCCTTGATGCTCAACAATCGTCTCATATATTTCTTGCGCTTTTTGTTTATTAACAACACCATTTAACGCCTCAGGGTCATCCATAATTTTAGAAATAGCATGTTCCCCGAGATGGTCCACAATTTTTTCGGCTGTACGCTTTCCGATTCCTTTAAATAAATCACTCGCTAAATATTGCACCATACCTGCTTTTGTTTGCGGCAATTCTTTCTTAAACGTTTCAACTAAATATTGTTTCCCATACTTTGGATGATCTTTAAAATGACCTGTTAATGTAAACACTTCATCTTCATGCATACGGGGAAAATGACCATTTATCATCACTTTTTTTTCATCGTATGTTTCATTTGTTTCAATGATTTTCATACTAACAACGGAATAGAGGTTTTCTTCGTTGTGGAAAATGGTATGAAGAACTTGCGCTTTTATAAATTTTTTCTCTTCCTCAAACAAATCCATTGCATGTTGATTTCCCATCTTTCCTCTCCTTTCCGAGTTCTTTTCACTTTAATGAGCAGTACATCCCCCACCTCTTTCATACTCTTTAGATGAGGGGTAACTGCGCATTAAACTATAATTTCACTTTATTCAGCTTCTTGCTCTAATAAACGAACGCCATTACCAGCTAAAAAGTGATCTGGCTGAATTTCAGTTGCTTTCTTAAATAAAGCAAGAGCTTTCTCATTATTTTCTTCAAATACGTACGCAACACCTAAATTATAATACGCATCTGCATGCTCTTCATCCATTTCTAATACCTTTTCAAAATAAGGTTTTGCCTCTTGAATATGTTCTAGTCGTGCGAAGCAAAGTCCGCATTGGAAAACAGCTTCTACATCACTTTCATCTAATTCAGTTGCTCTTTGTAAAAATGGCAGTGCAAGACGATCATTTCCAAGTTGCACGTGTGTGATACCTAACATAAACGTTACATCAGCTGATTGTAATCCAGCTTGCATTGCTTGTTCAAATACAGCCTTTGCCTCTGCAAATTGCTCTTGGCCGTAATATACATTTCCTAAGCCATAATAGGCAGCCGCAGATTTATCATCTAATTCTAATGCACGTTTGTAAAATAAAATTGCTCGCTCACTATCACCTAATACATCTAATAAATTCGCAAAGTTAATGTATCCAAGTGCATCTTTCGGATTTTCTTCAATTGCTTCCGTAAAATTTTTAGCTGCTTCTTCCCAGTTTCCTTCTTGCATATATTGAATACCTGTTTCAAGTTTGTTTGACATGTCCTTCACCTCTACAACAAATTATAACAAAGAATGTATTTTCCAAGCGAACGAAAATTCGCTTTATGTAAAAGAAACCTCTAACCGCTAATCGGCAGAGGCTTCTCGTTTATCCTAAATAATCTAATTTCTTACCACTACGGTATACTTCATCGATTGTAGCACCGCCTAAGCACTCATCTCCATCATAGAAAACAACTGCTTGTCCTGGTGTAATCGCACGAATTGGCTCATCACAAAGAATACGCACTGTATTTTCATCAACGATCTGAACCGTTACTTTATTGTCTGCTTGACGATAACGGAATTTCGCTGTGCATGTAAATTCTGTTTCTTTTGCCTTGTTACTTACCCATCCTACATTCGTAGCAATAACTTCATCACCATATAAAAGTTCGTTATGGAATCCTTGATCAACATATAAAATGTTGTCTTTTAAGTTTTTCCCAACAGCGAACCAAGGATCACCGTTACCACCAATACCAAGGCCATGACGTTGTCCAATTGTATAGTACATTAAACCGTCATGTTTTCCTTTCACTTCACCAGATAATGTTTGCATTACACCTGGTTGTGCTGGTAAATAGTTACTTAAGAAATCTTTAAAGTTACGCTCGCCGATGAAGCAAATACCCGTACTATCTTTCTTCGCGGCTGTCGCTAAACCAGCTGCTGTCGCCATTTCACGAATTTGCGGTTTCTTTAATTCACCTAATGGGAACATTGTTTTTGATAATTGCTCTTGGCTTAATTGATTTAAGAAGTACGTTTGGTCTTTATTGTCATCAACGCCGCGAAGCATTTTATATTCGCCGTCCATATAAGCAACACGTGCATAATGGCCTGTCGCTACATAATCGGCACCAAGCGCAATTGCATGCTCTAAAAAGGCTTTGAATTTAATTTCTTTGTTACACATTACATCTGGATTTGGTGTACGACCAGCTCGGTACTCATCTAAAAAGTACGTAAATACTTTATCCCAGTATTGTTTTTCAAAGTTTACTGCATAATACGGAATACCGATTTGGTTACACACTTCAATTACATCATTGTAATCTTCAGTTGCTGTGCAGACACCATTCTCATCTGTATCATCCCAGTTTTTCATAAAAATTCCGATTACATCGTAACCTTGCTCTTTTAATAAAAGAGCTGCTACAGATGAATCGACGCCACCGGACATCCCGATGACAACGCGTGTTTCGTGAGGTAGTTTGTTCATCATGTCACCTCCCATGCTAATTTTGTGTTAATCGCTTCACGATTTTCACTGTTTCGTACGCCGCTTTTTCAATTTGCTCTTTCGTATTTCCAAGTCCGAAACTAAAGCGTACGGATGAACGTATTTGATCGGAATCTTTCCCGAACATCGCCACTAATACATGTGATGGATCAATCGAACCCGCTGTACAAGCAGAACCACTTGATACTGCAATGCCAGCTAAGTCTAAGTTCACAAGGAACGGTTCAATGTTCATTCCTGTAAAACTTATATTCAACACGTGTGGTAAGCGATATTCCAAGTTTCCGTTTACCTCGAAAGTAATGTCTTCATTTTTGAAGACAGATACCATTATATCTTTAAACTCTTCATATTGGGCATTTTTTTGCTCACGAGTTTTTTCAGCTATAAGAATTGCATGCTGAAGCCCAGCAATACTAGGTACATTTTCCGTACCAGCACGGCGTTTTCTTTCTTGCTCTCCGCCCGTTAATAACGGTTCAAATTTCACATTTGCACCTGCGTATAGGAACCCTACACCTTTTGGCCCATTAATTTTGTGAGCTGAAATGGATAATAAATCAATACCAAACTCTTTCACATCAATTTCTACTAAACCGTAAGCTTGTACCGCATCTGTATGGAAATAAGCTTGATGCTCCTTCAGCAGCTTTCCTATTTCCGCGATTGGTTGCATTGTCCCTACTTCATTATTCCCAAACATAACAGATACGAGAATTGTCTCATCCGTTAATGCCTTTTGTATGTCAGAAACTTGAACACGGCCTGTTTCATCAACAGGTAAATACGTCACTTCAAATCCTTCACGCTCTAGCAATTCACATGTATGCAAAATCGCATGATGTTCCATTTGCGTTGTAATAATGTGGTTACCTTTATGACGGTTCGCGCGTGCTACACCTATAAGCGCTAAATTATCAGCTTCTGTACCACCGCTCGTAAATATAATTTCATTCGGATTTGCGTGAATGCTACGTGCACACGCGCGTCTCGCCTCATCTACCGCATGGCGCGTTTGACGACCATAAAAGTGAATGCTAGACGGGTTTCCGAATGTTTCTGTCATATATGGAATCATCTTTTCGACCACTTCTGGGTGAGTCGGAGATGTCGCAGCATGATCTAAGTAAATGCGTTCCATTAAATCTCCTTCTTTCCAAATCGTTTCACAAGGAATTAAATGTAAAACATATAGCCCCCGTGATTTTCTTCCTCATAACGTACTAAATCTTCTAAAGTTGTACTATCTAATACTTCTTGCACCGCGTCACGAACACGCATCCATAATTGGCGTTGTGCTGGTTCTTCTTCTTCGATCATTTCTACAACACTAATTGGCCCCTCTAATACACGGATTACATCTCCAGCTGTAATATTGGCTGGCTGATCAGATAATACATATCCACCATATGCACCGCGCGTACTCTTTACAAGACGAGCGTTACGAAGTGGTGAAATTAATTGCTCTAAGTAATGTTCAGATAAGTCATGTGCCTGCGCGATTGATTTTAATGAAATTGGACCTTCACCAAATTTTTTTGCAAGATCGATCATAATTGTTAAGCCGTAGCGGCCTTTCGTTGAAATCTTCATCTATTTGCACCTCATTTCAAATTTTCACTTCTATTGGTTATATCTTATTTATCCCGCTATTTGCGGGCAGTAAAGCTCCCACCTCAAAATTCGACTGGAGCAATGAAGTTAGGTGGGAGTCGGGCTGCCCATAAACGCCCAATTGGTGCGGGCTGATAATCGGCGGGGGATGAACAACCCCCACTGATTAAAGTTTCACTTTATAAAAGAACACAATTTAAAATCCTATGAAATTATAGCATAATATAGTATTATAAGAAATTTCAACTTGTGTATCAAAATGATAACATAAAATCACATTGAAAAACTCGGAAATTATTACAATTGAAAGAAAAATGAAAATATTAATATTCATTTTTCCCACAAAACAGCATCCTATTTCAAATTCCATAAAAAAAAATGATACGATAGAATGAGATTATATATTAAGGGAGACGGTCTAAATGAAACAACCACTCGCACATCGAATGCGCCCTACAAATATTCAAGAAATTATCGGACAACAACATTTAGTTGGTGAAGGAAAAATTTTATGGCGAATGGTCCAAGCGAATCATTTTCAATCTATGATTTTATACGGTCCTCCAGGCACAGGTAAAACATCAATCGCTAGCGCAATTGCAGGAAGTACTGGAACCCCGTTTCGCCTCTTAAACGCTGTTACTCACAATAAAAAAGATATGGAAGTTGTCGTACAAGAAGCGAAGATGCATCGACACCTCGTTTTAATTTTAGATGAAGTTCACCGTCTAGATAAAGCAAAGCAAGACTTTTTATTACCTCATTTAGAAAGTGGACTTCTTACTTTAATTGGTGCAACGACAAGCAATCCGTTTCATGCGATAAACTCCGCTATTCGAAGCAGGTGTCAAATTTTCGAATTACACGCACTAACAGAAGATGATATTTTAATTGGGTTAAAAAGAGCTTTAGAAGATAAAGAAAAAGGACTTGGGGAATATGCTGTAACGGTAACAGATGAAGCAATGCACCACTTTGCAAACGCCTCTGGTGGTGATATGCGTTCCGCTTATAACGCACTTGAACTTGCTGTATTATCTAGCTTCACTACAGACGATCGAGCGGCTGAAATCACACTCGAGATTGCAGAAGAATGCCTACAAAAAAAAAGCTTCGTTCACGACAAAGGCGGAGATGCTCATTATGACGTATTATCAGCATTTCAAAAATCAGTGCGCGGAAGTGATGTAAATGCAGCGCTCCATTATTTAGCACGCCTTATTGAAGCAGGTGATTTACAAAGTATTGGTAGACGCCTTCTTATTATGGCTTATGAAGATATTGGACTTGCTAGCCCACAAGCTGGACCGCGTACACTAGCCGCAATTGAATCGGCTGAACGAGTTGGATTCCCAGAGGCACGTATACCACTTGCAAATGCCGTTATCGAGCTATGCCTATCACCAAAATCAAATTCAGCTTATAAAGCACTTGATGCTGCATTACACGATTTACGTAACGGTCAAACAGGTGACATTCCAAGTCATTTAAAAGATAGTCACTATAAAGGGGCTGAATCACTCGGAAGAGGCATTGGATACTTATATCCACACGACCATCCAAATGGCTGGGTTCAACAACAATACTTACCTGATAAAATAAAAAACAAGCAATATTATAAACCGAAAACGACAGGGAAATTTGAACAAGCACTTTCTACTGTTTATGAAAGATTACAAAGTTCGAATAAAACGAAAAATAAAGGGTAACATAAACGAAAACGTCACCATTACGGAGGCTTCGCTTATGAAAACACGTCAAGATGCATGGACAAGAGAAGACGATCTCCTTTTAGCAGAAACTGTTTTACGACATATTCGCAGCGGAAGTACACAAATAAAAGCGTTCGATGAAGTTGGCGATACATTAAACCGTACTTCCGCAGCTTGTGGATTTAGATGGAACGCTGAAGTCAGACCGAATTACGAAGATGCGGTGCAGATTGCAAAAAAACAACGTAAAGAATTAAAACGTTCTGAAGCTAAAATAGAAAAAGAGCAGTTTACACAAACTCGGCAGCTCGTAATCGACGCTGAGTTTTCAGAAGATATTACGCCAAGTAAACAGGAACTTACAATGCAAAATGTCATCTCATTTTTGCAAAACATGGAACATAGTAACCCTTCAATCGCAAAGTTGCAAACTGAAAATGGTGTATTACAAGATCAGCTCACTTCCCTACAAAAAACGAATAATGAACTTGAAGCAAAATTAGCGGTACTCACAAAAAAACAACAAGCAATCGAAGAAGATTACGCAATGCTTGTTAGAATTATGGACCGTGCTCGAAAACTTGTTTCAGTTGAAGAGCAAGAGGAACAGATTGCTCCAATCTTCAAGACTGATCAAAACGGAAACTTAGATATTCTATATTCCGCAGAGAATTAAAAAACAGGGATGTCACTTTTTGACTAAGTGACATCCCTGTTTTTTTGATTCTCAATTCAACAGTAAATGAAATTATATTAACGGTTTTTCGAATATATCTATCACAACTTAAAATATATCAACGATTCGACAAGGAATATCGATTTAACGACAAAGATTGACAATAACATTTAAGTAAAAAATTGGATATTTTTTACTTAAATGTTATTGTCAATATATACACTTGAAGGGAGATGGTTGCTATTTCATTAATAGTATTCAAAATAACACTCGGTGTTCTAGTCCTAGCGTTAGGTCTTTTTACAATTCATAGTTTAAAAAAGACCTCCGCCTACAAATCAGACAAATACGATTATTATTTATTAGGATTACTTACATTTGAATTATTAGTATTGCAAATATCAACAATTCTTTAAAACATAAAAAAGCATATATCCGAAATGAATATATGCTTTCCTTTTATTCTTGCCCTACACGCTTCACTTCTACGTTTTTAATACGCTCACGTACAACGTGACTTGCCATAATTAAGCCTGCCACAGATGGTACGAATGCATTTGAAGAAGGCGGTAATTTCGCTTTACGAATTTTTGCATTTTCGTCTGGTACGATTTCTTTACGTACTTCTTCACGAATTACGATTGGGTTTTCGTCAGAGAAGACAACTTTTACACCTTTTTTAATACCCTCTTTACGAAGCTTCGTACGAATTACTTTCGCAATTGGATCTGTATGTGTTTTAGAAATGTCCGCAATACGGAAACGAGTTGGGTCCATTTTATTTGCAGCACCCATACATGAGATAATTTTAATTTTACGACGTAAACATTGTTTAATTAAATGAATTTTAAACGTAATCGTATCAGATGCATCCACTACGAAATCCAAGCCGTGTTTGAAGAACTCTTCATATGTTTCATCTGTATAAAACATCTCTAATCCAATTACTTCACACTCTGGATTGATGTCTGCAATACGCTCTTTCATTAATTCTACTTTTGAACGCCCTACAGTAGATACTAAAGCGTGAATTTGACGGTTTACGTTTGTAATATCTACAACATCTTTATCAACTAATACAAGACGTCCTACGCCAGAACGTGCTAACGCTTCTGCCGAAAATGACCCTACGCCGCCAATTCCTAAAATACCGACTGTACTATTTTTTAATATTTCAAGTCCTTCTTTACCGAAGGCTAATTCATTACGTGAAAATTGATGTAACATTCAGCTCTACACTCCTATTACAAAAATGGTCTACCATGTATTCTAGCTTTTTTCCGACTATTTGTATAGAAAAAGTTATAGAATTCCTAAAAATACATATTTCGCAAATGAAAACATAGTGTAAACCGGGATTTTGTTTCTTCTTTTAATTATCCATTAAAAAAGTCTAGACGGCTATAGTATAACCATCTAGACCCTATTTTTACTTCTCTTACTTCTCTTCTTTCACGTTCAACTTCAAGTTCAGTTCTTCAAGCTGTGCTTCTGCAACTGGGCTTGGAGCTTCTGTTAATAAGCAGCTTGCGCTTGCTGTTTTCGGGAATGCAATTGTATCACGAAGGTTCGTACGACCTGCAAGTAACATAACAAGACGGTCTAAACCTAATGCAATTCCGCCGTGTGGTGGTGTACCGTATTCGAATGCTTCTAATAAGAATCCGAATTGCTCTTGTGCTTCTTCTTGTGAGAATCCAAGTGCTTTGAACATTTTTTCTTGTACGTCACGCTCGTAAATACGAAGTGATCCACCACCAAGCTCATAACCGTTTAATACAAGGTCATATGCTTGTGCGCGTGCTTTTTCTGGTGCTGTTTCTAATAGCTCAACATCTTCACGGAATGGCATTGTGAATGGGTGGTGAGCTGCGAAGTAACGATCTGCATCTTCATCGTACTCAAGAAGTGGCCAATCAGTTACCCATAGGAAGTTAAATTTACTTTCGTCAATTAACTCAAGCTCTTTACCTAAGCGTAAACGAAGTGCACCTAAGCTATCTGCCACAACGCTCTTCTTATCTGCTACGAATAGTAATAAGTCGCCAGCATTAGCTTCTAATGTACTCATTAACACGTTTGCATCTTCTTCACCGAAGAACTTTGCAATCGGTCCTTTTAGGCCGTCTTCTTCAACTTTCAGCCAAGCTAGACCTTTTGCACCATATACTTTTACAAATTCAGTTAATGCATCGATGTCTTTACGAGAGTATTTGCTCGCAGCACCTTTTGCATTAATTGCTTTTACTTGTCCGCCGTTTTCTACAGCACTTGTAAATACTTTGAAACCACAACCTGCTGCAAATTCAGATAGGTCTGTTAGTTCCATTTCAAAGCGTGTATCTGGCTTATCAGAACCGTAGCGAGCCATTGCATCAGCATATTTCATACGAGGGAATGGTGCACTAACTTCTACACCTTTCGCATCTTTCATGACTTTCGTCATCATACGCTCCATCATTTCTAAAATTTCATCTTGTGTTAAGAATGATGCCTCGATATCGATTTGTGTAAATTCTGGTTGACGATCCGCACGTAAATCTTCGTCACGGAAACAACGTGCTACTTGATAGTAACGCTCAAATCCGCCGACCATAAGAAGCTGTTTAAATAACTGCGGAGACTGCGGTAATGCATAAAATTCACCATCATGCACACGACTTGGTACTAAATAGTCACGAGCTCCTTCTGGTGTGCTCTTCGTTAAAATTGGTGTTTCAACTTCTAAAAATTCTTCTGTATCTAAGAAGTTACGAATTGTTTTCGTTACGTCGTGACGCATTTTAAATGTGTTGAACATTACAGGACGACGTAAGTCTAAGTAACGATATTTTAAACGCACATCTTCTGATGCATCCGTGTCATCAGAAATAATAATTGGCGTTGTTTTCGCTGCATTTAATACGTTTACTTTCGTTGCTTGTACTTCAATACGACCAGTTGCCATATTGTCATTAATTGCACCTGCACCACGTTCAACAACTGTACCTTCTACGTGTAATACGTATTCGCTACGAATTGTTTCTGCTACTTCTAGCGCTTCTTTTGATGTTTCTGGGTTAAATACAACTTGTACGATACCTGTACGGTCACGTAAGTCGATAAAGATTAATCCACCTAAGTCACGACGTTTTTGTACCCAACCTTTTAATTGAACTGTTTGTCCAACAGCTTCTACCGTTACTTTTCCACATGCATGTGTTCTTTCAGCCACTGTAAGTTCCCCCTATATTAATTTCTCTGCTACGTATGAAGCGAATACATCTAACGCTACTTCTTCTTGTTCACCTGTTGCCATATCTTTTAAGTTAATGATGCCTTTATCTAGCTCATCTTCTCCTAATACAGCTACAAATTTCGCCTTTAGACGATCTGCTGATTTAAATTGTGCTTTCATTTTGCGATCTAAATAATCTTTTTCAACTGACAATCCAGCTTTACGAAGATCGAACGCAACTTTTGCAGCATGGTCTTTCGCTTTTTCACCAAGCGCTACAACGTAACAATCAATACTATGTTCAAGTGGTAATTCAATGTTTTCAGCTTTTAGCGCCATAATTAAACGTTCAATACTCATTGCAAAACCGATACCTGGCATTTCTGGTCCACCGATTTCTTGTACAAGTCCGTTATAACGGCCACCACCGCTTAATGTAGTGATCGCACCGAAACCTTCTGCCTCACTCATAATTTCAAAAACAGTGTGTTGATAGTAGTCTAAACCACGCACTAAGTTCGGATCTTTTTCAAATGGAACATCCATCATCGTTAATAGTTCTTGAACTTTGTCGTAGTATACTGCTGAATCTTCGTTTAAGTATTCTGTAATAGATGGTGCTGTTCCCATTAATTCATGGTTACGGTCCTTCTTACAGTCTAAAATTCGAAGTGGGTTCTTTTCTAAGCGAGATTGACAGTCAGAGCAGAATTCGCCGATACGTGGCTCAAAGTGTGCGATTAACGCATCACGGTGTGCTTGACGGCTTGCTGCATCACCTAAGCTGTTTAATACAACTTTAATATTTTTTAAGCCCATGCCGCGGTAAAACTCTACAGCAAGTGCAATTACTTCTGCATCAATTGCAGGGTCATTACTACCAATTGCTTCAATACCGAATTGTACGAATTGACGATAGCGACCTGCTTGTGGTCTTTCGTAACGGAACATTTGACCGATATAGTATAATTTCGTTGGTTGTGTTGCATCACCGAACATTTTATTTTCAACGTAAGAACGTACAACAGGTGCAGTACCTTCTGGACGTAATGTTAAACTGCGCTCTCCACGATCTTGGAATGAGTACATTTCTTTTTGTACGATATCTGTCGTATCACCAACACCACGTAAAAATAGCTCAGTGTGTTCAAAAATTGGTGTGCGAATTTCTTTATAATTGTAACGACGGCAAATTTCGCGTGCTTGCCCTTCGATATACTGCCATAACTCAACAGTGCCTGGAAGAATATCTTGCGTTCCGCGTGGGATTTGAATAGACATATTCAGTTCCTCCTCAAATTGTTTTAATCTTAATAAAAATAAAAAAACTCCCGCCTCTACTGTTTGAACAGTAGGGACGAGAGTATTATACCCGTGGTGCCACCCTAATTGAAGCACGTATGCTTCCACTTTTTTAATAACGCTTAAATATGCGTTCATCTCTACTAAGCATATATGCCGTTCAAGTTGAAACCTCTAGAGTGTCATTCAATCAGTCATCATGCAGAAATGTTTTCAGCCTAAGACATTTCTTCTCTTTCCATGTGTGTCTCATTTACTCTTCTCTATCAACGGTTATATTCATATGTAAATATAAAATTACTATACGTTTGTTGAGTAGGATTGTCAAGTGCTCTAAGAACGTTCAATCTGCTTCTTTAGACGCTTTACATCTTGAAGAGAAATTCCGAACTCAGAAGCAAGCTCCATGGATGTATTGTTTTGTTCTTTTGAAATAAAATCATGAAAACTCACGTTAAACAGTTGATTTGCACCATTTGTAACAGAATGCCCTTTTTCATTCATACGCATACGTATATCCCTCACATTCAATATGGATGTTTTACTTGTTATTGTTCCATATTGATGAGATAGTTATACATAGCCGAAACAGCTATTGATTCCAAATAAACATAAGAATACGATTAACAATAATAACAGTAGCCAATCCACTCGCAAGTAAAGGGTGCTTTAAATGATATAACGCTGCAACCCCTACTCCAAAAACGCTAATTTCTAACAATACATGCAATATACCACGCACTTCCCACTCTGCGTGTGGAGCTCCAAATAACCCCCATATGACAGCAACAACAATCGGAAGAATAATAGCCAGTATAATTTTCACAACAGGTATTTCTCCTATTCGAACCCCCCAGTACCCAACAATCCCAAGAACACATAACTCTAGCATAAAACGCAAAGCTATATTGAATTCTTGAAGCATGCTACACCTTCTTTTTCTTTTATTCCCCTTCACAATCATCCTATGTTAAAGTGAAATTTTAATCAATGGGGGTTTTGTCCATCCCTCACTGATTATTAGCCTTCACCAATCCGACCTTTACGGGCAGCCCACAAATAGCAGGATAAATGAACAAAACATACAATAATGTATAAAAAAGAGAGGGTCATATAACCCTCTCTTTTTTAACAATGCTATTTACTTTCCACAATTAAGGTCACCGGACCATCATTGATTAAAGAAACGTCCATCATTGCTCCGAACTTCCCTGTTTCTACATGTAATCCTTGTTTACGAACCTCTTCGTTAAAGAAATCATATAAACGCTCTGCATAGTCAGGTTTCGCAGCATCCATAAAGTTTGGACGTCTTCCTTTACGGCAATCTCCGTATAATGTAAATTGCGAAATAGATAGAACTTGTCCTTCTACATCAAGTACAGAGTGGTTCATCTTTCCGCTCTCATCTTCAAAAATGCGTAGGTTTGCAATTTTTTCTGCAATATAAGTTGCATCTTTTTCTGTATCTTCATGCGTAATGCCCACTAGTAATGTTAAGCCGAATGGAATTTGTCCTACAATCTCACCATCTACTGTGACAGACGCTTCCTTTGATCGTTGTAAAACAACTCTCATCTTTTCTACACTCCCTATTAATGCATCATGCGTCGTACTGCATAAATTTCTGGAACACGTTTAATGCGCTCTACTACTTTTTTCAAATGCTGTAAGTTTCGAATAGAAATCGACATGTTAATCGTTGCCATCTTATTACGATCACTTCTACCAGAAACAGCTGAGATATACGTTTTCGTTTCTGTAACAGCTTGCAATACTTCATTCAATAAACCACGGCGATCATAGCCTGAAATTTCAATATCAACATTGTATTCAATTTCTTTTTCAGGGCTACCTTCCCACTCTACTTCTAGTAAACGCTCTACAGCTTCTTCTGTATGCACATTGACACAATCACGACGATGAATCGATACACCTCGGCCTTTCGTAATATACCCAACGATATCATCACCTGGAACTGGGTTACAGCATTTTGATAAACGAATTAGTAAATTATCAGCACCGCTTACCTTTACACCAGAATCCCATTTTCGAATTTTCATCGGTTTACGAACTTCTTTAACTTCAACGATGTCTTCTTCTTCACGTTGTTTACGGAACTTGTCCGTTAGTCGCGTAACAATTTGCGCCGCTGTAATTCCGTTATATCCAACTGCTGCAAACATATCTTCTTCATTTGCAAAGTTAAACTTCTCAGCAACACGTTTTAAATTGTCAGGAGCTAACACTTCTTTCATCTCATACTCTAGACCACGTACTTCTTTTTCAACAAGTTCACGGCCTTTTTCAATATTTTCGTCTCTACGCTGTTTCTTAAAGAATTGACGTATTTTATTTTTCGCATGAGATGTTTGAGCAAGTTTCACCCAATCTTGGCTTGGGCCATACGAATGTTTCGATGTTAAAATTTCAATGATGTCACCCGTTTTTAATTTATAATCAAGGGTTACCATTTTTCCATTTACTTTTGCACCAATTGTCTTGTTTCCAATTTCCGAATGGACACGATACGAAAAATCAATTGGAACAGAGCCAAGTGGTAATTCCATTACATCGCCTTTTGGTGTAAAGACGAATACCATGTCAGAGAATAAATCAATTTTTAATGACTCCATAAATTCTTCTGCATTAGAAGCTTCATTTTGCCATTCTAATATTTGACGGAACCAAGTTAGTTTCTTCTCTAATGTACCTGTTGTTTCTGCTGTTTTTCCTTCTTTATACGCCCAGTGTGCCGCGATTCCGAATTCTGCAATCTCATGCATTTCTTTCGTACGAATTTGTACTTCTAGCGGATCACCTTTTGGTCCAATTACAGTCGTATGAAGAGATTGATATAAATTTGCTTTCGGCATTGCAATATAATCTTTAAAACGACCTGGCATTGGTTTCCAGCATGTATGAATAATTCCAAGCACCGCATAGCAATCTTTAATACTATTCACAACGACACGTACAGCTAGTAAATCGTAAATTTCATTGAATTGTTTATTTTGCAATGCCATTTTACGATAAATACTGTAAATATGTTTTGGTCTTCCAGAAATCTCAGGTTGAATTGAAACCTCTTTTAATTTCTCGCGAATGCCAGTCATTACTTCATCTAAATATTCTTCACGCTCTGCACGTTTACGCTTCATTAAATTTACAATACGATAATATTGTTGCGGATTTAAATAGCGAAGTGACGTATCCTCTAACTCCCATTTAATAGTACTAATTCCGAGTCTATGTGCTAAAGGTGCAAAGATTTCTAACGTTTCATTCGCAATGCGACGCTGCTTCTCTTGAGGCAAATGTTTCAATGTACGCATGTTATGAAGACGATCAGCTAGTTTAATTAAAATAACTCGAATATCTTGAGCCATTGCGATAAACATTTTGCGATGGTTTTCTGCTTGTTGCTGCTCATGAGATTTATATTTAATCTTTCCGAGCTTTGTAACACCATCGACAAGCATAGCGATTTCTTTATTAAATTCTCGTTCAATATCTTCTAATGTAATCTCTGTATCTTCCACTACATCATGCAAGAAACCTGCCGATACTGTAGCTGGATCCATGTGTAAATCAACTAAAATACCTGCAACTTGAATTGGGTGAATAATATATGGTTCACCCGATTTTCTATATTGCTCGCTATGTGCATCGCGTGCATATTCATAAGCACGTGCCACTAGCTCAATATCTTCATCCGCTAAATATTGACTTGCTTTCTCGAGTACCTGTTCAGCTGTTAGTACTTGCTCATTTGCCATCGAATCACCTTTTATTGAAAATTGACTTTGTATTTATTAAATAGAATAAATTATATTCTATCATTATAACCCAATGATTGTGAATTGTGAAAAGGAAAAGATTTTACTGACATTTCACCTTATTTTTTTGTTCAATTATACAAAAGTACCCGCTCCTCTCCAAGAGATTCACGGGTACTTTTTATCACCGTAGTTTTACCTATATAGTGATTAGTATTTTTCTAATACTAATACATCGTAACCATCTAACATTTTACGACCATCTAAGTAAGTAAGCTCTACTAAGAATGCAATCCCTGCTACAACTCCGCCAAGTTCTTCAACTAGCTTAATTGTTGCTTCAATTGTTCCACCTGTAGCTAATAGATCATCAGTAATTAATACACGTTGACCTGGTTTAATTGCATCTTTATGGATTGTTAAAACATCTGTACCATATTCTTTGCCGTAGTCAACTGTAATTACTTCACGTGGTAATTTTCCTAATTTACGAACTGGCGCAAATCCTACTTCTAATGCATAAGAAACTGGGCAACCGATAATAAAACCACGAGCTTCTGGTCCTACTACAACATCGATATCTCTTTCTTTTGCATACTCAACGATTGCATCTGTTGCTGCTTTGTATGCTTTACCGTCGTTCATTAAAGGTGTAATGTCTTTAAACACAATACCTTCTTTCGGATAATCCGGTACAATTGCGATATGTTGCTTGAAATCCATATTTCTGAATCCTCCTCAGATATAAAAGGTTTGTAGATACAAATCCTTTACCCTAACTGTTCTACTTATTTATGATTACGAATCGTTTCAAACCATGTATATAGTTGCTGATATGTGCTATAAACCAATTCTTTTTCTAATTGTAAGTGGCTCATTTTCTCACGATATGTGTTCGATTCAATTAAATCACGCTTTTGTTTTTGTTCGGCCATAAAAATGACACCGTCTTTTATTGTAACAAATTCTAGCTCAAAAAACACCTGTGTCATGAAATTTACTGTATCTTTTGACCAACCTTTATGGCGACATAGTTGTTCCCCATATTGTCTTAAAGAAAATGGTGATTTTTGATTTAAGAAAGAATAATACCATTTAAAATGTTCCCTCGTTGGGACTGTACTAAATAGATGATTGTTCTCTTGATAAAATAACGTGTAGATTCTAGATGGGAATCCTACTTTAAATAAATCATGCAATTCATCTGTTCCTTTTGGCAAATCGAGCAAAACGATGTATTGATCATCTAAATGAGTTACCTCTGATGCATGCACAAGATGTTCTTTATAGTCTTCTAAAGAAAACTTATTCAATACCTCTTCAGAAAAATACACCATTGTTATTTTTTCTTTCGGAAGTTCTGCTAAATTCGCTTCCACATTACGCATACTACGCCAATCAAATAATTGCCATGCCTCTACAGCAATATCTTGTACCATTAATTGTGGCTTCTTAAAATTATTCCATTCATTAATGGATGCCTCTCCTATTACAGAAACTTTCGCAACTGGAGAAATTTCTTTTGCATACGCACCAAATCCGAATCCAATTGTATCCAGTGTTGCCTGTCCGTCACGAAGTGCCATTTTCAAATGTGAACCATCTGATCCGATTGCACGAATACTTTCTAATTCAGCATCTTTCACCGCAATACGTGGTTTCGGATTTCCAACACCAAATGGCGCTAACTTTTGCATATCCTCAATTGCAGCAAGAGTTACATCCTCCACCTTACAAAAAGCATCAACTGCTGTAATTGGAATAAAATCTTCCTCAGTTAAAATCACATCAGCTTGCCCATTTAACCTACGTCTTAATTCATCTACATCATTCATATGTAGCGTCATTCCGGCTGCCATCGGGTGTCCTCCGAAGTGTGGCAATAACTCTCTACAATCAGACAAGTTAGCAAATAAATCAAACCCTGCAATACTACGCGCTGAACCCTTTGCCGTTTCTTTTATAGGATCAATGCACAATACAATCGTTGGACGATAAAAACGTTCAACCAATTTAGAAGCAACAATCCCAATTACACCTGGATTCCAACCTTCTTTCGCTAGTACTAACACTTTATTTTCTTCAGGCGGAAAATTATTTTCAACTTCGGCGATAGCTTCTTCTGTAATTTGCTTTACAATATCTTTTCGAAGTTTGTTCAGCTCATCAATTTCTTCAGCAAGCTCTTTCGCTTCTTCTGGATCGTCTGATAATAATAAATGAACAGCAGGTGTTGCATCTTCTAAACGTCCCACCGCATTAATACGCGGTGCAATTGAGAAGCCAATACTTTCTTCTGTAATTTCACTTTGCGAAACGTTAGCAACTTTAAATAAAGCTTTCAAACCAATATTTCTTGTCATACGCATATGTTTAAGCCCGCGCTGTACTAACAACCTGTTTTCACCATGTAGCGATACTAAATCAGCTACTGTACCGATTACTGCGATTTCCAATAAATGTTCTGGAACGCGCCCTAAAAGTGCATGTGCAACTTTAAACGCAACACCAACACCCGCTAAATAGTGAAACGGATAAACACCGCCTTCTAATTTCGGATGAATAATTGCAAGTGCTTCTGGTAATTCTGGCGGTGGCTCATGGTGATCTGTAATAATAAGATCTATTCCAAGGTCCTTCGCTACCTTCGCTTCATGTACCGCTGCAATACCAGTATCTACGGTAATAATTAGCGAGAACCCAGCGCTATGCGCCCAACGAAACGCTTCTTCGTTTGGTCCATACCCTTCTGTAAAACGGTTTGGAATATAAAATTCTACCTCTGCACCTAATTCTTGAAGCGCAAGATATAAGACAGTCGTACTACTTACTCCGTCCGCATCGTAATCACCAAATATTAATATTTGCTCTCCATTTTGAATCGCCTTATTTACACGTTCTACCGTTCTATCCATTCCTTCTAATAAAAATGGATCGTGAAATTCTTGATTTTCTGTATTTAAAAAATCTAAAATCTTATCTTCTGTATCTAATCCTCTACCGAGGAATAACGAAACAACAAGAGGTGATAATTGCAATTTACTTGCTAATTCACTCACTCGCTCTTCACTATATTCTTTTTCTTTCCAACGCGTCTTCGGTTGTAACACGAAATCACCCCTTAACCTATCCATTATACAAGACAGATTAAGGGGTGACAATATGATGCAAGCTACGATGCAATATCCATATACTAAAATATTAATGCTATTTAATTTGGTGAATACGGATTTATATGTACAAAAACATTTTGTACGTTATCTTGTTTCATAAGCGTTTCTTTCACATGCTTTCCAATGCGGTGCCCTTCTTCTACAGTAATGTATGGATCTACAGAAACTTTAATATCAACAATAACGTAATGACCATGCTCCCTCGCATATAAAGAACCGATTTTTTTCACACCATCTATTTGAAGTACTGCTTCTCTAAGCGGAATAACATCTTCCTCATGAAGAACATGATCAAGCGTTGCATGAATCGCTTCTGCCCCAATACTCCACGCCATTTTCGCAACAAGAATTGAAACAAATAATCCTGCAATCGGATCGGCATATACAAGCCAATCTAAACCTAATTTACCACCGATGATAGCTGCACAAATGCCGATTAAAGCTGCAATTGAGGAAAACACATCCGAACGGTGCTCATATGCATTTGCAATAATTGCATCACTATTTATCCTTTTCCCTAATCGGAATTTATATTGAAACATTCCTTCTTTCACGACAATAGAAAAAATGACAGCAAAAATTGTAATTCCCTTCGGCGGTTCTAGTTCTTGTGAAAAAGCTTTTATAGACGAAATCGCTATCTCTAGTCCAACAATAAATAATAATACCGCAACAATAATCGCTGAAATCGATTCCGCTTTGCCATGACCGTACGGATGATCTTCATCAGGCGGCTGCTTCGCTGCTCGTAATCCAAAAAGTACAGCTAACGAACCAATTACATCTGATCCAGAATGCACAGCATCCGCCAATAGTGCCTTACTGTTTCCAATATAACCGATTACCGCTTTTATAATCGCTAATATAATATTACCAACGATTCCGACAATAGCACCAAACTCGGCCTGTTTAAAACGTTCATCTTTTTCCATAATTAAAATCCCTTCTTTTCTTAACCTATCTTTTTATCCCGCTATTTGTGGGTAGTAACCCCCCCACCTCAAAATCCGGCAAATAAGAGGAGTTAGGTGGGAGTCGTGCTGCCCGTAAAAGCCCGATTAGTGAGGGCTAATAATAAGTGGGGATGAACAAAACCCCCACTTATTAAAGTGTCACTTTATTTTAACAAAAACAGCGATAACCTTACCACTTTCTTCCACTTTCTTCTTTCAAAAGTTGCTACCTTATTGTATCCACAAACGAAAAAAGAGATGCCTCATAAAGAGACATCACCTTTTTATACTTGCGGTTCAGATTCTACTTTCTCAACCTTCTTCTTGTTTTTCCCCTTTTTCAAACGACGGTTTTCAAGTAGTAACCAAATTTGAGAGGCAACGAAAACAGAAGAATACGTACCTACGATTAATCCAACAAGTAAAGCAAACGAGAAGTTACGAAGTGACTCACTACCGAAGATAAGCAGCGCAATTACTGGGAACAACACTGTTAATACGGTGTTAATCGAACGACCAAGCGTTTGGCGAATACTTGCGTTTACGATTTCTTCTAAGTCTTTTATGTCGCGAACGCGTTTTTTCTGTTTGTATAGCTCACGGTTTCTATCAAACGTAACAATCGAGTCATTGATAGAATAACCGATGATTGTTAATACCGCAGCGATAAACGTTAAGTCTACTTCTATCTGGAAAAGACTAAACATAACAACCATAACGAATGCGTCATGTAGTAATGCAAGTACTGCAGATAATGCATACGTAAATCGGAATCGAATACTTACGTATAAGATAATAACTACCGAAGCAATTAATACTGCGATAAATGCATTTCGTGCGATTTCTTTACCGATTGTTGGTGAAACTGTACTTACGTTTGGCTCTGTACCATATTTATCATGGAAGAATGTTTTTGCTTTCGCAATTTCATCTTTTGATAAAACTCCTAATGTACGAACGGCGAAACCTTTATTGTCATCCCCAGTCGGTACAATATCTTCTTCCTTCACATCAATTTTCAATTCTTTCAAATCTTTATGAACATCTGACACAGTAAGTGCTTGCTTAGATTGCAAGTCCATACGTGTACCACTTGCAAAGTCAATCCCAAGATTCAGTTTGAAAATTGGTAGTATAATTGCACCTGCAATTACAACTACCATCGAGAAGATAAGGAATTTATGACCGATATTTACGAAATTAATACGATCAAATCTTGTCGGTGGATGTACTACACCTTTTGTTAATGGAATAATATCCTTTTCCTTAACACCAAAGTAAGATGGTTTTTTATCGAAGTAACGGCTCTTTACAAGTAAACCTAGTAAGAAACGAGTACCGAATACGTTCGTAATGAAACCGACTAAAATACTAACAATTAAACTTGTTGCGAATCCTTTTACAGAGCTATTACCATAAACGAATAATACACCAGCTGCTGCAAGTGTTGTAATGTTCGCATCTAAAATTGTTGATAATGAACGATGGTTACCAGCACGAAATGCTGACATCATCGACTTACCAATTTTCAATTCTTCCTTCAGTCTCTCGTACGTAATAATATTCGCATCAACTGCGATACCTACCCCGAGCACTAACGCTGCAATACCTGGCAACGTAAGAACCGCATGCATCCAGTTAAAGACAAGCAATGTAACGAAAATGTATAAACCTAACATAATAACCGCTACAAGTCCTGGTAAACGGTAGAATACAAGCATAAATAAGAAGATTATAGCAATACCAATCGCACTAGCGAAAATCGTTTGCTCTAATGCTTGTTGCCCAAATTTCGCTCCAACAGATGTTGAATACATTTCTTTTAAATCAACAGGAAGTGCACCTGCATTTAATAAAGATGAAAGTTCTTTCGCGCTTTCCACTGTAAAGTTTCCACCTACGATAGATACTTGAGCTTGGTTAAATACTTGGTTTACTGTTGCTGCTGATAAAAACTTCGGATTCGGTTTTGCAGACTCTGCTTTATACGAATCTTTTCCTTCTTCAAAATCAAGCCAAATTACCATTAAATTCGTTGGTGGTGGCATTTTTGAAATTTTTTCAGTTACTTCACGGAATTTGTCAGCGCTTTTTAGTGTAAGACCTACGCTTGCACGGCCTTGCTCATCAAATGTTTGCTTTGCTCCGCCGCCTTTTAAATCCGCTCCGTCCATAAGAAGGTTGTCATTCACATCACGGAATGTTAATTTTGCTTGTGTTGATAACATGTCACGTGCTTTTTGCTGATCTTGTACACCAGCAAGCTGTACGCGAATTCGATCTTCTCCTTCGATTTGAATGTTCGGCTCACTTACACCGAGTGCATTGACACGATTTTCAAGAGCACCTACTGTACTGACAAGTGCATCACGATCGATTTTATCACCTTTTTTGGCTGGTTTTACTTCATACAGAATTTCAAAACCACCGCGAAGGTCTAGTCCTAGACTAATTCCTTTTGCTATGTCTTTTCCTGCCGCACCAATTACTCCACCAATTAATAAAACGATGAGGAAAAAGGCGGCAATTCTTGTACCACGCTTTGCCATATGTACCCTCTTTCTGCTACTAACACTTTCAATAAATCTCTTACGATTCATTTTTACACGTGTGCATACGCCTAGTTAGTAGACTTACTTTCTATAAAATACATGTATTTCCGCTAGTTCATCACTAGCTGTGTAGGTAAGTTTGTCACCATGCCTACACTTTCATTATTTATTTTTCCTCTTCACTACCTCCTTTATATATAATCTTAGACATAATTAATTCCTCTTTATCAATACCTATCATTATACTGCAAAAGGAAGAACAAACCAATTACAGTCGGTTATTTATTTTCATATTCATCAAACGACCAAAGTGGCGCTTGATATGCTTCAACAGTTAAATAATTCATATATTCATTAGTACTTACTCTTAATACATCATTTACTAATTCATATAACCTAACATCACTGTCTATCTTTTTCCACTTTTTCGCCTTGAGAAACTTCCAAATATCATTATCTGTCACTCGGTCGTAACCGAACATTTGAAACTCTTCTACTTTACTTTCTAAAACGACTTGTAACTGTCCGCGGTATGATTCTACCAAAGCCTCTTTATCCAACATATATAACATCTCCTTCTGATTTCAGCACGAAAAGTCGCTTTTAATCCCGCTCTAATGGACAGCAATAACCACTTTCAAGAGTTCCCTCAATACTGCACTCTCTTAAATGCTTGTCATTCTTGTCTCATACGTGCATATAAATTATTGTAAATCATTCCACTGATTTTGAGAAGGTAGGAGAAGACCATGACGAGACAAAGCTTTTTAAAAGGTGCATTTATTTTAATGATAGCTGGCTTTATTACAAAAATCCTTGGATTTATTAACCGCATTGTAATGGCACGTATTTTAGGAGAAGAAGGCGTTGGCCTTTATATGATGGCTGTTCCCACCTTCATTTTAGCAATTACATTAACACAAATTGGCCTTCCTGTTGCAATTGCAAAATTTGTAGCAGAAGCAGAAGCAGTGAACGATAAACAAAGAGTCAAAAAAATATTAACTGTCTCCCTAGCTGTTACATCCGTTATTAGTATCATTTTAACAATTGGAATTATGCTCCTCACGCCTGTTCTAGCAAAAACATTATTAACCGATGAAAGAACGTACTATCCATTAATGGCTATTTTACCTGTCGTCCCTGTTATTGCAGTTTCTTCTGTTTTACGCGGTTATTTTCAAGGGAAACAAAATATGAAGCCTAGCGCCTATGCTCAAGTTATAGAACAAGTTGTCCGCATTACAATTATCGCTGTATGCATTCAGTTATTTTTACCTTACGGCGTAGAATATGCCGCAGCTGGCGCCATGCTATCAGCCGTTCTTGGCGAAGTTGCATCTTTATTATTTTTACTTACTTTATTCCAGCGCGAAAAACATTTATCTATACGCTCTGGTTTTTTCACTACGGTAAAGGAGAGCAAAAATACATTTTATTCTCTTATGGATATCGCACTTCCAACTACAGGAAGCCGTTTAATCGGTTCCGTTTCCTATTTCTTTGAACCTATCGTCGTTATGCAAAGCTTAGCAATTGCCGGGGTTGCCGCTTCTGTCGCAACACAGCAATACGGTATATTGAACGGTTATGCCTTCCCGCTTCTATCACTACCTGCCTTTATTACATACGCTCTTTCTACAGCACTCGTCCCTTCCATTAGCGAAGCGATGGCAAAGAGACAGCACAAATTAGTGGAACACCGTTTACAACAAGCACTTCGAATTTCCTTAATTACTGGCGGATGGTCAGTCGTTATTTTATATGTATTTGCTTCACCCGTCTTAACGCTTATGTATGGATCAGACAGTGCAACAGCTTTCATCCAACTTCTTGCACCTTGCTTTTTATTTCATTATTTTCAAAGCCCACTTACATCTGTGTTGCAAGCTTTAAACTTAGCAAGAGCTGCTATGATGAACACATTTATTGGCGCTATCGTAAAATTAATCGTTATTTTTGCACTCGCTTCGCGCCCAGAGTTCCAAATGATGGGGGTTGCTCTCGCAATCGCAGCAAATATAGTGACGGTAACATTCCTTCACTATGCTACTGTTTTAAAGAAAATTAAATTTACTATTTATGCAAAAGACTATATTTTTGGAGGACTTGCCATCGGAATTGCAGGCGCCTTCGGTTTTTACCTTCATAAGTATATTATTTTCTCTCATTCACTTGGCGTACAAACATTATGGGAAATCACTTTAACAACAATCGTTTATATTTTCCTCCTCTTTGCTTTCAAACTCATTCGAAAAGAAGAGTTGAGTCGCCTCCCTATCATTCGGAAACTTTCATTTTTGAAGTAAATAGGCTTACTATTTAATACGGTAAGCCTCTAGTTTTCTTTCAAATCAACAAAAAATTGGCCGTTTTGAAAACTGCAGTATAAAATTTGTGCTATATCGTTATAACCTAAGTTTTTTAATTTCCCAATGAGCCATTCATCTGTGTGTTCAATCATTTGCAAATGATTGAATTGAATTTCTCCATCAATAATTAATGGGAGTGTAAAAATCGGCGTATCATTTTTACTCTTTTTACTTTTTTGCTTTTGAAAAACAGACAACTTCCCTGACGGTTCTAAAATAGCATATTCCACATCCCGCACATCCCCGACCCCTTGCTCCCTTAGTTGCATCATTAAATCGTCTATGTTATAGCGCTGTTTCCGCATCTTTTTTTCATCAATCTTTCCCGCATTTATAAGAATAGCCGGTTCACCTTCTATTAAGTGTCGAAAACGTTGAAACTTTAAAGATATAATTGACAAAATGATTTGTATGCACATAAGAAAAATCATCGGAACTAATTGGTGCCAAAGTGATTTATCGGTATTTTCAATTGCTACTACGGCCATTTCTCCAAGCATAATGAATACGACTAAATCTAATACACTTAGCTCTCCAATTTCACGTTTACCCATAAGACGGAAAATAATTAAGATAATGATATACAAAAGCATCGTCCGGCCAATTATTGATACCCATTCCATTTCTACATCTCCTTTTTTATTTATAGATTCCCCTACAAAAAAGAAACTAGTCTAACTTGATCAAAATGAAAATATGCTTGTATTAAAAAGGGGGAATTCATAAATGGATGGAACGAAAAAATTATCAACTGCAATCGGCTTCGGTATTATTACCCTACTTATCCTCGCCTCTATTACTAGCATGGTTATAGCTCTATTATTAAAGTTTACGAATATGAATGAAGGGACATTAACCGTTACTATTTTGATACTAGCTCTTCTATCTATGCTTATGTCTGGGTTTATTGCTGGAAAAAAGGCGCAAGGGAAAGGTTGGCTAGTAGGTTTCACAACGGGACTTACATTCGCTATGCTTGTTTTTCTAGTTAACTATTTAGGTTTCTCTCAAACTTTATCGAACTCACAGTTACTTTACCAATTGGCATTAATGGGCGCGAGTACACTCGGTGGTATTTTTGGTGTAAATATGTCAAAACAAAATAACTAAAAAAAGGCCCTGCACATTTCATGCAGGGCCTTCCTCATTAGTTTTTCACAACTTCACGAATCGCATTGCGATCGAAAGTTAAGTGTGAACCACCAGATTTAACAACGATTTTCGTTTCATCTACTGATTCGATTGTACCGTGTAAGCCACCAATTGTTATGATAGCATCACCTTTTGCTAATTCGTTTTGCATTTGAGCAACTGCTTTTTGACGCTTTTGTTGCGGGCGAATTAATAAGAAATAGAAAATCGCAAACATCGCAACGATCATAATGATATTCATCATACCTGGATTCATATTTTTTTCCTCCTTTTAAATTATGTATTAGAAGTTTTTAGCATTCGGTTTATTAAAGCCATACTGTTCAAAGAACTCTTCGCGGAAATCGCCAAGACGGTCTTCACGAATAGCTTGTCTCACCTGCTCCATTAAGTTTAACAGAAAATGAAGGTTGTGATAAGACGTTAAACGAATTCCGAACGTTTCATCACATTTCATTAAGTGACGAATGTACGCACGAGAGTAATTTTTACATGTGTAGCAATCACAGTTTGGATCAAGCGGACCGAAGTCTCTAGCGAATTTCGCATTTTTTACAACAAGGCGACCTTCACTTGTCATACATGTACCATTTCGAGCGATACGAGTTGGAAGTACACAATCAAACATATCAACACCACGAATTGCACCATCAATTAACGAGTCAGGAGAACCTACTCCCATTAAGTAACGTGGTTTATCATCAGGAAGAAGTGGTGTTGTAAACTCAAGAACACGATTCATAATATCTTTCGGTTCACCAACAGATAGACCGCCTATAGCATAGCCAGGGAAGTCCATTGAAACAAGATCTCTCGCACTTTGGCGACGAAGCTCTTCAAACTCCCCACCTTGTACAATACCGAATAAACCTTGGTCTTGCGGACGCTCATGCGCCTTTAGGCAACGCTCTGCCCAACGGCTCGTACGCTCTACAGACTTTTTCATGTATTCAAAAGTAGCTGGGAACGGTGGACACTCATCAAATGCCATCATGATATCTGAACCTAATGCATTTTGGATTTCCATCGCTTTTTCTGGTGATAAGAATAATTTATCTCCATTTAAGTGGTTACGGAAGTGAACACCTTCCTCTTCAATACGGCGGAAGTCACTTAAACTGAATACTTGGAAACCACCAGAATCCGTTAAAATCGCACGGTCCCAGTTCATAAATTTATGCAAACCACCTGCTTCACGAACAATTTCGTGACCTGGACGTAGCCATAAATGATACGTATTACTTAAAATAATGCCAGAATCCATCGCTTTTAATTCTTCTGGTGACATTGTCTTAACTGTTGCAAGTGTCCCCACTGGCATAAATGTTGGTGTATCAAATGAACCGTGCGGCGTATGTACACGACCTAAACGCGCACCCGTTTGTTTACAAGTTTTAATAAATTCATAACGAATTGCTGTCATAATTTACTCCTTTTATTTGTTTCTCATTTTAGCGTGAGATGCAACGAACATTGCGTCACCGAAGCTAAAGAAACGATATTTTTCTTTTACTGCTTCATTATAAGCATGAAGTACATTATCTCTATTTGAAAATGCACTTACAAGCATAATTAGTGTTGATTTCGGCAAATGGAAGTTTGTAATTAAACCATCAATTGCTTTAAATTCATATCCTGGGTACATAAAAATATCTGTCCAGCCAGAAGCTGCGCAAAGCTTACCACTATGATCAGTCGCAATCGTTTCTAACGTACGAGTTGATGTCGTACCTACAGTAATAATACGTCCACCATTCTCTTTCACACGATTTAATAATGCCGCTGTCTCTTCAGACATATGGTAATATTCTGCGTGCATATGGTGCTCTTCAATCGTATCTGCCGAAACCGGTCTAAATGTTCCAAGTCCTACGTGAAGTGTAATAAATGCTAACTGAACGCCTTTTTGCTTTAACTTCTCAAGTAACTCTTCTGTAAAGTGAAGTCCCGCTGTCGGTGCTGCTGCTGAACCGATTTCTTTCGCATATACTGTTTGATAGCGATCGCGATCTTCCAGTGTCTCTTTAATATATGGAGGAAGTGGCATTTCCCCAAGTTCATCTAAAATTTCATAGAAGATGCCGTCATATGAAAATTCAAGCTGACGTCCACCTTGATCTGCAGTTCCTGTGCAAGTTGCTTTTAATTTCCCTTCACCAAAAGAAATTAGAGTTCCTTCTTTTACACGTTTCGCTGGCTTAACAAGCGTTTCCCACTTATCGCCTTCCTCTTGTTTCAAAAGAAGCACTTCAATGTGCGCGCCTGTATCTTCTTTCACACCGTGCAAGCGAGCAGGCATAACTTTCGTTTCATTTAAAACTAAGCAATCTCCCTCATGTAAGTAAGAAAGAATGTCTGTAAAATGTTTATGCTCAATATCACCAGTTTCACGGTCTAACACCATTAATCTTGATGTTTCACGATCTTCTAACGGGACTTGTGCAATAAGTTCTTCTGGTAAATGAAAATCAAACAGATTAATATCCATAACTGTATCCACCTATTTCTTATTTGAATCGATTTATTATATACATAATAAAAGATAATGCAATACTTAACACAATACATGTAATGATAGGAAAATAAAAGGTAACGTTACCTTTTTTCACAAAAATATCGCCTGGAAGCCTTCCTATGAACTTCCAAGCTAAACCAACAACAATGAGTAAAATACCGGCTGTAATAAGCAGCTTTGGCATCTCCGTCATGCTTTTGGCATCTCCATTCCGAAATGTTCATATGCAAGCGGTGTTACAATCCGGCCTCTTGGCGTTCGTTGTAAAAAGCCAATTTGTAATAAATACGGCTCATACACATCTTCAATCGTATGAGATTCTTCCCCAATCGTCGCCGAAACTGTTTCTAGTCCAACTGGACCACCGCGGAACTTTTCAATAATACCAAGTAATAATTTATGGTCAATATGATCAAGACCTAATTTATCTACTTGCAGTAGTTCTAACGCCATTTGTGTAATTTCCATTGCAATTGTTCCGTCGCTGCGAACTTGTGCGAAATCACGTACACGTCGTAATAAACGATTCGCTATACGAGGTGTGCCACGAGCACGTCTTGCAATTTCTAGTGCAGCTAATGAGTCGATTTCAACTTCAAACACTTCTGCTGTACGTTCAACAATCGCAGAAAGCTGATCCACTGTGTAATACTCTAATCTTGAAAGTACACCGAAACGGTCACGGAGCGGCGCTGATAATGCTCCGGCACGTGTTGTCGCTCCAACTAATGTAAATGGAGGTAAATCTAAGCGTACAGACCGTGCTGACGGTCCTTTTCCAATTACGATATCAAGGCAAAAGTCTTCCATCGCAGGATATAGTACTTCTTCGATTGATCTATGCAAACGATGAATTTCATCAATAAACAATACATCTCCAGGCTGAAGTGCTGTTAATACCGCTGCTAAATCTCCTGGTCTTTCAATTGCGGGACCTGACGTCGTTCGAATGTTAACACCCATTTCATTGGCAATAATATTCGCAAGCGTCGTTTTACCAAGTCCAGGTGGTCCATATAAAAGTACGTGATCTAACGTTTCTTCACGCATTTTCGCCGCTTCAATAAACACTTCTAAATTATGTTTCGCTTTATCTTGGCCAATATACTGACGGAGCGTCTGTGGCCGTAATGAATACTCTAAATCCGCATCTTCGTATCCAGATTCCCCTGAAAGGAGACGTTCGTCCATTATACTCACCTCTTACCATTTAGTAAAAGACTAAGTGCCTTTTTAATATATTGATCCGTCGTTAATGATTCTTTTAATAACTCTGGTACAACACGAGAAACTTCCCGTTCTGCATAACCAAGTGCACGCAGTGCCTCCAGTGCTTCATCAAGTTCAACTGAGGAACCTTTCTTCTCATCAAAACTTTCAACATCTGAGAACAAATCAACAAACGCATCTGGTACAACATCTGCTAGTTTTCCTTTTAAATCTAAAATCATTTGGCGCGCTGTTTTCTTTCCGACGCCCGGGAACTTCACTAGAAACTTCTCATCTTCATGTTCAATCGCTTGAACGACCTGTCCTGTTTGACCAGAAGCTAAAATTGCAAGAGCGCCTTTTGGCCCAATGCCAGACACACCTAACAACTTTGTAAATAATAAACGCTCTTCACGTGTTTTAAATCCGTAAAGTGCCATAATATCTTCTCTCACATAATGATATGTATAGACACGAATTTCTTGCTTACTTCTTTGAAATACATACGGATTTGGTGTGAAAATTTGATAACCAATTCCATTATGATCAATTACGACATATTCCGGTCCTACATATTCCACGTAACCTGTAACATATTCAAACAAAATACGATCTCTCCCTCTCAAATCATGTATTCCATTTTAACATATTTAACAATAGAAAAGCGAGAATGCCCCAACAAATGTTCTCTATTTGAAACTTCTGTTATTTTCCATTGACAGAAAGTATAAAGCCCCTTAATATACAGATGTCGATAATGATTATCAATATTAATTAAAGGGGTTACATCAGGATGAAACAAAAGCTATTTATTTTATTTACTATTATGCTAGTTGTTCTTTCTATCGTTGGCTGTTCTTCTCAAAAAGAAGAATCAAAAGCAAAAGAACAACCGAAAACAAAAGTTGTAAAACATGCTAAAGGGGAAGCAACAATTCCAGTTAATCCAAAGAGAATTGTTGATTTATCTGGATCAACAGAGGAATTATTAATCCTTGGACATAAACCTGTTGGCACAGCAAACACGTATAAAGATAAAATCCAAAATCACTTAACGGACAAGCTAGACGGCGTAAAGGCAGTCGGCTGGTACTGGGCGCCTAAAGTTGACCTAGAGGCTGTTACAGCTTTAAAACCAGACTTAATTATTTTAAACAATCGTCAATTGAAAATTTATGATCAACTAGAAAAAGTTGCACCGACAGTTGTTCTAGAAACAAATCTAGAAGACTGGCGTGGTAAGTTTAAAGAAGTAGGTAAACTATTTGACGAAGAAAAGAAAGCTGACAAATGGATTGCAGACTACGATAAAAAAGCAGACTCTTTATCAAAAAAAATTAAAGAAAAAACAAAAGATGAAAACTTTATGTTCGTCGCAGTTACACCTCAAAACTTCCGTGTATACGGTAGCTTCGGATACGGTGACATCATCTTTAACGATTTAAAACTTCCAGCAACAAAAGGTACAGATTTAAAGCAAACGATGGCGCAAGTATCACTAGAAGGTCTTGTTGCATTCCAGCCTGACCAAATGTTTATCGTAAACTTCGGCGGTGAAGCTGATAAAGTGTACGAAGACTATAAAAACAGTGCCGTTTGGAAAGACAATAAAGCAGTAAAAAGCAATCACGTATACGAAGTATCAAATGAAGTCTTTAATACGAAAGCATTCAATCCAATTGGAAAAGACATGCTAATTGATGAAATTGCAAAAGAAATTTTAGCTAAAAATAAATAAGAAAAAGCAGCTCATGATGAGCTGCTTTTTTTCTTATTTTGCACTGCATACTGCTTCATTTTTTCGATTGTCTTCACAAAACCTTCTTTTGATTTTATGCGAATACCACGTTTCAATTTCGCACGCTCATAACTCTCAAGTTTTTTCATATCAATTTGAAAGAAGGAGTGGATCGCGTTATCACTTTTCGGTACCCCTTTGAAAATTTGTAATATCCCTTCCTCTGAAACACCAAAATAACCGCTCGTTTTCAGTAAAGGAGAAATATCATCAACTTTCTTTTGTAATACAATTTGTACATCATCACGATCAACAAGTTGCCATTCCTTATATTGCTGCAAAAACTTTTCTAAATCCGCTACTTTTTCTGTCAGTATTTCCTCACTTACTTCTCCATCAACATACATGCGCTCTAATAAAATTGTAACTTGAGGTTCTTTTTCTACTACTTCTGCCCTCACATCGGATCCATAAGCTAAGCAAAACATCATAACGAAAGCTTGCAATGCAATCAGTATCCATTTCATTTCCGTTCACCTCTTCTAGGCAAAATCATACTTTCATTTGTAGTTTTTCCGGAAATGGGGGTTTTATCCATATAAACATTAGTATTAAATTTCTAGAGAAAATAAAAAATGCAGATAAGAATTTATCTTATCTGCATGTATCATTTACTTTTATATAAAATGAAAGACGCCTGCAAAGCAGGCGTCTTGATGCGTTTACGGCGAGAGACCAGGCGACCACATTCGCGTGTTTAGCACTTAAGCATATCTCTCGTCTTACGTAAATTAGCTCATCGCTTTACTAATATAACATTAATAAAGTATAAGTGCAATATGTTTATAAAAATATTTTATTTCCTCTTTCACTTAAATGGAATTGATGTAAATTATAAATTGATAATTGTAATATATATATTACAATAAGTATAACAGCGAAATCATAATAAACTGGAGATGGATATTGTGAAAAAAATAAAGGATGAACGCCTCATACTTCAAACGTTAAAAAACATACGTATTGCCTTCCTTTTTCAATCCCTTGGCATAATCGGAATTTTAGGCTATACCGGATTCACGGAAGGAATGGATCAAATTACGAAATCTCCATTATGGTTATTATTTATTCTTACAAGTATTGTACTTAGTTATTTACAGTTAAGTATTTCAATCGATGTAGAAGAAAGTGAAAAGGAAATAAAGTTAACTCCTTATTACAAACTTGTTTTACGCTCTCTTATTGTTGGAATTATCATAGCTATTATTTATATTATTTTCAGCCCAGAAAGACCTCTGTTTGAAGCTATTCTTACAGGTAGTATTTTCTTCATATGCTTTTTAGCGTCTTACTCCGTTAGTTATTTTATAAAAAAACGCCGTTTACAAGACGACGAATAGTAAAGAGGAAGGGCTATCCCTTCCTCTTTTGTTTTGCTATCGTACTGTACCCGTCAGACCGTAACGAATGTCTCGGAACATATTCACTATGTCACGATTAAAATCGTTTGTAACTGTGCCGTTACGTAGGCGTGTACTCATTGCATCGACACGAGTAAACATGTCATTTCTTACGGAAACATATACGTTTCTATTTCCAACTTCATTTGCAACCGCTTGACGAATTTCGTTTGCCATCGCTGTTTCATTTGTCGCCGGATTACGTGGTTTTACCGCAATCGCTACATCGTTTCCATATACAACTGTAGAAACTCGATCTACATTATTCATACGTTTTACACGATTCGTAATTTTCTCTGCAGTTTTACCATCATTGTTAATGTATGAATTGTTCATTGTAATATTACGAGTTGGATGCGGATTAGCAATTTGCCCATTGTAATTTACATCACGGTAATAATTATTGTATCCTGTATCGTTACGACCGTTTCTATATGTCACATAATCTGTATAACGATCATTACGCGCTACATTATCACGATACTGGTGTGTATCATTATAAGATGTACGCTCGTAATTGTAGTTACGTCCATCCATCGCATTATTATCTTTTGGTGTACCACATGCAGCTAATGCACTGGTAACTAACAAAGAAGCAGCAATCACTTTTACTTTCGTATTCAATACAAAAACCCCCTCTGTTAGAATGAACTTCTCTTCTGAAAAGCTCCCTCTTATGATGAGTAACAGAGTAGTTTTTTACACTGTTAATATTTCACTAGGAATTTTCTAACACTTGATGAAAAACCTTTATTTTTTTAATTAACATGAATGCAAAAAAGGCGGGAATAATCCCACCTTTTTTTAAACTTCCTCTTCGTCCTCTTCTTCCGAAACTGGCTCTCCAAATACATTTGGTGGATCTGGTTGATAATACATCGTTCCTGGCTGTGGTGCATATGCAGGCTGAGTTGGTTGATAATATAATGGATTAGCATATTGCGGTCCACCTGGTTGTGGGCTATATAACCTACTTTCTCCTCCGCATCCACAATCTTCTTCACCTTGCACGAGTGGTGGCATATTATTATCCATTGGCATCATATTTGGATTTGGCATAGAAGTATATTGCGGCGCCATTTGTTGATACGGCATTTGATTATATGGATTTTGTTGCTGATACTGCGGATATGGTGGCATCATTGGCTGTTGATACGGCATTTGATATGGCATCATATTCGGCGGTTGATTGTTATCCATTATCGGCATCATATTCGGCATTTGGTTATTATCCATTATCGGCATCATGTTTGGCATTTGGTTGTTATCCATTATCGGCATTATATTCGGCATTTGGTTGTTATCCATTATCGGCATTATATTCGGCATTTGATTGTTATCCATTATCGGCATCATGTTTGGCATTTGGTTATTATCCATTATCGGCATCATGTTCGGCATTTGGTTGTTATCCATTATCGGCATCATGTTTGGCATTTGATTGTTATCCATTATTGGCATTATATTCGGCATTTGGTTGTTATCCATTATTGGCATTATGTTTGGTGGTTGGTTGTTATCCATTATTGGCATTATATTCGGCACTTGTATATTTGGCGGTATTACTTGCGGGATAGTAACATTTTCTTTTGATACGTTTGGTGAGATTATATTCCCTATGTTTTCTTTCTTCACTTGTGGCGAGACTATATTCCCTACATTTTCTTTCTTCACTTGCGGTGAGACTATGTTCCCTATATTTTCTTTTTTCACTTGCGGTGAGACTATGTTCCCTATATTTTCTTTTTTCACTTGCGGTGAAATGATGTTTCCTACGTTTTCTTTTTTCACTTGTGGTGAGACATTTCCTATATTTTCTTTTTTCGTTTGCGGAGAAATGACGTTGTTAGGTTTCATTTTATTAATTTGAGGAGCAATTAACTCGCTTCCCTTTTTTATTACATCTGAAATTTTATATTCTTTTTTCGCTTTAATTGGCGGTTGCGGTGGCTGTGGCAATACATTAATGGAAAATTTAGTATTATCCTTCGTAGTTGGCTTTTGCTTTTCTACTTTCTCTATAACAGGTGGTTTTTGAATAACAGACGGCATTTCAACTGGTTTTTCTTTTTGAATCGGCTTTTCTTGTTGTACTTCTTTTTGCGGCTTCACCTGTATTTCTTTTTGTGGTTTCACTTGCATTTCTTTTTGCGGTTTTACCTGCATTTCTTTTTGCGGTTTTACCTGCATTTCTTTTTGCGTTTGTTGCATAGCTGGCTCTTGTGTAATAGGTGCTGATTGATACGTAATTTCCTCTTCATCTTCTATTCCAAGTGGAGTTGATGTTGATGCAAACTCTTTTTGTTGCACCTCTTTTACATATTGTTTTGGCGGCGTAGAACCCGCTCCAGGCTGTTGTTTCACATGAACGCCGTTTGATGGCACTTTAATTTTCATACCTGGCATGATTAAATCTGGATTACTAAGCTGTGTATTTGTTTTTTTCAGCGTGTCAAAATCCACTCCGTACTTTTTTGCAATTTTCCAAAGGGTATCCCCTTTTTGCACGATATGAATTTTCAAATTTTCCCCCTCCTGTATAACTTATCTATAAGTAACAAATCTCATGAAGTAACCCTTTCTAAATAACATTAACTTCTTTTCACTTTCATCACTTCTTCGATTTTCAATATCATTTGAAGTGGAATAAGCATAAAGTGAAACTTTAATCAGTGGGGTGTTCTCCCGCACTGATTATTAGCCCTCACCAAACTTCTTTGCATCAGCCGAAGTTTGAAGTGAGAAGTTTGACTGCCCGCAAATAGCGGGATAAAAAAATCACAATGATTTCCTCAACACAATGTATGCCTATTTCATTCTTGTTATGATTATATGTACAAAAAAAGCAACGGAAATCCCGTTGCTTTAAACGCGTTCTAACATACGATTTAATGCCAGAACTGCTTCTTCGGTTACTTTATTTTCTACACGAATAACGTTAATTTCTTCTCCTCTTTCTATATTCTCAAGCGCCCATAGTAAGTGAGGTAAATCAATTCGGTTCATTGTTAAGCACGGACACATAAACGGATTTAACGACATAATTTCTTTATCTGGATGTTGCTGAATAATTCGGTTCACTAAATTCATCTCTGTACCAATCGCCCACTTACTTCCCGCTGGAGCAGCTTCAATCATATCAATAATATATTTCGTTGATCCTGTATAATCGGATGCAGCAACAACTTCATAACAACATTCAGGGTGAACAATAATATTCATATCCGGATGATTTTTTCGCACACTTTCAATATTTTTCACAGTAAAATTTTGATGAACAGAACAATGACCTTTCCATAAAATCACTTGAATTTCTTCTAGATCTCCATCGTACTCTAATGAATCTGTATGCGGGTTCCATACTGCCATTTTATCTAACGGGATGCCTAAGTCGTACGCTGTATTTCTTCCTAAATGTTGGTCTGGCAAAAAGACGAGACGTTCTTTTTGTGTAAACGCCCAAGACACCATTTGTTTTGCATTAGAAGAGGTTACTGTTGCCCCTCCATTACGACCGCAAAATGCTTTAATAGCAGCTGTTGAATTTACATACGTTAGTGGAATCATCGTATCCCCAAATAATTTCGCGAGCTCTTTCCACGCTCTTTCTGTTTGTTCAATATCTGCCATATCCGCCATTGAACACCCTGCACGCATATCTGGTAAGATGACAACTTGATCCTCTGTCGTTAACATATCTGCTGTTTCCGCCATAAAGTGCACACCACAAAACACAATATATTTCGCCTCTTTATTACTCGCCGCAACTTGTGCAAGTTGCAACGAATCCCCTGCCGCATCTGAAAATTGTACCACTTCATCTTTTTGATAATGATGCCCTGGGATAAATAGCAATTCACCCATTTTTTCTTTAATTTCGCGAACACGCTCTTCCATTTCTAATGTAGACATCGTTTGATAACGCTCTGGTAACATTACTTCGATTGGCTGCACTTTCTCTAAAATACCCATTTATGATTCTCCCCCTCTAAACCACTCTCATCACGCCTCAATATTAAAACTAATATCAAGTGCTTTCACTGAATGTGTTAACGCCCCAAGTGAAATATAATCCACTCCTGTTTTTCCGTATTTCGATAAATCTTCAATTGTAATGCCACCTGAAGCCTCCGTAACGATGGCACTCGGTACAATTTTTGAAAACTCACGAATCTCATCTGGCGTGCGATTATCGAACATGATAATATCTGCGCCGGCCTCTACCGCTTCTCTCACTTGCGCCTCCGTCTCTGTTTCGACTTCTACTTTCACCATATGTCCCAATCTTTCTTTCACCGATGTAACAGCTTTTGTAATCGATCCAGTAAACGTAATATGATTGTCTTTAATCATGACACCATCATACAAACCGAATCTGTGGTTAAATCCACCTCCGCACACTACCGCATATTTATCAAACATACGTAGTCCCGGCATCGTTTTTCTCGTATCACAAATACGCGTATGATTGCTATCTAACGTAAGTACTGCTTTACGAGTCATCGTTGCTATCCCGCTCATACGCTGAATAATATTTAATATAACGCGCTCCGCTGTTAATAAAGATGCAATAGGCCCTTTAGCTGTTGCTATAATTTCACCTTTTTCTACTAAGTCCCCATCTTTTTTATGGAGTGTAACTTCAATTTTTTCATCAATTAGTTTAAAACTCTCTTCTATCACTAAACTCCCCGCAAAGACCCCTGTATCCTTTACAAGAAACGTTCCTTTTGCAATTGCATTATCGGGAAAGATAAGCTGCGATGTTACATCTCTTTCTCCTATATCTTCTAGAAAAAATCTATTTAGCGCTTCCTTAATTTTTAATGTGTTCATAAAACCCCTCTTCCCCTCATTAAACCAGTTGTAGTTTTCTTCTCACTCGAATAATCTCTTTCCTTACTTTATTTCTTTCTGGATAATCACTGCGATAATGACCACCAATACTTTCTTCTCTTTGCAATGCTGATACTGTTATAAGCTCACAAACTGTTAACATATTAATAAGCGTAATCTCTTCATCTGTAAGAGCATCATATTGTAATATCATATTTCTCACACCGTATCTACTAAACCATCTCATAGCATATGATAAATTTTTCTCTGTTCGCACAATCCCAACATACTTCATCATGTATTCTTGTATTTCTTCTTTCAAAGGTAAATCATTAAGAGCTATAAAACTTTTTTCTCTCTCTTCTGATATACTTTTTCTTTCTTGTGCTGGTCTAGCTAAAATGTGTTTTCCTATACGCCTTCCGAACACAAGACCTTCCAATAATGAATTACTCGCCAATCTGTTCGCACCATGAACTCCATTACATGCCACTTCACCGACCGCATATAAGTTGGAAATGGACGTCTCCCCATCACAATTCGTCTTCACGCCGCCCATATGAAAATGAGCACCCGGTACGACCGGAATAAGGTTCTCTTTTAAGTCAACGCCATTCTTTTTACATAATGATGAAACGGTCGGAAAACGCTGTTCAAAGTTTTGAATAGTTTCGATGTTTAAGTACACTTTTTCACCCGCAAGAAGTTGTTCATGAATAGCTCTTGCCACTACATCACGCGGAGCAAGATCTTTCCCGGGATGTATATCCATCATAAAACGCTGTCCCTTTTCATTTATAAGGACAGCTCCTTCCCCGCGGACTGCTTCAGAAACGAGACCGCAACATCGCCCGCCCACGTATAACATTGTCGGATGAAATTGTACAAATTCTAGATCAACTAGTTCACCACTAGCTCGATATATCATCGCAAGTCCATCGCCTGTAATTGTCTCGTCATTCGACGTAAAGGCATACAAACCACCTATTCCGCCTGATGCTAACACCGTATAATCAGCATAATAACGCTTCAGCTCTCCTTCACTATTTCGTGTTAAAGCCCCTATGCATTTATTATTTTCTATCATAAAATCGAGCACCATCTCTTGCTCTACAACAGTAACGTACGGAACTACTTCTTGAATTAAATGTTCTAATAAATTTTTACCAGTTGCATCTCCTCCCGCATGTAAAATACGACGTTTTCGATGCGCTCCTTCTTTACCAAGGTGGAGCTCTTTTTCATCCCCATCAAATTTCATCCCATTTGTAATAAGCTTATTTATTTCTTTCGGCCCCTCTTCAACTAAATACCGAACTGCCTCTTCATTGTTATAATGACAACCTGCCACTAATGTATCTTCAAAATGCCCACTCGGATCGTCATATGCAGCAACAGCCGCTGCAATTCCCCCTTGAGCTAAATATGTATTGTTATTGCGTCCTGTTTTTTTTGTGATAATTATCACATTCTTTTCGTGACAAAGCTCTTTTGCAACACGAAGTGCCGCAACGCCACTTCCAATAATCAAGACATCTGCACTTGGCATAATTGTTGCCTCCTACTTTACACTTTTCAACTGTCTTGACACCTATATTTACATAGTTTTAAAATAATGACAAGAGTTTTTTTACAATTCTTATTTTCAATATCATTCTCAAAACGAAAATAAACATCACTCTTACTGAAGAGAGGAATTCACATGATGATATATCTTGATTACGCAGCAACAACACCTATGAGCGAAGAAGCTTTAGAAACATATATACAAGCGACGAAAACATATTTCGGAAATGAACAAAGTTTACACGATATTGGTGGAAGCGCATCTTCTTTATTACAAGTTTGTAGAGAAACATTTGCAGAAATGATCGGTGGGAAGGAACAAGGTGTATTCTTCACAAGCGGTGGTTCAGAGTCTAACTATCTTGCGATTCAATCACTTCTAAATGCTAGAAATGAGAAACATATTATTACGACACCTATGGAACACGCATCGATTCGAAGTTATTTTCAATCCTTACAATCGCAAGGCTATACAATTACTGAAATTCCTGTTGATAAAAGTGGGCTAATTCATTTAGCAGATTTAGAAGCAACGATTACGGAAAATACTGTTCTAGCAAGCATACAGCATGGAAACTCTGAAATCGGAACCGTTCAAAACATTACAGAAATCGGGGCACTTTTAAAAAAATATAATGTTTTATTTCATACGGATTGTGTGCAAACATTTGGTAAACTGCCTATCCATGTTTTTGAGATGGGGATTGATAGCCTTTCTGTTTCAGCACATAAAATATACGGCCCAAAAGGTGTCGGCGCTTGCTATATAAATCCGCAAATGCGCTGGGAACAAGTATTTCCGGGAACTTCTCATGAAAAAGGGTTTCGCCCTGGTACAGTGAACGTTCCTGGCATCGCTGCTTTTTTAACGGCTGCAGAGCATATATTAAAAAATCAAAAGAAAGAGAGCTTCCGTTTTCAAGAGTTACGATCCTATTTTTTAAAGCAATTACAAACACTTCCTCTAGAAATTGAAGTAGAAGGTCATTCTACTTCTTGTTTACCACATATTATTGGGGTTACAATAAAAGGAATAGAAGGTCAATATACAATGCTAGAATGTAATCGTCATGGTATTGCCATTTCCACCGGAAGTGCTTGCCAAGTCGGTAAACAAGAACCTTCAAAAACAATGGTCGCAATTGGAAAAACGTATGAAGAGGCAAAACAATATGTCCGCTTTTCTTTCGGACATCACACAACGAAAGAACAAATTGATACAACTATTCATGCACTACACACAATTGGAAATCAATTTTATAGAGGTGTTAAATCATAATGAAACAAAATGATCAAAAAAAGATTTTAGGTGAAGAAAGACGTCAGCTTATTCTTCAATGGCTTCTCGCTGCAAATGAACCATTATCGGGGAGTGAGTTATCTAAAAAAACAAATGTAAGTAGGCAAGTTATCGTACAAGATATTTCCTTACTAAAAGCACGAAATGAACCCATTATTGCGACTGCTCAAGGATATTTATATTTAAAACCCCAAGCGAAGCAACAAGCTTTTGAACGCGTAATCGTATGCCAACACAAACCAGCCGAAGTACGCCAAGAACTTACAATGTTAGTGGACCACGGTGTTACGATTAAAGACGTAAAAGTTGAGCATCCTGTATACGGCGATTTAACAGCATCGATCATGGTAAGTAATCGCTTTGATGTAGAGCAATATTTACAAAAAATCGAGAACACAAACGCTTCCTACCTTTCGCAACTAACAGATGGTATTCACTTACATACAATCGAAGCAGATTCTAAAGAGAAATTAGATGCTGCTTGTGAGGCACTAGACCGTGCTGGATTTCTCGTTTATTAATTAATGTAAAGCACAGAGTTTTTCATCATTCTCTGTGCTTTTATTTTGTAAATGATATAATATTGTAATCAATTGTAAAGGAGGTCAAATATGGGAATTGAACTCGTTCACTTTAGCACCGGTAAACCGAAACAAATGAAATATGGCGAAGATAAAGAAATGATAACAGGTATATGTAAAGATCCTACAGAAGAGGCCTTTCTCTCAAAAGACGGATTCCGTGGTGATGATGTAGCAGATTTAAAACATCACGGGGGACCTGACCGCGCTGTTTGTGTGTATCCATACGAACATTACGCACTATGGGAAGAAGAATTCCAAACAACACTTCCAGCTTCCACATTTGGCGAAAACATTACCGTAACAAATATGTTAGAGCGTGATGTATGCATCGGAGATACATATCAACTAGGCGAAGCAATCATTCAAGTAACACAATCGAGAGTACCTTGTAGCACAATTTCAAAACGCCTCGGTATTCCTGGCATATTGCCACGTATTGTAGCAACTGGATTTACTGGCTACTTATGCCGCGTTCTTCAAGAAGGTGCTGTGCGTAAAGATTCTAAAATGACATTACTAGAGCGTCAAACGAGTAATGTTTCTGTTCTTTTCTCTAACGAAATCTATTTCCATAATAGAAAAGATAGAGATGGCATTGAGAAGATTCTTGCTGTACCAGAACTAGCAGACATTTGGCGTGGTCAGTTAGAGGATCGGCTTGCGAAGTTAAAATAAAGAATCCCACCTTCTGCAGGTGGGATTTTATTAATCTAGCAAAATTATTTCTGTTGATTTAATAGAATAGACAGCTTGCTCTGCCCCAAACCGATAATACGTTTGAATTAATTTCATACGTAACCGTTCTAAAAGTTTACGCGAAGGTATATTAGCCATTTGTGTTACTGCAATTACTTTTGATAAATGTAATTCCCGAAAACCATACTGAATTACAGCTTGAACAACTTCTGTTGCATAGCCAACTCCCCAGTACATCGGTAAAAATTGATAAGATACTTCAATATCTTTATTAACATCATTTGGATCGAGCGATACTACTCCCAAAAATGCTTTTGTTTCCTTCTCTTTAACAATCCAATACCAACAGTTTTCTTCCGGATGCAACATATCATTCAAAACATCTCTAATCGACTCTTCTTCACGCGGTCCACCAAGATATTTTCTCACTTCTTCATTTAAATATAGTTCTTTTATACTTTCGTAATCTAATTCATGAACTGTATTTAATAAACAACGTTTCGTTTCAAGCAAGTTTAACAGCCTCCTCGCTTTTTACAACCAATAAGAAGAATAGCTCCCCAGCACAGTAACAGAAAAACCGAGTGCTTCAAGCTCCATCGTTACGCCTGGCAATAATACATCATCATATGCTTTATCGACATCAATTAAGAAGAAATAATTTCCAAGACCTGTTTTCATTGGACGCGATTCAATTTTTGATAAGTTTAATTTTCTCCATGCGAAAGCTGATAACACTTGATATAGCGCTCCTGCATAATCCGCAGGTAACGTTATCATAAGCGTCGTTTTCTCCCCGCGATTTTCACCGTTATTTGGGAGTATTGCCTTCTTTTTCTTATGGAGCACTAAGAAGCGTGTATGATTATTTTTATGCGTATGAATGCTACGTCTTACGATCGTTAATCCGTATTTTTCTGCAGCTGCTTCATTTGCAATGGCAGCAATTTTTTCTTCAGGATGTTCTTTCACATATTGCGCAGCGGCACTTGTTGATGTCATATCTCGAACGGTTACCCCTTTTAATTCTTCATTTAAAAACTTATGGCATTGTGCAATAGCGTGTGGATGTGAATGCACTGCATATACTTCTTCCCACATTTCTGCATACTGCGGATGCACGAGTAAATGTTGCTGAATTGGTACTGTAATTTCTCCTACAATGGAAAGCGGCTGTTCATGCACAAGGTAATCGACCGTTATATTTACTGAACCTTCTATTGCGTTTTCTAGTGGTACCACTGCATAATCTACATTTTCATTTGCGGCTGCATCTATACAATCTGGAATCGTTCGATACGGTACATGCTCTGCTTCCGGAAAAAAACGACTCACCGCCATATTTGTAAATGTTGCTTCTGGCCCTAAATATCCTACTCGAATCATCGTCTTTTCCCTCTCTTTTTCGTTTTCTTACTGTTATACCATACTTTTTAATATTCTTCTATGTAAATTTCGAATATTAAAAAAGACTAGCATTCGCTAGTCTAAATGTTTCCTATATTCTCTTTGAGCGAAAAAGAAATAAATAATGCATGCAGCGATATAAAATAGAATAAACAAACCTACTTTTCGTAATGAACCATCCATAAAGATCGTATTATGAAACGTATATAACGCAACCGCACTATGCATACTCCCGACTATAATAGGCGCAAAAAATAGCATACACAATTGCCAGCGAGAAATCTTCCACACTTCTTCCTTCGTCATTCCAAGCTTAGAGAGCGCACCGTACTGCTTTCGATCCGATGCAATATTATGAAACCATTTAAAATATACGATACTACATGAAGTAAGAAAGAATAATATACTAATGAATGAGCCTACAAATAGAGTAATATCGCCGAACTCTTTCATATTCACATATAACTCCATATTACTTCGAAATGCGTTATTATCATCTTGTTTCATATGTTTCCGTAAAGCTTCATTTAATTTTTTCGTATTTTCGATATTTGGTAATGTGTATCCTCTATACATCATTTTTTCAGCATCCGGAACCTTATTTGCTATACTGTCAAAATCTTCATCATTTATGACGAAAAATAAACCATTAATGTGCGCAAGATGATAGTTAAATCGCACTCCTTCTTTCTGACCATTAAATACGAATGGATACGTTTGATTCATTACTTGTAATTGAATCTCTTTTTGATTATATATATTCGAATGATTGTATTTATTATAATAAACGAGTGTAACAGTTCCTTTTTTAGGATGATACGTTTTCTGTTTTTGTTTTCTTGCCTCCTGATTGTATTCACTTTCTTTAATGAGCGGCGCTACTTCTGTTTCTCCCTTGTTGGACTGAAAAGATGCATATACTCCAACAAAACTCATAGATTGAAAATTATCATATCCATATTGATGCAGTAATTGTTCAACCGTACCTTCCTCAAAGACTTCATGGGTAGAAACACCTTTTTCTATATATGAAAATGAGTGTGCGCCCCCATCCCGCCACATATCTTGCATGCTAGAAAAATATAAGAACACCGTACCTGTTGCCGTAACTACAAATGTCGTTGCCATAGAAAGCATAAAGAAAAAGCGACCATTTTCCTTCATTCGATGTGACAATTGATTCACTATAAATAAATACGGATATGTATACATAATCTTTTTATTTCGTTTAATCATTTCTAACAATTGGATTGTACCGTGTGTAAAAGAAAAGTACGTTCCGAAAAAGACAAGTATAGACACAGGGAAAAAATATAATCCTATCGTTTCCATTGTCACTTGTAGCGCTAACGCATATCCTGTCCCTAAACAAATAAAGCCGAACATACAAATCCATATTGATGTTTTCTTCTCTTTTTTATCCGTTCGAAATTCTTTCAATAACCGAATGATTTTTATATTCCATATACGTAAAGCACTTATAAAAGATAACAGAATAAAAACGACCATATATGTAATAAATGTTACACCAATCGCACTTACGTCAAATATAACAGGGAGTTCTTTCGGAAGTTGAAGTAACATACTAAACACCATGAAGAAGAGCTTTAAAAAGATCATGCCCAGCCCTATACCGAAAATATTAGCAAAAATTCCAATTAATATTTGCTCGGTCATAATCACTCCTATTACGTTAGATTTCGTTGCTCCCATTAACATATATAACCCTAGTTCTTTCTTACGCGCTTCTATGAAAATAGAAGTAGAGTACAAAATAAATATGATAAAAAAAGAAATAATTATAATGTTACATATGATAAGACCCCAACGTACATTTTGATACCACATCGTCTCTTGCATATACGGATGTACAATGACAGACATATATGCAAAAGACGCAAATATTGCAAAACAACTACTTAAGAAAAACACTTTATAATTACGCCAATTTCCCTTTATATTTTGCAGCGCTAGTTGCCGAATGTTCATCTATCGTCCCCCTGTAACTTACTACATAGGCAAAAAGCTAGAGGTTTCCCTAGCTTTTTACGTGTTTTAAATATCCTCTTTGCGCGATCATAAAGTAAATGGCAGAAGCTAAAATGTATGCTCCAATTACAAGCGCACCTGATTTCCATAAATTAATATAAAGCATTTTCCCTAACGTATGAAGAGCAAATCCACTATGAATTGAACCGATTAAAATTGGGATAAAGAAGATAACTCCCATTTGTCGAATCGCAACTTTGCGGATTTCTTTATCTGTCATACCGATTCTCTTTAACGATTTAAATTGAATACGATCTTGTTCTTTATCGTTAAACCATTTAAAGTATGTCATACTACAAGCGAAGAAGAAGAACAGTACCGCTACGAAGAAACCAATGAATATTGTAATTGCTCCAGATTCTCTTATATCTTTATAAGCAAACACTGAATTTTTCAGTTCTCCTTGCTTTTCTGGTGCAATTTGCTTTTTCAAATCTAGCACAAGGTCTTCCGTACTTTTCCAGTCTTCAATATAATAACCGTAATATTTCGTCTTTTCTTCATCTGGTACGAGCTTTGCATACTTCTCAAAATCTTGATCATTCACAATGAGATATTCGCTATCGTTAAAAACAGAATATGACGTTGGCTCATTTAATTGAACAGACTGCTTTTGTCCATTAATTGTAAATTCATACGGTTTCGTACGATCTATTTTCATAAGTTCATTTGCTGCATCAACCATAACCATCGTCGCACTACCTGGTGCATTATGAACCTCTGTAATTTGCTCTTTCTTTTGTTCACGCACTTCTGCGTTATATTCTTTTTCTGAAATAATCGTCATTGGTACTTCACGTTCACTGTTAAACAACATTATTTTCTGTGTTGCAGGTAGTTTTACGTAGGTTACTTTTCGTGCATCTTCAAACCCATGTTTTTTTACAATCTCTTGTACTTTTTCTTCATTAATAAGACTATGCGTATTTAACCCCTTTTCCTCATATGAAATAGCATGTGGCGTAAGCTCTACCGTTTTTGCACTCATATTTTCATAATATACATAAAGCGTACCAACTGCTGAGGAAACAACCGCCGTAATAATAGAAATTACAAATAGAAAACGAGCATTATCTTTCATTTTGTAAATAAGATTGCTTAGTACGAACATATTTGGATATGTATAAAAAGATTGTTTTCGTTTTTGCAATGCTTTTAATACGACTGTACTACCTTGTGTAAATAGTAAATACGTCCCGCCAATTGTCAGTCCTACAATCGGTAAGAAATATATAATAAAATTCATAATTGTTACTTGGAAACAAAGGACATACGCAGCAATGATACATCCTATACCGGCTACACATAACCACGTAAATGCAAAAGGCTCCACTTTTTGTTTTCTTGCTTCTCTTAATAAATCAATGATTTGCAAGCGTCCTACTGTCCAAACACTAAACAATGATAGAATTAAAAAGAGAATAAAATATATGCCCGCTGTAATAAGAACTGCTTTGCCATTCCATACAAACGGAAGTGTTTTATCTATTTTCAACAATACACTTAATGCTTGGAAGAAAAGTTTTGAGCAAAGCATTCCAACGCCAATACCAACTACAATTGCAATACTACCTAACATCAGTTGCTCTAATATAATCATTCGGCCGAGCTGAGATTTCGTTCCGCCTATTAATGTTAATAAACCAAACTCTTTTTTTCTTGCTCGTAAAAACGTTGAATTTGCATATAAAATAAAGAGTGCCGAGAAGATGACCACAATATAATTCATCGATTCTAATCCTTTTGTGATCATCGTTCTCATACTAATATTACCGCTTACGACATCTGGATGATAAATAAAAGAAGCATACATGAAAAATACGACAATCGATAAACAACTACTTATAAGAAACGCTTTATAGTTACGCCAATTTCCTTTTACGTTATTAAGCGCGAGCTGGCGAAAGTTCATGATACTCTCCTCCTAGCATCGCAAGTACGTCTAAAATTTCTTGGAAAAAGGCTTGTTTCGTTCTTCCTTTATGTATTTCTGAGAAAATCTCTCCATCTCGTATGAAAAGTATACGTTCGCAATAACTAGCAGCTACTGGATCATGCGTTACCATTGCAATTGTCACTTTCTTTTGTTCATGTAAATCTTGCAACGCACCCATTAATGATTTTGCTGACTTCGAATCTAAATTACCAGTTGGCTCATCCGCTAAAATTAACGTCGGTTCATGAATGATTGCTCTCGCAGCTGCTGCACGTTGTTGTTGTCCGCCTGATACTTCATATACTTTTTTATTTAAAATTTCTTCGATGTTTAAAAACTTCGCAATTTCCAGTACTTTTGCATCGATTTCATTTACAGATTTCTTCGCCATTACAAGCGGTAAAATAATATTTTCTTTAATCGATAACGTATCAAGTAAGTTAAAATCTTGGAAAATGAATCCTAAATGTGTACGACGAAACTCTGCTAATTTTGCAGCACGCATTTGATTAATTTCTTCACCATTTACAAGCACATGACCTGAAGTTTGCTTATCAATTGTTGCTAATAAATTTAAAAGCGTCGTTTTTCCGCTTCCTGAAGGACCCATAATCCCTACAAATTCGCCTTCTTCTATTTTAAAATTTATATCGTTTAAAGCAGTCGTCGCTACTGAGCCTTTTGATTGGTACACCTTTGTTAATCCCTTTACTTCAAGAACACTCATTTCTAATCCCCCTATGTACTTTCTTCTTACATTTACTATAAGAAAAATAAGACAAAGAAACGAGTGATTTCCCTTACAAAACGTTTTGTTATCTTACAGTTTTGTCATTTTTCTCATCAATGTATGATATTCTTCATCTTTTGCAAATTGGAACGTGAATGTCGTTCCTTCTCCTTCAGCCGATTGCACATACATTCCATGATGTAAATTATCGCAAATTTCCTTCGTAATATATAAGCCCATACCAGTCGCTTCTCTCGTTTTACGGCCATTTATTCCCGTAAAGAATGGATCAAATATGCGCTTTACGTCTTGCTCTGGAATACCAATTCCATTGTCCTTAATATGTAATAACACCTTTTGATCTTTCTCTTCAATTTGAAATTGAATTTCCTTTTTCTCTGCTTCTGAAATTTTTGTATACTTAATTGCATTTACAACAATTTGGCTCATGGCGATACTAAGCCACTTTCTATCAGACGCAATCATACAAGCTTCTTCTTCAACCATCAGTTTCGGAAATACAGAAGATTGAATGAACGACTTTCGATTTTCATTAATAATATCTCGAATGACATCTATAACATTTACTACTTCTACTTTATAATCCTTCGCAAACTGATCTAATCTTGCCATATGTAACGCTAAATCTAAGCCATTTAAAATACGGTTATTTTCTTCACGAATACTTTCAATCGCTCCCCTTGCCTCACGATGTTCCTTACCATATTTCTGTAACAATAATTCAATAACAGATACTGGGGTTTTCATTTGATGAATCCATTGGTTCATAAAAATCATTTGCTGTTGCTCTTTCGTATGCTGTTTATGAACTTCATTCATATATTGCTGCCTTAATAACGTAAACGATTCAACGACCATTTCTTGCTCTAATGTGTAAGAAGCATCTATAAGTAACGAATCGTGTAACGTATGTCCACCGGCAATATACTTTTCTATTCTCTTTAAAAACACACTTCGTTTTCGGTAATCGTAAATAAGGTATACACTAAACACAACTGTCCCCAATAAAAGGCCATATAACCACGTACTCCAGTCAAGTGATCGCTTTTCTAAAAGACTTTGCAACTGCAATACGACCCCAAATAAACAAAGGCTTATAATGTAAGAAAGGATTAAGGAAAAACGATCTATGAGGTAACTTTTAACCTTCATGCCCTTCGCCCCACTCTGTTAGAAGCGCATAACCATATCCACGTTTCGTTACAATTGCATTTTTAATGCCTAGCTCCTCTAGCTTCTTCCTTACACGTTTCACATTTACAGTTAATGTATTATCATCAACAAATGCTACTTCATCCCATAAAGCCTCTAACAACTCTTCACGAGTTACGTATTGATTCGCTTGTTTCATTAAACATTCTAATAAATAAAACTCATTTTTTGTAAATTCCGTTTGTTGCCCTTTCCACTCTACTGTGTGCTGTGATGGGAATAATAACAACCCATTGACACCTAAACAATCACTTTCCGCGGCCAAAGCATACTCACCATATCCACGGCGAAGTGCACTCTTCACCTTTGCCATTACGATATCTAAATGGAATGGCTTCGTAATATAATCATCCCCACCATTCTCAATCGCCATCACTTGATCCATTTCGCCTGTTCTGGCGGAGACAAAAATAATCGGTGCATTCGATACTGTGCGAATTTGACGACACCAATAGAAACCATCAAAGTACGGTAGATTAATATCGAGTAACACTAGATGTGGGTTTATTTTTACGAACTCATCTTTTATATGACGTAAATCACTTACTCTAAATGATTGATAGCCATACCTTTCTAAATGCTCCTCTAATATTCCCGCGATTTTCTCATCATCTTCCACAATTAATATTTTATACATGTACTCTTTCTCCCCATAAACATTCTTCTAAAATTACTTCTTTTTCTATTATAAATTGAAAATTTAATTAGTGGGGATTTTTTCCTATAAAAATCGGACTTTTACGATATAAAGTGAAACTTTAATCCACCTTCACCAATCTAGCGTTTACGGGCAGTAAGGATCCCACCTAACTTCTTTGCCCCAGCTGAATTTTGAGATAGGATTTTTACTGCCCACAAATAGCGGGATAAAAAAAAGACCGCCATATTTCGGCAGTCTTAATCGATAAATTCAAATTCATATTCAAGAATTTTGACAATATCTCCGTCTTTTGCACCACGTGCACGAAGCGCTTCATCAATACCCATTCCACGCATTTGACGAGCGAAACGACGTATAGATTCATCACGTGAGAAGTCCGTCATTTTGAATGTCTTCTCGATATCGTAACCAGAAATAACAAACGTGCCGTCACTTTCACGTGTAATTTCAAATTTAAGACTTTCAGCATCAAATTTGTACATTACACTTGCTTCAGACTCTTCGACAACATCGTACATTGGGAATTCTGGTGTTGTTTCTAATAAGTTCGCTACTTCAAATAGTAAATCACGAACACCTTGTTTCGTTACAGCTGAGATTGGGAAAATTTTTACTTCGTCTCCCACTTTCTCTTTAAATGCTTGTAAGTTTTCTTCTGCATCTGGCATATCCATTTTGTTTGCTACAACAACTTGTGGACGCTCTGTTAAACGCATATTGTATTCTTTTAATTCATTATTGATTGTGACATAATCTTCATATGGCTCACGGCCTTCTAAACCAGACATATCAATAACATGCACGATTACACGTGTACGCTCGATATGGCGTAAGAATTGGTGTCCAAGTCCAACGCCGGCATGTGCGCCTTCAATTAGTCCAGGAAGGTCAGCCATAACGAAGCTGCGGTTATCACCAGTTTCAACAACTCCAAGATTCGGAACGATTGTTGTAAAGTGATACTCTGCAATTTTCGGACGTGCTGATGATACAACAGATAATAATGTAGATTTACCTACACTTGGGAATCCAACAAGTCCAACGTCTGCTAGTACTTTAAGTTCTAGAATAACATCACGTTCTTGACCTGGTTCCCCGTTCTCAGCGATTTCTGGCGCTGGGTTCGTTGCTGTTGCGAAACGTGAGTTACCACGGCCACCACGGCCACCTCTTGCGATTACAGCCGTTTGTTCATGCGTTACTAAATCGGCAAGAATTTGGCCTGTTTTTTCATCTTTTACTATTGTTCCTGGTGGAACCTTTACGATTAAATCTTCAGATTTACGACCGTGCTGACCTTTACTCATTCCGTGCTGACCGCGATCAGCTTTGAAATGACGTTGGTAGCGGAAATCCATTAATGTACGTAAGCCTTCTTCAACAACAAAAACAACATCTGCACCTTTACCACCGTCGCCACCTGCTGGGCCACCTTTAGGTACATACTTCTCACGACGATACGCAACCATTCCGTTACCACCGTCGCCGCCTTTTACATATATCTTGACCTGATCTACAAACATTATTTCACCACACTTTTTTCGATTAGTTGTAATATAACTGAGACTTCTTCGTCTCGTACTGTATAAGAAATGGAATACCATTTATTGTTTTGGTTCGCAAGCCAATTCTGTAGTTCTTCTACACTCGTTAGCTTACCACGAAAATCAAAAAAGAAACGAGCATTCTCCGCGTCACATTCAATTGTGATACAAACATAATTTTCAACATATACGTCTAAACTATGCTGAAGCATTGAGAAAAATTGATTCGTCCATGTACATACAGTCTCATCTAGATGAGATAAGTTATGTAATTTCCCTAATACTTCGTACTCCAATAAGCACGGCTGCTGTTTCCAATTATATGTTAAAATCCACTCTGAAAATAAAGGCATTGATAGCCCCATCAGATTGGATTCTTGTCTCGCTTCTTGGACAAAACGATCGATGAGCCTATGAATCTCTTCCACTTTTCCAAGGGAAAGGTTTCCTTTAACCATCTGCAAACGATTGAGCCAATCATGTCTTGAGTGACTCAACGCATCTATAATTGTCCATTTTTCATTCATTTAGATACCCCTTAATATAGAAAAACTCTAACCTGCACTCAGGTTAGAGTTTTCCGTGAGTTCTTATGCTTCTTGAGCAACAGGATATACGCTCACTTGTTTGCGGTCACGGCCAAGACGCTCAAAGCGTACTACGCCGTCAACTTTCGCGTATAAAGTGTCATCGCCACCACGACCAACGTTAACACCTGGATAAATTTTTGTACCGCGTTGACGGTAAAGAATTGAACCACCTGAAACCGTTTGACCATCTGCGCGTTTAGCACCAAGACGTTTTGACTGAGAGTCACGACCGTTCTTTGTACTACCTACACCTTTCTTAGATGCGAAAAACTGAAGATCTAATCTTAACATACGTTACACCTCCTGCACTTTTTCTATTAAACGGATATACTTTCCGTAATCAAGTTCGATCGTCTTTAGCGAAACAACCAATCCTTCTAAAAGCGTTTGTGCTTTTTCTGCTGCATGAACGTCTAAATCATTAGGCAATTCATACGTTAAGAATCCACCATCGCTTCCGAGTTCAATAGTTGCCTGCACATTACAAAGCTCTTCCACTGCATTTATAGAACCAAACACAACCGCTGTAGTTCCAGCACAGACAAGGTCTTGTCCATGTGGCGCATAATCGGCATGTCCAGTCATTTTAAATGATTGGATACTTCCTAATTTCGTGCGACTTATCGTAATTTTAATCATGTTAACCTGAATTAAGCGTTGATAGCTTCAACAACTAGCTTAGTGTAAGGTTGACGATGACCTTGTTTCTTACGATTGTTCTTTTTCGCTTTGTATTTGAAAACGATGATTTTCTTAGCGCGACCTTGTTTTTCAACTTTAGCAGTCACTGTTGCGCCTTCTACAACTGGGCTACCAACTTTAACGTTTTCGCCACCAACGAAAAGAACTTTGTCAAAAGTAACAGTTTCACCAGCTTCAACATCTAATTTTTCAATGTAGATTGCTTGACCAGCTTCAACTTTAATTTGTTTTCCACCTGTTTCGATAATTGCGTACATACTTGCACCTCCTCTTAATTACTAAGACTCGCCAAAAACGAGGTAGACATAAAATGTCTTTAGGGAACCTGTCTTGTGCGGTTGTAGCATATAGCCGTTTAGGTGCTATAAACTATAACATAAAGATGTTATCATGAATCATAGACTATTGTCAATAAATGTTCTGCTAACTATTTTTTCCGTTCTACAATTTCTTTCTTACTTCCAAATCGGATAATAGCGTACTTTTCGATAATATAATCTTTGAAATAAATTTCAAATGGAAGATTTTTTTGTAATTCTTTTTGTAGAAAATGCTTTTGCAAAATTTTCGGTGCAGCGATTAATACTGCTTCATCTTCTATATTGCTATATGTAATTAGTTCTCTCTCTAACTCATACGCAATCGTTTCATAAGACATAACATACCCCGTCGCTTTACAAGGTGTACACTCTTCTAATAATACGTCACGTAACGAATGTTTCTTACGTTTTCGCGTCATCTCCAAAATCCCTAACTCAGTAAACCCAAGCACTCTCGTATAAGTGCAATCATCTTGCATAGCAGCTATGAGACTTTCCCTTACCTTTTCTTTATCTTCTCGTCTTTTCATATTAATAAAGTCAATTAATATCATTCCGCCAATATCACGAAGTCTTAATTGACGAGCAATCTCTTCAGCAGCCATTTCATTTGTACGAAGTACTGTATCTTGTAAATTTTGTTTTCCAGTAAACTTACCCGTATTCACATCAATTACAGTCATCGTCTCCATTTGTTCCACGATTAGATAGGCACCATTTGGCAGCCAAACAATTTTTTGAAGTGCTTTCTCAATTTCACGTTCTATTCCAAAATGATTAAACATCGAAGATTTTTCATTATAAAAGGATACTCTTTCTTTCCCTACTTTTTCTTCTAATTCTTTTACCACACTTCTTGTATCTACAACTACTTTTTCAATCGTTTCAATTGGGTTCTCCTGAAATACACGATCTAAAAACGTCGCTGGTCGATGAAGTAGTAACGGTGCCTTCCCCTGATCTTCTTTTCTTTTTAATTCTTCATATAGTTGTTGCAACCCTTGCATTTCAGCTTGTATTTCATCGATTGTTCCTTTTTCAGAAGCAGAACGGAATATATATCCTCCTGTCCCTTCCACTTCAATATGAAGTAACTCTTGTCTTCTCTTGTTATTTTTTATTTTCCGAGAAACAGCACGCATTTCATCATACGGCATATACACGACATATTTCCCAGTAAATTCTATCTTCGCCGTTAACTTTGGCCCTTTCGTATCAATTGCCTCTTTGACAACTTGTACAAGTATTGCTTGTCCCTCATGTACGCGATATGAAGGTGGTACATCATCGTATGAAAGATATGCATGTTTTTCTAATCCGATATTTACAAAGGCCGCATTCATTCCAGCAATTGTTCTTACGATACGTCCAACATAAATATGTCCGACAATTTCCTGCTCTTCATTACGTTTCCATAATAGCTCGACAACTTTTCGCTTCTCTTCTATCGCAACACGCTTTTCTGAACCAGTGTAATTAATATATAACGTCTTCAAAATTCTTTCCTCACTTTATAATTTTCTTTGCTTTTACAATAATAAAAGGTTAGTGTTATCGTCAACACTAACCTATCAATTCTTCAACAGATGAAGTTGTTCGTTTTTCAGCAAAATACGCATAGAGCAATTCATTTTCATCCAATGTGTAATGCTCTTTATATTTTCCATGGACGATAATAGAGTGTTTGTATCCTCTACGAAATTTCGTGAAAATCGTATATAAACGATCTTCTGTATTCACCTCAATAGGTGCAATTTTTTCAATATCTCTTTTATTCCCATAATAACGTTCTAATAAAAAGCGCATAAATGCGTACCGTCTTTGTTTCCATTCTTGATACAAAGAAATCGCTAGAAAAACAAGTAATACCCACATCATAATGTTATTACTATTCCAAAGTAACTGCCACCCTAATATTACACTAAAAAAAACACATGACAATTTCATCATCTTTTCATGTGCTTGTAAATAAGGAAAACGATATGATAATACATTAAATAATACTTTTCCACCATCAAGTGGCCAAATAGGCAATAAATTAAAACCTAAAATAACGAAATTATTCCATACAAAGAAATGATACAAATCATCAGTTACCCAACCCGCTTGATACAAAATATAAGCGACTGCAATCATCCATATATTCTGAATTGGCCCCGCTATAACGACAATTAATTCTTCTTTTAATGACTTATTCCCATGTTCTTCGAGCTCAGCTACGCCACCAAAGGGCAAAAGCTGAATTTGTTTAATACGCCAATTATAATATGCAGCTGCAAAAGCATGCCCAAGTTCATGAACTAGAACGATACAAAATAGTAATATTAATTCTTTAAAGCGTGCCGTGAAAATACCAATAATGATAATAACCCAAAACAATGGATGTACTGTAATTTTTGTTAAAACATCTCTATATTTAATCAAATGAAATCACCTGAATCGGATCAATAAATTTTTCATTCTTTTTCATCGCGAAATAAAATTTGCCGTTTTTATTATTTTCGTCGCTATTCACCGTTCCGATTTTTTGTTTTTTTGAAACGTAATCATATAACTTCACTGACATATCGTTTAAATTTCCATACCAAGACTCCGTGCCATCAGCGTGTTGAATTTGAACTGTATTTCCAAGTTCCTCTTTCTTGCCCGCAAAAACAACTACACCTTCATTCACTGACTCAACCGTTGCATTTGTAGCCGTTTGAACAAATACACCTTGGCCATTTTTTTGAAACCCTTGCATCACCTTTCCAGAGGCAGGAATCGCATAATCCTTTTGCTGAATAGCCTTTTCTTTTTTCTCATTTGGAGAAAAGAAAACGAGAGGTTTTCCAAACTGCTTTTCATACCATTTCGATATAGTAGCAAATTGAAATTCTTCTTGCATAACTTTTTCTGTGACAGCTCTAGTACCATCAAAAGAAGAAGGTGCATTCTTAAATAAAATAGCAACTGAGAGAACTAATATTGCTGACAGCAAAACTTTGAAGAGAAAAACTTCTTTTCGAAATAGAGGGTGAATTTCCTTCTCTCCTTCTTCAATAAATACCGTGTCACTATCAAAGTCTCCTCCAGCAAAATACTGATCTTCCTCCATCCTTTCTTGCTCTGCTTTCCTTTTCGCAATCCGCTTTTTAATTTCTTCCACACGTCTATTCTTCATACTGTCTCCTTTCTTTAGTGAGCCTTATTCAAATAGAAACAGTTATATACAGTTTGTACATATGTATGAGTTATGGAAGAAAGATATTCATGCGAAGAAAAAAAGAAAGCACTCCGCATTTATGCGAAGTGCTTTTAACGAATTCCAAAGAAATTTTTCATCTTTGTAAATACCGATACTTTTTCTTGTTCAAATGCTTGTAATGGCACATTCTCACCTAACAAACGTCTTGCAATATTGCGATAAGCTATTGCTGCTTTTCCGCTCGGTTGCAACGCTACAGGTTCGCCTGTATTCGTAGCACGAATAACTTCATCATCATCTTCGACAACACCAAGAAGCTCGATTGACAATGTACGTACGATTTCATCAACATCTAACATATCCTGTTCATGAAGCATATGACTACGCACACGGTTAATGACAAGTTTCGGCGGTTCAATATCCTCTTTCTCTAAAAGCCCGATAATACGATCCGCATCACGCATTGAGGATACCTCTGGTGTTGTTACAACGATTGCTTTATCCGCACCTGCTACAGCATTTTTAAATCCCTGCTCAATCCCCGCAGGACAATCAATTAATATGTAATCATAATCTTGACGTAATACTTGTATTAATTCATCCATTTGTTCAGGTGTTACCGCCGATTTATCGCTCGTTTGTGCTGCAGGTAATAAATAAAGATCATCAAAACGCTTATCTTTAATAAGAGCCTGAGGTAAACGACAACGCCCTTCAACGACATCAACAAGATCAAATACAATACGATTTTCCAGCCCCATTACTACGTCTAAATTACGTAAACCGATATCTGTATCAATTAAACACACTTTCTTTCCAGATAACGCAAGGGCTGTACCAATGTTCGCAGACGTTGTAGTTTTACCTACGCCGCCTTTTCCAGATGTAATTACTATTGCCTCTCCCACAGCTATACAATTCCCCTTTCTAACTTTGTTAAATTAGGTCTAAGATGAGTGAGAAGTTGCAGGCGATCGACAACAATGTGATTGTTCTCATTAATATACGCACATTCGGCCGCCTCCGCTCCGTCCTCTTTCTCTTCCGGAGCCCGCATTGTCACATCACTAATTCGGAGTTGCATAGGGTTCATAATAGATGCAGCAATAACAGCTTCTGAATCTCCATCATACCCCGCATGTGCAACCCCTCTTAGTGATCCCACGACAAAAATATTCCCCCCAGCGATAACCGTTCCGCCTGGATTAACATCTCCAATTAATAATAAATTTCCTTTTACATGTAACACTTGTCCAGAGCGAACAATTTTGGAAATAGGGACAATTTCTGTTTCTTCTTTCCAAGCTATTGCTTCTGCTTTTGTTATAACATCACTATCAATTGATTCCACAACAAGATTCTTCTTATTGCGAATTAACGTACGAATCTCTTCTTGTTGTACTTCTGTTAAATAACGATTTCCTACTTTAACACGCACTTCAATCAAAGAACGTCCGTCACCATCATAGTAATGTGTAGAAAGCTTTTCATCCAATTCTTTTAATAGTTCAGAGAATGAACAGCAATCATCTAAATGAAGTGTTATTCCATCTTTTGTCCCTTTTATCGTTACATTTTGTTGCTTTTTTTCTTCCACTAAAGTTCACCCCACCGATTCAATTCGACATAAAATTAGAAAATCCTTTTTTCTTTTTCTTCCATCGCTTTTGAAAGACGCACTAAATATCGTCTCAGTGGGAAACAAACTATCAATAAGAAAATTCCATTTAGCAATAAAGTAGCAAGGAGACGATCGGTGAAAAAGACATACGCCGACATGTGAGTACGCCCTAACAAAGTTAAAAATCCATACACATAATACTCTAATGCTGCAATACTAGCTAATACGATAGAAACAACAATAAATAAATTCAATTGCAATACCTTCATCGCACTATAAACTAAATATGTCAAAATTGGATAAGCAAATATATATATACCAACAAGTTCTGTGTATACGGTATCAAATAAGAAACCAAATAATAGTCCGTAGTAAATCCCTTGAACCAGACCATAGTACACTGTAATAAAACATAACACAATTATAAAGAAATGAGGTGCTGCTATACTGTCTTTCCAAAAGACGTCTGTTGGAACAACAGTAGAGAACATATTTTCAAATAAAAAAACAAAAAGGAGCAAAAGAGGAAGAGCTGCTCTTTTTAAAACTTTTATCATCTCTTCTTCCCCCCCTATTCTAACGGTGCCGAAGGCGTGTCACGTTTGACAACCGTAATATGCTCTACGTCATTTAAATCAGCAGCAGGTTTTACATAAGCTGTTTTTGTTAAACCGTATGGATCAGGCTGAACATCAACGATTTTTCCGATTACAAGACCTTTCGGGAAAATATCACCAAGTCCAGATGTTACAACTAGTTGATCTTTTTGTACTGGTACATCAGAGCCAATCTTTGTGAAAAGAAGTAATTGTTTTTCTTTATCGTAACCTTCAATCAACCCAAAGATTTTTTCTTGTCCTTGTACAATAGCAGAAACACGGTTTGTTCGGCTCATAGAACTTAACAACTCTACTGATGATGTAAACTGAGATACACTTTTCACTCGTCCAACTAAACCTTGTGAAGTTATTACCGCCATATCTTTTTTAATTCCTTGTTGTGCCCCTTTATCAATTCCAACTAGATCGTACCATTTGTCGGGATTACGAGAAACAACAGTAGCTGGAATTTCAGTATAACCGCTATTTAACGCTGTTTTACCAGTTAACTCTTGTAGTTTCTTTTTATCATCTTCTAATTGCTTTACGTCAACTGATAACTTTGCATAGTTATCTAATTTTGCTTTTAATTCTTTATTCTCTTCATACGTGCGCTTTACATCTTCTACGTTTTCGAAGAATCCGGCAACATAATTCGCTGGCTTTTGGAATACACGTTCTACAACACCGACAGTATCTTTTATAAACTGCTCGGGCCATGTTAAACTGTTCCGTTCTTTCAATGAGATTCCAATCAATGCCACGAGAAGAATAATACTAACTAACAAAACAATTAATCTTTTGTTTAAGAAAAACTGTGGCACGTTCACACCCTCTTAATTTCATTGATTTTTATTTTGCAATATTATCGAGCAGCAGTTTTGAAAAGGTCGATATTGTCTAATGCTTTACCCGTTCCAATCGCTACGCAATCTAATGGGTTTTCTGCAACAAGAACTGGCATATTTGTTTCTTCACTAATAACTTTATCTAAGTTACGTAGTAATGCCCCGCCACCCGTTAATACGATACCACGGTCCATAATATCTGCCGCTAATTCAGGTGGAGTTTTCTCTAATGTATTTTTAACTGATTCTACAATCGCATCTACTGTATCTTTTAATGCATCTGCAATTTCTTCTGGTTGAATTAATACTGTTTTTGGTAAACCACTTACTAAATCACGACCGCGAATTTCCATAGGTTCAATACCTTCTGGCTCGCCTGCAGAACCGATTTCTAATTTTAATGCTTCAGCTGTTCTTTCACCAATCATTAAGTTGTAGCTTTTCTTAATGTACTGAATGATTGAATCATCCATATCATCACCAGCAACACGAACTGATTGACTTGTTACAATACCACCTAAAGAAATAATTGCAACTTCTGTTGTACCACCACCGATATCAACAACCATACTACCAGTTGGTTCCCAAACAGGTAGGTTCGCACCAATTGCTGCTGCAAATGGCTCTTCAATTGGATATGCATCACGAGCACCAGCTTGACGAGTTGCATCGATTACTGCACGTCTTTCTACAGCTGTAATACCAGATGGTACACATACCATTACGTATGGCTTACGTGAGAAGAATCCATTTGATTTTTGAGCTTGTTGAATGTAATATTTCATCATTGTTGCTGTTGTTTCGTAATCAGCAATTACACCGTCTTTCATAGGGCGAAGTGCCACTACGTTTCCTGGTGTACGACCAATCATTTGTTTTGCATCGCTACCTACTGCAACGATTTGTTTCGTATCAGTTTGTAATGCTACTACTGAAGGCTCACGTAAAACTACACCTTTTCCTTTTACATATACAAGCGTGTTCGCAGTTCCTAAATCTATTCCAAGATCGCGAGTAAAGCCACCAAATCCAAACATATTATTTATCTTCCTTTCTTGTTTTCACGGACTCATTTTCTCTTACTTTATATGATAAAAACAGTACGTTTTTTTATATCTGTATCCTTTTTGTAGATAATTTTCTACAAAAAACTCATAAATCACATTATAAAACAAAATAAGTAAAAAGCATAGTCTTAAATATGACCTTTTTCCTTTAAACTCACGAATTTATGGTCACCTATTATAATATGATCGAGCACTTCAATTCCGATAATCTGGCCGCATTCTACTAAACGTTTTGTTACTTCAATATCTTCTCGGCTCGGCGTCGGGTCTCCTGAGGGATGGTTATGGAGACATATTATAGAGGCTGCTGCACGACGGAATGCTTCTTTAAAAACTTCCCTCGGATGCACAATCGACGTATTTAAACTTCCAATAAAAATCGTTTGCCTATGTATAACTTGATTTTTTGTATTCAAATATAAACACACAAAATGCTCCTGCTGTAAAAAACGCATCTCTTCCATCATATAACTCGCACAATCTTCCGGGCTTCGAATGCTATATCTATTCCGATATTCTAAACGAACCATTCTTCTCCCTAATTCAAAAGCAGCCATAAGTTGCGACGCTTTTGCGATTCCAACACCATGAATGCTTATTAGCTCTTCTAATGTTGCGTCTTTCAACATTCGTAAACCATCAAAATGGTGTAAAATTTTATCTGATAACGTTAAAACTGTATCTTCTTTAGAACCTGTTCTGAGTAATACTGCAAGAAGCTCTCGATGCGATAAACTTCCAGCTCCTTCTAACAATAAACGCTCCCGTGGCTGTTCCTCTTTCACAACATCACGAATACCGTTCATTTCTTCACCTCTTTTTTATTAGTTCTCTCAAAGAAAACCCCATGCAATTTTACGCATGGGTTACATCGCTATCAAACTGTTTTAATTCACGAACAAGACGTGCAATTGGCAAGCCTACCACACTATAATAATCCCCTTGAATGTGCTGAACAAAAATAGATCCTTTCCCTTGGATCCCATAACTTCCTGCTTTATCAAGTGGTTCCTTCGATGCAACGTATGCGTCAATTTCATCTTCTGTTAATTCCCAAAACGTCACTTCTGTACGCTCATAAAAAGTTACCGTTTTCTCTTTTAATATAATCGCAACACCAGTATATACTTCATGTGTTTTCCCTGATAATAATTGTAACATTTCTTTCGCCTCAGCCCCATTAGACGGCTTTCCAAGAATACGTGACTCATATGTAACAATTGTATCTGCACCTAATACAATATCATCACTATAATTTTCTGCTACGGCAGATGCTTTTTGTAAAGCAAGCGACATAACAATATCAGAAGGTGATGAATATGCACCAATCGTCTCATCTACTTCACTAACAACAACTTCAAATGGCACATCAGCTAATTCAAGCAGTTCCTTCCTCCGAGGTGATCCTGAAGCTAAAATAATTTTTTTCATGTTTTCTCCTTCCTTTCTCATATGAAGCAGAACAATTCCTATCAATCGTATCAAAGGAATAGTTTTCCCACAAATTAGAGAAATATCATTTTCTCTAATTAAAATAATAATTTTTTTAATACGATTATACTCTGCCCACAAAGAAAGCACTTTGTTCTAAATTCAAAAGAAAAGAAAGAAGTATAAATACTTCTTTCTCCTTCATCTTATTATCATTTCACTTTTTGTGAAACTATTTTTTCATATGAAAGTAAGCCATCAATAATAACTTGATTTAATTTAGCTACAGATTCCTTATCACTCTTCCCTTCCTTAATTGTTTGCACGGCTACTGACGTGTACGTATAAAGCTTCTTCGCATCTTCACGCTTCATACTTTTCCCTTCTTTTTCAATCGCTTTCCACTCTTTTGTGATTGCTTCTATATCTTTTGGGTTACTCTTTCCACTAGTTTGCACACCGAAAACGTATTTTTCAAAATGAGTATACAATGGCTGTATTTTCGCTAAAAACCCACCCACTTCTTTATTATTTTTGAGTAATGCTTTATCTGTAATATCCCAATTTTTTTTCAAAACTGAAACACCATCTTGCTTATACTGGCCTATTAATTGATTCACAGCTTGTTCATCACTTGCAACACCAACAACTAACGCATACTTATCACCACTCGGTTTCAAAGCAGCCACGCCTCCATTACTTTTCCACTCTTCAATAGCTGCCTGTCCCTTTTCTTCAGAGGAGTATAGCCCTCCTTGAACGAAAAATAGTTTCATTGGTTCTAATGCAGCTCCTACCTGCGCTTTTTGTTCTACCGTTCCGTCCACCTTTTGTTCCTCATTACCTGTCTGCTTCGAAGCCGTTACCGTACCTTCCCCTGTTGTCCCTTGTCCAGTTAATAAATGAATTATCCCCATCCCAAATACAGTACCGATAATAATTGCAGTTGCAACGATTGCGATTATTGTTGTACTCCATTTCTTTCGGTATTGTGCCATAGACGATGTCTTTTCTTTTTTAAAAGGTACAACGTTTTGCGGTCTTTCACTTTCGACTACCATCCATTCAAACTCATCTTTCTTCTTTTCTTCATACTTCGCTTCTGTTCCATTTACTTTCACCGAGATCGTTCGTGATTGCTTGTCCATACACTCACACCTCACCTCTTATCGTTGTCCGCATCATATCATATTCATTTCACAAAAAAACGAGATATTTGTCAGAGGAATTCGCCAAATTATCCTATATAATTATCTTATATGTATGCATTTGACTTCATTTGTAGAACAAAAAACTAGATAGCAAATACTATCTAGTTTTTTTCGCAAATATATTTTCGAACTTCGGAAATGAAATATAGAGAACCTGTTATGATGAAAACATCATTTTCTCCTATCATTTCAATCTTCGTATCAATTGCCTCTTTCCAATCTTCAAAAATTAATCTTGATTCTTTTTGTGAATACGATGCAAGTTTGTCAGCAGAAATAGCACGATCAAAGGCGAATGTTGTAAAAATAATTTCATCGGCAATGGCTTCTAATTGCCCTACCATGTTATGTAACTGCTTGTCACCAAGAGCAGTAAATAAAACTACTACATTTTTATCTTTGTAATGTGCCTCTACTGTTTTCACAAGGCTTTCAATACCCTCTGAATTATGAGCACCATCTATAATAATATCCGGGTTACTTTGTAGCTTTTCAAATCGGCCAATCCAGTACGCTTCCTGTAATCCAACTTTCATTTCCTCTTCATTAATTAAAAATGATAAATATGTTTTTAAATACATTACGGCCATAAGCGCTACTGTAGCATTGCCTACTTGATGAATACCTTTCATCGAAATCCGAACATCTTCAAATGAGGCGAATGGACAAGCAAAATCAAAATGTTCTCCATCTTCATTAGAATGTTTATGTAGTGATGTAAACTGTTTGCCAAGTTCATATACGTTTGCATGATTTTCCTTCGCAACCTTTTGAATGACTTGCAATGCTTCTTCATCTTGTACACCAGTAATTACTGGAACACCTGATTTAATAATCCCTGCCTTTTCATATGCAATTTCTCCTAGTGTATTCCCTAAAATATGCATATGATCGTGACCGATATTCGTAATAATAGTGAGAACAGGATGAATAACGTTTGTAGAATCAAACCTTCCCCCAAGCCCTGTTTCAAATAAAACAACATCACAGAAATTAACTTTACCGAAATAGCAAATTGCCATAACAGTAATAATTTCAAACTCGGTCGCTTCTCCTAAATCCGTCTCGTCTAGTTTTTCAACGACCGGCTTTACCATATTTACAAGTTCCGCAATCTCTTCATCTGCAATTGGTGTTCCGTTCACACTAATACGTTCATTGAATGTTTCGATATAAGGAGAGGTAAATGTTCCTACTTTATATTTCGCGCCCTCTAACATGTTGCGCATGTATGTTAAAGTTGAACCTTTTCCATTTGTACCCGCAAGATGAACACATTTTATATGACGCTCTGGATTTCCGAGCTCTTCTAACATCCATTGCATTCTTTCTAATCCTGGTTTTATCCCAAATTTCAATCGGCTATGAATCCATCCTATCGCTTCTTCGTATGTATGTATCACGTATGTTATTCCCCTTTCAAAAGACAACCTTCATACCTCTATTATACGCAAAGAAAAGAGACTCACCAATATAGTGAGTCTCTGAAAAAATATTTTATTTCTCAAGATCCGCTAGGCGTTGACGAACCGCTTCACGTTTTTCTAGGTAATCTTGCTCTTTCGCACGCTCTCCGTCAATAACTGCTGCAGGAGCTTTCGCTACGAAACCTTGGTTTGAAAGTTTCTTCTGTACTCGTTCTACTTCTTTATCGAACTTCTCAAGTTCTTTTTCAAGACGAGCTTTTTCCTCATCAAGATTGATAAGATCAGCTAACGGTAAGAATAACTCTGCACCTGATACGATTGCAGTCATCGCTTTTTCTGGCGCTTGTAGATCTGTTTTAATTGTTAATTCACTTGGGTTACAGAAACGCTCAATGTAAGAGCTGTTTTTCGTAAGTTGAGCTAGTACTGCCTCATCTTTTGCTTTAATTTGCATTTGAACTTTTTTGCTCATTGGCGTATTTACTTCTGCACGGATGTTACGAACAGAGCGAATGATATCAACTAGAAGGTGCATTTCTGCTGCCGCTTCTTTATCTTGTAAATCTTCGCGAACTGTTGGCCATGCTGCTACTGTAATAGACTCGCCTTCATGCGGTAAATGCTGCCAAATTTTCTCTGTTACGAATGGCATGAACGGGTGTAATAGACGCATTGTTTGGTCTAATACGTAAGCTAAAATAGAACGAGTTGTTTTCTTAGCTGTCTCATCTTCACCGTATAGTGGCAGTTTCGCCATCTCAATGTACCAGTCACAGAAATCATCCCAAATGAAGTTGTATAATGAACGACCAGCTTCACCGAACTCATATTTATCCATGTTACGTGTTACACTTTCGATTGTTTCGTTTAAGCGAGTTAAAATCCACTTATCTGCAACTGATTTTTCACCAGTTAAATCGATTTCTTCATACTTCATGTCATCCATGTTCATTAATACGAAACGTGATGCGTTCCAAATTTTATTAATGAAGTTCCAAGTAGATTCTACTTTCTCCATGCTGAAGCGTAAATCTTGGCCTGGTGCACTTCCTGTTGATAAGAAGTAACGCATTGCATCTGCACCGTATTTCTCGATAACATCCATAGGATCAATACCGTTACCAAGAGATTTACTCATTTTACGTCCTTGCTCATCACGAACTAAACCGTGAATTAATACATCTTTAAATGGACGCTCTCCTGTAAACTCTAAACCTTGGAAAATCATACGAGATACCCAGAAGAAGATAATATCATAACCAGTTACTAGTGCATCTGTTGAATAGAACTTTTTAAAGTCTGCTGCCTCTTCATTTGGCCAGCCAAGTGTTGAGAATGGCCATAACGCTGAGCTAAACCATGTATCAAGTACGTCATTATCTTGATTCCAGTTTTCAATATCCGTTGGTGCTTCTGTACCTACGTATATTTCACCAGTTTCTTTATGATACCAAGCTGGAATGCGATGTCCCCACCATAATTGACGAGAAATACACCAGTCATGAATGTTTTCCATCCAGCGTAAGTATGTGTTTTCAAAACGCTCTGGTACGAACGTTACTTTTTCTTCTTCTTTTTGTTGAAGTTCTACCGCTTTTTCTGCAAGTGGAGCCATTTTTACGAACCATTGTGTTGATAAGTAAGGCTCAACAACTGCACCGCTACGCTCACTATGACCTACTGAGTGCATATGAGGCTCGATTTCTACTAATACGCCAGCTTCTTGTAAGTCTTTCACTAACTCTTTACGACATTCGAAACGATCCATACCGTTATACTTGCCAGCTTTTTCGTTCATCGTTCCATTTTCGTTCATTACTAAAATACGTGGTAAGTCATGACGGTTACCTACTTCAAAGTCATTCGGGTCATGAGCTGGTGTAATTTTCACAACGCCTGTTCCGAAGTCTTTTTCTACGTATTCATCAGCAATAATCGGAATCTCACGGCCTACGATTGGAAGTGTAACTGTTTTTCCGATTAAATGTTTGTAGCGATCATCTTCTGGATGAACTGCTACTGCTGTATCACCAAGCATTGTTTCTGGACGAGTAGTTGCAAGACGAATGTGACCAGAACCATCTGTTAACGGATAATTCATATGGTAGAATGCACCTTGAACTTCTTTATGAATTACTTCAATATCAGAAAGAGCTGTGCGTGTTGCTGGATCCCAGTTGATAATATACTCACCGCGGTAAATTAAACCTTTTTCATATAATTGAACAAATACTTTATTAACAGCGTTAGATAAACCTTCGTCTAATGTGAAACGTTCACGAGAATAGTCTAGTCCTAAACCAACTTTTCCCCATTGTTGACGAATGTGAGAAGCGTATTCTTCTTTCCATTCCCAAGCTTTTTCAAGGAATTTCTCACGGCCAAGATCGTAACGTGAAATACCTTCTTCACGAAGTTTCCCTTCTACTTTCGCTTGCGTTGCGATACCAGCATGGTCCATTCCTGGAAGCCACAGTACATCGTAACCTTGCATACGTTTCGTACGAGTTAAAATATCTTGAAGAGTTGTATCCCAAGCATGACCTAAGTGTAACTTACCAGTTACGTTCGGAGGTGGAATTACAATTGTATACGGTTGTTTCTTCTCGTCTCCTGTTGCTTCGAAATATTTGCCTTCAAGCCACCATTGATAAAGGCCTTCTTCAACGGACATATGATCATATTTAGTTGGTAAATTCTTTTCCGTGTTTGACATTATTTTCCCTCCTTAAAATAAAAAATGCCCCTCATCCAAAAAAGGACGAGGGACATCGCGGTACCACCTTTATTTACAAACAAATTCAGAATTTGCTTATACTCTTAATTTGATAACGGACAAATCCGTCTTTTCCTAATGAGAACTATTCCGTTCAGAAAAGATGCTCCAGGGCTACCTTCTAACATAACTATCTAGAGAATCTCCCAGCTAATGATTCTCCTCTCTGAAGACGTTTCATGTTATACTCTTCCCCTTCAATGCATTTATATGATTGTTAATTATTATATACAATAGTGTAAAAAACGAAACCTTATTCGTCAAGATAAATTTGAAACTACGGCTTTTATCTCTTTATGAAACTAATAAAAAAAGATAAGCAGGGTTCTCCCTACTTATCTTCTTCATCCGTTCCCTTGCTGGGCAGCTTGTAATTGCGAAAGGAAATATTCTGTATTGCTAACGAGCCAATGCGATTGCTGCAGACTTTTCACCCCGCGGAGCTCATTTTCTTCATTACGACTCTTTCTTCTTTTCGTATACGACTGAATTTGCCGAATAAAATGCGACGGATACGTCATATATGCAAACATAAGAAGCTGCTCCTCTTTCGAAAACGGGAAATTTTTTTGATACATTTGATACCATTCAAAGCGGTCACTCCGTGCAATTGGATATGTGTTTAAAGACCGCGAATAAAAACCTACTATATCTTGCACAGGCGTTGCAAACTGCGATTTTTCTAAACTAATAAAATAGCCGTTTCGCTCATAATCAAATAAAAAATGATTAAGCGAGACATTCCCATGAACGAAAGTAGTACGTGTTGTTTCCTTTTCTTTCATCGCATCATGCCATTCATTTAATTGCTTTGTTGCGAACTCGCGAGCTCTCATAACATGGTGATAATACGTACAATATTGTAATTCAAACGGAGACATATACCACTTCGCTTCAGATTCTACAAGAAACTCTTCTAACATCTCACCATCATTTTCCCAACGGTCGGATATATTTGTATAATGTTTTTCTAACTCTTCTTCTGTATAGGTCTCCTCTTTCACCGTTTTTTGATGCAACGTTCCGAGCGTCTGAAACATTTTGTAATATTGATCGTTATCCTCACCGTTTCCTTCCGCACGCTCTAACCAAGGCATTAAATAATAACTATATGTCCCATCACTTAAGACATAATTTCCGTCCGTCGCATGATAAATAGGTACATAATTCGAAAAACCTTTCTCTTTCAAATATTGAATGTGATGCAAAAAATTATTCCGCTCTAATTTTCTATCTTGTATTTTCTTTAACGCATACGGACCTTGATTCGTATAAATTTTCATTACACTTCCGTGCTCTTCCATATGCTGCGTATCCAATCTATATTGCCTGACAATGGGTTCATAGCGATTTCGTAATTCAATATCCATACGAATGACCCTTTCTTGTTCAAAACATAACTTCTAGGAAAAGAAAAGAGGTGAGTGAAAAAACTCACTCACTTATTTCACTTTTGCTTTTGAAACAGGAATATATATAATTTGCCCTGTAGTCAAATATATATCTTCTGATTGATTTACACGGTATAAGTTTTGTACAGACGTTTCATAACGATCTGCAACAGATTCGATCGTATCCCCTTCTTGCACGAAATACATTCTTAACTTTGTAAATTCTTCTTCCGGTTCTTTCGTAAATAATTTCGTTAAATAAAGCGCATTTTCATCTCGCTGTGAGTACGCTTCTTCTTCTTGCTCTTCTTGTTTTTTTGCTTTTTCTTTCTTGAAATCTTTTCGACCGAACAATTCAAATTGTGGCGTTGTTTCTTTCTCCTCTACACGCTCCACAAATTCATGTTCTTCTATTTCCTCTTCCTCTACTTCCTGCTCTTTTCTTTCCTCTAGTTGAAACGGTTCAAATGCGTAATCTTCCCACTCATCTGATTCCTTATAAGATGGTTCTTCTACATATGGTACGGGCCTATTTTCATCCTCTTGTTCTAAATCATCTTCTAACTCAGCATATGTCGTGTCGTCCTCTTCTTCCTCTTCCTCAATTCTTTCCTCGTCACATAAACCTGTAATAGATATATCCGCTAACAATTGTAAGCAACCATTTTCCTTTAATTCATAATCAAATTCCTCAATTGATACATATAGTTCTTCAATTACTTTCACTCGATTTCTCGGAATTGATATTTCAAGCGGAAAGGAATGGACAAGCTCATTAACCCCGTCTTCCCTTGTTTCTACATAATCAATTGCCTTTGCTGGTGATAGCTCTCTTAATGAATAAGCTGAATCATCTTGCCTTGCAACATACTCTCCCGTTAAATCTAACTGCCCTCTCACGATAACTTCATGATCAAGCTCTTCTATCTCAACGTCTGGATCTAACGAAATTGACAAAAGTTCTTCGACTTCCTGTCCTTTTTGGAACCAAACAGATTCTTTTAATGAAAATCGTAATGAATGATCTAGTGTCACTTCTTTTCCCCCTCCCAAACTATATGTCATTACAGATTTATGTTCCCTAAGGCTACTTTATGAATAAAAAAAATCGCTCCCCTTATGGAGAGCGATTTTCTCTAAGAAATTATGCTTTTAATTTTGACATTGCAATTTCGGCCGCCGCAATTGTCGCCTCAATATCTGCATCACTATGTGCTGTTGATAAGAATAAACCTTCAAATTGAGAAGGTGGTAAAAATACACCTTGTTCTACCATTTCACGATAGTAAGCCGCAAAGAATTCTAAGTTTGAAGATTTTGCTGCATCGTAATTAATAACCTGCTCATCTGTGAAGAAAATACCAATCATAGAACCAGCACGGTTAATATAATGCGGAATGCCATGTTTTTCAGCCGCTTTACGTAAACCAGCTTCTAACATTTCAGCTTTACGCTCAAATTCTACATATGATTCTGGCGTTAATTGTACTAACGTTTCATAACCTGCTGCCATCGCAAGCGGGTTGCCTGATAAAGTACCAGCTTGGTAAATCGGCCCGCTTGGTGCAACTTGACGCATAATCTCTGCCTTACCACCGTATGCTCCTACCGGTAAGCCACCACCGATTACTTTACCTAAACAAGTTAAATCAGGTGTTACACCGTAGTAACCTTGTCCACAATTATAAGCAACACGGAATCCTGTCATTACTTCATCAAAAATAAGTAGTGCACCGTTTTGCTCTGTTACTTCACGAAGTCCTTCTAAAAATCCTGGTTGCGGAGGAACAACACCCATATTCCCTGCCACTGGTTCTACAATTATACAAGCGATGTCATCACCGAATTGTTCGAAAGCATATTTTACACTTTCTAAATCGTTGTACGCTACTGTAATCGTATTTTTCGCTACACCTTCTGGTACACCAGGGCTATCTGGTAAACCTAGCGTCGCCACACCAGAGCCTGCTTTAATTAATAACGAATCGCCATGACCATGGTAACAACCAATGAATTTCAAAATTTTGTTACGGCCTGTATAACCACGAGCTAAACGTAGTGCACTCATTGTCGCTTCTGTTCCAGAGTTAACCATACGTACAATCTCAATTGATGGTACGCGCTCAATAACAAGTTTTGCTAATTTATTTTCAATTTCTGTTGGTGCACCGAAGCTTGTACCTCTTTCAGCGACAGCTTTTAAAGCTTCCACAACACGATCGTTTGCATGACCATGAATTAAAGGACCCCATGATAATACGTAATCGATGTATTCATTTCCATCGATATCATATACTTTAGAACCTTTTCCACGCTCCATAAACAACGGATTCATACCGACAGATTTAAAGGCACGAACAGGGCTATTTACGCCACCAGGCATTAAGTCTTGTGCCTCTTCAAACGCCGCAATCGACTTATCAAACTTTTTCATTATTTAGCACCTCCTTCTTGTAACCATCTTGCTGCATCTTTTGCATGATACGTAATAATTAAATCTGCTCCTGCACGTTTCATGCTAATTAATTTTTCAAGTACAACTTCTTTTTCATTAATCCAACCATTTTGCGCCGCCGCTTTAATCATTGAATATTCACCGCTTACGTTATAAGCAACGACTGGTAAATTAAAGTTATTTTTCACATCACGAACGATATCTAAGTAAGAAAGAGCTGGCTTTACAATTAAGAAATCTGCCCCTTCCATTACATCTGATTCTGCTTCACGGAACGCTTCCATACGGTTCGCTGGGTCCATCTGATATGTTTTACGATCACCAAATTGTGGTGCACCGTGCGCCGCATCACGGAATGGTCCGTAAAATGCTGATGAATATTTCACAGCGTACGACATAACTGGCACATGACCAAAACCATTTTCATCTAATGCATGGCGAATTGCTGTTACGAACCCGTCCATCATGTTTGACGGCGCAATAATGTCCGCTCCCGCTTTCGCTTGGCTTACAGCTGTTTTCGCAAGAACTGCAAGAGACTCGTCATTTAAAATAATACCATCTTCAATCACACCGCAATGACCATGGCTTGTGAATTGACATAAACATGTATCTGCAACTACTACTAGCTCAGGGAAATCACCTTTAATTTGCTTAATTGCACGTTGCACAATTCCATGATCACAATATGCTGATGACCCAACTTCATCCTTTTCAGCAGGTAAACCAAATACAATAACAGAACGAATACCTAAGTCAACAACCTCTTGCATTTCAGCTTGCAATAAATCTAAAGACATTTGATATACGCCTGGCATAGAAGGAACTTCATTACGAACATTTTCACCTTCTAATACAAAAATAGGGTAAATAAAATCTTCCGTATGTAAAAACGTTTCACGCACAAGCGCACGCATGTTACCACTTTGTCTTAAGCGACGATGACGATTAAATTGTAAAGAGTTCATAGATTTCTATCCCCATTCTTTTATTTTATAGATTCACAAATGCATTGTAGTAATGCTTCTACAGTGTACTCTTTTGGCACAATAACATGCGAAAAATAAAGGCTCGCCTCTTTTTCCGTAATAGGCCCTATACAAGCAATTGTACATTTTTTTGTCCATTCTCTCCAGTTTGTACCCTCAAGTAAACGAACAAAACTAGTGACAGTTGAAGGGCTCGTAAATGTAATAATGTCTACTTTCCCTTCTTCTAATGCTACTATAAGCTCTTGCTTTTTCATTACATTTTCTTTCGTACCGTATACGATTAGCTCCTCTAGAGAAACACCCATTTCCCGGAGTTTAACTGGGATAACATCTCTTGCTAAATTCCCTTTCGGAAATAAAATACATTCGTTTCCACTTAGTTTTTTTACAAACTCTTCTGCAAATACTTCTGCAACAAATGCTGTGGGAACAAAATCTACTTGATAGCCTCGCTTTTCTAACTCTAACTTTGTTTTCACGCCTACTGCAGCAATTTTAATCGGTCCGGGGAGCTTCTTTCTCAAACTATCTAGAAAAAAAGCTACACCATTTTTACTCGTAAAAATAACCCAGTCATACGAATGTAGCTGTCCTGCTATATGTTGAATTTCCCTATGAGACATACCTTCCATACGCAAAAGCGGAATTTCCAATGGAATTCCGCTCCTTTCTTTCACTGCTACACTCATTTGTTTCGCTTGGTGCTGGGCACGTGTAATCAATACTGTTTTGCCAGCGAGAGCGTTCATATTTATTGTTGCTCCTTATTTGCAGCAAGAATGAGCTCTTTTGCTCCTTGTTTAATTAAACGGTCTGCAGCCTCTAATCCAACTTGCTTCGGATCAGTGCCTACTACTGTCTCTTTCAACAAAACAGAACCGTCCATAGAACCGACAAGCGCTGTTAATTCGATTACATCATCTTCTTTAAGAGTTGCATATCCAGCGATTGGAACTTGGCATCCACCTTCAAGTTTATGAAGAAATACTCGTTCAGCAGCCACTGTTCTTTCTGTTACTGCATCATTAATATGTGCTAACAACTGAAGTAAATCCTTATCGTCCTCACGACATTCAATCGCTAATGCACCTTGTCCTACAGCTGGTACACATAACGTTTCATCTAAATGTTCTGTAATAACTTCATCGTCCCAGCCCATTCTTTGTAATCCAGCTGTCGCTAAAATAATCGCATCGTAATCTTCTTCTTTTAATTTACGTAAACGTGTATCGATATTTCCGCGAATCCACTTCACTTGTAAATCTGGTCTCGCAGCTAGTAGTTGTGCACTACGTCTCAAACTACTCGTCCCTAAGATTGCACCTTCTGCTAAATCTTTAAACGATTCTCCGCTTTTAGAAATAAAAGCATCACGAGGGTCAACACGCTTTGGTGTACAACCAATCATTAATCCTTCTGGAAGTACGGCCGGCATATCTTTCATACTATGTACAGCCATATCGATTTCTTTCGTAAGTAACGCATGTTCAATTTCTTTAACGAACAAACCTTTTCCGCCTACTTTTGAAAGAGTAACATCTAAAATCACATCACCTTTAGTGACAATTTCTTTCACTTCAAATTCATATGGTAAACCAAGTGCTTTTAACTGATCAATAAACCAGTTTGTTTGTGTTAATGCTAGTTTACTCTTTCGTGAACCTACAATAATTTTGCGCATAATTCTCTCTCCTCATTATAAATACCAAAAGTGGAAATTAGATAAACTACTTAATAGAAAAATGTTAACTAGCATTACGAGAAATGCCCCTACATTCCACAGTACAATTTTCTTACCTTGCAACACATCTGCTGCTCGTAAATACAAGCCCGCACAATATACAAATAGAACAACAAACGAACCGATTACTTTCGTATCATACCAATGGAAATTGTCCAATTTTGTATATCCCCATATGCATCCTAATAAAATTGCTAGTAAGAAGAATGGCACAGAAAATAAATTTAATCCGTAAGACGTAGATTCAAGCTTCGGCAAGTTCCCTAACCTTCTTAATCTCGCATTCCACTTTTTCTTTTTTAATAGGCGATATTGCAGTAAATACATAATAGAAAAAATAAACGATACAGTAAACGTTGCATAAGAAATAATCGCCATTCCGACATGCACGTATACAAGTTCTGAAACCAATTGCTCTGCAAGTACTGGCGACATCTTTCCGAGCGGTGTAAAAATCGAAAAAGCGCTTACGCCAAATGCAACAACATTTGTAAAAAAGACTAGAAAGTCAACGCGCATAAATCGATTGATGACTAACGACATCGTAATCAATAACCAAACATAAAAATAAATCCCTGATAATAAAGTCAAAATGGGATTCGTTTCTGAATCTGTCGCCCTAAGCAACATAAAAATAGACTGCAATACCCATACAATCGAAAGTAACCAAAAAGCAAATCGGTTCGCCTTTCGGTTACTTTGGAAATAATCTATAAAATATAAACTAATGCTACAAGCATATAAAATAATTGCAATATGATAAATAATACTGTTATTTAAAAAACTCATCCGATCATCCTTCCAAATTATAAAGATGGAACGGATGGTGTCCACGCTCTTTTATGTTCTACTTCTTCCGTATTTCCCGCTTCTTCTACTTCTAAATCAAAAATCTTCGCAAATAAAGCTAATTTTTCGTCGGCTCCCTCTTCAACAGCTAGTTCTTTAGCTACTAAAATTGGGTCTTTTAACAATTGATTAATAATACTTTTCGTATGTTTACTAATTACTTTTTTCTCACGATCACTTAGGTTTGGTATTTTCCGCTCAAGACTTTCCATCGTATCACTTTGAATTGCTAGCGCTTTATCACGAAGAGCCGATATTAACGGCACAACACCAAGCGTACTTAACCACGTTTTAAATAAAACCATTTCCTCTTCAATCATAAATTGAATCTTCTCTGCTTCTTTTAAACGTTCAACACGGTTTGCTTCAACTACACCTTGCAGATCGTCGATATCATATAAGAAAGAGCCTTCTAATTCGTCAATCGCAGGATCAATATCACGTGGCACTGCAATATCAACCATAAATAACGGACGACCAGAGCGCATTCTCTCTACTTTCGTCATCATTTCTTTCGTAATAACATATTCTGATGCACCCGTTGAACTAATTAAAATATCCGCTTCTAATAATGCACATTGCAATTCACTTAAAGGCTTTGCATGTCCCATATATTTCTCAGCCATCACTTCCGCTTTCGTAAGCGTCCTATTCATAACTGTTACTTTACGAGCACCGCTTCCGTATAAGTTTTGCAGTGCAAGTTCACCCATCTTACCTGCACCAAGAATAAGTACATGACAATCTGTTAAATCGCCAAATATTTTCTTTCCGAGCTCAACAGCAGCATAACTAACAGACATCGCACTTCCACCAATTGTTGTTTCTGAGTGCGCACGTTTTGCTAACGTAACCACTTGCTTAAACAATTCATTAAAAATTGTGCCTGTCGCTTTTACTTGTTGCGCTTCTAAAAAGCTATCTTTTATTTGACCTAAAATCTGCGTCTCTCCAACTACCATAGAATCTAAACCGCACGTTACGCGGAATAAATGATCTATTGCACCATCTTGTTCAAAAATAGTTAAATATGGTGCGACCTCTTCTATTTCAAGCTGAAACCAATCAGCTAAAAACTTCTTAATGTAATACCGTCCCGTGTGTAATTGATCAACAACAGCGTAAATCTCAGTGCGATTACAAGTTGATACAATGACATTTTCTAGCACGCTCTTTTGATTTTGTAATGTAGTCATTGCTTGCTCTAGCTCTGCTGCCTGAAATGTGAGTTTCTCACGAAATTCTACAGGGGCTGTTCGATAATTTACACTAACAACAAGAATATGCACGCAGCATGTCCCCCTTCACCCGTTTTATCACTTTATCTACTATCATAATACAACTTTCCTCTTATGAATCTGACAATCGTGTGAACAACTGATTATTTTTTATTTATTCTCCATATGTAATAAAGGAGCTTCAGTAAAATTAACAAAGAACTCTCTACTTTATAATGATTATAAAATAACAACTCTATTTGTACGTTACCAAAAAAAGTCCTCATAATCAAGTGTTGGAAACTATTCCATATTAATTATAACATCATCTTTTCTATCTTCTTTCATCATGAAGGAAAATATGTATGATTGTTCCAAAATATAGTACTCACTTTCTCAATGCAATGCATTTGACATTGTATTTATTTTTCGTTATATTGATTTTACAAAATTAAATTGTGCACAATTTAAAAATATAAGGAGTTGCTTATGAAAGAAAATCCTTTACATCTAGATAACCAACTTTGTTTTTCTATTTACGCTTGTTCTAAAGAGGTTACCCGTTTTTATCGGCCCTATTTAGAAGAAATGGGCATTACGTATCCCCAGTACATTACGTTACTCGTACTATGGGAGCAAGATGGACTAACAGTGAAAGAAATTGGCGAACGCCTATTTTTAGATTCTGGTACGTTAACACCTATGTTAAAACGAATGGAATCATTAAAACTTGTAAAACGTGTTCGCTCAAAAGAAGACGAGCGAAAAGTTTGTATTGAATTAACAGAACAAGGTAAAGATTTAAAAGAAAAGGCTTGCTCATTACCGACAACGATGGCTACAAATTTAGGAATTACAGAGCAAGAATATCGTTCTTTATTAATTCAATTAAATACACTAATTGAAACAATGAAAACCATTAATGATAGAAAAGGGGAATAAACATGGATAAATTATATACTGCTTCAGTAACAGCAACAGGTGGAAGAAACGGGAAAGTAGTTTCAGATGATGGCATATTAAACCTTGATGTAAAAATGCCGAAAGCACTAGGTGGTGCAGGCGGAGAGGCAACAAATCCAGAACAACTATTTGCTGCTGGTTATGCCGCTTGCTTTGATAGTGCATTACAACTTGTCATTCGTACAAAACGTGTGAAAGTGGAAAGTACAGAAGTAACTGCTCACGTTTCTATCGGAAAAGATACAGATGGTGGTTTCGGTCTATCTGCTGTACTTGATGTACATGTCGCCGGCGTTTCACATAGCGAAGCACAAGAACTTGTAGAAGCTGCTCACGGGGTGTGTCCGTACTCTAAAGCAACACGAGGGAATATTGAAGTAACATTAAACGTACGCTAAAAGTGTATAAAGAAAAAAACGCGCGACATTCGTCACGCGTTTTTTGTTTTTGTCATTTTATGAATTGCTTTCCATGCCTCTTCTTTTCCAAGTCCTGTTTCAGAAGAGAATAGAACGATTTCATCGCCAATTTCAACAGCAAGCGTTTCTTTTACAATTTTTAAATGCTTTTGCCATTTCCCTTTCGGAATTTTATCGGCTTTCGTTGCAATAATAATTGTTGGGATTTCATAATGCTTTAAGAAATCATACATCATCACGTCATCTTTTGTTGGTTGGTGACGTAAATCAACTACTAATACAGCTGCGTCTAATTGCTCACGTGTTGTAAAGTAAGTTTCAATCATCTTGCCCCATGCCGCGCGCTCCGTTTTAGATACTTTCGCATATCCATAACCTGGAACGTCAACAAAATGCATCATCTCATTGATTAAGAAAAAGTTCAGTGTTTGCGTTTTTCCTGGTTTAGAAGAAATACGTACTAACTTTTTACGATTTAAAATTTTATTAATGAAGGAAGATTTCCCGACATTTGAACGACCTGCTAATGCAATTTCTGGTAAATCACTGTCTGGATATTGTTCTGGTTTAACAGCACTAATTACAATATCTGCTTTTGTTACTTTCATTGTTTCACTCCTACTAATGCGTGCTCCAATACTTCATCTAAATGAGATGCAAGCACAAACGTAAGGTTTTCTTTTACGCTCTCTGGAATATCATCTAAATCTTTCTCGTTTTCTGCTGGCAAAATAATTTTTGTTAAGCCTGCGCGGTGAGCACTTAATGTTTTTTCTTTTAAACCACCAATTGGTAATACACGACCACGAAGTGTAATTTCACCTGTCATACCTACTTCTTTACTTACAGGAATACCTGTTAGTGCCGAAATAAGTGCCGTTGCCATCGTAATACCTGCTGACGGTCCATCTTTTGGAACTGCTCCTTCTGGAACATGAATATGAATATCATTTTTCTCATGGAAATTCGGATCGATCTGCAGCTCTTCTGCACGAGAACGAATATAGCTAAACGCTGCTTGTGCTGATTCTTTCATAACATCCCCAAGTTTCCCTGTTAAAATTAATTTCCCTTTACCTGGCGCTACAGACACTTCAATAGCCAGTGTATCACCACCAGCTGCTGTGTAAGCTAAACCAGTCGCCATACCAACTTGGTCTGTCTTCTCAGCTTGTCCGTAACGGAATATGTGCTTACCAAGTAAATCAACAACATTTTTCTCCGTTACAATAATTCGCTTGCGTTCTGCTGTAACAATGATTTTTGCTGCTTTACGACAAACTTTTGCAATTTGACGCTCTAGTGTACGAACACCAGCCTCACGTGTATAATAACGAATAATTTCAAGAAGCGCTTCATCACGTACTTGTAAATTACCTTTTCGTAAGCCATGCTCTTTTAATTGTTTCGGCAGTAAATGTTCACGAGCAATGTGTACCTTTTCAAGTTCTGTATAGCCAGCAATCGAAATGATTTCCATACGGTCAAGCAACGGACCTGGAATACTTGAAAGTGTATTAGCAGTTGCTACAAACATAACTTTCGATAGATCATATGGCTCTTCAATGTAATGATCACTAAAGTTATGGTTTTGTTCTGGATCTAACACTTCAAGTAATGCTGCTGATGGATCTCCACGGAAATCGTTAGACATTTTATCAATCTCATCTAATAAGAAGACTGGATTAACTGTTTTCGCCTTTTTCATACCTTGAATAATGCGTCCTGGCATTGCTCCAACATACGTACGGCGGTGACCACGAATTTCAGATTCATCACGTACACCGCCAAGGGATACACGGACAAAGTTACGATTCAATGATGTTGCGATAGAACGAGCTAACGAAGTTTTCCCGACCCCAGGAGGTCCTACTAAACAAAGAATAGGGCCTTTTAATGAGTTAGTCAATTTTTGTACAGCTAAATATTCAAGCACTCGCTCTTTTACTTTTTCAAGGCCGTAATGATCTTTATTTAAAATCTCTTCAGAATGAACAAGATCAATCATATCCTCTGTCGCTTCTGTCCACGGAAGGGCTAATAACCAGTCAATATAATTGCGAATAACACCGCTCTCCGCAGAACTTGTTGGTAACTTTTCATAACGATCTAATTCTTTCAGCGCAGCCTTCGTTGTTTCTTCAGGCATTCCTGACTGTTCAATTTTCTCACGAAGTTCTTCAACTTCTCCGCCCTTACCTTCTTTATCACCAAGTTCTGTTTGAATCGCCTTCATTTGCTCACGTAAGAAATATTCTTTTTGTGTGCGCTCCATTGAACGTTTCACTTTTTGTCCAATTTTCTTTTCTAGGCTAAGCAACTCTTGTTCATCTTGAATAATTGAAATAAGTGTATGTAGTCGTTCTTTTACAGATACAATCTCTAAAATCTCTTGTTTCTGCTTCGTTTTAATCGGCAAGTGAGAAGCAATTAAATCAGCTAGTCTTCCCGGTTCTTCTACATCAGCTACCGTTGCAAATGTTTCATTTGAAACTTTTTTCGAAACTTTAATATATTGTTCGAAATGCTCTAGTAACGTACGCATAAGAGCTTTCTCTTCTAAATCATCTTCCACTTCTTCCGTTACCGTTTTAATAGAAACTTGCACTACATTTTCTTCTTCGATAAACTCTACTACTTCTGCTCTATGTAAACCTTCCACAAGGACACGAAGCGTACCGTTCGGCAATTTTAGCATTTGCTTCACTTTCGCCACTGTACCTACACTATATATGTCATCTTCTTTCGGATCATCGATATTCATTTCTTTTTGCATTGCTAAAAAGATGATATTTTCATCCATTGCCGCCTGCTCTAGTGCTTGTATCGATTTATCACGTCCTACATCAAGATGCAGAACCATCGTTGGATATACGAGAACGCCTCTTAATGGTAGGAGGGGCACAATTCTTTCGTTCGTATTCATACTAGACATAGCACCTCCATAATAAATTAAACTCCTGTTCAACTATTTTATATTACAATACATCTAGATGCAATTGCAGAGATTCTCCGCAATTGTAAATATCTTGTTTTTCTCCCTTATGAAAAGAAAAAAGACTCCGCTTAAGCATACAAACTTAAACGAAGTCTGGCAAATTTTATTATCGTTTATTCTTACATTGATTGTGCATCTGTTTCGTCCAACGCAGTCTGTACATCAATCTCACGATGCATATTTTCCTGCATAAATGTTAATTCAAATACTTCTTTTAATTTGCGGACAGGAATGATTTCAATTCCCTTTATTGTATACAAAAATGGTTGCATGTTTTCAGCCGGAATAATGACTTTTTTAGCTCCCGCTTTTTTCGCGGCTTTTATTTTTGCGTACACACCACCAATAGGCTTCACTTCTCCGTGGATACTTATTTCACCTGTCATCGCTACTTCATTATTCACATATGTACGATGCACCGCTGAATAAACACCCGTTGCCATAGCAATCCCTGCCGAAGGACCATCAATCGGGATACCGCCCGGAAAGTTAATATGTATATCGTAGCCTTCTGGAAGTACATCTAGAGAACGGAGTACTGTTAACACATTATCAACAGAACCTTTAGCCATACTTTTACGGCGGATTGATTTCGTTTGATTACCAATACTTTCCTCTTCCACAATACCAGTTACATTTACTGATCCTTTATCTTTCGCCTTGATTGCTGTTACCTCAATTTCTAATAAAGCGCCTGTATTCGGTCCATATACAGCAAGCCCGTTCACAAGGCCAATCCTTGGAATTGGATAAATGCGTTTTTCGTACTTTGGTGTAAGTTGGCTCGAATGAACAACCCACTCTATATCTTCATCTTTAATGAAAGAACGTTCTTCATTTATCGCCATACCAGCAGAAATTTGTACGAGATTAATCGCTTCCCGTCCATTTCTTGCATACATTCCAATCATTTCAATACCGTTCTCACCTATTTGCATTTCCACTTTGTCAGCTGCATTCTTCGCTACTTTTTGAATTTCTTCTGTTTCTAACTCCCGGAAGAACACTTCTAAACACCGCGACCGAATTGCAGGAGGAATTTCCTCTGGCGAACGCGTCGTTGCACCAACTAAGCGAAAATCGGCTGGTAAACCTTTTTGAAAAATATCATGTATATACGTTGGAATCATCGAATTTTCTTCACTATAGTACGCACTTTCCAAAAATACTTTCCGATCTTCTAACACCTTTAACATTTTGTTCATTTGAATCGGATGTAATTCACCAATCTCATCAATAAACAAAATACCTCCATGTGCATCTGTTACAGCCCCTTTTTTCGGCTGCGGGATACCAGCTTGCCCCATTGCACCCGCTCCTTGATAAATTGGATCATGGACTGAACCAATTAAAGGATCTGCAATACCACGTTCATCAAACCGAGCTGTCGTCGCATCAAGTTCGATAAATGTTGCATTCGTACGGAATGGAGATTTTGGGTTTCGTTTCGCTTCTTCTAATACAAGGCGTGCTGCCGCTGTCTTTCCGACACCTGGCGGACCATATATAATCACATGTTGCGGGTTAGGACCACAAAGAGCCGCTTTTAACGACTTAATCCCGTCTTCTTGCCCCACAATGTCTAAAAAGGATATAGGACGCACCTTTTCCGCAAGTGGCTCTGTTAAAGAAACCTCACGCATTTTACGAAGCTGCTCTAATTCTTTTTTCGATTCTCGATCAATTGAAACTTTTTGTGTTCGCTGATTTCGAAGTAAATGCCAAAAGTACAATCCGACAATTACACCAAAAACAAGTTGAACAAGTAAAAATATATTTGTCCAGCTCATAATTCATTTCCTCCCGCTATGTTTTATCTTTTAGTATTTCCTGGGAGGAATAGTGCTAAACATAAAGAAAAACAGCAATTATAAAAATTGCTGTTTCTTCTTCGCATTATGCAGATGTTTTTGTATCAAGTACAGTACCGTCTTGTAACACCAATTTTGGCGGTGCATTATCAGCTACTGTTTCTTTTGTAAGAATACACTTCTCGATATCTTTACGAGATGGGAGTTCGAACATTACATCAAGCATTAAGCCTTCAATAATAGAACGAAGTCCACGAGCACCTGTTTTACGTTCAATTGCTTTTTTCGCAATCTCAACTAGTGCACCTTCTTCAAACTCTAACTCAACATCGTCAAGCTCCAACAATTTTTGGAATTGCTTAACAAGTGCATTTTTCGGTTTAGTTAAAATATCTACAAGAGCATCTTCGTCAAGCGGCTCTAGGTTCGCAATAACTGGAAGACGACCAATAAACTCTGGGATTAAACCGAATCTTAAAAGGTCCTCTGGTAATACGTGAGATAAAACATGCTTCTCATTTACATCAGCATTTTTCTTCTCAGAACCAAATCCAATTACTTTTTCACCAAGGCGACGTTTAATAATTGGCTCGATGCCATCAAACGCTCCACCACAAATGAATAAGATGTTCGTTGTATCAATTTGAATAAACTCTTGATGCGGATGCTTACGACCACCTTGAGGTGGAACGCTCGCTACAGTACCTTCTAAAATTTTCAGAAGTGCCTGCTGTACACCTTCACCAGATACATCACGTGTAATTGATGGATTTTCGGACTTACGTGCCACTTTATCAATCTCATCAATATAAATAATTCCTTTTTCCGCTTTCTCTACATCATAATCAGCCGCTTGAATTAGTTTTAGTAAGATGTTTTCTACATCTTCCCCAACGTATCCAGCTTCAGTTAAAGATGTTGCGTCCGCGATTGCAAATGGAACATTTAAAATACGCGCTAATGTTTGTGCCAATAATGTTTTACCACTACCAGTTGGCCCAATAAGTGAAATATTACTCTTCGCTAATTCTACATCATCAATTTTGCTGTTAGAATTAATACGTTTGTAATGGTTATATACCGCTACCGCTAGTGCTTTTTTCGCGTTATCTTGTCCGATGACATACTCATCTAAGATTTCACGAATTTCTACCGGTTTCGGTACATCTTTGAATTCTACTTCTTCGTCCTTCGCAAGCTCCTCTTGTACAATTTCAGTACAAAGCTCGATACACTCGTCACAAATGTAAACACCTGGACCTGCAACTAACTTTCGAACTTGCGTTTGTGTTTTACCACAGAAAGAACATTTTAATTGACCTTTTTCATCATTAAATTTAAACATATTTTCACACCCCTTACAAAGTGCTAACCTCTTGCCTTCGTATGTACACGATAAATGTATCGTATGTAAATACATATTATGTCACTACGTGGCGAGAAATACAAATAATATGACTAGTTATGTACAAATAAAAAATTTTAAAACTTTTGAAGTATGTATATTCGACTTATGAAGAAACTTTTCCTTCTTCATCGAAAAGTTTTATAAATATATTTCTATATTTATAAAACAAGGCACGATTAAAATCGCGCCTTGTTATTTTATTATGCAGCGTTGTCTACTAAGAAGTCTACAGCTTTACGCACTTTAAGATCTTCAGATAAAGCGTCTACGCTTCCAAGAGCTTGCTTGATAGCGTCTACTGGCATACCGTACATTTCAGCCATTTTTTCAACTTCTGCAGTTACTTCTTCTTCAGTAACTTCGATGTTTTCAGCTTCAATGATAGCTTCAAGAACAAGGTTGATTCTTACACGTTTTTGTGCATCCTCTTTCATTTGCTCTTTTAATTTGTCAGCGTCAGTACCTGTGAATTGGTAGTAAAGCTCAAGGTTCATACCTTGTTGGCTTAAACGTTGCTCGAATTCACGAACCATACGATCTAACTCAGTGTCGATCATAGCTTCTGGAATGTCGATTTCAGCGTTTGCAGCAGCTAATTCTACTACTTCGTCACGTACTTTGTGCTCAGCTTCGTGCTTTTTGCCTTCTTCTAAGTTTGTACGAAGTTTTGTTTTTAATTCATCAAGAGTTGCAACTTCTTCGTCAGCATCTTTAGCGAACTCGTCGTTTAACTCAGGAAGTTCTTTTGTTTTGATTTCGTGAATTGTTACTTTGAATGTTGCTGGTTTGCCAGCTAATTCAGCAGCATGGTACTCTTCTGGGAATGATACTTCAACGTCTTTAGACTCACCAGATTTAAGACCAATTACTTGCTCTTCGAAACCTGGGATGAAAGTACCAGAACCGATTGCAAGAGAATAGTTTTCGCCTTTTCCGCCTTCAAATGCTTCGCCATCAACGAAACCTTCGAAGTCGATTACAGCTGTATCACCATTTTCAATAGTTCCTTCTTCTTTAACAACTAGTTCAGCTTGACGCTCTTGTAAAGCTTTTACTTCGTTCTCTACATCTTCGTCAGTTACAGTTGTTTCAACTTTTTCTACTGCTAAACCTTTGTATTCACCTAATTTAACTTCAGGTTTCACTGTAACTTTTGCAGTGAAGATAAGGTTAGCATTTTTTTCGAACTTCTCGATGTCGATTTCAGGATGAGCAACTGGGAAGATACCAGCTTCATCGATTGCTTCACCGTATGCTTTTGGTAAGATGATATCTAAAGCATCTTGGTATAAAGACTCGATACCAAAGCGTTGTTCGAATAACGGACGAGGCATTTTCCCTTTACGGAAACCTGGTACGTTAATTGTTTTTACTACTTTTTTGAACGCAGCGTCGATAGAGTTGTTTACTTCTTTAGCATCAACTTCGATTGTTAAAACGCCAACGTTACCTTCTGATTTTTCCCATTTTGTAGACATTTATTCTTTCCCTCCAACTATAATAATGTATGCACATACCTCTATAGATTAAAATATTCATTATCTCTTTTTTGAAATAACAAATGTACAAATAACCCTCTAGCAAAAGCTTTCAGATATAATGTTCCAATCTACTAATTGTCTAAAAGACAACTACGGTATATTTTGTTCGAGACTAATATGAAACATATTAAGTAAGAGAATTATACTCCTCTTCTCTTACAAACAGGCAGATTTCTGCCTTTTGCAACCCTTACATTATAACATAGAATATGCTCGTTTCAATAACTGAACGATTCTTTTTCATAATTATACGGGCAAATATCCTTCTCTTTCAATGCGTAGTAACCATTGATAGGCGATATGAAATTCCTCTAACTCGATATTGTATGCTGTCATAAGTTCTTCTTCATCAATAGCCAATCCGAAACGCTTTCTTCCAATTCTCTCTAAGACGGCAGCCCAAATTTCTACTTTATCCATGAATAGAGGGAATGGGAAAATGCTAATTCGTAATTCTTTCCAGTAAGTGACCATCGCACTAAATATATCCGGATAATTTTGCTCTAATTGGCTTGATAATTTATGTATTATTTTATCGGATTGCTCCTCATTATGACCCGTAAATGCTGGTATCACTCTTATCGTATTTCCAAACTTCTCTACTTCTATCTCTTCTTCTATTTGATTTTCTACCATCTTATACAAAATAGAAGTTTTCAAATAAGGGTGTTGCTTTTCCTCTATTAAAAATTTCTTTAAAGCAGGAAGTGCGAGATCCAGGTCTTTTAATGAAAGTTTTTGGATCACTCTTAGCTTTTGACCAAAGTTTTCTCCAAAAAGTTCATCAGTAAATTCTTCCAATTTGAAATTTGAATCCACTAGCGACATGTCTGCTTCATCTAGCATACCTTCTGCAAATAAAGCGAGCTGTGCTAATTTTTCCTTTTGCTCAGGCATTATATCTTTCGTTTGCAAAACTTTTTCAACGGTTTCAATAACGCCTTCATAATCATTTGTTTGAACTAAAATAGTCACATACGTTTCAAGAATGTCACCAAATAATACAGCTCCTGTTTCAAGTAACTGCTCACATTTATCTTTCGCTTCTTCCATATGCTTTAATTCTAACAAACAAATAACTGAGGCTAATTCTGTTTGTTCCGTTTCCGCATTATACTGACGTAATATTTCAAAGCAGCGCAATGCATCTTCGAATTTCCGCTCTTTCAACGCTAAAAAACCTTCATCAATATAGCGTTCTGATAGTTGCGGAAACAATACGACCGTATTTTCTTTTTTATCCATACGTTCGCCTCTTTTTCTAGATTTTAATTATCTTCAAAGTAAATATATCAAATGCGTAATGAGAACACAACATTCCAAAACCATTCGTTTGAAATATAGGAATATTTAATTTTCATATTAGGAAATCAACAACCTTTTAAATGAAATTCATTTTCCACAAACAAAAACCCTCAGCAACAGAAGCAGAGGATTCATCATTAATGGAAAGCATTTATAATTGTGGGGTATATAACAAGGGTAATAATTTGGAGAACAATAATTGCCATAACAATCATGCTAAAGTAGAAGATTGGTTTACTTCGCTTCATTAAAAACATAATGATAAGCATCGTACAAGCAAACAAACTTAAGAAGAGCAAACTCGTTGTCGAACTAAGTATACCACTCGGGACAAAGAACAATAAAACTACACTACAAGTACCTATAATTCCAAATAACCATTCCATTCATTCACTCATTCCCTTTCCCTCTCATGGCAGTTTTCTCTAAGCGATTAAATGTTTTACAACATCAACTACATACGTTAATTTCTCATACGCTACAAACCCAAAAGCTACTGTTAAACCTGTTACGATTAATCCTTTCATCATTTCTTCCTCCTCGTTTTATCGTTGTTACCTTCATTATAGAGGATTCGTAATTTGTTACCATCGAACTTCCTTACAGTTACCTTACAGAATTGTAAGATTTCAAAAATAAGTTTCAAATCATGTTAATATATTTTTGTACAATTAAGAATTTAATTTACAAGGGGGATTTTATATGTTCAAAAAAATGGCAGCTGATGTTTTAGGACTAAGCGATGTAGGTTCCGTTATCACTCCGAAAGATTATGATAAGGTCGATGCTGATGATTACGTCATGCATGAAGATGGGGAGAAAATATATTTTCTTATTAAATCAAAATCAGATGAATATTGTTTCACAAACAAAGGATTAATCCACCTAGACGGTACAAGTGCAACAAGCAAAAAACGTACACTGCGCCGCTTTAGTTATAGTAAATATCAAATTAAAAACGTAGCACTTGAAACTGCGGGAACGATTGATTTGGATGTAGAAATTAAGTTTCAAATGGGAGATGAGCATTACTCAATTGATGTTCATAAAAAACATATTGAAGAATTAAAAGATTTATATAAGGCTTTACTTAAAATCGAAGAAATTTCATACGACAACGACATTACATTACAATATGCACATAAAAGTTTAGATATGGCATCTAACGCTTTCAGCCGTATTTCAAACGCACAAGTAAACTTAGCAGAGCAATTTAAAGAGATGAACGAGATCGCTTTTAACTGGCTTGTTGATACGAAGAAACAATATAATGTGAAAGATTATGGTTTTGTATTTGAAAAGTTTATTAATAACTAATTTAAAACAAACAAAAAACCTTGTTATCCAAAGATAACAAGGTTTCCTTAGCGTCCCAGGAGAGATTCGAACTCCCGACCCGTCAATTACCTATGATATATAAACAATTCCTTCATCGCTTGCTGAACGTTCATTTGTGCGGTCAACTGACCGTTTTTATTAATTAATATTATACGCTATATAGTAGTTCTACGCCAATGTTGAATACTTTTTGTTCTATCGATTCCCTATCGAAAATTCTGACGCATTTAGATGATATTTTCCCTATCCACGGAATAAAAAACAATCGTCTTAAAATGCGAATCTCGGCGTACCTTTCCGCACTATTTTATATATTTTGATTGCAGTCTTAATATATCTGCCTCTTCGCGAATGCCTGCCGATCCCTTCCTCACATTTTTTACGACAGTCCAATTCGGGTTAGTTTCATCACCGATGTTCTGTACTGTAAAGTTGCCGTCACCATATTTTCGGTGACCTTCTGCCAATTTCTCCGTTAAATCATTCTCTTTAGATTTCGCCATCTTTGCGCCATCTCCCTTTTTTATACAACCTTCTAAAACTGTCCAATCAATCACACGTCCAGTCAATTGGAGATCCTCGCTTTCCACTTCGACTAATTGTAACACACTGTCGGGGATAAGTTCCGATAACGGCTGTTCAATCGTACTAGAATGGTAAAAGTTTTATAACATTCTAAGTGAGAAATTAGAATAATATGGATATAAATTTAAGTTCCATCATAAGCCTATTGATTCTTTAAATTAAATATGAGGAACAGGGCGCATAAATGGCGCTCTTTTTAATGCACTTTAATCTGTTACATATACTCATTATCATATATCCCGTTATAATATTTTTAAACCTCTTGCACATACATCAATTGGTAGACAAACAAAAAACCTTGTTATCAAAAGATAACAAGGTTTTGTTAGCGTCCCAGGAGAGATTCGAACTCCCGACCGTACGCTTAGAAGGCGTATGCTCTATCCGGCTGAGCTACTGGGACATGGAGCGGGTGAAGAGAATCGAACTCTCGACCAGAGCTTGGAAGGCTCTTGTTTTACCACTAAACTACACCCGCATATTTTATTTTATTTTTCTTCGTTAGCGCTGTTGCCCTATCGACAATATTTATTATATGTATAACCATACATAAAGTCAACACCTTTTTTAAAAGAGGATAATTTTTCTTATCCTCTTTTAAAAACTGCTTGTTCAACTAGTTGTCCGTCTAATGTTTCAAAACGAACTTCTATTTGATTTTCATCCATTTCTAATAAAGCGAATGTCTTTTCCACACGAGAGCGCGGGAGCAAAATACTTCCTGGATTAATAAATAAAATCCCATCAAGTAATTCTGCCCCTAATACATGAGAATGTCCAAAGCACGCTACTTGCGCTCCTACTTCTTCTGCATGATACGCTAACGTTTGTAACGTCATTTTCACATTATGACGATGACCGTGTACAACTAAGAAACGAATTCCATCTACATCAGTTACAATTTCATCTTGAAAGTTAGCATAATCACAATTCCCTTTTACAACATGAAAACCTTGTAGCTCTTCGTGAGCAGGCGTTAGCTCTGAATCACCACAATGAATCATGATATCTACTTTCCCTTCATATTTCTCTTTTAACTGCTGTAATTCCTTCACAGAGCTATGACTATCGCTTACGATTAAAGCTTTCATCAATCTCTCTCCCTTATTCTTCTAAAAACCATTCTGGGATTTTCTCTTCTAATTTACGAAGAGCGCGTCCACGGTGGCTAATGGCATTTTTCTCATCCGAACTTAGCTCAGCCATCGCTTTTTTATATTCTTCTACATAAAAAATCGGATCGTATCCAAAACCATTTTCCCCGCGGCGCTGTTCTAAGATTTTTCCTTCACACGTTCCGTTTACAATAACAGGCTCTTTATCTGCTTCAGGGAAAGCAACCGCTAGCGCACAGTAAAAACGAGCTGTACGTTTTTCTAAATCGACGTCAGTTAACCCTTGTAACACTTTATCGATATTCGCCTGATCATCTTTCGGCTCTCCAGCAAAACGAGCTGAATATACACCTGGTTTCCCGTTTAAGGCATCTACAATAAGACCAGAGTCATCCGCAATTACGATGGAATTCAACTGTCTACTAAGACTGTCCGCTTTCAAAATTGCGTTTTCTTCAAATGTTTCACCAGTTTCTTCGACTTCTTCAATATGAGGAAAATCGTGTAAAGATTTCACTTCTAAGTCAAATCTCTCAAATAACTCAGCAAACTCACGTACTTTCCCAAGATTTTTCGTCGCTACAACAACTTGCTTCATATTTTCCACCTCTACTCTATATGAGATACGATGTCACCTAACGCTTCTTTTTGCTTTTCAACAAGTTGGAAGATCCCTTGTTCAGCGGCATCAAGTAGTTCATTTAATTCCGCTCTGCTAAACGTCGCTTCTTCTCCAGTTCCTTGTACTTCAACAAACTGACCTTTTCCAGTCATAATAACGTTCATATCAACATCTGCTTTAGAATCTTCGGCATAATTTAAATCTAAAACGACACCTTGTTCTTCAACAACACCTACTGACGTTGCCGCTAAATAATCTTTTACAGGAATTTTAGATACTTTATCTGCTTGCAATAATTTTTCAAAAGCTAATACCATCGCTACATAAGCACCTGTAATTGAAGCTGTTCTCGTTCCGCCATCCGCTTGAATTACATCACAGTCAATCCAAACCGTTCTTTCGCCAAGCGCTTCTAAATCAACAACCGCACGTAATGCTCGTCCAATTAAACGCTGGATCTCCATTGTACGCCCTGTTACTTTCCCTTTGCTTGACTCCCTGATTGTACGTTGCTCTGTCGCACGTGGAATCATTGAGTATTCTGCTGTTACCCAGCCTTTTCCTTCTCCACGCATAAACGGCGGTACACGCTCTTCAATTGTCGCTGAACAAATTACCTTTGTATCCCCAACTTCAATTAGTACCGATCCCTCTGGATGTTTTAAATAATTTGTATGAATATGTATATGGCGTAGCTCTGCTTGTCCTCTACCATCTACTCGCATAAAAATAACCCCCTCATAACTACTCTTATTAGTATAGCCAAATTTAAATGTACGATATGTATAACAATAAAAGAAGGGGAACTCAAAAAGCAATTCCCCTTTCTTACATAAGTATATCAAATTATTCGTGATTAAAAACTACCTGTATTCACGTTTTGCGGACGATTAACAGGTTTTGTTAACTTTTCACCCTTCTCATCCATAAGATTCGCCTTCCCATTCACTTCAATGGAAATATTTTTCACACCTTGTTTTTCCGTTAAAGATAAAACTAGCGACTTCAATACGTAATTTGAAATCACACTCTTGTCTTGGTTCGCAAATATATTTTCATTAAAGTTTAATGTAATATTTCCGTTCTCCACTTTCGGATTCGTAATAAGCTTAGCTCCCGGATTAAAATCATTTAGTAACGAACTGTGAATCGGGCCTTTTACAAGCTCATCCACAATTGTCGCGTAATCATTTTCTTTCCCTTCTGCAACGCGTCTTGTTACCGGTACGTAATATTGCTGCTTATTATTATTTTGCGCCATAAAGTAAAGTGTAACCGGTTTTGTATGCGTTACATCTGCTACTTGTTCATCATCAAAGTTAATTCCATTCGCACGACTTACACCTTCACCAAGCGGTGTACCCGCAACAGGCATCTTAGCTAACTTCTCACCATTTATTTGGAACTGCACTTGTTTTATTTCTGTAAATTGAGTCAAAGTCCACGCTACTGATTCAACAATTTGACGCTCTTCTTCTTTTGAATAATTTTTCATTTCGTTAGAGAAATCAATTACTGCTGTCCCACCTTTTTTCAAATCCAAGGTCATCGTCGTATTTGCTGGAAGGACTGCTCGAAATCCATTTGGCAATAAATTTGTGACTGGTCCATCTTTCACAAGATACTCTAACGTTTGCTTTACAACCTCATTCGCTTTCGGAGTAGGCATTGCAATAGTTTGCGGTACGACATATCCATTTTTATCAACAAGGTATAACTCTCTATTTACTGTTTGCCCTTGTTTATCTTTTTTAGCTGTTTCTTTCTTTTCACCTTCTGTATACGTAACTTTTTTCGGTGGATCAATTTGTTCTGTCGCTTTCTCTTGATTTAATAAGCCACACCCTGATAATAAAATCGCACTCACAGTAGCACCAACAACCCATTTAAAAGTGGATTTAGGCATGCCATTCCCCCCTAAAATCTAAGTTTGTACTATTATGTATACGAGCTGTTTCATATTTTAGAACAAGCTATAGCTACTTACACAAAAAAAACCCCTGATTTCTCAGGAGTTCTCTTATATGAATCTACTATTATTCTGTTTCTAAATTAATATGCTTCACATTTTCAATCGGCTGACCGAACCATTTTGATGCAATTTCTTTAAATAGGCCTATTTTCCCTGTTGTTAAGAAGAGATGATCGCTTTGTTCCTCTCCCTCATTCAACATTTTACTATGGTATAAAATTGTACTTACTTCACGCGCCGTTTCATCACCAGAACTAATTAGTTGCACTTTATCTCCCATTACTTTTTTAATAACAGGACCTAAAATTGGATAATGTGTACACCCTAAAATAAGTGTATCAATATCAGTATTTTTCAATGGTTGCAACGTTTCTCTGACAACTTCATACGCGATTTCACTTTCGAAATTACCACTCTCTACAAGCTCAACGAAAGGCGGACACGCTAAACTTTCTACCATAACACGGTTATTAATAGACTTTAGCGCTTCTTCGTATGCACCACTTTTTACCGTTCCGATTGTTCCAATAATCCCAACATGATACGTGTTTGTCATTTTTAAAGCTGTACGTGATCCTGGGTGAATAACTCCTACCACCGGAATTGGTAATTGTTTCTGCATCTCTTCTAATACAACTGCAGTTGCTGTATTACATGCAATAACTAACATTTTGATATTCAAATCTAGTAAATGCTCCGTCATCTCCCACGTAAATTGACGCACTTCTTCTCGAGAACGTGGACCATAAGGGCAACGTGCTGTATCCCCTAAATATATAATGCGCTCTTTCGGCAACTGACGAATTAATTCTTTCGCTACTGTTAAACCGCCAACTCCTGAATCGATAACACCGATTGCTCTATTCAACTTCATCACCCGTTTTCTCATTCATCATCTTATTTTATCATTATATTTTACACACTTTAAGTTCGCTCACTTAAACTGCTTCTGTATGAAAATTTTCATTTGTACCTGTATAAATCAGGACCTTTTTTATTTTGCTCCTTTTTTTCATAATTTGCAAGACAGAAAAATAACCGATCCTCTATATGAAAGTCGGTTTCTTCTATATAAAATGCTCATTCAAATTAAAATGCCCGCTACCTTTATTAATAGCGGGCGTTTTATTTCTATATCTTATTTATCACGTTCTTTATAGCCTTACCTATTTTTAAACTCGACTGCGGATTCTGCCCTGTAATCAAACGCCCATCTACTACAACATGTGGCGTAAAGTTAGGTGCAACATAAAAGAAAGCTCCTTCTTCCTTCAATTTACTTTCTAACAAAAATGGAACTCGCTTTTCTAAATGCACAGCTTTTTCTTCATCATTTGTATAACCTGTTATTCGCTTACCTGCACTAAAAAACGAACCATCCTTATTTTTCACACCGACTAAAGAGCTTACGCCGTGACAAACAGCCGCTACAATCCGATTATTGTTATACATATTTACAATCAAATTCGCTACATACGGATTACCTGGAAAATCTACAATCGCCCCGTGCCCACCACCAAACAAAACCGCATCATAATCCGAAAAATAAGCCTTCGAAATTGGTTGCGTATTTTGTAATATCGTAGCTACCTGCTTAAATTCACGAGGTATACCATTGGGAATTGATACTCTATCAATAGGCACCCTTCCACCTTCTATAGATACAAGATCAACATCGAACTTAGCCTTTTCAAATAAATTATAAGGAGCTGCGAGCTCTTCAAGCCATAAACCAGTCGGGTGTCCATTCATATCATGAGCGCTTGTTGAAACTAATAATACTCTTTTCAACATATCCCCTCCCTACTACCTATTTATGTATAGAACATCCTTATCATTCATATAGAACATGAAACAAACAAAAAAAATAGCCGACTCTTTGTATAAAAGTCGGCTTACTTCTTATAGTTCGAGCTCTCCCATACGAAGAAGCTCAACAACTGCTTGTGAACGTCCTTTAACCCCTAGCTTTTGCATTGCGTTTGAGATGTGGTTGCGTACTGTTTTTTCACTTATAAAAAGTTCACCTGCAATTTCCTTCGTTGTTTTATCTTGAACCAGTAATTCAAATACTTCTCTCTCTCTCTTTGTGAGTAACGGTTTAGATTGATACGCTTTTTCCTTCAACTGGTATAACCCTCCTTGCTTAAGCCAGAGCTGTGTATGTGTAAGTTGGGTGTTTATTTAGTCAAGATATTGTATGAACGAAATGTGCAGGTGGTGAATGAAAATGGGCTTTATTTCTGATGTTATTTTAGACTTTTATACAGTGCGTGCACTCATTTTATCCGCTTACTTTTTAACGCGCCATATTTGTTCTAGTAGTATACTTACAACTGTACCTACAAACAAACCATTACCGAATATATATTGCATAACAGAAGGCAATGATTGAAGTGCTCCAGACGGTAAAAACATAACACCGCTTCCAAATAATATAGCAACTCCTAAAATCGTTACATTCCTTTCGCTCATCGGCACTTGCTTTATATTATTTAACCCAATTCCAATTAGCTGTACGAATGAAGCCATTAAAACTGCAGATGCAACAGCAGATGGTAACGATGCTAAGTAACGAATAATACTTGGGAATAGCGACATAACGACTAATAACATACATGCCATTAAGAACGATCGTATATATTTTTGTTTTGTTAAACGAATAAACCCTGCCGTTGCTGGTAAAGGAACGACACCTACAGTTGAAAATACGGAAGAAATGATGTGTGAAATTCCCCCAACCCACGTACCATCTTTCAACTGTTTTTGTTCAATAGTCGCTTTATGAATCGTAGCTTGATTAATCGCTATAATAGCTGCCACAGTATTTGAAACTAAAATACATACCATAACGAAACTTGATACAGCCATACCTGCATTCCATTTCGGGAGTCCCCAAGCAAATATATGTGGAAGTTGCACAAAATGAGTTACTTGAGACGGAATCGTCACTTTCCCTGCAATTAGAAAAATAATCCACCCACTAATTAACCCTATTAAAACTGCATAACTTTTGACAAAACCTTTTCCAAAATTAGATAGTATAATAACGAACAGAAATATACTAAACGCGATTATTGCTGTAAATCCATCGACTTGAGAAACAGTGGCTGTAATTCCTAGCATTCCTTTCAAAAATACACCACTTAGTTGTAAACATAACAAAACTAAAAACGTCCCTGTCACAAGCGGCGTAAATAAAAATAAAATACGCCCTATAAAACCACTTACTCCTAATCCGATTAAAATAACACCGGAAATCATCATTCCTAATTCTAAAATTTGCAACGTACTATGTAATTGGTCTTGCCCTACAGTTGCATAAGCAAGTACAGTAAATACACCAACCCAAGATCCAGCTGGACCATCCGCAATTGGTAGTCTATGCCCAAGCCATCCTTGTAAAAAAGAAGATATACCAACTACAAAAAATGTACGCTGCATTAAATAAAATATCTCTTCCGTCGTAAGATGAAATAATCCGCCAACGACAATTGGTAGTGCGATTGAATTCGCTAATAAAAATATAAACCATTGCAAAGTTCCCATAATATGATTTTGGTTATGTTGATTGTCCAATTGTTTCATCCCTTCCATACATTGCGTACAAAAATACGCTTAATACTATTACGTAGCTTTTCGAAACAACTCTTTTTCTCCCTTCGATTTCTTCCCATACCCAAACGTTGCGATGTAAACTCCACAAACGATAAAAATAGCTCCAATTATTTGAATGAATGTTACACTTTTCTGCAATATAATATATCCAACTACCATCGTAACGAATGGTTCTAAATTTAAAAACATAGCCGCAGTCGACGCCTTCGTTTTTCTCAATTGATTATTCCAAACAAGCGTACAAATTCCATGCATAAGTATTGCTGTCACAATTAGAAGCGACCAACTCTCTATAGAGTATTTCAACGTTATGTGAGAAAAGGTAAAAGCAAGAAACGGTAGCATAATTAAAAAACCAAAAATTGAAGAAAAGAATGTAATAAAAAACATATCATCTCTGTTCCCCAATTTCCGAATTAAAACGATAGATAAAGAAAAAGATAGCATCGTTATAAAAATCCATATTAACCCTTCTGAAAAGACGAACCTCTGCCCAACACCAATTACAAAAAACACTCCAAAAGTAGCAATCCCTCCTCCTATTACTAACTTAGCTGTTAACGGTTCGTTTAAAATAAATACCGCTAGAATAGAAGTCATGACAGGAGTAAGTGCTAATATTAGCGCAGCTGTTGTTGGGTCTGCTGTTTGTAACCCTTCATAAAAAGACCATTGATTAATCGCGACACCTATAATCCCAATTAATAATACACTTTTCATTTCATTCTTTTCTATATATAAGTCTTTCTTACACATAATAGCGTACGCTAGAAAAAACAAATTAATAAATAGTAAGCGAAGTGTCGTTAACAACACCGGATGAAATGTATTTACTAAAATCGCACCAAATATAAAATTACTCCCCCAAACTACTACACATATAAACAGTAATATATATGTACGTGTCACCTATTCCCCTCCTTTTCTCGTAAAAAAGAAGGATTCCTATTCTTTCATTAGGAACCCTTGAAAATATATATAAATTAGGGAGATACGTAAATTAAATCAATACACCTTGAACATTTTGCAAGGAACCTGCTACTATTTTCCCATTTTTCATTACGGCTGGTCGCTTTGCTCGTCTAGCAATCGCTTCTGCTGAACAAGTAGCTTGTAAGAAGACAAAATCAGCTTTATCTCCTACTTTAGGCCAAACTTGATTTCCTTCTTGATCCAATGGCGTTTTTCCACCTGTAATATACGCTAAAGAAGAAGATAAAGACTTCTCATCAATCCAGCGATACTTTTCTGCTAAACGCCCTACTCTTTCAAAAATATCAGCATTTCCAAATGGTCCCCATGAATCAAACATACTATCGCAACCTAAAGAAACGGAAACGCCTTTTTCTGTAAGCAATGGTACTGGCGGCATATTTCTGTTAATTGGTACTGTCGTAATAATAGACATTCCTCTTTCAGCTAATAAGTCTGCCATATCTGCTCCTTCTTCTTTAGATACATCTCCTAGGCTAAACGCATGACTGACCGCAACACGTCCGTCCCAACTAGCATCCTCTGTAAATTGAGCTAACTTTTTAATTGTATAAATACCTAAATGCCCTGCATCATGTAAATGCAAATCAACATCTGCATTTGCCTCTACAGCAATTTCCATCATATCAAAAAGTGATTTTTCAATATTATTATCTACAGTAGCTGGATCTACACCACCTACTAAAGTTGCGCCCATTTTCATCGCTTCTCTCATAAGAGAATGTGCTTCTGTACGAAGTAAACCGCGCTGCGGGAATGCTACGATTTCATATGTAAACGCGCCTTTCATATTTTCTAAAGTTTGACGTACAGATTCTAAGTTTTTAAGACCAATATACGGATCAATATTTACATGCGTTCGTATATGAGTCGAACCAGCATTTAAAATAGTTCTTAGTAACAAATCTGCTCTCTCTCCAGTTGTTTGAGCTAAAATTGGTAACTCCTGCTGTTCTAACTCTAATCTCTCAATAATATTTTTTACTGGTATGCACGCTTCCCATGGGCCACCAAGTTTTGTTTTATCAAGGTGAAAATGATTTTCCACAAACGACGGAAGAACAAGCAATTCTTTCGCATCTTTCGTTTCATATTCTGTTTGAAGCGGTACATCCGCAAGTACAATCTTCTCAATCTTTCCATCCTGTATGAGTAAATGATGCAAAGCTGTTTCTGTACCTGTAACTACTTCATTATTAAACTTGTAACCTGTTTCTAATCGTACATTCGTTAACCAATACACATTTTGCATTTCAATCATCCTCTCAAACAAGATTATTTATAGCCGTTTTTTGCAAACTACCAGCAACAACATTTCCTTTATATAAAACAGCACAGCGCTCTGTTTGTCTTGCTACTACCTCGGCTGAACATGACGCTTCTGTAAAGACGATATTTGCTTCATCCCCAATTTTTGGCCATTGACGATTTCCTTGATCATCTAATATAGATTTCCCACCCGTAATAAACTGAATTGCTTTCCCCAAAGAGCGCTCGTCAATCCATCTAAATCTCTCCGCTAGACAATTTGCCTTTTGCAACATATCTCCTGTTCCAAATGGAGACCAATGATCAGTTATACTATCGTTTCCTAGTGAAACTTTTACACCTTTACGATTTAATAACGGAACTGGAATTACATGTCTACTAATTGGAACTGTTGACGTTATATCAATGCCTAATGCCGCAAGTCGTTCAGCCATTTCCTCCGCTTCTTCTACGGATACATCTCCAAGTCCGAGAGCATGACTAATTGTAACTCTTCCTTGCCACCCTGCTTCTTCTGTTAACGCAGCTAATCTCTTCATTGTAAATATTCCAAGTTGATCCGCGTCATGTAAATGAATATCAATGTCTGAATCAAACTCTACTGCAATATCCATAATTGTATTTAATGATTTTTCAATATTACCGTCTACTGTAGCTGGGTCTACTCCACCTACTAAATGAGCTCCCATACGCATAGCATCTTTTACAAGCCCTACGGAATTACTTCGTAACAAACCGTGTTGCGGGAATGCTACAATTTTTGCTGATAACTTGTCTTTATATGTTTCTAGCGCCGCAATCGTTGCTTCTAAATTCCCAAGACCAATTACAGTATCAATATTGCAATGTGTTCGAATATTTGTCGCTCCATTTTCAAGAAGTAATTGTAACATTTTCTCCGCTCTACTCTTTGCAGTTTCTAATTGCTTCGGAAGAATAGTTTGCTCCTCATGAATGCGAGTGAATATACTTTTTACTGGTGTACATGCTTTCCACGGTCCACCATAATACGTTTTATCAATATGAATATGCATTTCTTCAAATGCTGGTAATGCCAGTAAACCATTTGCATTTACTACTTCACCATCTTGTTCCGATACAATTCCAGGTAATATCTTCGTAATCTTTCCATCTTCAATAAACAAACTACAAATCTCTGTTTCTGTATTTGTAATTCGCGATTCCTCATATACGTACCCACATTCAAGTTTCACATTCGTTAACCAATATTGTGATTTTACACTCACTTTGTCAATCTCCCTTCGCAATATGATTTTTCTACTTTACAAATGAAACAAAAATAGATAAAAATTTCTATCAGTGTAAAATAATGTTATACACTGATAGAATTTCCTATTTTACTGTAGTTCTACACCTTCCAGTCGCAAATACCCAGATGGATCAATCCAAAATCCTTTTATATTTTTCGTAGTTGCGGCAATATGATTAATCCCTCGAATTGGTACTAATAAAGCATCTTTTAATTCAATTTCTTGTAACTGTTTATACAATTCTTTTCTCTTCGTCTCATCTTTTTCTTTTCTAGCCTCTTCTATTAATTTATCTACTTCCGGATTACTATAGAAGAATTGGTTACCAGTTGCTCCGTGTGAACTAGAATGGAATAAATTATATTGATTATAGTCACCATCACCTGTTGCATTTCCCCATCCTCCAACAAACATCGCATGTTCTGATTTATTCGTTGCAGCTAAAAACGCACCATATTCCATAACTTTAATTTCTACATCAACGCCAATCCCTTTTAATTGAGATTGAATTACTTCCACTAACGCCATTCTAACTTTGCTGTCATTCGTCCAAATTGTTGTTTTAAACCCATTTGGATAGCCAGCCTCTGCTAATAATTTTTTTGCAGTATTAATGTCATACTTATATCCTTTTACGTCTTTCGTATAACCGAATACTTTAGGAGTCATTACAGAGTTCACTTCAGTCCCAACATTGTTATATACCCCTTTTAAAATCCCTTTCGTTTCAATCGCATGTGCAATCGCTTGACGAACGAGCGGGTTGTCAAATGGCTTTTTCTGTACATTAAAGCCAATATATTCTACACCTAAACCTTCATTTTCAATTAACTCCATGGATGGTGAATTTTTCACACGCTCTACCTCAGTTACAGGTAAATTCTCTGCAATGTGAGCTTCACTAGTTTCAATCATTCCAATACGTGTTGCATCTTCTGGTACTACTTTGAATACAACTTCATCAACCTTTGTTTTTTCACCCCAATAATTTTTATTCTTCTCAAGGCGAATTTCTTCACCTGGTTTCCATGACTTAAAAGTATATGGACCTGTCCCAACTGGATGCTGGGCTAAACCTTTTCCTTTTTCATCAATTGCTTTCGGACTTAAAATACTTCCTTCATTACTTGCGAAAATAGATAAAAGAGGTGAGTATGGGTATTTCAATACGAACTGTACTGTGTATTCATCAATTACTTTTATTTCTTGGATCATGGAATAAACAGTTGCTCGATTTGAACCTACTTTCGGGTCTAATACACGTTCAAAGTTTTTCTTTACTGCCTCAGCATTAAATGGTGCACCATCTTGGAATGTCACTCCTTGTTGCAACTTAAATTCCCAATTTAAATCATCAATTTGTTTCCATTCCTTTGCTAACATCGGCTTAAAATCCATGTTTTTATCTCGTTGTACAAGATTTTCATACACTTTATGGTACACAACACTTGCGGAAGGGATGTTTGTAATAAAATGCGGATCTAAATTATCAGCATCTGACAGTCTAGCAATTGTTAAAACGCCGCCTTCTTTTGTCCCTTTGCTTCCTGACCCTTCATTTCCTGTCTTCGTATTAGATGAACACCCCGCTAGAAAAACTGAAAGACATAAAATTGTGATAAAACAAATCACAAGTCCCCTTTTGAATCTCATCGCCCTTCCCCCTCCACTTTCTTTTATCTCTACATCCTAAAGCGAAACCTTACATCTAGCTTTCTATCCCCTACTTTCTAATAGCAGATCATTCCACCACCCTCTCTTTTTCAATTTCGTCTATGTATTTGTAATTATAAATAACTTTGCAGAAAAAGTTTTTAAACATCTTTACTTCTATTTGCACTTTCTTTACTAATTGAATTTTCTGAATTTTTTTGAAACATCTTTACTTCTATTTGCACTTTCTTTACTTATTGTTTTAAACTCGTTGACTCATTTTAATTTTCTGATAATTTAATCATAAAGAAAGGGAGGTATGAAAAATGGAAGTTCGTCTTTCTAAAGAAGAAAATACTTCTTTACAAACGATTCAAACGAAGAACACATCGAAATGGATCATTAGCTATCGAAAACTGAAAAAAAATAAGATGGCATTTATCGGGGGTAGTATCGTTCTTTTCTATATTTTAATAGCTATATTTGCCCCATTGTTAGCACCCTATAATCCATTTGACATTCAGTTAGTTAACAAATTACAACCACCATCTATGGAACATTGGATGGGAACAGATGATAAAGGTAGAGATATTTTAAGCCGCCTTTTACACGGGACACGCCTTTCATTACTTGTTGGATTTTCTTCTGTATTTATAGGGGCATTGTTCGGCATTATTCTTGGTATCATTTCTGGTTATTACGGTGGATGGTTTGACACAATTATTATGCGAATCATTGATATTATGCTAGCTTTCCCTGGTATTTTACTTGCTCTTGCCATTGTAGGCGCACTAGGACCAAGTCTTGTGAACGTAATTATCGCTATTGGCTTTTTCTCAATCCCTATGTTCGCTCGTATCGTTAGAGCTTCTACATTAACAGTAAAAAAATTAGAGTATATCGATGCTATAAGAGCACTAGGGGCAAATGATTTTACTATTATTATGAAACACATATTCCCTAACATCTTATCACCTATTATCGTCCAAGCTACTTTACGCTTAGCTACAGCAATTTTATCTGCAGCTGGATTATCATTTTTAGGACTTGGAGCGCAACCACCTTCACCTGAATGGGGTGCCATGTTAAGTAATGGACGCGACTTTTTATTTACCGCACCACATATTGCAATGTTTCCTGGAATCGCAATGTCTACACTCGTAATCGGTTTAAACATGTTTGGTGACGGATTACGTGATGCACTAGATCCGAGACTTAAAAAATAGAAAGGGGCATTATACATGCTAATGTTTATATTTCGTAGAATACTACAATTAATTCCCGTTCTTTTCGGCGTTGTATTCGTTGTTTTCTTAATTATGCAAATGGTACCCGGTGATCCAGCTCTCCTTATTGCTGGTGAAGGAGCATCAAAAGAAACTGTCCAGCAAATACGTCACCAATTAGGATTGGACAAACCTTTTATCATGCAATATTTCTCTTATATCGGAAATATATTACAAGGCGACTTTGGGGTTTCGATTCGTTCTAATCGCCCAGTGTTAGACGAAGTATTAATTCGCCTTCCAATCACTATTGAACTCGCACTGTGTAGTATCGTCATTACAGTTGTAATTGGGATGATTGCTGGCATCATCTCTGCTACAAAGCAATATTCTTGGACAGATGTTTCTATTATGATTATCGCTTTGTTAGGTGTCTCATTACCAAGCTTTTGGTTTGGACTTATGCTCATTTTCTACTTCTCTGTCCAAATTCAAATATTCCCCGTTTCTGGTTGGGGAACTTGGATGCACATGGTTTTACCAGCACTTACACTAGGTGCATCCGGCGCAGCAATTGTAGCACGTATGACTCGCTCAAGTATGCTTGATGTTATACGCCAAGATTATATACGAACAGCAAGAGCGAAAGGGGTAAAAGAAAGAGTCGTTATATATAAACACGCTTTGAGGAACGCATTAATTCCCGTTATTACTGTTGTTGGATTACAATTTGGTGCTCTTTTAGGCGGTACAGTTTTAGTAGAATCAGTTTTTGCTATAAATGGACTTGGAAGATTGATTGTGGACGCTATCCGAATGAGAGACTTACCAATGTTACAAGGGGGCGTATTAATCGCCTCGGTCATCTTTGTTCTAGTCAATCTTATTGTTGATATTTTATACCGTCATTTCAATAAACGTATTGAACTTAATTAAGGGGGGTGCACAAACATGAATAAAAAGGAAGAGATATTACAAGTTAAAGATTTAAAAACACATTTCTTTACAGACGAAGGTGTAAGCAAAGCGGTTGATGGTTTAAATTTCTCTGTTTCTAAAGGAGAAACACTCGGCATCGTAGGTGAATCTGGTTGTGGGAAGAGTATCACTTCTCTATCCATTATGAGATTAATCGACCGAGAAAGCGGCAGTAAAATTGAAGGCAGCATTTTATTTAAAGGAAAAGATTTATTACAACAAAAAGAAGCTGAAATGCGCGCAATTCGTGGAAATCAAATCTCAATGATTTTCCAAGAACCAATGACATCTTTGAATCCAGTATATTCTGTTGGGGAACAGATCGCAGAAGCAATTCGTATCCATCAAAAATTAAATAAAAAAGCAGCTTGGAATAAAGCCGTCGATATGTTGAAACTAGTTGGAATTCCTTCTCCTGAAAAGCGTGCAAAACAAGAGCCACATGAACTAAGCGGAGGAATGCGACAACGCATTATGATTGCAATGGCACTCGCTTGCAATCCAGATTTACTCATTGCAGACGAACCAACAACTGCTCTTGATGTAACAATTCAAGCTCAAATATTATCACTTATGAAATCACTTCAAAAACAACTCGGTATGGGGATTATCATGATCACCCATGACTTAGGAGTCGTGTCAGAAACATGCGATAGAGTCGCCGTTATGTACGCTGGAAAAATCGTCGAATATGCAGATATCGAGCATATATTTACTAGCCCAAAACATCCTTATACAATCGGACTTCTTCAATCTCTTCCAAGACTCGATACAGACCAAGAAGAATTACAAACTATTCCTGGGTCCGTACCGAGTCCATACCATATGCCGAGTGGATGTCGCTTTGCTGATAGATGCACACATGCAAAAGAACTATGTCACAATACTCTTCCAGAACTTCAACTCACGCAAGATGGAAGCGAAGTTCGATGCTGGATGTTTACTGACCTTTGGGATAAATCATCTTCAGAAGAATTGGAGGTATTATAAAATGTCTACTGCTACGCAAATAAATAAACGAAAGTTATTACAAGTACAAAACTTAAAACAATACTTCCCTATAAAAAAAGGAATTCTAGGGCGTTCTATTAGCTATATTAAAGCGGTTGACGATATTAGCTTTACAATTTACGAAAAGGAAACTGTTAGTATTGTTGGTGAATCTGGTTGCGGAAAATCCACCACTGGGCGTGCAATATTGCGCCTTGATGAAGCAACAAGTGGAAAAATTATATTTCAAGATAAGGATTTACTAGAATTAAATAACTCAGCAATGCGAAAGATTCGAAAAGATTTACAAGTTATTTTTCAAGATCCCTTCGCTTCTTTAAACCCTCGGCAAACTGTAGGGAGTATTTTAGAAGAAGCTATGACCATTCAAAACGTATGTCCAAAAGGAGAAAGGAAAGCAAAGGTTATTGAGTTACTCGGGAAAGTTGGTCTTCCACCTGATGCAGTGAAGCGCTATCCACATGAGTTTAGTGGCGGACAACGCCAAAGAATTGGAATTGCTCGCGCCTTAGCTGTTAATCCAAAACTCATCATTTGTGACGAAGCTGTCTCCGCTTTAGATGTTTCAGTGCAAGCACAAGTATTAAATTTATTAAAGCAGTTGCAACAACAATATGGGTTAACATATTTATTCATCTCTCACGACTTAGCTGTCGTTCGTCACATATCAGATCGCATCATTGTAATGTACCTTGGTACCATTGTGGAGATTGCCGATAAACATTCTCTTTTTAACAATCCGCAACACCCTTACACAAAAGCGCTTCTCTCAGCAATTCCTACCATTAGTGCAGGAACGAAAAAAGAGCGTATTGAACTTAAAGGAGACCTGCCCTCTCCTTTAAACCCGCCAACAGGCTGTCGTTTTCATACTCGTTGTCCGTATGCCATTGAAAAATGCGCTACGCAGCAACCAAGTTTTCAATCTATAAGTGAAGATCATAAAGTAGCCTGTCATATCATTTGATTTGAGTCTGAATAATAGAAATATTTACAACACTTTAGTATAATAATAAAAAACAAGATTGAGGTATGTATGTTAACTTATGAAGCATTTGCTGTATTAATAACTATACTTGTCTTAGCTCCAATTTTTGGAGCTATTATTTTATTATGTTTATTTATTTTTGAAAAACGAATCGACTTACTAGAAAGTGAAAAGAAAAAAATAGCACTAGAACGAGAGTTGCAACAATCTTTATATCATCAACTTACTCAACAAATTCAGCCTCATTTTTTATTCAATACATTAAATACAATTTTAAGTTTAGCTCGTCTACAGAGAACAGATGAAGTTGTCAAATCACTCGAGATCTTTTCTCTATTTTTAAAAGGAAAATATAAAACAACAGATTTGTTAATTCCTATTTCTGAAGAACTAACCTATACGAATTATTATATTGAGATTCAAAAAATGCGATTTCGCTCAAGGCTTTCAGTAAGCATTACCTCTTCTGAAGATTTACATAACGCCCATATTCCACCTTTCGTTATTCAAACGTTGGTTGAGAATTCCTTTAAACATGGGCTAGAAAAAAAAGCTGGTCAAGCAATTTTAAATATTCATCTATACAATACAAATAACCGAATTACACTTCTAGTCTCCGACAACGGTACTCAAAACGAACCATTTACTTCCCATACGGAAGAAAGTGGATACGGACTTGAAAATATAAAACAACGATTTCAGTTATTCTTTCAAGAACAAACTACGTTCTCTTTCCTCTCTACAAAAGAGAACGGCACGAAAGTAGAAATCACATGGCCTTTCATCACAGAAAAAAACACAGAGGAGGTAATACAAAAATGAACGTGCTATTAGTAGATGACGAACCACTAGAACTGGAACAATTAGAATTTCTTATCCACCGTCAGTTTCCTAATTGGACACTGCATCTAGCTTTAGATGCGGATGAAGCTTTAAGTATAAATGAAAAATTCTCAATTCATTTAGCACTTTTAGATATTCACCTTCCAGGCATATCCGGCCTACAACTAGGTGAAAAATTAAAAAATAATAACTCTAACTTGGACATCATCATCGTAACCGCATATCAAAATTTCGATTATGCAAAACAATCTATTCGTCTAGGAGTTATTGACTACATAACAAAGCCAATTATAGAAAAAGAACTCATTGATATATTACAAAAGTACAAAGGTGTTTCCAATACTCCTTCCTACTCACGTATTATTCAAGATACATTAGACATCATCCATGAAACTTTTCATGACAAACTACACTTAGCAGACATCGCAGCTAAAGTACATACAAATCCGACTTATTTAAGCCGACGGTTCCATGAAGAAGTAGGTATTTCATTTTCCGGATATATCATGCAATATCGAATTGAAATGTCACAGAAATATTTAACGGAACACCCACATTGGTGTATCTCTCAAATCTCTGAACGATCTGGTTTTAATAGTCAGCATTATTTCAGTACTGTTTTTCGTAAAATGACCGGAATGACTCCGAAAGAATATAGAGGCGAGGGATAAATTGTGACGAAAAACAACTCAGCTTTTACACCTTTACAATTAGGTATCGGAACTGGTACTGTTCTTTTATTATCTAAATGGGTCGCAAGTATATCGACGCTCGCTTTACCTGAATCTATTATCAATTATGGGCTAATCGCTGGTATTCTTTATGCGATGATTGGCCCTTTTACGCTTATTTTATTGGGGATTTTAATAAAAAAAATACGTTCTACATTCCCAGAAGGAGAATCCATTCACGATTATTTATCTTATAAACTTTCTCACAAAGGATATATAATTGTATGCTCTTTCCTTGTGCTATTAAGTATAGAAAGTATGTTCATTCAAACGAAAGTTGCTAGTATTTTACTTAATGTTTTTTTCCATATTCCATATACATTGGGTTCTTTCCTTTTCATTACCCTTTGTACAATATTCGTAATGTTAAGTAACGCTAAGCTATTTACTAAAATGGCTATTATGCAAACTGTTTTAATGTTTTCTACCATGATCATTATTCCAATTTATTTTTTTGTGCAAGATGGCATTACCCATGTATACGATGGAATTCGCTTATATCACCCGTATTTGCTATTTTATGAAAATATAAATGGAATATATTTTCTTACTGCCGGCATTCTCATCGAAACAGGCAGAGTATTAATAAGCCCTGCATCTTGGGATAAAGCTTTCCGTATTCATCCGAAAAAAATCATTCCGACTTTTCTACTATCAGGATTTATATGGATTACCATCCCTTTGGCGTTCGCTTCTCTAATTATGATAGTTATCTTTAGTGGGAGCTTAGATCATTTATACGATCTTCTAGCTCAACTTCCAAAAAAAATAGAATTTACCATTTTATTTTATCTACTCGTTATCGGCTCTTTAAGCGCAATAACTTCTAGTTTTATTTCTTGGATGCATGGATTTACTAAACTCATTCGAGATTTTATACCGATGATACGTACAAAAATAAATTTCAAATTATATACAGCTCATTTTATTTCTATAACTATCGGATTTTTAGCTTTTTTCATTACAATTACTACAAACTATTCTATTTTAGAAATTATTTTTTTCTTTGGTATTCTTTATACATCTCTTATCATCACAATATTATTCGTTATTTTCAGCAAACAAAAAATCAGCATCATTATACCGCTCATCTCGATTATTGGTACCCTTACCGGTTATGTAACTTACTTCTTAATCAGTCCTTTAACGAGCATTTGGGTTAGTATAGTGGTTACTCTTTCACTAAGTATTTGTTATATGTTTTCACATTGGATACACCAACAATTCAACTATAAAATGAAACAATAATATGAGGCCCTTTTGGTGGTTTAACTTTGCTACCTAAGGCCTTTTTTTACTTTTATCGCAAACTATTGTACTGCGCTATAAATTAGATTCATTGTTTATATAATCCCGTATCTAAATTGTAAAACACAGTTCACTTTATAAAAAATGTAATACAACCTCATAGTCTTCTCATAAAATTCCATATAGAATAGAAGTATACAGTTTGCTATAAAAAGGAGTGGATTGGACAATGTCAAAAAGATTATATAAATCCGAAACTGATAAAATGTTATTTGGTGTATGTGGTGGTTTAGGAGAATATTTTGATATTAGCTCTACTCTCATTCGCATACTTTGGGTTATTGCTATTTTATGTTTTGGAACGGGTTTTTTAGTTTATTTCATTTGTTTATTACTTATGCCACGCTCTTACTAATAACTCCATTCAATACGTTTGAACAAAACGTATAAAAAATCCCCTATAGTTTTTTCTATAGGGGATTTTTTCACGAAGAGTATTTCATCGTTAAATGTAATACCGCCACTTCATCTTCTTCATTCTTATAACTATGTTTCTTATTCGCTTCAAATTGAATAGAGTCAAACTCATTTAATTCGTATACATCATTCTCCACTTGAATAGATACTTTCCCTTTCATTACCGTTACAAGCTCAATAGCACCTTCATGATGAGCTTCCGGTTCATATATACTATTCGCTCTTAAACAAGCACGGTGCATTTCCATCCCTGTCTCTTTCGTGTAACGGAACATCGTTTCTAAATGCCATGCTTGTCCTACATCTACTGCAAATCCTTCTCCGCAGCGCGCAACAGCTACAGGTTCTCCAACAACCATTAATCTCGATAAAGGAATTGATAACCCTTTCGTTATTTTCCAAATGACAGCTAACGTCGGATTCGTTTCTCCTCTTTCGATCTTTCCCAACGTTAATTTACTCACACCTGTTTTTTGGGCTAACTCTTCTAAACTTAATTTTTTTTCATTTCGAATTTGTCTTAATAACTGACCTACTTGCTGAATGACTTCTTTCGTTTGCATATCTTCATTTTCTTTCATCTATAAAACCACCTTAAAGTATAAAATAGTTTACTTTTATCACACTTAAGTATATTATACTATACATAACGATTTACTTCCAAAAGGAGTGTTATATTTCATGCGCGCAATATTATTAGGGCTTTTATCATCAGCCTTTTTTTCTGCAACCTTTATTATTAATAGAGCGATGAATGTATCTGGAACAAGCTGGGCTTGGACAGCTTCCTTCCGCTTTTTATTCGCTCTCCCTATTTTATTCCTTATCGTTTTATTTCGCAAAAACTTAAGAGGTTTATGGGAAGAGTTAAAAAAACATCCATTTATGTGGATTGGATGGGGTTCTGTTGCAGGGATTGGTTTCTATTCTTTATTAAGTTTCGCAGCTGTTTTTTCTCCAGCTTGGCTCGTTGCTGGAACTTGGCAAGTTACGATATTAGCAGGTTTACTTTTATCACCACTATTTTTCGTGAAAATAGAGACACAGTCAGGTACGAAACTTGTACGCGGAAAAATTCCACTTCGTAGTTTATATGTAGCATTATTTATTTTACTTGGTGTAATTTGTATGCAAGCAACTGCAGCGGGTCATATTACAATGACGCAGTTCATTTCGGGTTTTTTACCTGTCGTATTAGCTGCATTCTTATATCCGTTCGGCAATCGAAAAATGATGGAACTTGTTGGCGGACGTCTTGATACATTCCAACGTGTATTAGGAATGGCAATTGGAAGTCTTCCTATTACAATTCTCCTTGGTATATACGGCTTTGCCACTACTGGTATTCCATCATCAACTCAAATGCTTCAAGGTTTTTTGTTAGCATTATGTTCTGGAGTCATTGCGACGATGACATTCTTTTTTGCTACTGATTTAGCAAAAGACAATCTTGCTTTACTTGGAGCTGTTGAAGCAACACAAGCTGGAACGATGGTCTTTACCGTGCTTGGTGAGATTATTTTCTTGAATGGTTCATTCCCTGGTGGTCTTTCCCTATTCGGAATGATTATTATTATGTTAGGAATGGTTGCGAATAGTATTTTAAACCGTTCTGCTCCAGTCATTAAACAGAAAAAATCGGCATAAAAAAGAGTATGGTTCTATAACAATGAACCATACCCTTTTTATTGTCCCCCTATTTCGCCTTATCAGAATAGTATTTTATTGGCTGTTTATACTAAAACCTATGTTATAATACGTTTCATGCGCATTAATAGGAGGTAAATTATGTTAAAAAAAGCAATCGCTGAATTTATTGGTACATTTGTACTTGTATTATTCGGAACTGGAGTAGCTGTCACTGGCGGCGGAATTGAAGGAATTGGAACATTAGGAATCGCTATGGCTTTCGGTCTATCTATTGTCGCAATGGCTTATAGTATCGGAACAATTTCTGGATGTCACATTAACCCAGCAGTATCTGTAGCTATGTTCATCAACAAAAGAATGAACGCTACGGAACTTTGTTATTATGTATTAGCTCAAATTTTAGGTGGTTTATTAGGAACTGCAACGTTAGTAACAATTTTACGCTCTGCTAAAACACCTTTAGATAATTTAGGACAAAATGGTTTTGGTACTCTTGGTTTATCTGGAGCATTTTTAGTTGAGTTCGTTTTAACTTTCGTATTTATTTTAGTAATCGTGGCTGTAACAGGTAAAAAAGGAAGTTCTTCTTTAGCAGGACTAGTAATTGGTTTCACATTAGTTTTAATCCACTTATTAGGAATTCCGTTAACTGGAACATCTGTTAACCCAGCTCGTAGTATCGCACCAGCTTTATTTGTTGGTGGAGAAGCACTTTCTCAACTATGGGTATTCATCGTAGCACCAATTCTTGGTGGTATCGTAGCAGCTGTTGTAGGGAAATTTATTTTAAATACTGAAAAATAGAATTTTCAATATTTCTGAATAAAAAAAGGCGAGCCCTCATTATGAGGAAGCTCGCTTTTTTATTCTTTCATTTTAGACTTTAAATTTGTAACTAATTGGTCTACTGTTACGTTTGCAAGTACGTTTTCCATCGCTTCTTGCGCTTGCATCAAAATAATTTCTAATACTGATTGAATATTAGCTCCTACTGGACATTCAATGTTGGGATTTTCATGGAAGGAAAATAGCTGTCCTTCTTCTACTACTTCCACTGCTTTATATACATCAAGTAATGTAATTTCTTCTAAATCACGAGCAAGTGTCGTACCACCTTTACCAGCTTGTACATCAACAAGTCCTGCTCTCTTCAACATTCCTGTAATGCGACGAATCACAACTGGATTTGTATTCACACTACCAGCAATCCATTCAGAGGTACAGCGAGAGTTTCGATCTATCGCAAGTAACGTCAGCATATGAACACCTACTGTAAACCGACTACTAATTCCCATCTGCACACCCTCCTTTGTACTCATTCTATTAAAAGACCACTCTTATTATTATATACTATTTTTAATTTATACATAAAGAAAAAGCATGATTCCATTAGAAAATCATGCTTTTCTCTCCTTATTGACGCTTTATAAATTTTGCTAAATCTTTAAATTTCACTTTGTCGGAGTAATTCATTACACCGTTTACGTAAATGCGACTTGTAACGGCATTTAATATACCAATTGTCGCCAATAAAACTATTAATGTTATCGTAATCTCTAACATACCTGCTTCACCGGCTATAATCCGTGAGAAGGTGACCATCGGTGTGAAAAACGGAACATACGAACTTACAACAACAATAGTACTATTCGGATCACTTAATGATTTAATACTAATGAAGAATGCAGCCATAATCAAAATCATTACCGGGAAAGATACAGCTTGTAAATCCTCTGTCTTAGACACAACAGCTCCAGCCGCAGCGTACATCATCGCATAAAGTAAATATCCCGTAATGAAATAGACAAGAAACATGCTTATAACCTTTGCATCTAATTTTGTAAAGTCAATTGGAACACCAAATAATGAGGCACTTTCTAAATCGACCCAACCTAGCAAATAAGGAATAAGGTAACCACACGCCAATATTACAAGTTGCAATAACGCCGTTGAAACAACCGCTAAAATTTTCGCATACATCATCGTAAGTGGCTTTACTTTCGGAAGCATTACTTCCATTACACGTGACGCCTTTTCAGATGCAATATTCATTGCGATTGTATTTCCGAAAGCTACAATAAACATATACAAAGCAAATGTAAAGAAATATGCAATTCCGAAAGAAGATGTACGATCTTTTATCGCTTCTTGCTTCACTTGAATTTCTGCTTGTAATTGCTGCGCAATTTCTGGTGAAACATTATTTTTTGCAATCGTCACCATCGTATATTGTTGTTTTAAATAGCCTGCCATAATTGCAGAAGTTGCTTGGCTTGGAAATCCATTATACATATATGTAACCGCTGGAGCCCCATCCTTTTCCGTCACATGGAATAGACCATCTAAATCGCCTTCTTCTACTTGTTTATGGTATTTATCAAAATCATTATTTGAACCAACCGTTATTTTTGCTGATGGTAATAGCTTATTTAGCTCTTCTTTTTGTACTTTGTATGTGGAGCTCTCTACTACAACTGCAATTTTATCTTTATCCTTATTTTTATCATCGCCTGAAGTAAAATGATTAAATGCAAAAATCCCAAACACAACTAAAAATAAAATCGCACTCGTAATTAATGATTTTTTAGATAAAAATGCTTCTTTAAAATAAAATGAAAATACATGAGAAAATTTACGCATCTTTATTTCGCCCTCTCTACAAAGATTTCGTTTAACGTCGGCTCTAACATTTTAAATTGGCGTAAGGTAACACCTTGTTCTTGCAATTGTTGTAAAATCTTTAGAGCTTCTGCATCGTCTTGTACTTTTACATAAAGAAGGCCTTGTTGTTTTTCATACGGGACTTGTATAGCTTCTAATCCCTTTTCATTCTCTGCTATATCTTCAATCGTTAAATTACGGAAACCGTATTCCTTCTTAATATCACTTAACTGTCCCTCTACAACTGCTTCACCCTTTTTCAAAATACATACATGTTGGCAAAAGGCCTCTACTTGCTCCATACGGTGACTTGATAAAATAATTGTCTTTCCGCTCTGTACTTGTTCTCCAATAATACTAGCTAGCATTCCAGCATTAACTGGATCAAGTCCGCTAAATGGTTCATCCAAAATAAGAAGTTCTGGATCATGAAGAAGAGCAGCAATCAATTGAATTTTTTGCTGATTCCCTTTTGAAAGCTCTCCAGCCGTCTTAAATTTATATTCTGGTATTGCTAATCGCTCTAACCAGTGATCGATAGCAATATCTACTTCTTTCTTCGTCATTCCTTCTAATCTACCAAAATAACGCAATTGATCTATTACTCTACTTTTTGTATATAAACCTCTCTCCTCTGGTAAATATCCAATTGTCACCCCGCTATTACCAAATGTTTTTCCATCCCATGTAATAGAGCCTTCATTAGGTGTTAATAATCCAAGAAGCATCTTGATTGTTGTTGTTTTCCCTGCACCATTTCGTCCAAGCAATCCTAGCACTTCACCTTTTGGTAACGAAATTTGCAAACCGTTAACTGCTTTTGATTCTCCAAATAGTTTCGTTAAATTTTGAATTTGTAAACTCAAAGTATAAAGCCTCCCCTTTAGTATCATTCGTACTCTCTGTTAAATCCTATAATTGTTCAGAATGAAATATAGTACTATATTTCATTCTCTTATATGTATCACTACACTTAATCCATCATTTGTTTCATTTAGTTAAAACTGTAAATAAAAACCTTATTTCTGTCAATTATAATTGTCATTACAACAATACAACTTGTCAAAACAGGTATTATTATTTAACTCACCTTTCTAATATAGGACAGACTACTATATATACAAAAGACAATATGCAAATGTTCATAAAAAAAATATTATTTTTCGATATATAATATTAAATGATTTTCTAACATCAAGGAGGATACATATGAAGATGAAGAGGGGCATTACCACTTTATTATCTGCAGCAGTTCTATCTACATCACTTGTAGCATGTTCAGGAACACCAGAGAAAACAGTGGCAAAAGAAGAAAAAGTAAAATTAACAGACCAGCAATTAATGGCTGATTTATGGTATCAAACAGCTGGTGAAACGAAAGCACTTTACTACCAAGGATACAATATTGGTCAATTGAAGCTTGATGCAGCTCTTGCAAAAGGGACAGAGAAAAAACCTGCTATCGTACTTGATTTAGATGAAACTGTTTTAGACAACAGTCCTCATCAAGCAATGAGCGTAAAAACAGGAAAAGGCTATCCTTACAAATGGGATGACTGGATTAATAAGGCTGAAGCTGAGGCCCTTCCAGGCTCAATTGATTTCTTAAAATATACAGAATCTAAAGGTGTAGATATTTACTACATCTCAAATCGTAAAACGAACCAACTAGATGCAACAATTAAAAACCTTGAGCGTGTAGGTGCTCCTCAAGCAACGAAAGAACATATATTACTACAAGATCCAAAAGAAAAAGGAAAAGAAAAACGCCGTGAACTCGTTTCACAAACACATGATATTGTCTTATTCTTCGGTGATAACTTATCTGATTTCACTGGTTTTGATGGGAAATCTGTAACAGATCGTAATCAAACAGTAGCAAATTCAAAAGCACAATTTGGTGAGAAATTCATTATTTTCCCGAATCCAATGTATGGTGATTGGGAAGGCGCTTTATATGATTATGATTTCAAAAAATCAGATACAGAAAAAGATAAAATTCGTCGCGACAACTTAAAATCATTTGATACAAAATAAAAGAGGATGGCTTTAGCCACCCTCTTTTATTTTTCCTTCTCTGTTAAAGGCAAGATAAACACTTCCACACGTCTATTCTTTGCCTTTCCTTCTTGTGTATCATTTTTATCAATTGGACGATATTCTCCATAACCAATTGCACTAAAACTTTCTGGTGGCAACTCTTTATTTTGAAGCAATACTTGCATAAAATTCACAGCGCGCTGTGTACTCAATTCCCAGTTTGATGCAAATTTTGCATTCGCAATCGGAACATTATCAGTGTGACCAGATACAGTTATTTCACGAGGAGCTGCTGAAACAAGTACATTAGACATTTCTTTTGCAATTCCCAATGATTCCAACTTTACATCTGCTTTCCCCGAATCAAACAGCACATTCTCTAGTATTGTCACCATTAATCCCTTTTCAGTTAATTTAGTTTGAAAAGCAGAGGATAATTGGTTCTCATTAATATATTGATCAATCTTTTTTTGTAATGCTTTTAACTCAGCCATCTCTTTTTTTTCTTCGGCTCTAGCTTCTTCTTGTTTTTTTTCTTGTTCCGCCTCAAGACCACTTGCTGATAATCCTGTTTCATCATTTGGCTTTTGATCACTTAAAAACTCTTTATTTCCTGTTCCACCTGCTAGTTCACTGCGAAAAGCTACTGCCATCTGTTTAAATTTCTCAGCATCTATACTACTCATTGCAAATAAAACAATAAACAATGCAAACAACAGCGTTAGCATATCAGCATACGGAATTAACCACGTTTCATCAATATGTTCGTCATGCTTTTTCTTTTTACTTCTTCTATTCTTCCTACTCCGCATTTTTTTCCGCTCCTTTTTCTAGCTTTTTACGCTCAGTTGCAGAAAGCGCACCTAAAATGCGGTTTTTCATAATAAATGGATATGTACCTTCTTGTAACATTAATAAACTATCAATAATTAAACGCTTCTTCTCTAATTCAGCGGCAGACTTTTGCTTTAATTTATTTGCAAATGGATGCCATAACACGTAACCTGAAAAGATACCGAAAATCGTTGCAATAAATGCACCTGAAATAGCATGTCCTAGCTTTTCAATATCAGTTAAATTTCCAAGTGCAGCTACAAGACCAATAACAGCACCTAAAACCCCTAATGTCGGTGCATATGTACCAGCTTGAGAAAAAATTGCCGCTCCTTTTGCATGCCTTTCTTCAATTGCTTCTAATTCAGCTTCTAAAATTTGTTCTAAATTTTCTGCGGATACGCCATCAATCACAAATTTCATACCACGTAAAAGAAACTCATCTTCAATTTCATCTAATTGTTGTTCTAAAGACAAAATACCGTATTTTCTACTCTCAGATGTCCAATGAACAAATAACTCTAATAACTGTTCATAGCTTAAATCTTTTTTATTTGAACCAAAAAGAACTTTAAATAATTTTGGAACTTTTTTTAGTTGATTCATCGGAAATGCAATACATACTGCAGCAAACGTACCGACAAAAATAATTAGTGCCGCGGCAGGATTCAGTAAGGCCATTACGTCAGCGCCCTTGACGACCATTCCTACTACTATCGCCAATACTCCTAAAACGATTCCAATAATTGTTGCAAAATCCATTCCCATTCACCCCTATTCTGTACAAGAAGTCCTTCACCCTTGTTAATCATTAAATCTATCTATATGTATATATTACATAAAAAATGAATTTCATGAAAGATTAGAAATGAATTATATGAAAAAAACACTACAATTTCGCACATTTTCTGACATTTTCTTTGCATTTCTATTACGTTATGGCTCTTATATTTCTTTTTCAATAAGCTAGACTTATAATAAAAACGATACATATTTTATTAAGAAAGGACTGTGATTACAAGGCATCATGAAAAAGATAATAATTGTTTCTGCCGCTACTATTGTAATCGGTATCACATCTTTCGCTTACTTTGGTTCTAAATCACCACTACAAAACGAGGTGAAGGCTGTCGAAAGTCAAAAACATAGTAACCATCAAAAAGAAGAGATTCCTGCTTTTCCAAAAGCTGATCATAATAAAAAGAAACTAGATGATAATTTTTCCGTTGTAACAAATCCAGATTCTGCTCTTGTATTAGTCAATAAACATCGTAAATTGCCAGATGGATACATTCCAAAAGATTTAACGAAACCGAACGTACCATTTACTAATCCAAAAGATAAAGAGAAAACATTACTTCGTAAAGATGCTGCAGATGCGCTTAAGAAAATGTTCCAAGCAGCGAAAAACGAAGGGGTAGAACTTACAGCAGTTTCAGGTTACCGTTCTTACAAACGTCAACAGTCATTACATAATACATATATTAAACGCCAAGGAAAAACTGAGGCTAATTCGGTAAGTGCAATTCCTGGAACAAGTGAACATCAAACTGGTTTAGCAATGGATATTAGTTCAAAATCTGCTAAATTCCAATTAGAGCCTATCTTCGGAGAAACAGCAGAAGGAAAATGGGTTGCAGAACATGCCCATGAATTCGGCTTTGTCATCCGTTACTTAGAAGACAAAACAGAAACAACAGAATATTCATATGAACCGTGGCATTTACGCTACGTTGGTAATCCATACGCTACATACATATATAAACATCATTTAACATTAGAAGAAGCGATGGAAGACAAAAAATAAGAGAGCAAATTGCTCTCTTATTTTTCTTTCATTCTATTATTTTAGTAATTTTCCCTTCCATTCTTCAGGCCATGGTTCGCCTCTTCCCGTTTTTTTCGATGCTTGCACCATCATGCCACGTCCAACTAAACAAACTTCTCCTTCTGCATTTTTGACCATATAGTGTAAATCTAATGAGGAATTCCCAACCGCTCCTGCCTTTACATATACTTTCAACTGCTCATCAAAATAAATTTGTTTAATAAAATTGCATTGTAGATCTGCGACGACTATCATCGTTTCTGATGATTCATGTGTCCATTCTTGCATAAATCCCAGTTCTTTAAACAATGCGATACGTGCTTCTTCAAAATATGTAAAAGCAACGACATTATTTACGTGCCCAAACATATCTACTTCACCAAAACGAACTTTGACAGGGTTATAAAATGAAAAACCACTTTCCCATTGCTCAAAGTCTTCAATATAAGAAATCCTCTTCATTGCTACCTCTCCTTTTCGCCCTTAAAATAAACAGAATAAACAGAAAAATAAAGTTATAAATATTGCCTCTTCAACATGAAGAGGCAATATTTATTAATAGTTATTGTCGCTACCAAAGAAATCTTTGAACGATTGAATTGTTGTATCACGGTTTAATGCCGCAATTGAAGTTGTTAATGGAATACCTTTCGGACATGATTGCACACAGTTTTGAGAGTTACCACAGTTTGCAAGTCCTCCATCTCCCATAATTGCACGTAAGCGATCAGCTTTATGCATTTCACCTGTTGGATGTGAGTTGAATAAACGAGCTTGTGATAACGGCGCTGGTCCAATAAAGTCAGATTTACTATTTACGTTTGGACATGACTCTAAGCAAACACCACATGTCATACATTTTGAAAGTTCATATGCCCATTGACGCTTTTTCTCTGGCATCCTTGGTCCTGGTCCTAGGTCATACGTACCATCGATTGGAATCCAAGCTTTAACACGTTTTAACGCGTTAAACATACGGCTACGATCAACTTGTAAGTCACGTACAACTGGGAATGTCTTCATCGGCTTTAAGCGAATTGGTTGTTCTAACTGGTCAATAAGAGCTGTACATGATTGACGTGGTTTTCCGTTAATCACCATCGAACAAGCACCACATACTTCCTCTAAACAGTTCATATCCCATGCAATCGGAGTCGTTTGGTTCCCTTTTGAATCAACAGGATTACGACGAATTTCCATCAACGCTGAAATAATATTCATATTTGGACGATACGGAATTTCAAACTCTTGGTCAAATTCTTGTGCATCTGGTCCATCTTGTCTCGTAATGATGAGGCGGATTGTTTTCTCAGACATGTTGTTTATCCCCCTTCTCTTCACCCTTAGCAGCTACATCGTGTTTTGAAGAATAGTCACGTTTACGTGGTTTAATTAATGAAACATCCACTTCTTCGTAATGGAATGCTGGTGCTTTTCCTTCTCCCTCAAATTTCGCCATCGTAGTTTTTAAGAAGTTTGCATCATCACGATTTGGGAATTCTGGTTTGTAATGCGCTCCGCGGCTTTCATTACGGTTATATGCGCCAATTGTAATAACACGCGCTAACTCGAACATATTTGCAAGTTGGCGTGTAAATGAAGCACCTTGGTTACTCCATCTTGCTGTATCGTTAATGTTAATGCGTTTGTAACGTGCCATTAACTCTTCGATTTTCGCATCAGTTTCTAGTAACTTTTTATTTTCACGAACTACTGTAACGTTATCTGTCATCCATTCTCCAAGCTCTTTATGAAGAACATACGCATTTTCGTTACCATCAAGCGTTAAAATATTGTTAAATTTCTCTGTTTCGATTAATTCATTTTGCTCATATACAGTAGATGAAACAGCATCAGATGATTTAGAAAGACCTTTCATATACTCAATTGCGTTTGGTCCTGCTACCATACCACCGTAAATTGCTGATAATAGTGAGTTTGCACCAAGGCGGTTACCACCGTGCATAGAATAATCACACTCACCTGCTGCAAATAAACCTGGAATACTTGTCATCTGCTTGTAATCAACCCATAGTCCGCCCATTGAATAGTGAACCGCTGGGAAGATTTTCATTGGTAGTTTACGAGGATCATCACCTGTAAACTTCTCATAGATTTCAATAATTCCACCAAGTTTAATATCTAGTTCTTTCGGATCTTTATGAGAAAGATCTAGATATACCATGTTTTCACCGTTAATACCTAGTTTTTGCTCTACGCAAACATCAAAGATTTCACGAGTTGCAATATCACGAGGTACAAGGTTTCCGTAAGCTGGATATTTGTCTTCTAAGAAGTACCATGGCTTACCATCTTTATATGTCCAAACACGCCCACCTTCACCACGTGCGGATTCACTCATAAGACGTAACTTATCGTCTCCAGGAATTGCCGTTGGATGGATTTGAATGAACTCACCGTTCGCATAATATGCACCTTGTTGATATACAGCAGATGCTGCTGTACCTGTATTGATAATAGAGTTAGTTGATTTTCCAAAGATGATACCAGGGCCCCCTGTTGCCATAATCACGGCATCAGCTTGGAAACTTTTAATCTCCATAGTTTGTAAGTCTTGTGCGACGATTCCTCGGCACACACCTTCATCATCAACAACAGCTCGTAAGAAATCCCAACCTTCGTATTTCGTTACAAGTCCCGCTACTTCATGACGACGTACTTGCTCATCTAATGCGTATAGTAATTGTTGACCAGTTGTTGCGCCAGCAAATGCTGTACGGTGATGTTGTGTTCCACCAAAACGACGGAAATCAAGAAGTCCTTCTTCCGTACGGTTGAACATAACACCCATGCGGTCCATTAAATGAATAATACCTGGTGCTGCTTCACACATCGCTTTAACTGGCGGTTGGTTCGCTAAGAAGTCCCCACCATAAATTGTATCGTCAAAGTGGATCCATGGAGAATCCCCTTCACCTTTTGTATTTACGGCACCGTTAATTCCACCTTGGGCACATACAGAATGTGAACGTTTTACTGGTACTAAAGAAAATAGTTCAACATTTACTCCTGCTTCTGCCGCTTTAATCGTTGCCATTAAGCCGGCCAAGCCACCGCCGACTACTATAAGTTTCCCTTTCATGCTCTCCCACTCCTTACTGGTTTGCTAGCTGTGGATCGATGAACGCTAATAATGCACTCACACCTACATAAGATAGACCTAAGAAAATAGCTAATGTTACATAAGTAGAGATTCTTTGTGAACGTGGAGATACTGTAATTCCCCAGCTTATGCAGAATGTCCATAGTCCATTTGCAAAGTGGAAAATCGTTGAAACAACACCAACTAAATAGAAACCAAACATAAATGGGTTGTTTAAAATATCTGCCATCATATCATAATTTACCTCTTTACCTAACATTGCTTGAATACGAGTTTCCCAGACGTGCCAAGAAATGAAAATCAGCGTAACGATACCTGAAATTCTTTGGAAGACGAACATCCAGTTACGGAAATAACCGTAAGATACCGCATTGTTCTTAGCTGTAAATGCAATATATAAGCCATATATAGCATGGTACAGTATAGGTAAAAAGATGATGAAAATTTCTAGCGCATACCGGAATGGAAGGAGCTCCATAAAGCCTGCAGCTTTGTTAAAAGCCTCTGCTCCTCTTGTTGCAAAGTTGTTTACAATTAGATGTTGCGTCAAAAAGACACCAACCGGGATGACCCCCATTAATGAGTGCCACTTACGAAACGTATACTCGCGGCCTTTCATGTCCCCATTACCCCCTTGAATGTTTGACTGCTGTTTTCAGATTAATTTATAACAATAATGTTTTTTCACTATTGGCATAAGAAAAACTGAAAAAATTATTCGAAATATTTCAGCATAATTTGATAACAAGTTCATTTTACCCCTATTTTTGTCGAAGCGTCAAGAAAACGTATACATAATTTGCATATAATTTGCCAATTCTTTTTTTCTTCTTAGATATTCAGATTTCCCTAAAGAAAAATCTGTTTTTATAAATGAAAAATGTTATATAATAATCCCTATAGAAAGAGGGGAATATTGTGAGCAAAAATACAATCGATATAACATCTTTAGAAGATGTTTCATTGAACGCCTTCGCTTATGAATTGCTACGTGAAGAATTACTACCTGATTTAATTGGTAACGATTTAGACGGTATTTTATACTGGTCCGGCAGAAACCTTGCAAGAAAATATCCGCTAGAAACAATTGAAGAAGTCATTCAGTTTTTTGAAAAAGCTGGTTGGGGCACTTTAAGCATCGTTGAACATAAACGTCGTGAAATGCAGTTCCAACTTAAAGGTACGCTTATTACTGAGCGTCAAAAACAAAAGAGACATTCTTCTTATCAATTAGAAGCTGGATTTATCGCCGAGCAAATTCAAAGACAAAGAAACGTCGTTGCAGAGTCCTACGAAGAACAAAAGAAACGTTCAGACTCTATTACAATTCTTGTTAAATGGGATATTAAAGATCTCATTGAAGCGTAGCATCTACCTACAGTCAACTAGACATATAAGTTTAGTTGACTTTTTTGTATATTCATTCAGATGAGTTTATTTTAAACATTCAGAAATTATACCAAAAAACAGAAGACGTTGTAAACTACAACGTCTTCTTATCTGTTAAATAAGTGTATATCGTCTCTGCAACATTTTTCGGCATACCCGCTTCGACAAATTCAGCTATGGAAGCTTCTTTCATCTTTTTTAACGAGCCAAAATGTTTTAACAATACCTTTTTGCGTTTATCGCCGATTCCTGGAATATCATCTAATGCTGATTGAATGACCGATTTCCCGTGCAACTGGCGATGGAATGTAATTGCAAATCTATGCACTTCATCTTGAATGCGTTGCAATAAATAAAATTCTTGGCTATTCCTCTCAAGCATCACAGGTTCAGGCGGATCTCCAATGATTAAATGTGATGTTTTATGTTTGTCATCTTTTACAAGCCCTGCCATTGGAATATATAATCCGAGTTCATTCTCCAGAACATCACTTGTAGCGGCCAGATGGCCTTTTCCACCATCAATAATGATTAAATCTGGTAAAGGTAAATTCTCTTTAAGCGCCCTCGTATAACGGCGTCTTACAACTTCCCTCATAGATTCGTAATCATCAGGACCTTGAACCGTTTTAATTTTATATTTCCGATATTCTTTCTTTGCTGGTTTCCCATCGATAAAAGCAATCATTGCGGAAACGGGATTTGTCCCTTGAATATTCGAGTTATCAAATGCTTCAATACGATATGGGGTTTCAATACTAAGCTGCTTCCCTAAATTATCAATGGCTTTAACCGTCCGCTCTTCATTACGTTCAATTAAGTAAAATTTCTCTTCTAGTGCAATTTTTGCGTTTTTATTTGCTAATTCTACAAGATCTTTTTTCTTACCACGTTTCGGCTGTGTCGCTTCAACTTCTAAAAAGCGCTCTACTAATTCTGAATCTATACTTCCTGGAACGACAATTTCCTTCGGTTTAAAGTGACTACTTTTTTCATAAAATTGACCGATAAACGTTAAAAATCCCTCTTCTGGTTCATCATAGATTGGAAACATAGAAACATCACGCTCAATTAACTTTCCTTTTCTAACAAAGAAAACTTGAACACACATCCATCCTTTATCAACCGCATATCCAAACACGTCACGGTCCACTAAGTCACTCATAATCATTTTTTGTTTTTCCATAATCGCATCAATATGAGCAATTTGATCGCGCAACTCTTTCGCCCGTTCAAACTCTAGTTTCTCTGAAGCCTCATACATCTTTGTTTCTAATTCTGATCGAACTTCTTTATGTCCACCATTTAAAAACTTAATAATTTCATCTACAATTTCTTTATTTTGCTCTTCCGTTACTTCTTTCACACAAGGCGCTAAACATTGGCCCATATGATAATATAAGCAAACTTTATCTGGCATATTTGAGCATTTACGAAGCGGGTACATACGATCTAATAATTTCTTTGTTTCATGAGCTGATTGCGCATTTGGATAAGGACCAAAATACTTTCCTTTATCCTTTTTTACATTTCGCGTAATGAGTAAGCGTGGCTGTTTTTCAGCTGTAATTTTAATGAAAGGATATGTTTTATCATCTTTTAATTGAATATTATATTTTGGATCATACTTTTTTATTAAATTTAACTCTAAAATAAGAGCCTCCAAATTTGAGGAGGTTACGATATATTCAAAGTCAACAATTTCTCCTACAAGCCGAAGTGTTTTCCCATCATGTGAACCAGTAAAGTACGAGCGCACACGATTTTTTAGTACTTTTGCCTTACCGACATATATAACCGTTCCTTGCTTATCTTTCATTAAATAACAACCAGGTTGATCTGGTAAAATAGCCAACTTCTCTTTCAAATGTTCGTGCACTCGTCACCCTCCATTTCTACATGCTTAGCATTTTTATTTTCACATGAAAACATACTATGCCAAAACACCCAACATACGTTCTTTTATTGTAACTGAAAGGTTATAAAAAAGAAAATAAAAAAAGCTACCAAATGGTAGCCTCTTTATTTTAGAAGTGTTTAGAAACTAATTCTACTAACGCTTCTTTCGGTTTATAACCTAACGCTTGATCAACTACTTTACCGTCTTTTAATACGAAAAGAGCTGGAATGCTCATTACTTCGAATTGACGAGCAGTTTCTTGGTTTTCATCAACGTCTACTTTTACTACTTTTACTTTTTCGCCTAGTTCTGCATCAATTTCCTCTAATACAGGAGCGATCATTTTACAAGGTCCACACCAAGGTGCCCAGAAATCTAATAATACAACACCTTCGCTAGTTTCAGCTGCGAAGCTTTGGTCATTTGCGTTTACAATTGCCATTTTATTTCCTCCTTCAAGTATATTCTACCAAGAGTATATCATTAACTTATATACGTGGCGAATAATATGTATCGTTATGTATTGTAACAAAAAAATGTTCCTTTATACTATATAAAAATACGGATTAAATACTAAAAAGGTGAGAGACAGGGGATCCCTCACCTTTTTCTATATATAGGGGTACTTCACTTAGAACTCAAGGGTACTCAAATCATGAATGTACTTTTAACTTTTTAAATTCTTCTGTTAAAAGAGGTACAACTTCAAATAGGTCACCAACAATACCATAGTCAGCTACTTTGAAGATACTTGCCTCTGGATCTTTATTAATCGCAACAATTATTTTTGAGTTAGACATACCAGCTAAATGCTGAATCGCACCAGAGATACCGCACGCAATGTATAGGTCTGGCGTAACAACTTTACCAGTTTGACCAATTTGTAATGAGTAATCACAATACTCAGCGTCACAAGCACCACGAGATGCCCCAACAGCGCCGCCTAATACGTCAGCTAACTCTTTTAATGGTTTAAATCCTTCTTCACTCTTCACACCGCGTCCACCTGCGATAATAACTTTCGCTTCAGAAAGATCAACACCTTCTGCAGTTTTACGGACGACATCTTGAATGATTGTACGTAAATCTTTTACATCAACTGTAATAGAAGATACATCACCACTGCGAGACTCATCTTTTTCAAGCGTTGTAATGTTATTTGGACGCACTGTCGCAAATAAGATACCATCTGTTACAATCTTCTTCTCGAACGCTTTACCAGAGTAAATTGGACGAGTGAAGATAACATTTCCACCTTCAACTTCTAAAGCAGTTACGTCAGAAACTAAACCAGCTTCAAGCTTTGCTGCTAATTTTGGTGATAAATCTTTACCAAGTGCTGTATGTCCAAATACAATACCTTCTGGATTTTCTTCAGCATATACAGCTAAAAACGCTTGCGCATAACCATCAGACGTATATGATTTTAATTTATCATTTTCAACTGTCACAACGCGATCTGCACCGTAATGAATCAATTCATTTGCAAAAGAGGCAACGCTGTCTCCAACTAGAAGACCTACTACTTCACCGCCTTCTGCAATTGTTTTTGCTGCTGCTACCGCTTCAAACGAAACGTTACGTAGCGATCCATCACGAACTTCACCCATTACTAATACTTTACGAGCCATAGATTTTCCCTCCTGCATATATAATTTCGTATTTTATTAGATTACTTTCGCTTCTGTATGGAGCAACGATACAAGTTCTTTTACTTGATCTTGCAGCTCGCCTTGTAACACTTTTCCTGCATCTTTCTTAGGAGGCAAATAGATTTCAATTGTTTTTGTTTTTGCTTCCACATCATCTTCTTCTAGATCTAAATCATCTAATTCTACTTCTTCTAGTGGCTTTTTCTTCGCTTTCATAATGCCTGGAAGTGATGGATAACGCGGTTCATTTAAACCTTGTTGCGCTGTTACTAAAACTGGTAATGATGTTTCGATTACTTCTGTATCTCCTTCAACATCACGCTCAATTTTCACATTTGTACCGTCAATTTCAAGCTTTGTAATTGTCGTTACGTATGGAATGTTTAACGCTTCAGCCACGCGTGGACCAACTTGTCCAGATGCGCCGTCAATCGCAACGTTCCCGCCTAAAATTAAATCTACTTCTTTATCTTTTAAATATTCAGCAAGTACTTTTGCTGTCGTGAACTGATCACCGTTTTCAACATCATCTTCAATATTGATTAATACCGCTTTATCGCAGCCCATCGCTAACGCAGTACGAAGTTCTTTCTCACTATCCTCGCCACCAACTGTTACAACAGTAACCTCTCCACCTTGTGCATCTCTTACTTGAATTGCTTCTTCAATCGCATATTCGTCGTAAGGGTTGATGATGAATTCCGCTTCGCCATCATAAATTGCACCGTTTTTAATTACGATTTTTTCTTCTGTATCAAATGTTCGTTTCATGAGTACGTAGATGTTCATTCCATTTACCCCCTTGTTTTTCAGAAAGATTCTATCAATTTTAAAATTCTGTTAATTTATATTAAAAAAATAATTGGACTACCTACCACTAAATGAAGGCTTACGTTTTTCTAAAAACGCTGCTACACCTTCTCTTCCATCTTCACTCGTAAACACTTCACCAAAAATCTGTGATTCACGCTGTACACCTTCATAATAATGAGACGATTTTGTCGTTTGTAATAACTCTAGCACAGCACGAGTTGTTGCTGGACTTTTTCCAGCAATCTGTTTTGCAATTTTAAGCGTATCTTCTAAAATAGATTCCTCAGAAAATACCCCGTTAACAAGCCCCCATTGTAATGCTTCTGCACCAGTAATTGGTGTACTTGTTAACATCATTTCACAAGCTTTCGCTTTACCAACATAACGCGGTAAACGCTGTGTACCTGCAAAACCAGGAATTAATCCAAGCGTTAATTCAGGTAAACCAAGTTTTGCACTTTCGGTTACGAAGCGCATGTGGCAAGACATAGCAAACTCAAGGCCGCCGCCAAGTGCCGCTCCATGAATTGCCGCAATAACTGGTTTTGAACATTTTTCAACACGCTCAAACGTAACTTGTCCAAGCTGCGCTAATTCTGTCGCTTGCTTCGCTTCAGTAACAGATGTAAATTCTTTAATATCTGCTCCAGCTGAGAAGAAACGCCCTTCACCATGTAGAACAACAACACGAATGTTATCATCCTTTTCCACTTGATCGATTAATTCAGTAACGTCATTCATAACTTGTGAAGACATTGCATTAGCTGGCGCATGATTTAGCGTCGCCACCGCAATATGGTCTTCAACTTTTACAGATAGGAATTTCAACATGATCCCTCCCATTATTGACGATAACCACAAGCTGCAATAAGTAGCCCATGTACCGTTTTCGAAAGTGCGACCAGATCATACTTATGATCGCTCATTACCCAATTGGTCACAACTTCATCCACTGTTCCAAAGATCATTTGTCTTGCCACGCGAACATTTAAATTCGCCTGGAATTCACCTTGCTTTATACCTGTTTCTAAAATCTCATCCATAACCTGTAAGTAGCCTTTTAATACTTCATTTATTTTAAGGCGCAAGTCTTGATTGGACTGTCTTAGTTCTAATTGCGTAACGATAGCAAGAGGATCATTTTGCGACAACAGCAAGAAGTGCGTTTCTACCAACATGAATAACTTCGCTACAGCGCTTTCAATTCCTGCTGTTTTTTGACGAATTGTTTCAACAAATTCTCCCATCTTCTCTTGGAATAAGGATATTAATATATCTTCTTTATTTTTAAAATATAAATAAATCGTGCCATCAGCTACCCCAGCTTGCTTTGCAATTTTTGAAACTTGCGCTTGATGGTATCCATTCTCCGCAATCACAATGACTGCCGCATCAATAATTTGATTGTATTTCGGTCTATTTTTCTTCACTTTACTGTCCCCTTCAAGAAGATGACTGAATGAATAGTCATTCATATTCTTATAATACTGACTATTTAGAAAAGTGTCAATCCTATTTTTTCAAAAAGAAAGGGCCTTAGCCCGTTTGCTCATCCTCATTCTTTCTCTTCTCTTCATCTATTAGGACACGACGTAAAATTTTTCCGACTGTCGTCTTTGGCAACTCACTTCGAAACTCATATACTTTCGGAACTTTGTAAGCTGCTAAATATTTACGTGCAAACTGATCTAGTTCTTCTTCTGAACACTCAGCGCCTTCTTTCAAAACAACAAAAGCTTTTACAGTTTCTCCTCGATACGGATCGGGAACGCCAATTGCTACTACTTCTTGCACCTTTTCACATTCATATAATACCTCTTCTACTTCACGAGGGTATACGTTAAAACCACTAGCAACAATCATATCTTTCTTACGATCTTTCACATAGAAAAATCCATTCTCATCCATGTATCCTACATCACCTGTATGGAGCCAACCATCTTGCAGTACAGCTGCCGTTTCCTCTGGTTTATTCCAATACCCTTTCATGATTTGCGGACCCTTTACAACAATTTCACCAATTTCACCTGGAGGTAATGCCTCTCCAGTTTCAAGTGACATAATGATTGCCTCTGTATCCGGCCACGGTACACCAATACTTCCTGGCACACGTTTTTCCCACAAAAAGTTCCCATGTGTAACTGGCGATGACTCCGTTAATCCATATCCTTCTACTAATTTACCACCTGTAACTCTCTCAAACTCCTCCTGTACTTCTACTGGAAGCGGTGCAGAGCCACTTATACAAGCCTGAATAGAAGAAATATCGTATTCTTTTAAAAGAGGGCTATTTAAAAGAGCAATATAAATAGTTGGTGCTCCTGGAAATAATGTAACTTTATGTTTCTTAATTGCCTCAAAAACCATTTTCATATCAAATTTCGGAATAAGAACCATTTTATATCCTTGCATAATACTCAAATTCATTACAGCTGTCATCCCGTACACATGAAAAAACGGAAGAACACCAAGAATTACTTCTTCTCCTTCTTTACAATTATATAACCAATGCGCTCCCATTAAAGTGTTCGAAACGAGATTTTTATGCGTTAACATAACTCCTTTTGGAAATCCTGTCGTTCCCCCTGTATACTGCAAAAGAGCCAGATCGTTTTCAGGGTCACATGGAATTTCAACATTAGCAGTACTTTCTCTTTCTACTGATTTCCAGAGATGGATTGTTTCACTTTCCGACACATTCACAACAAGATTTGTTTGCTTTTTTTGTACAAACGGATAAAGTAAATTTTTAGGAAAAGGTAAAAAATCTGCAATACGAGTTACGATAATGTGCTCAAGCCTTGTAGCCTTTTGAACGTTAGTAACTCTAGGAAACACCAAATCAAGACAAAGAATAACTTTTGCCCCTGAGTCATGAAGTTGATACTCAAGCTCTCTTTCTGTATAAAGAGGGTTCGTTTGTACGACAATTCCCCCCGCAAGCAATGTACCATAATAACCTATTACAGATTGCGGACAATTTGGTAGCATAATCGCAACTCTATCACCTTTTTCAACACCAAGCCTTTGAAGGTAATTCGCAAATTTCTTCACCTTGTCATGGAAATCTGAAAATGTAACATCTTTACCTAAAAAGTGAAGCGCTTTCTTTTCTGGATAACGAGAAGCCATTTTCTCTAAATATCCATGAAGTGGCTGAATATCATATGAAATCGTCCCTGGGATTTCCTCTGGATAACTCTGCAACCAAGGTTTTTCCACTCTCATTCCCCCTTCTAATAATTGTTAAAATAAATGAATGTTCATTCATGATGATTGTTTTCATTATATTATAGTCAGAACAGCGTTACAATCATAATATTCTGACTTTAATATAACTATGCTTTACTTCATTAACTTCTTATTATATGTATAAACTCTCTTAATTTTAAAAGAATAAGAGAGTTATCGTTAATTAGCTTAATCTTATAATCGTTAAAACTGCACCAGGTGTATTCGTTGATAATGTTGCAACGGCTAACAATCCAAACAACTGCAAACTAATTGCACTCCCCGCTGCAAGAGTTGTAATAATTGTTGCACTAAATGAAGTCGTTGCTAATGCAGGAGCGTTGATAGTTCCTGTAAGTGGTGCCCCATTAATCGTAATTCGCGAACTAACTAATAAAGAAGCCGTTATATTAATTGTATATGAAATATAATAATTCCCCGCATTTGCGGCCGTAAATACTGTGTTCCCCCCCGATACTGTAATTCCTGGACCGATATTCTGATTATTTGGAAGCGGGACATTTGTCCCACCAAGTAATACTGATATTGCCGTACCCGATGTATTATTCGCAAATGCATACGTCGCAGTTATACTTGTACCTGTTACTCCCGTTGCTCCTGTATCTCCTGTTGCTCCTGTTGCTCCCGTTGCTCCTGTTACTCCCGTTGCTCCCGTTGTACCTGTTGCTCCTGTTGCTCCCGTTGCTCCCGTTGTACCTGTTACTCCCGTCGCTCCCGTCGCTCCCGTCGCTCCCGTTGGACCTGACGCTCCCGTTGCTCCTGTTACTCCCGTTGCTCCCGTTGCTCCCGTTGCTCCTGTTACTCCCGTCGCTCCCGTTGCTCCCGTTGGACCTGTTACTCCCGTGGCTCCCGTTGCTCCTGTTACTGCTGTTGCTCCTGGTTCTGCCGGGGCGGCGGGTGGGGCGGGTGGG